>CAXSBZ010000039.1:0-31221 GCA_964236465.1 uncultured Sphingobacteriaceae bacterium | reverse complement strand
TATCACCTAAAAAATGGCAAGAACTTAGTTTTTGATTTATTTAAATTGATGGCAACACCAATTTTATAGGGTAAAAGAAGCATTGGTATCAATCCTAAGTATATTGAAAGTAGATCGAAGGATCTTGTATAAATTTAAACAGAATCTTAGATTTAAAAAACGGTATAAAGAATACAGAATTCATACAATTTTTGAATCTAATTTTGTGTTAAGATAGTTGTATAATTATGCAACATTGTTAAAAAATGTAATTTCTGCTGATCCGATATTTTTGAAAAATCATAAAATTTTATTGATAGGAATTTTTTATTCAATCACCCTTGTAAAGGCTTATTGTATTGATTTAAACCGTCAATATCAGCAAGGTAATTATTTGCCAACAGCAGATACGACAATAGCGCAGAAAGATATTTTTGATATCATCCGTTCTTTGCGAAAGAAGGCCCCGCCAAAGTCAGATTCCGTTTCTAAACGATTCAATTTTTCGCTTGTCCCTTCTGCAGGCTATACACTCTCAACCGGGTTCGCGGTAGATTTATCAGGCAGCGTGGTTTTTTATACCGATAAAAACAGTACCGGAAAACTTTCTACGGCTTTCTCCAACATTACTTACGATCAGCATAAGCAGTTTCTTTTTCACACCAACTCCAGTATCTGGTCTTCCGATGCCAAATACAACTTTGTTGGCGACTGGCGCTTCCTCAGGTATCCTGAAAATACTTTTGGTTTGGGGAGTTTAACCACTTTAGGAGAAAAAAATCTGATCAATTACGCTTATATCCGTTTTTATCAAACTGTCCTCAAAAAAATTTATAGCAATTTATATACTGGATTTGGTTATAATCTGGATTACCATTATCATATAACAGAAGCCGGAAATGAAGATCAAACGCTGTCGGACTTTAAAAAATATGGTTTAAACACGTCCTCCACATCATCCGGCCTTTCGTACAATCTGCTTTATGATGACCGGAAAAATCCTGTTAATCCTAAAAACGGGGTTTACGCCAATGCAATTTTTCGATCTAACTTTACTTTCCTGGGAAGTAATACAAACTGGCAAAGCTTAACATTGGATTTTAGAAAGTACATCAAGCTCGGAAATAATTCAAATCGAATACTCGCGTTTTGGATGCTGGACTGGTTAACCCTAAACGGCCAGCCACCATATCTCGATCTGCCAAGCGTTGGCTGGGATAATAGTGGTAATTCGGGAAGAGGTTATCCACAGGGAAGGTTTCGCGGCAACAACATGCTTTATTTTGAAGGCGAGTATCGTTTTAAAATTACCAATAACGGCTTGTTAGGTGGTGTGCTGTTTATCAATGCTGAGAGCTTTTCAAATCAGCAAAATACTTTTCAACGAATTTTGCCTGGTTATGGGCCCGGATTAAGAATTAAGTTTAATAAGCATTCTAATACTAATCTTTGTGTTGATTATGGTATCGGTAATAACTCGCAAGGTTTTTTTGTAAATCTTGGTGAAGTATTTTAAGAGCCTGTTTAAATTTTGTTCAGGGTTTTTTCTATGCTTCTTTTATCACCCAAAATCTTGATTTTTCAAATTCCTTTTCTGTCCCTGTTGATTATATAGAAATCAAATTTTATAGGCATAAAAGAAGCATTATTGATTTTCGGATAAAACTTAACCGGCTCTTAAAAACTTTGATAGGAGTTTTTATTATTAGCTTAAAAACAAATACTGTTTTTAGGGCCATAAATTTTAAGGCTGATCCACTGCCGGAACCGAGCTGCCATTCTCCTCTTTCTCTTTCTTAAATTCAAGCTTACCAAATTTATAGCTCAGGCTGATCCCGAAAGAACGGAGCTGCACCTGCCGCAAATTGGTTTGGTAAAAACTGTTGCCCGTGGTGATGGATCGCTGGTCAACATATTTGTTAAAAGGGTTGGCTGCCGTTAAGCCGATACTTGCTTTTTTGTTGAGCAATTGCTTGCGGAAAGCAATGTTGTAAAAGGCAAATGCCGGCCGCGTGCCCTGAATGGTGCGTTGGGAAGCATTGTAATTGCCGAAAACTTCCCCAACCAAATCATGCGGAAAACTATAAGAAGCATTTAAATTGATGCGATAAGTAACACCGCTAACGGTTGGATTGCCCGGATTAATGGAAACGCGATCACCAAAAAACATATTGGAACGCAGGTTTAATTTTGAAGTAACCGGCACCGAACCGTACAAATTAATACCGGTTGTGTTTTGAGAACCAATGTTGTAGCGCTGGCTCAAAAATACGTTTGAATACCTGGTGCCGCCGATATTAAGCGTGTCGTATTGCGTGGTATAAGGCTGAATGTCATTGATAGTATGCCGATAGAAAGCACCGATATAAATATTTGCCCCTTTTGCAAAAGTTTTATTGTAGCCCAATTCATAGTTGTAGCTAATTTCCGGTTTCAGGTTTGGGTTGCCGGTGCTGATGTTATGCGGATCAGAAATATTATAAAACGGGTTCAAATCGCCGTAATTTGGCCGTTCAATCCGGTAATTATAATTGAACTTGATGGTTTGCGTTTCATTGATTTTGTGCGAGATCACGGCCGACGGAGCCAGAATATTGTAGTTTGGCAAAACCGTTCCCGGAAAATCCGCAGTTGCTGTGGTGTATTCATCGCGCAAACCAGCTTTGGCATCCAAAAAATCATGAAACAACGTAAACTGCGCTGAAAGATAATACGCATAAATCTGGCGGCTGTAGTTGAAACCATACGTTTGGTTGGCATTCGGCACAAAATCACTTCCGGCCAAAGTATCAGTTGCCACTTGGTTGCTGATCTTTTCAAAAACACCTTTTACGCCGGTTTCAATGGTAAATTTTTTGCTGAACGGATGCGTATAATCGATGGAAATATTGCTTTGCTGATCTTTACCCGGATTGTTGCTGGTTGATCCCGAAGACACATACCTGCCGGACTGATAATCTTGCTGCTGGAAAAAATCAGAAGTATTTTTGCTGCTGCTGGTCGTGAAAAGCATATCCAGCTCCTGCCCTTCCTTTTTAAAACTTTTTTTGTAGTTTAAACTGTAATCCACCGCGTTGGCATTGAACCGGCTGTTGGAATTCCGCAAACTCAACACATCAGAAAACGAAGTGCTGCCGACCGCCTGCTGCATACTTTGTTCCTGGTTGGTCAGCCCGTTGTTGTGGTTTCCGAAACGGTTTAAGCCGATCGCAGCCGTCAAATCAGCTTTAGGCGTGATGCTCCAGGTTACGCTCAAACCGGAATTATAACCACTTCTGTTTGATACGCTGTTGCCATTTTGAAGCAAACGTGTAGAAGTATCGGCTGCATTATTGTAGGACAAGCGGTTATTTTGGGTGATGGTCCGCACATTAATCTGGTCATTTCCGGATAAAAAAGCACTCACACCGATGTTTCCTTTGCGCAGGTTTAAATTCAACGAGCCGTTTTCTTGCCTGGTGCCTGCCGAAAGATTGACACTTCCGTTAAAACCCTGCACCTTGCTGTCTTTCAAAATAATATTGATGATGCCGCCGGTGCCGCTTGCATCGTATTTAGCACCCGGACTGGTGATCACCTCAATACTTTTGATCTGGCTGGCCGGGATAGATTGCAAAGCATCCGCTAAACTTGCACCAAAAATACTGGAAGGCTTGCCATTGATCAAGAACCTAATGTTGGGGTTTCCCTGCAATTCTACATTGCCGTCCACATCCACACTGATCATCGGCACTTTTTTCAGCACATCAATAGCCACGCCACCTTGCGCAGTCAGGTCACTTCCGGCATTGTAAACCAATTTATCAATCCTATTTTCCACTGTAGAAGCAGTTCCGGTAATGGTAACGCCCTTCAACTGGTTTTGCACAGGCGTGATTGTAACCGTGCCCAAAGCCACAGTTGCTACGGTGCCGGAAATAGCAACATGAGGGATTATTTTACGCTGATAACCGATAAAATCTACCGTAACTTCATATTCGCCGGCAGGCAGATTTTTGATCGCAAAGTTGCCTTTCGTATCTGTAACTGAACCGTTAAGTGCGCTGGTGCTGCCTTGTTTAAAAACAGTGATCGTGGCGTAATCCACAGGTGCTTTTGTATTAGCGTCCGCAACCCTGCCGGTGATCTGGCCGTTGTTTGCACCGGTTTTATTTTGTGCATTTGAAAATTGAAAACCACACAGGAGTATTATTAAAGTAAAAGCGTATTTCATACTAAAAAAATTCTTTCTTATTCCACCTGCAAAAATCGATCTTAAGCCTGTACAAATGCTGAATTTTTGGTGATGAGACTATAATTGTTACAAAACTACTGCCATCTGATTTTTTTCTTACAATTGTGTTCCGTTACAATTTCAGAATTTCTACAATATTATCTTTTACTTTTGAGCGGTACTCAAATTTTATATCGATAAAAGAAGTATATGTTTATACGAAGTTTTTGCAGCCTGATTTTACTTTTCAACCTGAGCTTTTGTACCGCTTTTGCCCAGCAAATCCCAACCAAAAAATTTCGCGATACTTCTTTTACCCCTATAAAAACAGCCTTGATTGCGCCTGGTTTCAAACCTTTTATCGTGCCGGCGGCCATGGTTACTTATGGCGCACTATCCCTCGTTGTGCCGCCTTTAAAAGATTTAAACCATTCTATCCAGCATCAAATCGTAACTAATAATCCAAATTTTTCAACCCATGTGGATGATTATTTGTGGCTGGTTCCTACAGCAGCACTTTATGGGTTGAACGCGGCTGGCATTAACGGAAAACACAATTTTCGCGACCGTACTTTGATCGTTTTAATTTCTAACGGAATTATGGAAGTTGGGAGCCAAATCACCAAAAAATCAGTGCGCGAACTGCGGCCTGACGGCGGCGATTACGAATCTTTTCCTTCCGGCCACACGGCTTCTGCTTTTACCGCTGCCGAATATTTGTACCAGGAATACAAAGATGTTTCGCCCTGGATCGGTTATGGCGGATATGCCGTGGCTGCTTCGGTTGGCGTGCTGCGGCTGTACAACAACCACCATTATTTTGGAGATGTTGTGGCCGGTGCCGGATTGGGCATTGCTTCAACCAAAATTGCTTACACGATTTATCCTTTTGTAGCTAGGAAGCTTTTTAAAAATTACAGCTTCAAAACGGTGGCTATTCCGGCTTATACACAAGGTTATCCGGGTTTTAGCTTTGTGCACCATTTTGATTGATCTTTGCAGAATGATAAAATATGGTTTGATACTGTTTTTATCGATACATTTTTCGGCATCCTTTGCCCAAAACAATACGCTGCCCTATTATCAGGAGCAGGCACAAAAAAACAGCCCGCTTTTAAAAGATTACCAAAACCAAATTGCTGCTTCCAAAATAGACAGTGCGCGGATCAGGGCGTTTTATAAACCGCAGGTGTCTTTGGGCATTTCTGCTGCCATTGCACCGGTGATCCGCGGGTTTGGTTATGACGGCGCAATCACCAACATCCAAACGCTAAGCGGACTGGTTAATGCCAGCCAACTGCTTGATAGCAAACGATATATCCGGGCACAGCTAAAAACGGTTGGGCTGCAGTCAGATTCTATCCGCAACACATCCAAAATCTTGGAACAGGATTTAAACCGCACCATCACCGGCCAGTACATCACTGCATACGGCAGTTTGCTACAGCTGGAATTTAATCAGCAGGTAAATAATTTGTTGTCCAAAGAAGAAAAAATCCTGAAAAAACTAACGCAGCAAAACGTTTACCGGCAGAGCGATTACCTCACTTTTTTGGTAACGCTGCAACAGCAAAACCTGCTGCTCTCGCAATCGCGGATCCAGTTTCATACAGATTTTGATTCGCTGAACTATGTTTCGGGGATTGAAGATACCGTGGCCGTACAGCTGACAGAACCAAACATCCAACGAAACCCGGAACTGAAACCCAGTAACAGTATTTTTTTTAGGAACTACGAGGTAGATAGTTTGAGGCTGATCAACAGCAGGCAGCTTATCAATTTCAGCTATCGGCCGCGCGCTGCCGTTTTTGCCAACGGCGGATACAACACGGGCTTTATTTCACCCGTTTTAAACAATTTCGGGACTGGTTTCGGCTTTTCTTTGGCAATGCCGATTTACGATGGCGGCCAGCGGAAACTGCAATATAAAAAGCTGAATCTGGAGGAAGAAACGCGCCAAAATTACAGAGCCTTTTTTAGCAAACAATACAACCAGCAAATCGCGCAATTGCAGCAGCAGATCAGCGGGAACGAAGGTTTGATCAAACAAATTGCGGATCAGCTTAAATACTCAGAGCGGCTGGTTACAGTGGATTTTGAGCTGATGCAAACCGGCGATCTGCGTGTGGCCGATCTGGTGCTGGCTATCAACAACTACCTGAATGCCAAATATCTGCTCACCCAAACCAATATCAGCAGGTTGCAGTTAATCAATCAGTTAAACTACTGGAACCGGTAAAATCATGAGAAAAACTTTGATCCGCATAAAGCCTTTTTTGTTGCATGCTTCTTTTATCGGTATAATTTTGGTGTCGATATTTTCCTGCCAAAGCAAATCCGCAGAACCCGCAGCAGAGGATGTGCCTGCCGCTGATGCGCAAACGCCGGTTACGGTAACCACGATCGGGCAAGATGCGCTCACGGATTATATGGATTTGAGTGCGCGCTCGGTTTACCTGCTCAAAAGTTACGTCAAGGCCAATATCAACGGCTATTTGCGCCAGGTAAATGTGCAGCCAGGCGATTACGTGAACCGCGGCAAGCTGCTATTTTCTGTGCAAACAAAAGAAGCACGCAGCATTGGCAACAGCATCAACGTGCTGGATTCTACTTTTCATTTTTCAGGTTTGGGGCGAATAAAGGCCACGCAATCAGGTTTTATTTCGCAACTGAACCATCAGCAGGGCGATTATGTACAAGACGGCGACCAACTGGCCATTATCATCGATAAAAACAGCTTTGTGTTTTTGATGCAGTTGCCTTATGAAATGCGCGCTGAAGTGAAAGAACACCAGCCGGTAGATTTGACTTTGCCCGACGGCGAAAAGCTGCGCGGGGAAGTTACGTTGTCGCTGCCTTCGGTGGATACACTTTCGCAAACGCAGGGCATTTTAATCAAAGTAAAGCCAACGCATACCATTCCGGAGAATTTAATTGCGCGGGCGCGAATGGTTAAATCTTCCAGCGCACATGCCAATTCGCTGCCCAAATCTGCTGTGCTCTCCAACGAAACCCAAACTGAGTTCTATGTGATGAAACTGATCAACCCAACTACAGCCGTAAAAATACCCGTTAAAAAAGGCATCGAAACGAACGACCGGATTGAGATTTTGTCGCCCAGGTTTTCTGCGGAAGATAAAATTGTGGTGACCGGAAATTACAGTTTGCCCGATACGGCCAAAGTTAAAATTGTACAGCCATGAGCACGCCCGCCAAAGATATTTTTATCTTTTATAAAAAGCCCATCAGCTTGGTTTTGACCTTGATTTTAATGGGCGGCGTGTTTGCGTATTCCAAAATGCAAACTTCGCTTTTCCCGGAGATCACCTTTCCCAAAATAAAAATTATTGCGGATGAAGGTTTGCAGCCGGTGAATAAAATGATGATCACAGTAACTAAACCACTGGAAAACGCCATCAAACAAATACCGGAACTGAATTACGTGCGCAGCACCACCAGCCGCGGCAGTTGCGAGATTTCTGCTTTTATGAACTGGAGCGCGAATATCGATTTGAGCCAGCAACGGATTGAATCAGAGATCAGCAAGATCAGGAACGATTTGCCAGCCGATGTACAAATTTCAGTTGAAAAAATGAACCCTTCCATCCTGCCGGTAAGCGGCTACACGCTGGAAAGCCATGACAAATCGCCCATCGAACTGCGGCAACTGGCAACTTTCACGATCAAACCTTTTTTATCGCAGATCAGCGGCGTTTCAGAAATCCGGGTGATTGGCGGCAAGGTAAAAGAATACTGGCTGCTGCTGAACCGGCAGAAAATGAGTGCCTTATCACTCACGCCGGACATGATCGGCAATACGCTGAACCAAACTGATTTTGTAAAATCCGAAGGCTATCTGTCGGATTATAAAATGCTGTACCTCACCGTTACCGATGCTACGCTGAACGCCAAAGATCAGCTGGAAAACGTGGTGGTGAGCAATAACAGCAAGCGTGTGGTGCGGATGAAAGATTTTGCAGAAGTGCAGATCAATCCGGGCATTGAGTACACCAAAATTAACGCCAACGGACATGAAGGTGTGCTGATTGCCGTGATCAAACAGCCCAATGCCAACTTGGTTTCGCTTTCTGCAGATATGGAAAAGCAGGTGCAGCGGCTGCAAAAGATCCTGCCAAAAGGTGTTACGATCAAGCCATATTATGTGCAGGCAGATTTTGTAAATGAATCGGTAAAAAGCGTTGCGGATAGTTTGTGGATTGGTTTGGCACTGGCCATTGTGGTGGCTATTATTTTTCTGCGCTCTTTGAAGGCGAGTGCCACCATCCTGATTACCATTCCGGTTACGCTGTGTTTTACGCTGATTGTTTTGTACGTCATTGGTTACACTTTTAACATCATGACGCTTGGTGCCATTGCCGCCGCCATCGGTTTGATAATTGATGATGCGATTGTGGTGGTCGAGCAAATCCACCGCACACACGAAGAGCATCCTGAAGAACCAACGCGCAAACTGCTGCAAAAAGCCATTGACTATTTACTGCCTGCCATGATTGGTTCCTCCGTCAGCACCATCGTTATTTTCATTCCTTTTGTGCTGATGAGTGGCGTGGCCGGCGCGTATTTTAAAGTGATGACGAACACAATGATCATCACTTTGGTTTGTTCGTTTTTTGTTACCTGGATTGGTTTGCCGGTGATCTACCTCCTGCTTAGCAACACCAAAAAAAGGGTGGTAAAAGAAGCATCGGCACATGTTGTAAAACAGCAGCGTTGGGTTTCGTTTTTCATTTTACGGCCTTATCTCAGCTTTGCCATTATGCTGTTTTTAGGGTTGATCATTGCGTTTGTTCCGGGGCGATTGGCAACCGGTTTTTTGCCGGAAATGGACGAAGGCAGTATCGTTTTAGATTACAGTTCGCCACCCGGAACTTCGCTGCAAGAAACCGACCGGATGCTGCGCGAAGTAGAAAAAATCATTGTGAAACAACCGGAAGTGGCCACTTATTCGCGCAGAACAGGCACACAAATGGGCTTTTTTATTACCGAACCGAACCGCGGCGATTACCTCATCCAGCTGAAAAAAAAACGCGACCAAACAACGGACGAAGTGAGCAGTGATCTCCGCAAAAAAATTGAAACTTCACAACCGGCTTTGCGGGTAGATTTTGGCCAGGTAATTACCGATATGCTGGGCGATTTGATGACTTCTGCCCAACCCATCGAGATCAAGGTTTTTGGTGATGACCAGCAAAAACTGCAAGCCTTATCCAAACAAGTTGCCGCTGCGGTAACCGAAGTAAAAGGCACGGCTGATGTTTTTGACGGCATTGTGATTGCTGGTCCGGCCGTCAGCATCGTTCCGAATTACAGCAAATTGGCGCAATATAATTTGACGCCGGCCAATTTACAATTCCAAATACAAACGGCTTTGGAAGGCAATGTGGTGGGCAATCTG
Source organism: uncultured Sphingobacteriaceae bacterium (assembly GCA_964236465.1). Taxonomy (GTDB): domain Bacteria; phylum Bacteroidota; class Bacteroidia; order Sphingobacteriales; family Sphingobacteriaceae; genus Mucilaginibacter_A. Next base: position 21,613 of record CAXSBZ010000039.1, on the reverse strand, counting down.
TACGAAACGCAGCAGCTTTCGCCCATCCGCATGGTTTATCCGGGCAACCGGAGTTTGAGTGTGGAAGGCATTAAAAACATGAATTTATTTTTGGGCGACGGACAACAGATACCCATTACCGGCCTGGCGCATGTGGAAATGCGGGCAGGAGATGCAGAAATTGAACGCGAAAACCTGCAATCGATGGGCGTGATCAGTGCCCGGTTAGAAAACAGCGATTTGGGAACGGTGATGCCTGCCATCCAAAAAAATATTGCCCAAAAAGTAAACCTGCCGCAAGGTTACCATGTGGAATATGGCGGTGCTTACGCCGAGCAGCAGCAATCTTTTAAAGAATTGTTAATCATTTTAATCACTTCCAGTTTGCTGGTTTTTGGGGTGATACTGTTTTTATTCAGGCAATTTCGGATTGCATTTTTGATCCTGGTGCTTGCTGTTTTGGGTATTTCCGGCAGCTTTCTGGCCTTGCTCCTCACCCACACACCGCTAAATGTAGGCAGCTACACCGGCCTGATCATGATTGTGGGCATCATCGGCGAAAACGCGATTTTTACGTTTCTGCAATTCAAACAAAGTATGCTGGAAAGCACGGTGGACGAAGCCGTGGTTTATTCCATTTCCACCCGCCTTCGGCCCAAACTGATGACTGCTTTAGGGGCGATCATTGCGCTTTTGCCGCTGGCTTTGGGCATCGGGGCCGGTGCACAATTGCATCAGCCGCTGGCCATCGCCGTGATTGGCGGTTTTGTGGTTGCTTTGCCTTTGCTGCTGATCGTTTTGCCCAGCATGATCCGTATTTTGTATAGAAACGATACTTCGCAATCCATCCACAACCTATCAGAAACCAATTCTTAACATTAAAATTTAACCGATAAAAGAAGCATGAAACCAACCCTGAAATTTTTGATGATACTGTTTTTAGGCAGTATTTCTTGGTGTGCCAACGCACAAACTTATGTGGCCGATAAAACCATTCCGCTCTCCGGCGATGGTGGCTACGATTACCTCAGCATTGATGCCGTAAACAACCGTTTGTATGTTTCGCATGGCACAGCGGTGAACGTCATTGATTTGGCAACCGAGAAAAGTATCGGCACCATCAGCGATATGAAAGGTGTGCACGGCATCGCCATTGTCAACCATCTAAACAAAGGTTTTATCAGCGATGGACGCGCTAATGCAGCTGTTGTTTTTGATTTGAAAACGCTAAAAACCATTGCCACGATTTCATTAACGAATGTGAACGGCCCGGATGCGATTATGTATGATCCTTTTTCTGATCGTGTTTTCACTTTCTGCGGAGAAAGCAATAATGCCGCCGTGATCGATCCGCAAACGATGAAACAAACCGGCACCGTTGCGCTGGGCGGCGGGCCTGAATTTGCCGTCAGCGATGGTAAAGGTAAGATATACAATAATTTAGAGGATAAAAACAGCATGAACGTAATTGATGCCAAAGCGATGAAAGTGCTGCACAATTATCCGCTAAGCCCTTGCGGCACGCCCACAGGTTTGGCTTTGGATGCCAAAAATAAACGCCTGTTTACCGTTTGCCGCGAAAACAAAGGTTTGAGCGTGGTGGATGAAACCAGCGGAAAAGTGATAGCCACCGTTCCCATCGGAGCTGGCGTAGATGCCGTAGCTTATGATCCTGCGACCAAGCTCATCTTTGCCTCCAACGGCGATGGAACAACTACTATTATCAAACAAAAAACCGCTGATGACTATGCCGTGGTACAAACTTTAAAAACACAAGTTCGTGTGAAAACATTGGCTTTGGATACCAAAACACACAAGCTTTATTTGAGTGTTGCAGATATGGTTGCAGGTACACGAAATGCTGTGCCGGGAACTTTTAAGGTTTTGGTTTATCGGATGGAGTGAAATTATTGAAGTTTTTAATTTGGAAAATCCTGCTTGTTTGAGCGGGATTTTTTAGTTTTAGGGATTGATTAATAAACCTATAAATTCTAAGTGAAAGATATAGAATCACTAAATTAGGAGAAATAATATAAATTTATGGCATCATTTTCACAACGTATAGGAGTTAAACCAGTTAGAACGCTTATTCAAAGAGAAAGTGCAGACGATAGATTAAGAAATTTTCTTTGGAACGGTTTAACTTTTTTTTATTTCGATAGGTTTCCAACTTGGATATCTGAATCAGAAAATCCTATTAGTTTTTTAATAAAAATGATTTGGATTAAACATTATGGAAATAGAATAGACGAACTTGGAAACCATACTTCGGCAATTCTACTTAAATTAAAGCAGGACTTTCTTGAATTACAGTGGAACGAAATGTTTGATATTTTAGAATTTATTCCAAACAATTACCAAGAAGAAGATTACAATGGAGGTTATGATAATAAGGTAAACAAAGAATTTATAGTTTTTATAAATAATACTTTGGAAGAACACCTTTCCGCGTATCGTTTTGTTGATAAATTAATAACTGAAATTAGTTCCGAAGAAGAAGTTGCTTCTATTGAGGAAGCATTACAAGATACGTCTAAATACCAACCTGTACAGACACATTTACGTAGAGCATTAGAGCTTTTTAGTGATCGCATTAACCCAGACTATCGTAACTCAATTAAAGAGTCTATTAGTGCAATTGAATCTTTCTCATGTATTGTTACACAAAATTCAAAGGCAACATTAGGACAAGCATTAAAGGAAGTAGAAAAAAATCACGAACTTCACCCAGCTCTTACAAAGTCCTTTTTAAGTTTGTACGGTTATACAAGCGATGAAAACGGAATTAGACATTCTTTACTAAACGAGTCAAAATTGAAACAAGAAGATGCAAAATTCATGTTGGTTGCTTGCAGCGCATTTGTAAATTACCTTTTGGTAAAGACTAGTGAAAAGTAAAATTTAGAATCACAATTTTATCAGTTGATTACAATTTCTAATCTTGTACTTTAAGCTCTATATTACAAGTGTTCCTTTAAGCTTAGGTACATTATTATTACTTAATTTCAATTAAAAGATATTTATCTAAAATTTATTATACATGCAAAAAGAATTAAAGTATTATGGAGGCCAAGGTTATGACTACTCTAATGAAAGCGGCAAATTTGAGGTTAAAGCAAAAGAAGTAAGAGTATTTAACAAATTATCAGCCGCAAAAAAGTATTACGAAAGTTTAAATGAAGATAAAGCAATTTGGGATATCTCCACATTACCCGAATTAATAGAATGTCATACTTTTGAATAATTGTAGCTAAACAGTTATAAGTGCGTTAGGTTTTTAATCCAGTCCTTTGAACTTTGGATCTGCAATCCGTTAAATCTATAATAAAAACTTGGTACCTAAAATCAATTGGTAAAAGAAGCATTTTAACTTTTCCTGATAATAAAACTTTTGGCTTTAAAAGCATTAGCTTAGACAAGCAGATTTAGCAGTGCTGGTATTGATAAAATAACAATGAACCATTTAGAAAACACCGAATCTTTAATAGGCAAAGTTTCTACTTTAATAGATACAGCACAAAATTATGTAGCTAAAGCAATTAACAAAGGGATGGTGCTACTGTATTGGCAAATAGGTAAAACAATACAAGAAGAATATATAAAACAGGACAAGGCCGAATACGGCGAAAGGATAATAAAAAACCTTGGTGAGCAACTTGCTACAACACATGGACGTGGTTATGGCTACCGTAATTTATTGCGCATGTTGAGTTTTTACAAATCCTTTCCGAAACTTGAGATGGTGACAACACTGTCGTCACAATTAAGCTGGAGCCATATAGTAGAAATCTTAAAACAAAAAGACCCGGTTAAAAGAGAGTTTTATATAACCATGTGCAGCAGTGAGAACTGGAGTGTAAGGCAACTATCCGGAAGAGTCGACAGTATGCTTTTTGAACGTACTGCCATCAGCAAAAAGCCGGAAGAAACAATTTACAACGATTTAAAGCAACTCAGGGAAAGCAAAGAAATGAGTGTTGACTTATTTTTGAAAGACCCTTATATGCTTGATTTCTTAGGTTTAACAAATACCTACTCCGAGAAAGATTTAGAAACAGCTATACTTGCCCAACTTCAAAATTTTATATTAGAATTTGGCAACGACTTTGCTTTTTTGGCAAGGCAAAAACGTATCACAATTGACAACGATGATTTTTATATCGACTTGCTTTTTTATCACCGCAAGTTAAAACGCTTAATAGCGATCGAATTAAAGCTTGGCAAGTTTAAACACGAGTACAAAAGCCAATTAGAATTGTATTTACGCTGGTTAGATAAGCACGAAAAACAAAGTGGGGAAAACACACCGTTGGGAATTTTACTTTGCGCAGAAAAAAGTGATGAAATGGTAGAATTACTGGAATTAGATAAATCCGGTATTCACGTAGCTACATACTTAACAGAGTTGCCGCCTGTAGAATGGCTAAAGGCAAAACTTCAGAAATCCATTGAAGAAGCACAAACCCGACTACAAAGTAAAACAACAGAATGATGCAACCAAGATTCGAAAACTTAGCTTCAAAAAAATTGGTTAATAAAAGAAGTATTCTAATAATGTCCTTTTCATCATTATTAATTTTATTCTTACATTATATCTTATAGTGATAAAATCCGTAAATTCAAATCATGGAAATAAAAGTGCAATTACCATTTCAACAACTCTTAACCGCAGTTAAATCCCTAACACCTGCTCAAAAAGCAAGGCTAAGACACGAACTTGTTGAAGAAGAACCAGCTAAAGATGATAAGACTGCATTTATTGAAATGTTATTAAATGGGCCTGTTTATACAGAAGAGCAGATACAAACTATTGAGGAAAATAAAAAAAGCGTTACAAGTTGGCGGACAAAAAGTTAATGGTTGATTTTACAATTTTGATTAATTAATCTATACAGTGTAAAATAGAAAGTATTTCATCAATATTGAAAGCCTTAATTTACTAAATGAATAATCCAGTTGAATAATTATTACAAGTTTACTTCCCAAAAAACTTACAAGTTAACGTATTGATGGAAGTTTCCGATGGCAATATTATAACGTGCAATTAAAACTGCCACCATGATGGAGAACACTAAAATAGCTCCCATTAAATTGATTATCTTTTTAATGATCTTCTACCATAAACAGTTAACACACCTAACGTTTCTGTTTAAAATTATTTTATAAACAGCTTATTTTTTGTATGTTGTAACTGTTTATCAAATCTCATCAACTTTCACTCTTTACAACCAATATGAACATAAGACCAGCCGTTATTGCTATTTTACTGATGCTTACTGCACCGGTTTTGTTTGGCCAAACCAGCAGCGTATCGATACCAACGAATATTGTTTTACCTCGTGATACTGTTTTTAACCATGCTTTTTTAACTTCTCTAAATAGCTTTTTATTGCAAACGGGAAAACCAAACAAGGAAAACTCCTGCATACAAAATGCTGATTTGTTGGAAACTTCTGTTTTGCTTGACGAATTGAAAGATGCCGGCCTAAACACTAAACTAAAAGATGCCAACTTTTATAAACCTTATTTAACCAATTTTATCCGACTAAATGATACTGATTTTTTAATCCAATTATCGTATTTGGGAATCAATGAAAATACACCTGTTTTGCAATCAAGTTTTACTTTGCTGGCCTCGAAAGTTGGAACCCAGTTTTATTTCCGTTCACCGTTAAAGCAAAATACCAAATCATGGAAACTTACAAAGTTAGATCAAACCAACATCTATTTTAAAAATGTCTTAAATGAAGTGCAGGCAAAAGCATATTTTACGTTAATTGCGAACTTTGACAAAAAACTAAACGCAGTAAAAACGCCAACTAATTTTTATTGTGCCGATGATTTTCATGAGGTTTTACAATTGATAGGCGTTGATTATAAAGCAGCCTACAACAGCTATGCACACAATTCAGAAACTGCAAAAGAAAACGATTGTTATTTAAATGTAAACGGAACTTTAACTTCCAACTTTACCAAATTTGATCCGCATGACTTATGGCATGAAAGATTGCATCAGGTGCTTTCAATTACCATTATTAACAAGCCGGTTGATGAAGGCACAGCATATTTGTATGGTGGAAGTTGGGGCTATACTTGGTTAGAAATTTTAGCCAAGTTTAAAACTTATGCTGAGGCAAACCCACAAACAAATTGGCTGGAATTGTACAATGAAAGCAAAAACTTTGATCCGGCCGGGAGGTATCCCTTAAATGTGGATTATGCCATTAATGCTTTATTAACAAAGAAAATAGAGCAGGAAAAAGGTTTTCCGGCAGTTATTCAATTGTTAAGCTGCGGCAAAAAAGAAAAAGGAAATGAAAATTATTTTGAAGTTTTAGCAAAGATTACAGGTATTAAAAAAGTTGATTTTAATGATAACGTTTGGAAACTAATCCGCGAAAATTAACTCCTAAATTATGCTGGTAAAAACAGCATAGTTTACATCAGTTTGAAATAATTATTACAAGTTTACTTCCCAAAAACTTACAAGTTAACGTATTGATGGAAGTTTCCGATGGCAATATTATAACCTGCAATTAAAACTGCCACAATGATGGAGAACACTAAAATAGCTTTTAGTAAAATGATTACTTGTTGAAGATCGGCTGAAGCTTTCATAGTTGGTTTTATTAAATTGTGATTGGTTGTGCTGTTATCGTTTAGTTGTGATTAGGACGACAGCATGTGCCAAATGGTTTAACTAACCAATGAATTGATAAAGACATTTTGTTTAAAATCTGCAACTTTCATTTCGATCCCAATTGAAATCTAAGCCTTTAAAAGGTTCTGCCTAAACCAAAAACATTCTGCCGACAATTGACGTTCAAAGCGGGACATAAACCATTTGATTTTATCTAAATGCTAAACAAATACAAAGTTTTACTCATCATCCCTTTACTGATAATTCTTGGGGCAATGGCTTATTGCGGCAACAAGGTTTATACATTATCCGAACAACAAAAGCAGATCAAAGAGGATTTTGCTACCATCAACAGCATCACTTTCGGGCTGCTTTCGGTTAATCAATGGAAAGATAAGGTGGCCATCATCATCAACAAACAAATATCGGGCTTCAACTTTACTTCGGGCCAGCAAAAAGACCTGCAAAAAGAAGTAGAACAGATTATGAATGATTTGATTACGAAAGCTATTGCGATCATCAACAAGCCACAAAAAACGCTGGTAGGCAAACTGAAAAAAGCGGCAGTCAAGGTTTTTGTAAATGAAAAAGAACTGCGCGCGCAGGTGCCTGGTTTTGCCCGCGAAATTATCAAACAGGTGAATAAACCATCGAGCAAAAAAAGACTTAAAAGCCTGGCCAGCAGCAAGTTTAAAGAGCTGGAGAAAACCACGTTTGACAGTTCTATCACGGCAGAGCGTACGGTTAGGGCAAAAATGTACCGAAAATACAATGTGAAAGATGGCGATTCCCTCGACAAAAAAACAAATCTGATCTTATCGGATGTCAACCATCAAAGCGGCGTTTACGCTTACTCCATGCTGGGCTGTGCATTGCTTTTTTTAATCATCTGGTTCTTTTTGAAAAAACAGGTAGAACTGCATAAAACCCTTTTTGTGCTTTCGATTTTGGCAGCAGTAATTTTACTTGTCGTCGGGATTAGTTCAACCATGATCAATGTTGAAGCCCGTATTCAAACGGTCAATTTTAGTTTGCTGGGCGAAAATATGATTTTTAAAAACCAGATTTTATTTTTTCAAAGCAAAGGAATCCTGGAAGTTGTTGAGGTATTGCTGAAAGCAGGACATGCAGAATCGCTGATTGTGGGCGTTTTGATCCTTTGCTTCAGTGTGCTTTTTCCGGTTAGCAAACTTAGTTCCGGTTTGATTTATGCACTTGGACATAAAAAATGGATGCGCGGCAAATTGATCCATTATTTTGCATTTGATTCGGGCAAATGGAGCATGGCCGATGTAATGGTGGTGGCTATCATGATGACTTATCTCGCTTTCAACGGCATTTTGGACAGCCAGCTTAGCGAACTGAATATCAAAAATGAATATCTGTCAACGGTTACAACCAACAATACTTCGCTTCAACCGGGCTTTATGATATTCCTCGCTTTTGTGATTTTTAGTTTGATCATGTCCGAAATACTAAAAAGGATAATTTTGCCGGCAGAGGAAAAAGGCAAACATGATGAAGAGCAAAGTGAAATTTAAGTTGGATTAGATTGTCATGCCAAATTTATTTCGGCATCTCTCACTAGAAAAATCTCGATCAATCCTGAGGGATCCTGAAACAAATTCAGGATGACAATGCTGGAATCAGGCAAAAAATAGGTCGATAAAAGAAGTATCAACAACATGCTTCTTTTATCGGCATAAATTTTTATCAGCAATATTTTTATTTGGCTTGAATGGAAAAAGAAATTTTACCCGATAAAAACAGCATCAGGCATTGATGGCTTTCCAAAGCATATCTTTCAGTTCTACCAAACCTTTTTGCTGAACGGAGGAAATAAATAAGGCCGGAATATTCGGTGGTAATTCTGCTTTCATTTCCTGCTGGAGTTCTTCATCTAATAAATCAGCTTTTGTGATGGCCAGCACGCGTGGTTTCTGCATCAGTTCCGGGTTGTATTGTTCCAATTCGTTCAGCAGAATCTCGTATTCCTGAACCAGTGTCCGATTCGTATCCGCAGGAATCATAAACAGCAAAACCGAGTTGCGCTCAATATGCCGCAAAAACCGGATGCCCAAACCTTTTCCTTCGGATGCACCTTCAATAATGCCCGGAATATCCGCCATCACAAAAGATTTTTGATCGCGATAAGCCACAATCCCCAGGTTCGGAACGAGCGTGGTGAAAGCATAATCAGCAATCTCCGGTTTGGCCGCACTCACCACAGATAGCAAAGTTGACTTTCCGGCATTCGGGAATCCTACCAAACCAACATCTGCTAAAACCTTTAGTTCCAACACGTTCCATTCTTCCTGGCCATCTTCGCCGGGTTGTGCAAAGCGCGGTGTTTGCTGCGTGGCCGATTTAAAATGCCAGTTGCCCAAGCCGCCGCGGCCGCCGAGCGTTAGTATTTTGGTTTCGCCGTCTTTGGTAATTTCAAATAAAACTTCGCCGGTTTCAGCATTTTTGGCGATAGTTCCCAGCGGTACTTCCAAAATTTCGTCTTTACCACTTTTGCCGGTACTGGTTGAACTTCCGCCAGAATCACCGTTTTCAGCAATCACATGTTTGCGAAATTTGAGGTGGAGCATGGTCCACAATTGTGCGTTGCCTTTCACAATCACGTGGCCGCCGCGGCCGCCATCGCCACCGTCCGGGCCGCCGGTTGCCGTATGTTTGTCCCGGTGCAAATGCGTAGAACCCGGACCACCATGACCGGAACGGCAATTAATTTTTACGTAATCAACAAAATTGGAGCCTTGGGACATGAATTTTTAGGTGATAAAAGAAGTATTGGTAGTTAATGGGTTATGGTTAATGGGTCATGGCGAAAAGCTGATTACCGAAAGCTGACATCTGAAAACTATTAGCTATTAACTAAATTCTATCAACTATCTTGCACAAATCAGCAAAAATGCGGTCTATTTCGCCGATGCCGTTTACTTTGTCCAACTTTCCTTGTGCTTCGTAATAAGGCAAAACCTGGATGGTTTTGGTAAAATATTCGTCAATGCGTTTAACCAATTTATCAGCATTGTCATCCGGGCGGTTGGTTATTTTATGTCGTTCGGCAATGCGGCGCGTTAATTCTTCCTGCGTCACATCCAATGCAATAACGACATCAATTTTTTGATTTTTACTGGCGAGAAAAGCATCCAACGCTTCAGCCTGAGGCACCGTCCGCGGGAAACCATCAAAAATAAAACCTTTAGCTTGCGGGTTTTGCTTTACCTCTTCTTCCAGCATGGCAATGGTAATTGCATCCGGAACCAACTGACCGTCAGCAATAAGCGCGTTTACTTTTTGCCCTAATTCTGTTTGATTTTTGATATGTGCCCGAAAAATATCACCGGTCGAAACATGCACCAGCTGATAATGATTAATTAAGTTTTCGGATTGTGTCCCTTTTCCGGCACCAGGAGGGCCAAACAATACTAAATTGAGCATGGCTGTTTTTTTCATTTAAAAAGCCTTCGCGGCAATAACCGGGAAGGCTTTAACAAAGTGCACTTGTAGGGATTCGAACCCCAAACCTTCTCATCCGTAGTGAGATGCTCTATCCAATTGAGCTACAAGTGCTTTTTTAAACGGACTGCAAAAATAGAATATCTTTTCGATCCGCTATAATTTTTTTTAAATTACCTTACCAATGCATTGCTCTCAGCAAAATCCGATAAATTTTTGACATTTTCCTAATACCTCAGTTTACAATAAATCCGGATTTTTATGCCCTAAAAGAAGCATATCAATTTAAAAATACTTCAATATTATTTTTTAATTTTCCTTTAAAAGTATTGCTGATATTGTATTTTCTTTCTGTTTCTCGTTGCAATTATAACCTGTAAAACGTACTTTTGCAATCCCAAAAAAGCCCTACAAAAGCTCATATTAATAAATATATATGCCAAACATTGGAAAAATAGCACAGATTATCGGTCCCGTAGTTGACGTAAGTTTTGCAGATGATGCACACTTGCCCAAAATATTTGATGCCCTGGAGATTACTAAAGACAACGGCCAAAAAGTTGTTTTAGAAGTTCAGCAGCATTTGGGTGAAGACAGGGTCAGAACAATTGCCATGGATTCTACCGATGGCTTATTGCGCGGAATGCCGGTTAATGATACCAATTCGCCTATTAAAATGCCGGTTGGCGATCAGATCAAAGGCCGATTATTTAATGTTGTTGGCGAAGCGATTGACGGCATTGATAAAATTGATAATTCTCAAGGCTATCCCATCCACAAAGCGCCACCGCGTTTTGATGAATTATCAACCGAAACCGAAGTGCTTTTTACCGGTATCAAAGTAATTGACCTTTTAGCCCCTTACACCAAAGGCGGCAAAATTGGTTTATTTGGTGGTGCAGGCGTTGGTAAAACGGTGTTAATCATGGAATTGGTAAATAATATTGCCAAAGCTTATGCAGGTTTATCCGTGTTTGCAGGCGTGGGCGAACGTACCCGTGAAGGAAACGATTTGCTGCGCGAATTTATCGAATCAGGCGTAATCAATTATGGTGATGAATTCCTGCATTCGATGGAAAAAGGCGACTGGGATTTGCCATCTGTAAACAAAGAAAAATTAAAAGAATCTAAAGCAACCTTGGTTTTCGGGCAGATGAACGAGCCTCCGGGCGCACGTGCGCGCGTGGCTTTATCCGGTTTGACCGTTGCAGAATATTTCCGTGATGGCGAAGGCGAAGGACAAGGAAAAGACATTTTGTTCTTCGTAGATAACATTTTCCGCTTCACACAAGCCGGTGCAGAATTATCAGCTTTGTTAGGCCGTATGCCTTCAGCAGTAGGTTATCAGCCAACATTAGCTACAGAAATGGGCTTGATGCAGGAACGGATCACTTCTACCAAACGTGGCTCAATCACTTCAGTACAAGCAGTTTATGTACCTGCGGATGATTTGACCGATCCGGCCCCGGCCACTACTTTTGCCCACTTGGATGCTACCACTTCTTTGTCCCGTAAAATTGCAGAATTAGGGATTTATCCGGCAGTAGATCCTTTGGATTCTACTTCCCGTATTTTGAGTGCTTCTGTTTTGGGTGCTGAGCATTACAATACGGCGCAACGCGTTAAAGAAACCTTGCAGCGTTATAAAGAATTGCAGGATATTATTGCCATTTTAGGTATGGATGAATTATCCGAAGAAGATAAACTGACCGTTTCTCGTGCCCGCCGTGTGCAGCGTTTTCTGTCGCAGCCTTTCCATGTAGCCGAGCAATTTACCGGGCTAAAAGGAGTATTGGTTGACATCAAAGAAACCATCAAAGGCTTTAACATGATTATGGATGGCGAAGTGGATGAGTACCCGGAAGGTGCTTTTAACTTGGTCGGAAGCATTGAAGAAGCCATCGAAAAAGGCAAAAGATTATTAGCAGAAGCCAACGATTAAAAGGTATCAGGTATCAAGTTTGGGGTATATTTACCCAAAACCTTATACCTAAACCTCATACCTAAAACATGACATTAGAAATCATCACCCCAGATAAAAAATATTTCGACGGAGAAATAGCTTCTGTTATTGTTCCCGGTTCTATTGGTTCGTTTGAAGTTTTAAACAACCATGCACCGATTATTTCTACGCTGGATCATGGCAAAATCGTTATCCGTACCAGTGTAAATGCTAAAACACTAACTTTTTTTATTAAAGGTGGTGTGATAGAAGTGCTCAATAACAAAGTAGTTCTTTTGGCCGAAGGTGTAGAAGCAGTGTTGTAATACTTCTTTTATCGACATAAAACCCGGCTCAAAAGCCGGTTTTTTTTTGCTCTTTTTTAAACAATTTTTTTTCGAAAATTTAATTTTTAAGCAGAAATAGCTGATAAAAAATTTTTAAATGAAATTGCATACCAAATACCAAATTGAGTTTTGGTATAGTTAGCTTAGATTATAATTCTTCATTTACAATAAAATACACTATTATATTCTTTTTTTGATAAAAATTTAAAACATAATACTTTTTATTTTTTTTTAAATTTAGTATTGATAAAAATCATACAAGTGTTTACCTTACAAATAGACAATAAACCAACCTCAGCGAAAAATATAAAGTAATAACCGGCTCGATGGAAAATACAGAAATACAAGAAGCAGTAGAATTAAACCGGTACAGCAAAACGTTTACGCAAGACCCAACGCAACCTGCTGCGCAAGCGATGCTTTATGGAATCGGCCTGACGGATGATGACATGCAAAAAGCGCAGGTTGGCGTAGTTAGTATGGGTTACGATGGCAACACTTGCAATATGCACCTGAATGATTTGGCCCAGATTGTAAAAAAAGGTATTTGGCAGGAAGATTTAGTTGGCTTAATTTTCAATACGATTGGCGTAAGCGATGGTATGAGCAACGGAACCGATGGCATGCGTTACTCTTTAGTGAGCCGTGATATCATTGCCGATTCTATCGAAGCGGTTTGCGGTGCACAATATTATGATGCGGTGATTGCGCTTCCGGGTTGCGATAAAAATATGCCGGGTTCCGTCATGGCGATGGGTCGTTTAAACCGTCCATCCATTATGGTTTATGGCGGAACGATCAAACCAGGACATTATAAAGGCGAAGATTTAAACATTGTTTCTGCATTTGAAGCTTTAGGCAAAAAAATTGCCGGACAAATTGATGATTTCGATTTTAAAGAAATCATTAAAAATGCTTGTCCTGGCGCTGGTGCCTGCGGCGGAATTTATACAGCCAATACGATGGCAGCAGCAATTGAAGCGTTAGGCATGAGTTTGCCTTATTCTTCTTCCAATCCTGCAATCAGTCCCGAAAAAGATGCGGAATGTTTGGCTGCCGGAAAAGCAATTAAAGTTTTGCTGGAAAAAGATATCAAGCCAAGCGATATTATGACGCGCAAAGCATTTGAAAATGCGATTGTACTAATTATGGTTTTAGGCGGATCAACTAATGCCGTTTTGCATTTGATTGCCATGGCGAAAAGTGTGGACGTTCCATTAACGCAGGATGATTTCCAGACCATCAGCAATAAAATCCCGGTTTTGGCGGACATGAAACCAAGCGGAAAGTACATGATGACTGACCTACACAAAGTTGGCGGCATACCAGCCGTAATGAAATACCTGCTTAAAAAAGGATGGCTGCATGGTGATTGCATGACCGTAACCGGAAAAACAATTGCAGAAAACTTAGAAGAAGTACCGGAATTAAATTTTGACACCCAAAAAATCATCCTTCCCGCAGAAAACCCAATCAAAGCAACCGGACATTTGCAAATTTTATATGGAAATTTAGCAGAAGGCGGAAGCGTTGCCAAGATCAGCGGAAAAGAAGGCGAACGTTTTGAAGGTCCGGCGCGTGTTTTTGATGGTGAGTTTGAACTGATCCATGGTATCCAAAGTGGAAGGGTTAAAGCCGGAGACGTGGTCGTGATCAGAAATGTTGGGCCAAAAGGCGCACCCGGAATGCCGGAAATGCTGAAACCAACTTCGGCAATTTTTGGTGCCGGATTAGGCAGCAGCGTGGCTTTGATTACCGATGGCCGTTTCAGTGGCGGAACGCATGGTTTTGTGGTTGGACATATCACACCGGAAGCTTTTGATGGTGGTTTGATTGCTTTGGTGCAAGACGAAGACCGGATTGAAATTGATGCCATCAGCAGAAATATTCAGCTCATGGTTTCGGATGAAGAAATTGCAACCAGACGCGCGCAATGGAAACAACCTGCCTTAAAAGCAACCAAAGGCATTTTATATAAATATGCCAAACAAGTATCAACCGCAGCCGAAGGTTGCGTTACTGATCAATAAAATATACCGATAAAAGAAGCATTTTAAAAATTCTTTAAAAAGATTAACCGTTATGGAAGTTGCACAAGAGGAAATACTAATCGCCCCAGAAAAAAAGAAAACCACTTATGTTTCAGGTTCTGTTGCCCTGTTGGAGGGTTTGATTGCCGAAGGCGTAGATACCATTTTTGGCTATCCGGGCGGCGCAATCATGCCAATTTATGATGCGTTGTACGATTATAAAGAAAAACTAAATCATATTTTGGTGCGCCATGAGCAGGGCGGAATCCATGCCGGACAAGGTTATGCGCGGTCATCAGGAAGAGTTGGTGTTGTGTTTGCCACCAGCGGACCAGGAGCAACCAATTTAATCACCGGTTTGGCTGATGCTCAGATAGATAGCACACCTTTGGTTTGCATCACCGGCCAGGTTTTTGCGCATTTGTTGGGCACAGATGCTTTCCAGGAAACGGATGTCATCAACATTACAACGCCGGTTACGAAGTGGAATTATCAAGTTACAGAATCAGATCAAATCCCGGAAGTGCTGGCAAAAGCTTTCCATATCGCGCGTAGCGGAAGGCCCGGCCCAGTTTTGATCGACATTACTAAAAATGCGCAAATACAAAAATTTGATTTTGAAGGTTATGTAAAGTGCAACCACATCCGTAGTTATCGCCCAAAACCAATCGTTCGTAATGAATATATTGAGCAAGCTGCGGAACTGATCAACCAGGCAAAAAAACCATTTGTAATTTGGGGACAAGGCGTGATTTTGGGTAAAGCTGAAAAAGAATTTGCAGCATTTATCGAAAAAACAAATATCCCTGCGGCCTGGACAATTTTGGGCGCAAGTGCCATCCCAACAGACCACGAACTGAATGTTGGCATGTTGGGCATGCACGGCAATTATGGCCCAAATGTTTTAACCAACGAATGTGATGTTTTAATCGCCATCGGGATGCGTTTTGACGACCGTGTAACCGGACGTTTGGATAAATACGCCAAGCAAGCAAAGATCATTCATTTGGATATTGATCCGGCAGAGATCGACAAAAATGTGCAATCAACGGTACCGGTTTGGGGCGATTGCAAGGAAACGCTTCCGCTGTTGACTAATTTATGTGCACAAAAGAAGCATCCGGAGTGGTTGCAATTGTTTAGGGATTATCAACAAAAAGAAGTTGAAGCTGTAATTGATGCTGAACTGAACCCAGCTTCCGGCGAGTTGACGATGGGCGAAGTTATCAATCAGCTAAATATTTTGACGGAAGGCGAAGCGATCATTGTTAGTGATGTTGGCCAGCATCAAATGGTTTCTTGCCGTTATGCCAAATTTAACAAAACACGCAGCAACATCACCAGCGGTGGTTTGGGCACGATGGGTTTTGCGTTGCCGGCTGCAATCGGAGCCAAATTTGGTGCACCGGAACGTACGGTAGTTTCTGTATCAGGAGACGGTGGTTTCCAGATGACGATCCAAGAATTAGGAACCATTATGCAATGCGGCATTGATGTTAAAATGATCATTTTAAACAATCGTTTTTTAGGAATGGTGCGGCAGTGGCAGGATATGTTCAACGAAAAACGTTATTCTTTTGTGGATATTCAAAGCCCTGATTTTGTGCAAGTTGCAGCAGCTTACCGGATTGCCGGAAAATGTGTTTCGGAACGAGAAGAACTACAATCTTCACTCAAAGAAATGCTAAACCACAAAGGTTCTTATTTGCTGGAAGTGATGGTAACCAAAGAAAATAACGTTTTCCCGATGGTGCCGCAAGGTTGCAGCGTGAGCGAAATCAGGTTGAAATAGAAGCCCCATTTGAACGGCGAAGTCGTCATGAAATAAACTTTCCCAAAAGAGAGGAATTAGAAAACAAGAAAATGGACAAAGAAAAAGCATCAATTTTTAGCTCCCTCTCCCCCGGCGAGAGCCAGGCTGAGGCTAAGCAGGAATACAACATCACCGTTTACACAGAAAACCAGATCGGTTTGCTGAACCGGATTGCCATTATTTTTACGCGCCGTAAAATTAATATCGACAGCCTGAACACTTCACCTTCCGAGATCGACAGCATCCATCGTTTTGATATTGTGCTGACTGAAACGGAAGATGTGGTGCGCAAACTATCGCGGCAGATTGAAAAGCAGGTAGAAGTTTTAAAGGTTTATTTCCACACCAACGAAGAAATTATTTGGCAGGAAATGGCTTTGTACAAAGTGCCGACCGATACCATCGCGGAGAAAGTTTTGGTAGAAAGATTATTGCGCGAACATGGCGCACGTGCTGTTGTAATCCGAAAAGATTATACTGTTTTTGAAACGACGGGCCATCGCACCGAAACCGATAATTTACTTTTTGCTTTGCAGCCTTTTGGTTTGATCGAATTTGTACGAAGTGCACGTATCGCTATTATTAAAAGCAGTGAGGGGTTTAACAGAAAAATTAGAGAATTTGAACAACTGGAGCCCGGACAAGAAGTGGTTGAGAATGAGTTTTTAAACAATCGCGACAAGGTTTTTACGATGTAGTAGAAAGCTTTTAGCTGTCAACATTCAGCTTTCAGTTTGACTAAATAACGGCAAAAAACAATCAAATGCTTCTTTTATCAACCCAAATTTAGTGTGCTAAAAGAAGCATGAAATATAATGATAGAAATACAGACAAAAACACAACCATCAGCTTATGCAGCCATCAAATTGGCGACTGAGCAACAAGGCTTTACCATGCCTTCTGAATTGATGACTTGTTCTTTGCTATGCACTTTGGCCTCATCAAAACTAAACAGCAGTTTTTTGGAACTGGAAACCGGAACCGGGCTTTCTACTGCCTGGATCTTGGAAGGAATGGACAGCACTTCAACGTTAATTTCTGTGGATAATGATATACAAGTGCAGCAAATTGCAAATCAGTATTTAGGCAAAGATCAACGTTTACAATTAGTTTGTGCTGACGGTGAAGAATGGATTAAAAGTAACAATCAACTTAAATTCAGTTATATTTTTGCAGATACCTGGGCAGGCAAATACAATACTTTGGATGAAACGCTAAATATGCTAAATAGTGGTGGCTTGTATCTAATTGATGATATGTTGCCGCAGGATAATTGGCCCGAAGGCCATGCTGAAAAAGTAACAGTATTGCTCGGAAATTTGGAACAACGCACAGATATTGTATTAACCAAGCTCAATTGGGCATCAGGAATTGTGATCGTAGTAAAAAAATAAATATTAATTATCAAACCAAAGCATTGGTGAAATCCAAAAAACCGGTGTAATCATAAACAACAAAAAAATGGCAAAATTAACTTTTGGCGGAACTGAAGAAAACGTAGTAACCCGCGAAGAATTTCCTTTATCTAAAGCACAGGAAGTATTAAAAAATGAAACTGTGGCCGTAATTGGTTACGGTGTTCAAGGTCCTGGCCAGGCGTTAAACCAAAAAGACAATGGCATCAACGTGATTGTTGGTCAGCGTAAAAACTCAAAATCATGGGACAAAGCAGTTCGTGATGGTTTTGTGGAAGGCGAAACGTTGTTTGAAATTGAAGAAGCTTTAGAAAAAGGGACGATTATATGCTACCTTTTAAGTGATGCCGCGCAAATAAAATTGTGGCCAACCGTTCAAAAACATTTAACGCCGGGCAAAGCCTTGTATTTTTCCCATGGTTTCGGTATTACTTTTAAGGAGCAAACCGGCATCGTTCCGCCAAAAGATGTGGATGTATTTCTGGTTGCGCCAAAAGGTTCGGGCACTTCTTTGCGCCGTATGTTTTTGCAAGGCCGCGGATTAAATTCCAGCTATGCCATTTTTCAGGATGCAACTGGTAAAGCTTTCGAGCGTGTAATTGCATTAGGGATTGCCGTTGGTAGCGGTTATTTGTTCGAAACCAACTTTAAAAAAGAAGTTTACAGTGATTTAACCGGAGAACGCGGCACTTTAATGGGCTGTATTCAAGGAATTTTTGCGGCACAATACGATGTTTTACGCAGCAAAGGCCACTCACCTTCCGAAGCATTTAACGAAACGGTGGAAGAATTAACGCAATCATTAATGCCATTAGTTGCCGAAAACGGTATGGATTGGATGTACGCCAATTGCTCAACAACAGCACAACGCGGCGCGTTGGATTGGTGGAAAAAATTCCGTGACGCAACCAAACCAGTTTTTGAAGAATTGTATGAAAGCGTTGCCGCCGGAAAAGAATCCCAGCGTTCCATCGATTCTAACAGCCAGCCGGATTACCGCGAAAAATTAGACGCCGAATTAGCAGAATTACGTGACAGCGAAATCTGGCAAGCTGGTAAAACAGTAAGAAGTCTTAGGCCTGAAAACCAGGAAGTGGAAGCTTAGAATAGTTGTCGGTTGCCAGTTGTGAGTTGCCAGTTTTAGGTGGATAAAAACAGTACGCCGTTTATTTGCCAAGAACTGGCAACCCGCAACCAACAACACAAAACTGATAAAAAATGGGACAAACATTATTTGATAAAATCTGGGATGCACACGTAGTTAATCACTCCGAAGGTTTCCCGGATGTTTTGTATATCGATATACATTTCATCCACGAAGTAACCAGTCCACAGGCTTTTGATGGATTGCGCCAGCGTGGGATTCCGGTTTTCCGTACAAACCAAACGGTTGCAACGGCAGACCATAATGTGCCGACCATTCATCAGGATCAACCAATCCGCGAAGAACTTTCACGCAAACAGGTGGATATGTTGACCAAAAACTGCGCAGAATTTGGTGTAGAATTATATGGTTTAGGCCATCCTTACCAGGGAATTGTACATGTCATCGGTCCTGAATTAGGGATTACCGTTCCGGGGAAAACCATTGTTTGCGGCGATAGCCACACTTCTACGCACGGCGCGTTTGGTACGATTGCTTTTGGCATCGGCACGTCGCAGGTAGAACAGGTTTTGGCCACGCAATGCCTGCTTCAATCCAAACCTAAACAGATGAAGATTGAAGTGAACGGAGTATTGCCGTTTGGGGTGGGCGCAAAAGATATTATCCTGTACATCATTTCCAAGATTTCTGCTGCCGGCGGCACCGGTTATTTTGTAGAATATGCAGGCGAAACGATCAGCAGTTTGAGTATGGAAGGCCGTATGACGATCTGCAACATGAGCATTGAAATGGGTGCACGTGGCGGCATGATTGCGCCGGACCAAACTACTTTTGACTATGTAAAAGGTAAAGAATTTGCACCAAAAGGCGAAGCCTGGGATACAGCTTTGGCTTGGTGGAAAACGTTGCATTCTGATGATGATGCTGTTTTTGACGAAGTTTTATACTTTGATGCAGCCGATATCGAACCAATGATTACTTACGGAACCAATCCGGGTATGGGCATTGGCATCACCCAAAATATACCTGCAAAAGAAGCATTGGAGCAGCACGAGCAAAACTCGTATCAGAAAGCGTTGGACTACATGGATTTGCAGGACAATACCGAAATCCTGGGGAAATCCATTGATTACGTTTTTATTGGCAGTTGCACCAATTCGCGTATTGAAGATTTGCGGCAAGTTGCTGAGTTTGTAAAAGGCCGGAAGAAAGCCCAGCATGTTACAGCCTGGATTGTGCCCGGATCGAAACAAGTACAATTGCAAGCCATTACCGAAGGTTTGGACAAGGTTTTTGAATCAGCCGGATTTTTCCTGCGCGAACCAGGTTGCAGCGCATGTTTAGGTATGAACGAAGATAAAATTCCCGCAGGGAAATATTGTGTTTCTACTTCCAACCGAAACTTTGAAGGAAGGCAAGGACCGAATGCGCGTACTTTTTTGGCCAGTCCGCTTACGGCGGCAGCGGCGGCGGTTACGGGCAGGGTTACGGATGTACGGGAGATGCTGCATCAATTGTCTGAATCAGAATTTATAGAATTTTAGAATTAACAAGATGCTAGCTTACTAATCCAACCTAAATGAATTCTAAAAATTCTATAATCCTGTAAATTCTGATCAAAGACAAATGGAAAGAGATGAATTAACCTACAAAATAATCGGCTGCGCCATGAAGGTACACAACACTTTAGGAAATGGTTTTCAGGAAGTTATCTATCAAAGGTGTTTGGCAATAGAATTAACTAGGGCAGACATAAGTTTTATAAGGGAAAAAGAACAAATAATATTTTATGACGGAATTGATGTAGGGACACGAAGGGCTGATTTTGTAGTGGAGAACCGATTGACTGTAGAATTAAAAGCAGTAATTAATTTAGAAGATGTGCACTTGGCACAAGCAAAAAATTACACTGTAGCTTATGATTATCCCTTGGGTTTGTTAATCAATTTCGGAAACCTAAGCCTTCAATATAAACTCATCTTCAATCCAAAATATCAACCCAAAACCAAAGCAATTTAACTCAGTACAATCATCCTGAAAATTCTAAAATCCTGTAAATTCTGATACAGACAAGGATTTTAAAAATTCTAAAATCCTGTAAATTCTGATAAAAATGGCCACCAAAATTTTCAAACACATCCAATCAACCGTAGTGCCGTTACAGGTTGAAAACATTGATACTGACCAAATTATTCCGGCCAGGTTTTTAAAAGCCACAACGCGGGAAGGTTTCGGACAAAACCTGTTTTGCGATTGGCGTTTTGACATTGACGGCAAACCGAAACCAAATTTTATCCTGAACAATCCGCTTTATTCCGGAAAAATTTTGGTGGCTGGCAAAAACTTTGGTTGTGGCAGCAGCCGCGAACATGCAGCTTGGGCTTTGGCAGATTATGGTTTTGATGTGGTTATCAGCAGTTTTTTTGCAGATATTTTTAAAGGGAATGCGCTAAACAACGGATTGCTTCCTGTACAGGTAAGCGATTTTTTTTTAGACCGGATTTTTATGGAAATAGCGAAAGACCGCCATACCGAAGTTGGAGTTGACCTGCAGCAGCAATCCATCATGATTTGCAGTACCGGCGAACAGGAAAACTTCGAGATCAACCCTTATAAAAAAGCCTGTTTGCTTAATGGTTACGATGATATTGATTATGTGCTGAACAACAAGGATTGGATTGAAACTTACGAACGGAGTAAGGTGATTTAAGCGCGATGTCATTTCGACCAACGGGAGAAATCTTCTTCAAAGCGACATACCTTTAATGCTTCTTTTATGAGGTAAAAATTGGTGTTTAGTTGAAAGAATAATGGCATAATCAAAGAAGATTTCTCCCTGCGGTCGAAATGACAAAAAAGGCGAAATGACGAGAC
>CAXSBZ010000038.1:0-32821 GCA_964236465.1 uncultured Sphingobacteriaceae bacterium | reverse complement strand
CCAGTTTTGCACCATGCCTTTTGGCCAGCCAGGCCAAACCAAAGGCAGAAACAAAAGCAATAAAATTATAAAATGCGCCCACTTGCCCGGATAGCAGATCCGCATTGCGAAAGCCTGCGCCACCAACTTCGGTAGAATGAAAAACGGACCTCGATAAGCATTTAGCAATATAAATCCAGTAAATAAACATGGCATACCAACTGAAAAACATCATCGGGACCATCTGCTTCATCACTCTTGGCATCTCTTTTATCGCTGCAAAAATTTCCTGAAAAGTGGCTTTTACAGTTTTAGAAGTACCAGCCATTTCCAATTGTTCTTCTTCGCTTAGCGGGTTTTCTTTAGTAGTTTTTAAGGTATATAAAATTGATCCAATGGAAACTACCGAACCAATTACAAACGCAATCAGTGTAGTTACCGGGATATTATTGGCATTATGCGCCATTTTGCTCACCCCAAAAAATATAAGTAAAGTTGGCGTGAGGTACGACAAAGTTTGCCCCAAACCAGTAAAAGCACTTTGTGTTAAAAACCCGATCGGGTGCTGGCTTTCTTCCAATTTATCGCTGATGAAAGCACGATATGGTTCTTGTGTAATGTTGTTGGCCGCATCCAATATCCACAAAACACTGGCTGCCATCCAAACCGAACTGCTAAAAGGCATCACAAACAAACAAATGCTGCAAAATATCGCACCGATCAAAAAGTAAGGTGTGCGCCTTCCCCAGCGCGTATTGGTTTTATCGCTCATGGCACCAATAATCGGTTGGATAATTAATCCCGTTATCGGCCCGGCCAGCCACAAATACGGCAACTTACTTTCCTGTGCACCCAAATAAGAATAAATCGGGCTCATGTTGGCCTGCTGCAAACCAAAACTGTATTGCAAGCCAAAAAAGCCGAAATTCATGTTGATGATCTGCCAAAAATTGAGTTTCAATTTGGGGATTTTCATATTTTGGTTTACAGTGGTTGGTAAGATATTGCTATATTATTTATAATTTGGTTGATAAGGCATTACTGGTAATTTGCAGCTGATTATCCAAAATTAGATCAGCCATTAAGCCCTGATTACTAATGATCGCACTTTCTTTTTCCAACACTTTGGTAATAAAATCGGTTACTTTTTCGCGGCCACGGTTTACACGGTTTTGGTAAGTTTGGCTGTGGTGTGTGCTGATGTAAATCTTGTAATCGGCCTCTTTCAGCAACTGCATGTATGTTCCTTCCACCAAAACCACGTTTATATTTTCAACATTAATTAGCTTAGCTTCTTCTATATCCATGTCCCAATTCATCTTTGGCACCGATACTTCTTTTATCGACCTTTTTTTGATACTGCGGATGTGGTCATCTAATAGTTCCAGGCGTACTTCCTGCGGCCCGATATGCCCAAAATCAGCCAGTCTCGCTTGGTGGTTTTTCTGTGGGGGCAACCAGAAATAATCATCCTGATGCAACAGCAGTACATTATAGTTTTTAGAAGTTAATATCGAATCAAAAGCTTTAGCCAACGTGGTTTTTCCCGATCCGGATTCGCCCGAAACAGCAATCACCGTTACTTCTCCGACAGGAAAATCCAACTCATTCAAAATCTGCCCGGCAGCTGGTTGGATGGTTTTGAAAACACTACTGTCGCGTACTTCTTTTGGCAATAGATTTTTGGAAAACGCTGGCTGATCACGCATGGCTTCCAAAGCAATCAAAAAACCGGAAGCACTGAAACACAAGCTTTTAACGCCCCCAGGCTTGCCTTCCTTCAAATTAAAATATTCTGTAAACGGATTTGAGGTGCTAAAAGAAGCAAGGTTTTTTCCCAAAGCATCCATCAGCAATTCGGCCGTTTCCTGCTCGCCCGCAACAGTCAAACCGGCTATTAAAAACCCGTTTACAACTGGCCAGATGCCGCCATTATGGAAATGCCCCGGTTTGTTTTTAAACTGATAATTGTGATTGAGCGATAATACCTGATACAGCGGATCTTGCTCGGAAATAACTGGCCAGAAAGCAGGGATTCCCGTTTGATTCGATTTCTCAAAAACAGTTAAAAGAGCTTGTTTTAATTTTTTTGTGGTTGCTACGGAAGGAATATCCAACAGCAATAATAAAGCTATAGACCAGGCATCAAATTTTTCCACCCGGTCGCCCGGGGAAAAAGAGGCGATAAAAGAAGTATGGCCATCAAAACCTTGCAAAACAGCTTGCTGGGCTTGCGTGTACAAACTTTTTTCCAGCGATGTTTCCAGCAAATAATGTTGTTTTATCGCTGCTTTTGTCGTGGCAGCTTCCTGTTTCCAAGTTGTGTTTTTATAAAAATCTCCGGCCAAAGCCAAAGCCCAATAACGCAAAATCTGATCATACAAAACATAACCATGCGTAACGTATTCATCGGCCCAATTGCTGCTCATCGGCACGTACATTAAGCCTTTGCCATTAAACTCCCATGATTTTGCCAAGCTAAAAACAGCATCGCAAGTTTGTTTTACTTTTGATGTAAAGTTCTCATCCTGGGTTGTTTGCAGATAAGAAACCGCAGCAATCAACCACCAAAAACCAGCATCCGTACGGCCAGCCGGGCCGCCAAAACTTACCGCTGTAATTTCAGCATTTTCGCTCAGGCTGATGTTGGATGGGATCTGCCCGTTTCCGGCAGAAGCACTCTGCAAAAGCGACAAGGACGAACGCAAAGCCGGATACAAATCCTCCAAACCTGAACTCAAAATTGCCAGTCCGCTTACGGCACTGTCTCGCGCCCAAATCCGGTTATAATTATCCTTAACCTCCAGTGATGCCTTGATGCCAAAACCAGATGCAGCATTCCTCAACAAAGCTTTTGCTTCTTCAGCTATTGAGGAATGAGGATTAAAATTCATGGTAATAAAGGTTTATTCTATCTTTTACAATCAATAGGCTGCGCAACAATATTTTAATAATGGCTAGCAGGTACTTTGAATGAAGTTTATAATTGGTGCTTCGAAGATAGATAAGGCAACAATATTTTTACACAGCTTAAGAAATCAATTCAGCGCAAGGGTTTTCGCAAACGTTTTCGCAAAGCTTTGTTGTTTAAAATTTATATTTTTGAAGCAACATTTTATGCTATGAAACCTGAGGTTACTTTAAAAAAGCTGGCAAATATGCTCAACCTAAGTGTGTCCACCGTTTCCAGAGCTTTAAAAGACCACCCGGATATATCTGTAGAAACCCGCTTAAAAGTGAAAGAATTAGCAGGAGTGCTGGAGTACGAACCTAATGCTTATGCCATCCATTTGCGCACCAACAACAGCAAGGAATTTGGCATTATCGTGCCCGCGATTTCCAACTATTTTTATCACGCATTTATCAGTTCTGTAGAGGAAGAGGCACGCCGTTTTGGCTATTCGGTTATTATCCTGCAATCAAATGATGACCCCGAAATTGAGCAGGAAAACCTTAAAAAATGCAAACAGAATCGGGTGAGTGGGATTTTTGCCTCGATCACATCTCAAACCCATGATATTCAAACGTTTGTAAAACTGGAAAACCAGCAGATACCAGTTGTTTTTTTTGATAAAGTTCCTGCTTTTGAAGCTTGTAACAAAGTTTGCGTGGCCGATGATCTGGCGGCAAGTATGGCTGCCGAAGCTTTACTGCTCAAAAAAAAACAACGGATTGTATCAATATTTGGCAATGAAAACTTGTCTATCACCAAAAAACGTTTTAAAAGCTATACCAATGTTTTTACCAAATATGGTTCAAACGCCGAAACATTGATCTATCATGCCAATACTGCCGACGAAGCCTTCAAAATCACTATTGAATCATTTGCACAAGCTCTAAAACCTGATGCCGTTTTTTGTATGAGTGACGAGATTTTGGTTGGAACAATGAAAGCTGCCCAAAAACTGCATCTCCACATTCCGGAACAGGTTGGGATTATTGCGATAAGCGATGGTTTTATACCGAAATTATATTATCCGGAAATCAGTTATACCGAAACCAGCGGCCATAAATTAGGCAAAATGGCTTTCGGCCGGATGATTGCTTGCATTGCCGGCAGCACATTTGCACAGGAAATGCACATTGATTCTAAGCTGATTGAAGGTGGATCATTATAAAATCAATGCTGTTTTTAGCACATTAAAAATGAGTGCCTTAATTTGGAATACCCATTTTATGCCGATAAAAACAGCATCAGTTGCGCAACACAATTTTACCAAACTGCGCCGAATCGTCCATCTTGCGAACGGCTTTTTCTGCATCAGCCAAATCAAAAACTTCATCCACAACCGGCACAATTTTATGCTCGTTAATTAAAGCCAACATTGCTTTAAAATCCTCCTGTGTGCCCATAGTTGTACCTAAAATTTGTAATTGTTTCCAGAAAATCTTGCGTCCGTCAAGTGCTGGCAAATTACCGGCCGTCCCTCCGAAGAAAACAATACGTGCACCAGGATTGCATAAATCCAGCAGCTTGGCAAAACCATCGCCCAGCGCACTGTCAATAATCACGTCAAAACCGCCGGCCAACTGCTTTAACTGTTCGGCCCAATCCTGCGCTTTGTAATTGACACCGGCAGCGGCACCGAGCTCGCGTGCTTTCTCTATTTTTTCTCCCGTACCGGAAGTTACAAATACCTGACAGCCAGCAGCAACCGCCCATTGCAAAGCAAAAGAACCAGTTCCGGCACCCACGCCAACAATCAGCACTTTATCCCCTTTTTGCACTTTTCCCTTGGTAAACAAAGCACGGTAAGCCGTTAAACCGGCCAGCGGAATGGCGGCCGCCTGCTCCCAAGTTAAATGTGCCGGTTTGGGGTAAAGATATTCCACTCCGACTTTTACATATTCTGCAAAAGTGCCGTTATCAGGCAGACCCAAAATTTTGAAATCTTTTTGCTGATAATCCGGATGACTGCCCCAATTGGTAGCCGGGTTGATGATTACTTCTTTGCCGATCCAACTTTGATCTACATCTGGCCCAACTTCAGCCACAATCCCAGAGCCATCAGAACCCAAAATGGAAGGATATTTAACACCAGCGTAATTGCCTTGCGTAATCCACCAGTCGCGCCGATTTAAGGCTGCGGCTTTAATTTCAACCAAAACTTCGCCTGAACTTAAAGTTGGTTTTTCAACCTCTTTATAAATTAGCGGCTTCTCAGCAGCTTCTAAAACGATTGCTTTCATGATTTATCCTTTATAAAACTTTGATTCTTCTCCTTGAAATTTAAGGATTAAGGTTTTTTCATCGATCAGTACAAATTCCGTTCTCTCTTCTTTAGGATAAGATGGTTGATCTGTAATTAAAATATTTCCATCTACAGAATAGATCATATTAATTATTTGAATTGTATCACCTTCTTTAATTTTATAAATCATCTTTCCATCCTCTACAAAAATAATTTCAACTTCTCCTATTGAGATTTTTGTTTTTTCATCTTTCAAATCGCTAAACCAGTTTCCTATCAGTTGATTTTTATCTGTTTGTTTATTAAAAAGATTTTTTAGAAAACTCATTTTTAAAAATTCAGAATGAAACTTAATTAAATTCTAAAATAGAAAAACCGGCACGAATATTTATCCATGCCGGTTTTTTAGGTGATAAAAGAAGTATTAAGCTATTGCTTTATTATACAACTCTGTTACGTGGTTCCAGTTTACTACGTTCCAAAAAGCGGCTATGTAATCCGGCCTTCTGTTCTGATATTTCAGGTAGTAAGCGTGTTCCCAAACATCCATTCCCAGGATCGGCGTGCCTTTCACCTCAGCCAAATCCATCAACGGATTATCCTGATTTAGTGTAGAGCTAACCACCAATTTCTTATCGGCACCAACAGACAACCAAGCCCAGCCAGAACCAAAACGAGTTGTGCCAGCTTCGGCAAATTTCGTTTTGAAATCAGCAAAAGAACCGAAAGAAGAATTGATAGCTGCCGCTAATTCTCCGGTTGGCTCGCCGCCGCCGTTTGGCGATAAAAGCGTCCAGAACATCGTGTGGTTATAATGTCCGCCGCCATTGTTGCGCACCGCAGGCGGGAATTTGGAAATGTTTTTGATGATGTCTTCAATAGAGCTGTTGGCTTCCGGTTTGCCTTCCAGTGCTTTATTTAGGTTGGTTACGTAAGCCTGATGGTGTTTTCCGTGGTGGATTTCCATCGTCATTTTATCAATATGCGGTTCTAACGCATCGGTGGCGTACGGTAACGCCGGTAATACAAATGCCATAACGTTTAATTTTAAGGGTGAATAAATGGTGATCGCCGCAAACCTACAAAAATTATCAGCGGTACTGTTTTTACAGGGTAAAAATTGAATTTGGGTTGATAATCAACACGAAAAGATAAAGCTTCAAAACCGAATTTTGTTCTGAAAAGCATTAAGTTTTCAACCGTTTTCTGCGAAAAAAGCTGCGCACCAGTTCGGCGCATTCGTTTTCCATAATGCCGCCGGTTATCAAGGTTTTGGGGTGAGTGATGCGCTGGTTGATCCGGCCAAAACCACGCTGCGGATCGTGCGCACCAAACACAATTTTCCCGATCTGAAACCAGTAACTTGCACCGGCACACATCACGCAAGGTTCCATCGTAACATACAAAGTACAGTTTTGCAGGTATTTTCCGCCCATCGCGTTGGCTGCCGCAGTCAAAGCCTGCATTTCGGCGTGGGCAGAAACATCGTTCAAACGTTCGGTCAGATTGTGGCCGCGGCCGATGATCTGTCCGTTGCAAACCACCAAAGCACCAATCGGGATCTCATCTTCTTTGAAAGCTGCTTTGGCTTCCTCCAGAGCCAGCTTCATAAAAAAATCATCCGGCGAAATTACCGGCTCATCCGTAAAACTATAATATCTCATCTTGATTTTGGGGTGATAAAAACAGTATCAGTTTGTATGATCCTGACCTAATTTTCACTTCAAAAATAAAAAGAAACGTTGTTTTGGGTAAACATTAAATAGCTAACTTTATACAATAAAACAGTAGCATGACAACCTTAACCATCCAAATACCAAATGGGGAAACAGAAAAAATAATTGGTTTTATTGAAAGTTTGGGCGGAGAGATTGTTTCATCGGAACAAACAAAAGAGGAGTTGCGCCAGGAATCGCTTCAGGAACTTGAACAAGGCCTAAATGAAGCATTTGATATTATTGAAGGCAAAATCGAGCGTAAATCTTTAATGCAAGCCTTGCGTGAGTAATCGCGTTACACCAACTCCGCTATTCATTAAAAAAGCAAAACGCTTTATAAAAAGCTTCCCAACACTTGAACTTAACCTCGAAAAATTAGAGCAGGAATTGTTATCGAACCCAAAATTGGGTAACAGTTACGGTTCTAATATTTATAAAATCAGGTTAGGGGATGAAAGCAAAGGCAGAGGAAAAAGTGGTGGTTTCAGAATTATTACTTATTTGGTGCACGAAAGTAAAGATGCAACTGAAGTTTTGCTCATAACAATTTTTGATAAGTCAGAAGAAGCGACTATCAAAAAAGACGATGCAAAAAAGCTAATTGATTTGATTAAAAAGCAGCGAAATTTTAAGTAGTTTTTTAAAGAGGTTTTGATTTTTTTTATCACTAAAAACGCTCCAAAAAAACACCGATAAAAGAAGCATCTGCAAAAACCAACGCCAGCCAAGCTTCAAACTAAACCTTTTAAAAACCTGACAGTCAGGAATAATAAAGCCAGAATTTTTAAATCACGATATGAAAGCTGCCTCGAAATGGTTTCACAGTTTATTGATCCTATTTGGCGGATCACTCCTGCTTTCTTCCTTTTTTTATCTGCCTAAAAATGCTAACTCCGGCTTTGATCTGCCTTACAAAAAAGCCGGACTGACTGAACGAGAAGCTGCGGCGCATTTACTAAGCCGTTTTACTTACGGTGCCACGCCCGGCCAGGTGGACGAAGTGGTTAAAATCGGCTTAAAAAAATGGTTTAATCAGCAGTTGCAAAGCCAGTTGCCGGATGATTCACTCAAGCAATTACTGAGTAAATATGACGATTTGAACCTCAGCAATGAAGAAGTTGTGCATACTTTCCCCAAACCGGGCCAGGTTTTAAAGATGGCCGTTCAGGATGGCGTAGTAAACAAGGATTCTGTAAAAACCGACCGGCCGGCTTACAAAGTGATGCTGCAAAACTACATGCAGCAAAAAGGCTTGAAGCCGGAACAGGAACTTTTCCGCCAGTTTATCAACCAGAATATGCTCCGGGCGGCTTATACCAACAACCAGCTGCAGGAAGTGATGACGGATTTTTGGTTCAACCATTTCAATGTTTCGATTTCCAAAAATGATTGTGCGCAATTTATCCCGGCTTATGAACGGGATGTGATCCGGCCAAATGCGCTGGGTAATTTTACAGATTTAGTGTTGGCAACGGCCAAATCTCCGGCGATGCTTTATTATTTAGATAATTTTAGCAGTGCGGCTTCCAATGATAACGGCACAATGCAGCCGAGACCAAAATTGATGGCCATGCAAAACCGCATGAACCAAGATTCTTTGATGCAAATCAACAATCCGCCAAAACCAAAAAAAGTACAAGGTTTGAATGAAAATTATGCGCGCGAAGTGATGGAACTACATACGTTGGGCGTAGATGGCGGCTACACACAGCAAGACGTAACCAATGCCGCTAAAGTGTTGACTGGCTGGACAATCTTCCCAATAAACAGCAATTTTCAGGCGATAAAAAGAGTAAGCGATGACCAGGCAATTAAACTGGGTTTTGTACACGAAGGCGACTTTTTGTTCAGCCCAAACCGGCACGACAAAACAGAAAAAATAGTGCTTGGAATAAATTTCGGCCCGAATGGCGGCTACCAAGAAGGTGTGGATTTGCTGACGATGCTTTCCCAAAAACCAGCTGCGGCCAAATTTATTTCGCGCAAAATAGCCGTTAGGTTTGTAAGCGATAATCCACCCCAAACTTTGGTTGATAAAATGGCTGCTACTTTTTTGAAGAAGAACGGCGACATTAAGCAAGTGCTGCTGACAATGGTTTCTGCACCGGAGTTTTGGAATGTGGCTGCTATCCGTCAGAAAACAAAATCTCCTTTTGAACTGACTATCAGTGCCGTACGCGGTTTGCAGGCCAATATCCAGCAGCCTTATCAGCTGTTTAACTGGATTAGCAAAATGGGCGAGAAAAAATATTATTACCTCGCCCCAACCGGCTTCCCGGACAAAGGCCAATACTGGATCAATACCGGAGCTTTACTTAACCGGATGAACTTTGGGCTGGCTTTGGCTGCTGGCCGGATTCCGGGAGTTTTTGATGATCTGATCGCCCTAAACCATCACCACGAACCGGAAAGTGCGCAAAATGCACTCATTACTTACAGCAAATTAATTTTGCCAGAACGCAATCTGGATCAAACCATCAAGCGATTAACACCAATGCTGAACGACCCGGAACTGGTAAAAAAAGTGGAAACAGCGAGCCAGAAAACGGCTCCTGCTGATGCAAATATGGCCAGCAATCCGCAGCAAATACAACCAAACACATTATCTGTCAACAAAAAAAATCCGACCGGCACTAATTCTACTATGCTTGCGCAAGTGGTTGGGGTGATTATCGGTTCGCCGGAGTTCCAACGCAGATAAATTTCTTGAATTTAACATCAAGCTTTAAATCGATAAATCATGGTTTCCAGAAGAGGATTTTTAAAAGCAGGCGGCGTAGCCTTATTGGGCGTTGGCTTGATGGGCGGCATCCCCGGATTTTTGGCCGAAGCAGTGGCTGAAAACCAGTTGACTGCACCTTATGGCAAGCGCAAAGTGCTGGTGTGTATTTTCCAACGGGGCGCGATGGACGGGCTGATGGCGGTTACTCCTTTTACCGACGAATATTTGAAAGCCGCCCGGCCAAACTTGTTTATTTCGGCTGCTAAAAACAGTACCGGTAAATCTTTGATCGATCTGGACGGGCATTTTGGTTTGCATCCGGCCATGCAGAGTTTTGAGCAGGTTTTTCGGGATAAACGCTTGGCTATTGTCCATGGCATCGGTTCGCCAAACAATACACGCTCTCATTTTGATGCCCAGGATTACATGGAATCCGGCACACCCTTTAACAAAGGAACGGCCAGCGGCTGGCTCAACCGGGCAGTTGGTTTGCTTGGCCACGATGCCATCACGCCATTTTCTGCGGTTAGCTTAACTTCAGCCATGCCACGTTCGCTTTACGGCGATAACCCGGCCGTGGCAATCAATAATTTGCAGGATTTCGCTATTCAGATGCGCGGCAATCCTTCCGGTGTAAATGTGGCGGCCAAAAGCTTTGAAGATTTGTACGATCAAACATCGCCCGGATTATTAAAAGACACCGGCAAAGAAAGTTTTGATGCGATGAAAATGCTGCAAAAAGCCGACATCAAAAATTACAAACCGGTTCAAAATGTGGTTTATCCAACCTCAGCTTTGGGCAATTCCCTCAAACAAATTGCGCAATTAGTAAAGATGGATGTGGGTTTGGAAGTTGCTTTTACAGAATCTAACGGCTGGGACACACACTTTAACCAGGGAAATGATACCGGCATTTTTGCCCGAAATGTGAACGATCTAAGCAGTAGCATCATAGCTTTCTGGAACGATCTGGACGCTTATCAGGACGAAGTTACGGTGATGACGATGACCGAATTTGGCCGTACCGTGCACCAAAATGGTACCGGCGGAACCGATCATGGCCGCGCTTCCTGCAATTTCATTTTAGGAAATTCCGTGAATGGCGGTTTGGTGCATGGCAATTTGCAGCCGTTATCCGCAGAAAACCTGGAAGACGGCCGCGACGTTGCCGTAACTACGGATTTCAGAAGTGTTTTTAGTGAAGTAGCCGATAAACATTTGAAAGTGAACAACGACCGCATCCTTTTCCCGGATTGGAAAGGCAGCCGGATTGGCGTAATGAAAGCCTGATGCTTCTTTTATCGGTATAAAATTGGTTTTAATATTCCGATAGTTTTGTCATTCCTGTAGTTTTGTCATCTCAATTCAAAGAGAGAAATCTTCATCAAAGCGACCAGGCTTTTATTGTTGAAAGGAGATTTCTCTTATCGTCGAAATGACAAAATACTTCTTTTAATCGTACAAATATTCTAAATCTCCGCTCACCGCTCTTTTTTTAAAACTTTACCTTTGCTCCGAATGAATGAGGTAATCTTAAAAAAAGGCAAAGAAAAAGCAGTTTTACAACGCCATCCCTGGGTTTTTTCCGGGGCGATTGAAACGGTGAAAGGTAAACCGGAAAACGGGGAAATCGTGCGAACGCTGGACAGTAAGGGCAACTTCCTGGCTTATGGTTTTTACAACAACCAATCGCGCGTGGCGGTGCGTTTGCTGGAGTGGGACGATGCTGTTTTTATCGATGAATTTTGGTGGCGCAAACGCATTGCAACGGCGGTTAATAATCGGAAGTCTGTTTTAAATGATCAAACCAATGCCTGCCGCCTGATTTTTAGTGAAGCCGATTTTGTGCCCGGCTTGATTGTAGATAAATACGAAGATCATCTTTCCGTCCAGATCCTAACTTCCGGCATGGAAAAAGTGAAGGAGATATGGATTGATGAACTGCAAAAACTGCTTCAACCTAAAAGTATTTTTGACCGGAGCGATGCCACTTCCCGTTCGCACGAAGGTTTGGATGCTTCTTTTGGTTTGCTTTATGGCAGCAATCCGCCGGATTTTGTAGAAGTGGTGGAAAACGGAATTAAGTATGAAATCAGCATCGCCGAAGGGCAAAAATCAGGTTTTTATTGTGATCAGCGCGAAAACCGGAAACTGGTTGCAGCTCATGCCTCAGGCAAAAAAGTGCTGGATTGTTTTGCCTACACAGGTGGTTTTAGTTTGAATGCTTTGCAAAACGGAGCCGAATCCGTAACAAGCATAGATAGTTCTGCTTTGGCTATCGAGACTTTGCAGAAAAATATCCTTCTCAACAGTTTTGATGCTAAAAGAAGCATTGCCATCCAGTCAGACGTGAACAAGCAGCTGCGGAAGTTTCGGGAACAAGAGGAAAAATTCAACTTGATTATTTTGGATCCGCCTAAATATGCGCCTTCGCGTTCGGCTTTGGACCGGGCTTCTCGTGCTTATAAAGATTTAAACCGCTTGGCCATGTTGCTGCTGAACAAAGGCGGTTTGCTGGCCACGTTTTCCTGTTCCGGGGCGATGGATATGCCAACTTTTAAACAAGTTTTGGCTTGGGCAGCACTCGATGCGGGCAAAGAAGTGCAGTTTATTGGTCAGTTGGGCCAGCCGGAAGATCATCCGGTCCGTTCTTCTTTTCCCGAAGGAGAATATTTGAAAGGATTGATTTGCCGGGTAAATTAGTTTGCGGGTTGTCATTTCGACCGAAGGGAGAAATCTTCTTTAAAAAACAAATGCTACTGCTTCAATGAGGATTTCTCCCTATGGTCGAAATGACAAAAAACCCAAATGACAATCTGAAACAATGCTTCTTTTATGCCATAACTTTTTGCTTCTTCTTGGATTTCGACCGAAGTTTCAAATTCAGCATTTCTACCAAAATCGAAAAACCCATGGCAAAATACAAATAACCTTTCGGGATATGCTGGTCAAAACCTTCGGCCAGTAGCGAGAAACCGATCAGCAATAAAAACGACAAGGCCAGCATTTTGACAGTTGGATGTGAGTTAACAAAATTTGCGACTGGGTTGGATGCCCACATCATAATGCCGACGGCAATCACTACGGCAGCAATCATCACTTCCAAATGGCTGGCAATACCAACGGCCGTGATAACAGAATCCAGCGAAAAAACAATGTCCAGCAGTACAATCTGCACAATAGTGGGCCAGAAAGACTGCGTTTTTACATTTGTTTCTTCTTCATCGCCTCCTTCAAAACGTTCGTGGATTTCGCTGGTACTTTTATAAATTAGGAATAAACCACCCAAAATCAGGATCAGATCATGGCCGGAAATGGCCAGTTTTTCTACCCAATCTTTATCTGTGGCTCCGATTATTCCAGCCAGATTAAAGATCGGTTTGGTCAAACCCATGATCCAAGTGAGCGACAACAGCAGCAAAATCCGGGTGAACATTGCCAAGAACAAACCTAATTTTCGGCCTTTATCTTGCTGGTTTACAGGTAATTTGCCAGATAAAATCGAAATAAAGATGATATTATCAATCCCCAAAACAATTTCCAGAACGGTTAAAGTAATAAGCGAAATCCAGGCTTCGGGCTGCGTTAAAAATTCCATTTTGCAAAAATGCTTCTTTTAGCGATATAAAATTGTAAAAAGAAAGCCAGTTAACGTTTTTGTAAAAATTATAACTTAATGCAATATAAACCGTTTTATAAAAAATTAAAAAACTGTTTCTACATTTTTGGGAAACAATACAGATTCCTAAATTTTTTACTGATGCTTCTTTTATCGACCTAAAAACCGTGATAACCAATCTTTGCCGATAGCTATTTTTGGCAAAAAACAATTCATTGTAATATTGTTATCATAGCAGAGGACAGCCGTTTGACTGTCTTTTTTTTGTTTTAAATTAGCAAACTGTATTTATTAAAAAGGCGGATGTTCGGTACTGAAATTAATTTAATGTTGATAAAAAATATGTTCAAGAAGTTATATTTAATGGCAATCCTGGGTGCATCTGTGGCTTGCCACGCTACGTCCGGAGTGCCTGTAAAAGTTGCCGGTTCCAAAAACCTGGAGCCGGACGAGCAGCAATCGGTTGTTTGTAAGGAAGTTACGGAGATGATCACCAATTACAATTACAAAAAGATCAAGCTGAATGATTCTATTTCTACCGTGATTTTTAACCGGTACATAAAGGCTTTGGATGAAAACCACAACTACCTGCTGGCTGCGGACCTGAAAGATTTCGATCAGTATAAAACCCAATTGGATGATGACCTGAAAAACGGCGACCTAAACCACGTTTTCTACATCTTTAACGTTTATCAGAAACGGTATAACGAAAGGATCAAATATTCGCTGGATCAGTTGGGCAAAAGTTACGATTTCAACCAAAACGAAAGCTTTACGTTCAACCGGGAAGATAAGTCTTGGTTTTCAACAGTTGCAGATTTAAACAAATTTTGGGACAAGCGTGTAAAATATGATTTGCTGAACTTGAACCTGGCTACGCCTGATCTCGCAAAAAACAAAGAAACGTTGAAAGAACGCTATCAGAACCTGATCTCGCAATCTGCCAAGCTGAATAACCAGGATGTTTTCCAGCTTTTTATGGATGCGTTTACAGAATCTATTGATCCGCATACCAACTATTTTAATCCGTCCAATGCAGCACAATTCAACATTGAAATGTCTAAATCGCTGGAAGGAATTGGTGCTTCATTGCAATCGGTGAATGATTTTGTAACGATCAAAACCATTGTGAAAGGCGGCCCGGCAGACAGAAGTAAATTGGTAACTATTGATGACCGTATCGTTGGCGTGGCACAAGGAAAAAACGGTGAATTTAAAGACATTATCGGCTGGAGGCTGGATAATGCCATCACTTTAATTCGTGGTGCAAAAGGAACTGTTGTCCGTTTGAAAATCCTGCCGAAAGGCAAAACGGCAACCAACCCCAAAATTATAGAGTTGGTTCGAGAAAAGATCGTTTTGGAAGATCAGTTGGCCAGCAAAGAAATCAGGACTTATAATCAGAATGGAAAAACCTTAAAAATCGGCATCATTGATGTTCCGGGATTTTACTTGGATTACAAAGCTTATCAGGCCGGCGATAAAAATTACCGCAGTATCAGCCGCGATGTTAAATTGATAATTGACAGTTTAAAAGCTCAAAAAGTTGATGGCATTGTGATGGATTTGCGTCAGAATGGTGGCGGTTCTCTGCCGGAAGCCATCCAGCTAACAGGTTTATTTATCAAAACCGGGCCGGTGGTACAGGTTCGTGATGTACGCAACAAAATCGAGCAAGACGATGACGATGACCCGGAAATTGCCTGGAACGGTCCGATGGCTGTTTTGGTAGATCGTTTCAGCGCATCAGCTTCCGAAATTTTTGCAGGTGCAATACAGGATTATGGCCGCGGGTTGATTATCGGAACACAAACTTATGGTAAAGGCACTGTGCAATCAGCTATTGATTTGGATAAAGTGATTGGCAATTCTTTTTCCAAATTGCTGGCCAGTGTAAAAGGAAAATCTACCAATAGTGTAGGCGACGGGCAACAAAGTTTTGGCCAGATCAACTTAACTATTGCCAAATTTTACCGGATCAGCGGTAGTTCTACGCAGCACAAAGGCGTGATCCCGGATATTCAGTTTCCGTCTGCCATTCCCCTGGATAAATACGGCGAAGATACAGAAGCTTCTGCCCTGCCTTTTGATATGATCGCCAGAAGTAATTATACAACTGTTGGCAGCTTTTCTTCCGCTATCCCTCAGCTTAAAACTTTGCATGATACGCGGATGCAATCCAATGTGAGCTACAAAAACCTGTTGGAAGACATTGCAGATTACAAAAAACGAGATGCTGAAAAAGTAGTTACCCTCAACGAGCCGGACTTAAAAAAAGAGCGCGATAGTGAAGATACCAAAACGCTGGCTCATGACAACGCCCGAAGAACAGCTTTAGGTTTGAAACCGCTGATTAAGGGCGAACCGCGTACGAAAGATAAAGATGCCGATTTCCTGAAAATTGAAGCCGGACAAATTTTGACGGATTACATTGGCTTAAAAAAGTAATACTGTTTTTATCGACCTAAAACCTTCGGCCGAAATGCCGGAGGTTTTTTTGTTTCAAACCAAATCCTTGCTTCTCCCGTTACACCAATTATGGCAAAACAGCTACTCCAGTTTACAGATAATGGCATTTTCTGTGCTCAAGGAAATTTCTACATCGATCCATGGCGGCCGGTTGATGACGCCGTGCTCACTCATGCACATGCCGATCATGCCCGGACAGGAAGCAAAAGGTATTTGGCGCATGAGCTTTCCAGAGAGATTTTAAAGTATCGTTTGGGCGAAGACATCAACCTGCAAACCGTTCCTTACGGAGAAACGGTTTATAAAAATGGTGTTCAAATTTCGCTTTTCCCTGCTGGCCACATTATTGGTTCGGCACAGGTTCGGGTAGAATACCAGGGCGAAGTTTGGGTGGTTTCCGGGGATTATAAAGTGGAGGATGACGGTATTTCCACGCCTTTTGAACCAGTGAAGTGCCATCATTTTATTTCTGAATGTACTTTT
This sequence comes from uncultured Sphingobacteriaceae bacterium, assembly GCA_964236465.1. Taxonomy (GTDB): domain Bacteria; phylum Bacteroidota; class Bacteroidia; order Sphingobacteriales; family Sphingobacteriaceae; genus Mucilaginibacter_A. Next base: position 16,639 of record CAXSBZ010000038.1, on the reverse strand, counting down.
GGGATGCCTGTTTACCAATGGAAACCACAACAACTGATTTTTAACGAGATCAACCGCTGGTGGGAAAAGAACATCGAAGAAGGCAAAGCCACCATTATTGCCGGTTATTCGCTGGGCAAAGCGCAACGGATTTTGTGCAACCTTGACCTTTCGCTGGGAACAGTTTTTACACATGGCGTGATCGAAAATACGAACGATGCCTTGCGCAGAAACGGAATTGACCTGCCAAAAACAGTACGCATCACGCCCGAAATCCCGAAAGAAGAAATAAAAAAAGGGATTGTCCTGCTGCCGCCATCGGCTGTGGGCAGCAATTGGATGCGGAAACTGGCACCTTTTGAATTTGGTTTTTGTTCGGGCTGGATGAATGTGCGCGGTGCCAAAAAACGCCGTGCCGCCGATCGTGGTTTTGTACTTTCTGACCATGCCGATTGGGACGGATTAATTGCTGCGATTGATGCCACCGGTTGCGAATCGGTTTACCTTACCCACGGTTATACCGCTTCTTTTTCGAGGTATTTGCGCGAGATTGGTTTTGATGCGCATGAAGTTCATACGCTGTACGGTGGTGATGAAAGCGAAAGTGAGATTGTGAGCAATGATTTAGGAGCGGAGAGCGTGGAACCGGACACTAAAAAAACAGGGGTAAAAGCAGCATCAGCAGAAAACGAAACCGGCGTTATTGCAACATTAGGTGAAGCCGAAGCTAACCAATCCGAAACGATATGAAACACTTCGCAGCCCTCTTTGCAGCCCTGGACGAAACCAACAAAACCAACGAAAAGGTAAACGCCATCAAAGCCTACTTTTTAACGGTAAGCGATTCGGACAAAATGCACATGCTGGCCTTGTTTAGCGGCCGGAAACCCAAGCGGCAAATCAATTCGACTTTGGTAAAAAACTGGGCGATCGAACTGGCCAACATCCCGGTTTGGCTGTTTGAAGAAAGCTATCAGGTGGTTGGCGATTTGGCCGAAACCATCTCGCTACTGCTGCCCGAGAGCAGCCAGACTTCTGATAAAAGCCTGACCCAATGGATTGCTGAGATCAATCATCTAAACAAACTTGACGAAACAGAACGTAAAATCTGGCTTACCGAATCCTGGGCTTTGTTGACGCGACAGGAACGCTTCGTTTTCAATAAATTGTTGACCAGCAGTTTCCGTGTGGGCGTTTCACAAAGTTTGGTGGTCAAAGCATTGGCCGATATTTCTAAATTGGATGCGCCAACATTAACGCACCGCATTATGGGAAGCTGGGACCCGGAAGTTTATACGTTTGCCCAATTAATGGAAGAGCAAGGCGCATTGGACGACCTTTCGCGGCCGTATCCGTTTTTTCTGGCTTATCCCATTCAGGAAACTTCTGAAAAACAAAAATCTCCGGAAGAAATGCAAACCGCTTTGGGCAACGCCGGCGAATGGCAGGCCGAATGGAAATGGGACGGCATCCGTGCACAACTTATCCATCGAAAAGGGGAAATTTTTATTTGGAGCCGTGGCGAAGATTTGGCTACAGAAAAATTCCCGGAACTGCATCCGTTTATCCAGGCATTGCCAGACGGAACAGTTTTAGACGGCGAACTATTGACTTTTCGTGATGAACAACCGCTTCCGTTCAACCTGCTGCAAACCCGGATCGGACGGAAAAACCTCACCAAAAAGATATTAGAAGAAAACCCGGTTGCTTTTATCGCTTATGATTGTTTGGAAGTTGGCGGAGAAGATATCCGTACTAAAACCCAAACCGAACGCCGGGAAATATTAGAGCAATTGCAGCGCGATACTTCTTTTAGCACTATATTTCGGGTGTCGCCCATAATCAATTTCACTTCGTGGGAAGAACTCAGCCAAATCCGTAAGCAATCTAGAGAGATGGTTTCCGAAGGCATTATGCTGAAACGCAAGAACGCCACTTACCAGGTTGGCCGAAAGCGCGGCGATTGGTGGAAATGGAAAATTGACCCGCTTTCGGTGGATGCCGTGATGATTTATGCACAAAAAGGCCACGGCCGCCGCGCTGATTTGTATACCGATTATACTTTTGCCGTTTGGGATGGCGACCGTTTGGTTCCTTTTGCCAAAGCTTATTCCGGTTTAACGGATCAGGAAATTGGCAAAGTAGATGCTTTTGTAAAACGGAATACACTGGAAAAATTTGGCCCGGTACGGACTGTAAAACCCGAACTGGTTTTTGAAATTGGTTTTGAAGGGATTAACCAATCTTCGCGACATAAATCCGGCATTGCCTTGCGTTTCCCGCGGATTTTGCGCTGGCGGCATGATAAGAAAATGGAGGAAGCAGATACTTTGGAAAGTTTGAAAAGTTTGTTGTGATGAGAATCTTAATTTGCAGAAAAGATAATTTAGAAAAATCACTAACTGACCTATAAGGTTTCCAAAACCTTATAGGTCAGTTAGTGATTGGCAAAGTGGATGCTTTTGTAAAACGCAACACGCTTGAAAAATTTGGTCCGGTGCGCACGGTGAAACCCGAACTGGTTTTTGAAATTGGTTTTGAAGGGATCAACCAATCTTCGCGACATAAATCCGGCATTGCCTTGCGTTTTCCACGAATTTTGCGCTGGCGGCACGATAAGAAAATGGAGGAAGCGGATACGTTGGAAAGTTTGAAAAGTTTGTTGTGAGGAGAATTTTAATATCTGCAGAAAAAGATAATTTAGAAAAATCACTAACTGACCTATAAGGTTTCCAAAACCTTATAGGTCAGTTAGTGATTGGCAAAGTGAATGCTTTTGTAAAATGCAATACGCTTGCAAAATTCGACCCAGTGCGCACCGTAAAACCCGAATTGGTTTTTGAAATTGGCTTTTGAAGGGATCAACCAATCTTCCCGCCATAAATCCGGCATTGCCTTGCGTTTTCTCCGAATTTTGCGTTGGCGGCACGATAAGAAATTGGAGGAAGCGGATACTTTGGAAAGTTTGAAAAGTTTGTTGTGATGAGAATATGAATGCTTCTTCTACCAGTTTTTTTAGTTGTTTTCTAAAAAAAGCATAGCAACTGATTACAAAGTAATTTGGTCTTACCAATATGTATTTGTAATTTCAGTTAACCTTTTATAACATCTTACCAAATCAGCCTTTGTAGTCATTTGCTTCTTTTATCATAGTTTTTTGTGTGAAGGCTGTTTTTCAACTATTCAAAACTCATACTATACTTATGAAAAAAAGTGCCCGCTTAATTAAAAATCCAACTCAAGTATTTTTCCTGTTTGCTTTACTCTGCTTTTTGCTTTTTACGAATATGAACTGCAAGAAGGATAAACTCTCAATAGATTATTTACCAGCTACAACTCAAACAGGAGCCAATACTTTTGGATGTTTAGTTAATGGAGAAGCTGTAACACCAACAATAAACTTATTTAGTTATAGCAATCACTTTAGTTATGGTTATACTCCGGATTATGGTTTTGGCGTAGAAGTAATTAATGAGCCTGCTTCCAAAGAATATTTACGGGATATTTCTATAGAGTTACGAATTAAAAATTTGGTTGAAGGCCAAATTTACTTATTAAATGAATATAATATCAGTGGTAAAGGTGGTGCTACATATGATATTTTCTATAATTCTGGGCAACATTCCGATCATTATGAAACCAATAATCAGGTAGCGGAACAATAACCATAACTAAACTGGATATGGTTAAAGGAATTATTAGTGGTGTGTTTGCCTTTAAAGCTATAAATAGCAGTAACGGAGAAATTGCAAACATAACAGATGGCCGATTTGATCTAACGTTTAAATAATGCAACCCAAAACCTACCTTATAAGCGGTGCCGGAAGCGGTATCGGCAAAGCCATCACCCAAAAACTGGCTGCTGCAAACCATACTTGTATCTTGTTAGGAAGAACAGCAAGCAGCTTACAAGAAACGCTGGAAACCTTGCCCGGCAACAATCACCAAATTTTAACAGCCGATATCCAAGATAAAAACCAACTGGCAAAAGCAGCAGCACAACTCAATGCTTCTTTTATCGATGGAATTATTGCCAACTCCGGGGTGGGCGGTGAAAATTACTGGGGCGAAAATGATCGTTGGGACGAGATCATCAGCACAAACCTAACCGGCACTTACAATTTTGTGAACACCTTTTTTCCGATGCTAAAAGAAGCACCGGCAGAAAAACATATCCTGATCATTTCTTCTGTTTTGGCGCGTTTGGGCGTGGCCAATTATTCGGCTTATTGTGCTTCTAAAGCTGGGTTGTTGGGTTTGATGCGATCCTGGGCGGTACAGTTTGCGCCACAAAATGTTTTGGTGAATGCCATTTGTCCGGGTTGGGTAGATACCAAAATGTCGCAGCAAGGCTTGCAGGGAATTGCAGATGGTTTGGGCATCAGCAAAGATGAATTTTATAAAATGGCCATGCAAAGCGTTCCGTTGGGAAGGATGAGCCAACCGGAAGAAATCGCCGATCTGGTGGCTTATCTCCTCAGCCAAAAATCAATCACCGGCCAAACCATCGACATTAATTGCGGCGCGGTCATGAACAGTTGATGCTGTTTTTACCACCTATAAACTGTTGACCGGCACATTTATCGTGGCCGTGTTGGATGGATAGCTTTCGTTTTTCAATCTATCCAAAGTAGTTACCACGTATTGATACGTTTTCCCGGCTTCGGTAGTTTGGTCTGCAAAAGAACGTTCTTGTGTATAATTGATATTGATAATGTGCTTTGGATCAGCCAGGTTAATTGGTTCGCCCTGATCAAAACGGTAAACCACATAGCCGGAAGCCGTATTGCCATCATCAGCCGGCAGAGGCAGCTGCCACTGCAGGTTCACATTTTTGCCCATCGTTCGGGCAATCAGTTCACGCGGAATATTCGGAATTATGGCATCGCGCCAAAGCATGGCCGGCGGAAGAGCGGGATAACGGTAAAAATCGTTTTTCAAACTATCGGTAAAGCCCAGCAAATTATTTTGCAATGACTTTGAACTAAAATAAACGCTGCCTTGCACACGCGGGTTTTCGCGGTCGTAACGGATTTGCTTCGGCATCTGGCTCACGTCTTTCCAGCTTGCACTCATGCGCTCGTTGATCCGGTAGGCTGCCATGCCAATATATAAATGCCGCCCGTAAGTATTGTTGCCCCACCAATCTACCAGTTTTTCAAAAGCAGCGGCGCGATTGTTGAAAGGCCAATAAATTTGCGGGTTGATGTAATCCAGCCAGCCTTCTTTCATCCATTTCCGCGAATCGGCAAATTGCTCGTAAAAAGAAGAACCGCCACCGGTTTCAGAGCCTTCCGGGTTCTGGCGTTTATTGGCCCAGATGCCAAACGGACTAATTCCAAATTTGATATAGTTTTTATGGTGATGGATGCTATCGCTCAAGGCATGGATCAAGGTATCCACATTGTGTCTGCGCCAATCTTTTATATCCGCAAAACCATCGGGATGATCTGCAAAAGTTTGTGCATCATCAATGTGTTGGCCATCAACAGGATACGGATAAAAATAATCATCCAGATGCACGCCGTCTATGTCGTAATTATCAACCACATCCAAAATTACTTTGATGATATATTCCCGCACTTCCGGCAAACCGGGATTAAAAAGCTTCCGGCCGGCATAAGTAAAAAACCATTCAGGCTTTTGCTTGGTGATGTGATCATTGCTTAACCCTTTTTGATTAGCCGAAAATGTAGCCCGGTAAGGATTGAACCAAGCATGCAATTCCATACCGCGCTGGTGCGCTTCGGTGATGGCCAATTCTAAAGGATCATAAGCGGGATTGGGCGCTTTGCCTTGCTTGCCGGTAAGCCATTGCGACCACGGCTCGCGGCTTTTAGCATACAAAGCATCTGCGGCGGGCCGCACCTGGAACATCACAGCATTGATACCGGTTTGATGGTGCGCATCCAATATTCGGATCAATTCCTGCTGTTGCTGCTGCGGATTGGTTTTGCCGCTGGATGGCCAGTCGATATTGGTTACGGTAGCAATCCAAACGCCCCGAAACTCTCTTTTGGGCTGAGGTAAAACTTGTCCGTTGGCTAATCCAACTACATTTATCAAAAACAGCAGCAGCAAAGCTCTCATCCAAAAATACATCCTGTTATTATTAAAAATGATAAAGATACTTAAACTCCGTCTGCATGATTTTATTAGAATAAAAAATAATTATGGAAATAAATTTAAAGCGGCCTTAATTTATTGATAACCAACTAAAATAAAAGCAATTATGATAAATTTTTGCTTGAATTTTTTATCTATTAAAACGTGAATATGCTATCTTCGGTTTAGTGTTTTTTTAATTAGTGTACAATATACGGCATATAATCTTAGTTTTATCGGGAATATTGCTTGCCGCGATGCGGGCAAATCTGAAAATAAACCAAATAATACAACAGTTTTTCATCTTAAAAACCAATTCATCTAATTCTAAAACATGGAGAATCAAAACCCTCAAACACCTGCCAATAAATCAAATCTGATTTATTTCTTAATCGCGGTCATACTGGCTTTGCTGGGATCAAGCATTTATTTGTATCTGCAAAAAAATAAATCTGATGAAAGGATAGTTACTCAGCAAAATGATGACAACAAAGTTTTGGTTACTACTCGAACTACTTTAAAAGAATCACTGGATAGTTTGACCACGCAACTGGATTCTGCAAACAGCGGCAAGCACCGAATTTCAAAAGCTTTACAAGCGAAAGACGAAGAACTGAAAGCCAAAATTACCCAGTTAAGAAAAGCATTGGCAAGCGGAAACCTTACTGCCAAACAGCTTACTTCTGCCAAAGAAGACATTAAGCAGCTGCGCTATTTTGTAACTAAATATACAACTGATATTGAAGAGTTAAAACAACAAAACGCGACTTTAACAACAGAACGCGACACGCTGAAAACCAACCTGGCAACAGTGAACCAGAAAGCGACAACTTTGCAAAAACAAAACCAGGATTTGAGCAATAAAGTCCAGATTGCGGCTGCTATCAAAACCTCTTCAGTGCAAATTGCGGCTTATAAAATCAAAAACAGCGGAAAAGAAGTGGAAGTTTCCCGCGCTAATCCGGCAAAAAAAATCAAGGTAAACTTTACCATTGCCAGCAACGAACTGGCGCAAAAAGGCTTGCACGATATTTATTTGCGCGTGATCGACCCGACCGGAAACTTAGTGACGACCAGCAATTCCGGCAATTTTAATATCGATAGCCAGGATATGCAATATTCATACAAAAGCTCGATAGATTTTAAAAATGATGGCAGCGGTTATGTTATCGACTGGGTGAATCCGGCAGAATTTCAAAAAGGAACTTACTCCGTTTTGCTTTATGCGGATGGCTATCCAATGGGCAAATCATCTTTTAATTTAAGATAAAATCAGCATAAATTATACAAAAAAGGGATTTGGGTTGAAAACTCAGGTTCCTTTTTTTATGCGGTAAAAGAAGCATTTTGTCATTTCGATCCGAAGGGAGAAATCTTCATCAAAGAGGCCAAACTTTTGTTGTTGAAAGAAGATTTCTCCTATCGTCGAAATGACAAAAAATGGGAATCACAAATCAATTTTATGCCGATAAAAGAAGCGTTTTATCATTTCGATCCGAAGGAGAAATTCTCATCAAAGCAACCAGAATTTGTTGTTGATAGAAGATTTCTCCTATCATCAAAATGACAAAAAACGGGAATCACAAACCAATTTTATGTCGATAAAAGAAGCGTTTTGTCATTTCGACGATAGGAGAAATCCTCATCAAAGCGATCAGACTTTTGTTGTTGATAGAGGATTTCTCCTATCGTCGAAATGACAAAAAACGGGAATCACAAACCAATTTTATGCCTATAAAAGAAGCATCAGCCAAAAATCAACTATTAAAAACTTGGGAAGCCGAAGGAAACAACAGATGAAAAGTGGTGCCAACGCCGGTTTCAGATTCAAACCAGATCTTTCCGTCGGCGTTTTCAATGGCACTTTTGATGAAGGCCAAACCAAGACCGGTGCCGGAACTTTTGGTAGTGAAGTTAGGTTGAAAAATATTACCCCGAAGATTTTCCGGGATGCCGCTGCCGTTATCTTTTACCTCGATCAGGATGTTTTCTTTTGAAGTTTGAAAGGTGATGGTGATGATGCCTTTACGGTCTTCGGGCATGGCTTCGATCGCATTTTTCAGCAGGTTATTGAAGCAGCGCATCAGCTGGTCTTTATCGGCACGGATCAAATAAAGTTCTGCGGAAGGTGTAAAATCAATGCGCATGTTTTCGCTTTGGCCAAAGATATTGGTTGCCCTGGAGATGACATCAAAAATATTGACCACTTCCGGCTTGGCATCCGGCAGTTTGGCAAAATCTGAAAATTCGGTGGCAATGCGTGATAAAGTTTCAATTTGTTCGATAAAAGAACTGTTGAATTTCAGGAATTTCTGATCAAATTTCGGGTCTTTGTCTTTCCAGGATTTACTAAGCAGCTGCAAACCTAATTTTAGCGGCGTCAGCGGGTTTTTAATCTCGTGCGCAATCTGCTTGGCCATTTCCCGCCAGGCGTTTTCCCGTTCAGATTTGGCCAACTTGTTCGCACTCAGCTCCAGCGAAGCAATCATTTTATTGTATTCTTTGATGAGCGAGCCAATCTCGTCGTTGCGCTTCCAGTTGATCGGTTCTGTTTTGCGGCCATACATCGTGTTGGCCAAGCCTTGTTGGATTAAAGTTAGCGGACTGGTGATTTTTTGGGCGATAAAAACAGCAAACAAACCGATGGCAACCAGCACCAGCGCATAAACGTTGAGCATTGAATTGATGAAATAACCAATCCGTGATTTGTATTCTGCTTCGTTAGAAAAATAAGGCAGCTGCAAAAAGTTAACTACCTGATTTTCAGAATTACGGATAGGGATATAGGCTGATTTGTATTTAAACTTCCCGATGTCTTCATCATTCAGCAGCTCCGATTTTTGCATGTGTTGCATCTTGATAAAGGCTGTTGCATTCATCCGCCGGCCAATCAGCCCGTAATTGTACAATTTGGGCTGTGTGTAAAGCTGCGGGACACCGCAGGTATCATACAAGATCAAATCAACCGCATAAGTTTCTGCAAAAGCACTAAACCGAAGTTCCCGCTCTTCCTGGCTGGTCGTTTTATTATCCGCCAATTGCATCTCGTAGTCGGCACCAATCTGTTTTATCCTTTCATGGTTCAGGTCATCCTGCTGCTTTCTGTCCTGGCTTCTAAAAGTGATAAAAGTTACGATACCAATAATCAGCAGTGTAAACACAACCGAAGCGACCATCGAAATCTGGATACGCGTTTTATACAGCAAATTATTAGCTGCTACCTGCATACTCCATACAAAATGGTTGAAATTTAAGCCTTTTATTTGTTTCCAAAACCAATAAACAGCAGTAGCCAGCAAGCTGAAAAACAAGAATATCACGAAGAAGAAAACGAAAAGTGATAAAAAATCAGCAAACTTTTTATCCTCCATGCTCACCACAATTAGTTTGCGTTGATTAAGCTGATAAATTAAATGGCTGTAATTACCATCCGGATCTGTGGTTTCCAGTGGAGTATATTTTGCTTTTGCTTTAAACTGATTATTGATTAAGTTGTATTCGTACTTTCCGTTTTGGTTGAGCAACTTATTGTCTTTGTAAAAAGCGTAAGAATAGTTTTTTAAATTATTTTGCTGCTGAAAGTTTTCGTCGGATAGTAATTGCGGAAAAGAAGTGGTGCTTTCCAGTAATTTTGATTTCAAATCAACTACCAGCGTGCCTTCCAGCTTCTGCCCTTTTTTTATTGGGATGAGTGCAAAATACCTATTTAAACCAAAAGCATCTGTGATTTGGTAAAAGTTTGATGTGCCTTTTACCTGTAATGAACCGTAAACTACTTGGTTTTGAAAAACATCTAATTCGTAATTCTGCTGGCCGGATATATGATGATGCTGGCAATTGTAGGCATACATCTTGAAATCGTATTTGGACAGGTAGTCATCAAAATACGATTTGCGGAGATGGTTTTTAATATAAACCTCGTTCTGCTCTTGACTGGAAAAATATTTAATCAGGCTAGTATCTTCCTTAATTTTGTTTTCCACACGCCGAAATATTGCTTCTGCATCGGTATCGGTGGTATTAGCCAGTTTTTGTACCAGTGTTTTCCTGTTTTCGGCATCCAACACGGTTTGGATATAAGAGAGCTTAATGGTTGCAATCAGTGCAGATAAACACAAGATTAAAACGTAAGCCATAGCAGGCATTTTTCCATTTTCGTAAGCCACATTGTAAGCCCGCCAAGCTACCACAGCTCCCCACAAAAGATAAAAAATAGTGAAATAGTGATCAATATAAAAATGCACTACAGTTGCCAGCACGATCAAGGCGGCAAAAGCAAACAGTTTAATCCTGTTTAAAATAGTCAGTTTGGTACAAACAATGATACAAGTTTCGGCAATCAGATAAAAAATAAGGTAAGAAAGGCAAAGCATAATCGAACCCAAAAAATTATAAACGGTAAGATTAAGCAGGTTATCAATATCAAACTGAATGCGGGAATCAATAATCAGATTGGAAAACAAGCTGGAAAAGACAATGGATAAACTGATGAGTAAAAACAGCATCAGCAACAACAAAACATAGCTGATAGCCGGACTGACCATGGAATTGATAAGCCGGCTGCGGTTGCTGTACGCAAATACTGCAAACCAGCTGAAAATCAGAATGATAAGTGCAATATCACCAATAGAAAAATAGGAAACATAAACATTGTGCAGCTGCAGCTCCGGCAGTGCTTTTGCCCCGGAAGCAAAATCCGGGCCGTGCAGAAAAATATTGACACCGGTACAGGCTAATGCAAATAAACCGGCAAGCAGTACCGCCCATTTTACATAACCTTTGTGGGCAAGATGGGTGCAAAAATTGTAAACCAGCACAAACAGCACAAAAATGCTTAAAGACCACAAAACCACTTCAAATGAAGCAAAGTAGCTTTTGCGGTAATCAGGTTTTAGCTTAACGTAGAAGAGCGGCTGGTGGTGCAGGTTTGTTATTTTAAAAGCCTGCTTTTCCTGCGGTTTGGCAAAAGTTAGGTAATCATTATCTAAAAGCTGTGCCGAAAAATTATTGTTCAGGTACTGGTTTTGAAAGCTGTATGCTGTTTTTACCGGTATAAAAAACAAGACCGAAAAATCACTTTCAGTTTTTTTGATGACTTCGTAATACCCGTTTTTTCCCAGGGTAAAAGAAGTACCGGTTTGATAAGCCGAAGCACTATCAGGAACGATGCGGCTACTGCTCCAAAAGTTGAGCTTGTTGTGCTTGTAGGTACAGAAATAAATTTTTTTATCCTTGCTGAGCGATTGGATCAGCTGCAAGGCATCTTTCTCATTATGAACAAGGCTTTGCAGCTTTTGGATACTGGCCGAGTCTTTTAAAAAATCCTCTACGAACGCTTCCTTTTCATTCAGTTTTTGCTGTAAAGTAAGCGCAGAACCAGTTAGCAAATTACTGGAATCGGAAGTCAGTTTTACAGTTAAAGCTGTCAAAAAAAGACTTACACAAAGCACCAGCAACAGAAACCGTACTTTAACAGCTGTATTCAAAGCAATTGTTCAATCTGTATAAATGTAGTATAAATTAGCCTAAAAAAGCGGTTTAAATTTTTATTAAGAAAAACAAGGATGCTTCTTTTATCATATTAATTTCGTTTCTGTATCTATTACAATCGTTGGAGCATAAAAACATGATGATTTTTAGGTGATAAAAGAAGTATCAAACATCAACTGAACAAATTTTAAACAGCTTCTAAACTATAAAAAATTAAAGCCAAGCATGTTCGGCAGCTATATTCCGGTCAACTTTTTTAACCAAACCTTGCAACACATTGCCCGGGCCGGTTTCGACAAAACAGGTTGCGCCGTCTTGCAACATGCGCTGCATGGTTTGCGTCCAGCGTACGGCACCTGTCAGTTGTTTGTTCAGGTTGATTTTTATGGTATCAGGATCTGTGGTTGGTTGCGCGTTTACATTTTGATAAATCGGGCAAACCGGCACTTTAATCTCAGTTTTTAAAATTGCTGTTTGCAGTTCTACGCGTGCCAGTTCCATCAGCGGAGAGTGAAAAGCACCGCTTACATTCAGCGGCACAACGCGTTTGGCACCGGCTTCTTTCAGTTTTTCGCTTGCTTCTTTTACCCCTTCAATTGTGCCGGAAATTACCAGTTGCCCCGGACAATTATAATTAGCCGGAACAACAACCCGCGTTGCGCGCTGGCAAATATCTTCCACCGTAAAATCATCCAAACCCAAAACTGCGGCCATAGTAGAAGGCTGGATTTCGCAGGCATGTTGCATCGCATTGGCACGGGCGGCAACCAAGCGCAAACCATCTTCAAAAGTGATAGAACCGGCAGCAACCAGCGCAGAAAACTCGCCCAGAGAATGCCCGGCAACCATCTTCGGCTCAAAGCTATTCCCGAGTGTTTTGGCCAGGATTACAGAATGTAAAAAGATGGCCGGTTGTGTTACACGGGTTTGTTTCAGGTCTTCATCCGTACCGTTAAACATCACATCGGTGATACGGAAACCCAGAATTTCGTTGGCTTGTTCAAATAGTTCTCGGGCATCTTCGTGCTTTTCGTACAAACCAGTTCCCATACCGGGAAACTGCGCACCTTGCCCCGGAAATAGGTAGGCTTTCATCAAAATAATATTGGTTTTAACTTAATTTAGAAGAAATCAGCTGTAAAAATTCACTGCGTGTTTTATCATGCAAAAAAGCTCCTGTAAAAGCAGAAGTTGTGGTAAATGAATTTTGCTTCTGGATGCCGCGCATGCTCATGCACAAATGCCGGCACTCAATCACTACGCCCACACCAATCGGGTTGAGGGTGGATTGGATACAATCTCGGATTTCATTCGTCAGCCGTTCCTGCACCTGCAAACGCCGCGCAAAAGCATCCACCACACGCGGGATTTTGCTCAACCCAACAATATGCCCATTTGGAATATAAGCAATGTGCGCCTTACCAAAAAACGGCAACATGTGGTGCTCGCACATCGAATACACTTCAATATCTTTCACCACCACCATCTGGCTGTATTCCTCTTTGAACATGGCGGATTTTAAAATATTCGCCGGATCCAGATCGTAGCCATGCGTGAGATATGTTAACGCTTTAGCCACCCGTTCCGGAGTTTTCAGCAATCCTTCGCGCTGCGGATTTTCACCTAACAAATTTAAAATATCCTGGTAATGGCCTGCAATTTTGCTGATCGTGTCCGGGTTATAGCGGTCTATTTTTACATACCCATCTAATTCTTCTTCAATATTGTGGCCGTAGTTTTCGTTGTTCATCTGTTTTTGATGCTTCTTTTATCCGCCAAAATATTCGGCCGAATTATTTTCGGTTTCATACAATTTTACCGAATGCAGGAACACGCCCGGATGCAGTTCGATTGGTTTTTTAAGCTGATTGAAGATCTCAATCGTCAGCAGTTCGGTAGAAGCCATTTTACCTTTCATAAAATCCACATCCAAATTGATGTTTTTATGATCCAGCTTCTCGATCACGTAATTATTGATGATCACTTTCAGGTCTTTCAAATCCATCAGATAACCTGTTTCCTGCGTTACTTCGCCTTTAATCGTTACAAACAAATTGTAATTGTGGCCGTGCCAGTTTGGGTTGGCGCATTTGCCAAACATTTGCTCGTTTTGCTCAGCACTCCAGTCCTCGCGGTACATCCGGTGCGCCGCGTTAAAATGTTCTTTCCGTGTAATGTGGATCATCATAACCTAAATTGCTGCAAATATATCAAAACAAAAGAAGCCTGCTATTTTTAACTTTGCGAGAAATATTGCCGATGAAAATCCTGATCGTAGCCGCTACACAAGCCGAAATCCAGCCTTTGTTAAATCATTTTGGAGAAGAAACTTTTGATGTTTTGATTACCGGGGTTGGAATAGTTGCCACCGCTTTTGCTTTAGGACAACGATTTACACAGCAAAAATACGATTTGGCCATCAACTTGGGAATTGCAGGAAGTTTTGATCGCAGTTTAAGTTTAGGCGAAGTGGTTGAAGTTGAGCAAGATACCCTGTCAGAATTAGGTGCAGAAGATGATAATCAGTTTTTGCCAATTGAAGTTTTAGGTTTTGGCGAAAGCACTTTCCGTTCCACTTATCCAATGCTTCTTTTACCAGCTAAAAAAGTGCGTGCCATCACCGTAAACACCATTCATGGCGAGGAAAATTCAATCCAAAAAATAATAGAAAGGTTGAACCCGCAATTGGAAAGTATGGAAGGTGCAGCCTTTTTTTATGCCTGTAAAAACAGTATGGTGCCCGCCATACAAATCAGGTCGGTGTCAAATTACGTGGAGAAACGCAACCGCGAAAACTGGAAAATTGGTTTGGCCGTTAAGAATCTGAATAATTTTGCAATTGAATTGTTAGGCAAATTGTCATCCTGAACTTGTTTCAGGATCTCTCTTGCAAGATTTGAAATTTTATAGTGAGATGCCGAAACAAGTTCGGCATGACAAAGCGCAGAACCAGCAACTTTCAACCAAAAACTTCATACCTGAAACCATGAAACTGACCCTCGGCTTTTCGCCTTGCCCAAATGATACTTTTATTTTTGATGCTTTGATCCATCATAAAATTGACACGGAAGGCTTGGATTTTGAAGTGTTTTTTGATGATGTGGAAACGCTGAACCAGAAAGCTTTCCGCGGCAAATTGGACGTGACCAAACTGAGTTATCATGCTTTTGCTTATGTAACCGGGCAATACGTTTTGCTGGATGCCGGAAGCGCGCTGGGTTTTGGCGTTGGCCCGTTGCTGATTTGTAAAGATGAAAAGTTTTTAAATTGGGAATATCTTAATTCGCAAATCCAAAACCTTAAAATTGCGATTCCGGGAAAATATACAACGGCAAACTTTCTGCTCAGTTTGGCTTTTCCCGAAGGAAAAAACAAAAATGAAGTGCTTTTTTCAGAAATTGAGAATCAGGTAATTAACGGCGAAACAGATTTAGGATTGATTATCCACGAAAACCGCTTTACTTATCAGGATAAAGGTTTGCACAAAATTTTGGATCTGGGCGATTACTGGGAACAGCAAACCGGCTGCGCGATCCCGCTTGGCGGAATCGTGGTGAATAGAAATTTACCAATAGAAATTCAGCATAAAATAAACCGTGTGCTGCGAAAATCCGTGGAGTTTGCATTTGCCAATCCAAAATCCGGCCTGGAATTTATCCGCCGGCATTCGCAGGAAATGAGCGAAGAAGTGATGTACAAGCACATTGATTTGTACGTGAACCAATTTTCTGTTGATTTGGGAACGGAAGGCCGCAAAGCGATTTGTATCCTGTTTGACAAAGCACTGCAATTCGGTGTCATCCCCCAAATTAAAAACGAGCTTTTTTTAACGGTATAAATTTGTAATCAGTTGTTGTAAATACTCAATTTCTTGTTTTTTAAAAAGCAAAAAATGAATCTTTGGTTTAAGTTTTTTCGTAAAACCTCGACCAACAAAAATTAAGCTTATAAAAGAAGCATGAATAATTTTACCGAAACGATCAGCTTATTAGAAAACTCTAACTTTTACTATGTTATTATTGCCGGAATGGACAGTAATTACAGCTATGTAAACACACATTATGCAAATGCTTTTGGATATATTGCCAAGAACATGATTGGCCAGCCGTATCACATCACCATGCACCCTGACGATAAGAAAGTGTGCGCAGAAGTAGCGGCAAAATGCTTTCAAAACCCCAACAAGTCGTTTCCTGCCACCATCCGCAAGCATGATGGCAAAGGCGGTTACATCATTACGCAATGGGAATACCGGGCTATTATTGATGATCAAAACCAGCCGGGCGGTGTGTTTTGTATGGGCTATGATATTACAGAATATGTTACCGCTAATCAGCAATTAGAAGTTGCAAAAGAAGAAATCGAGCAAAAAAAGGGCATTTTAGAACAAATTGGCTGGGAACAATCGCACGTCATCCGTCGGCCGGTAGCCAACATCATCGGCCTGACAAATATTTTGAGCAAGATGGACATAGACCAGAACCTGAGCAACATTTGCGAAATGCTGACGGAAAGCGCTGCACAACTGGATGAAGCTATAAACAGTATCGTTAAAAAAATAGATTAACGATATTGTTTTTAGGTATAATTTTTGTCTACTTGTTGTCTGTCGTCAATTTTTGCCTGATAAAAGAAGCCTTACTTTTGATCGCCCAAAATCATTGGCATCCCTTTGCCGCTGCCCATAATAATGACTTTTGAATTTGGAGAGGTTGCAATAGCTTTTTGCGCCTGTATGCTTTCGTACTCCAACTGTTTATCCGTTAAATTGGTAGAAATGATACGCTGATAATCGGCAATACCTTGTGCCTGTATCCTTTTTTGCTCTGCTTGTTGCCGCTCTTTTTGCAATACAAACTGCATTTTTTGCGCGTCTTGTTCAGCATTAATTTTTGATTCGATCGTAGCTCGTACAGACTGCGGCAAAGTAATGTTTCGTACCAAAAGTTGCTGTAGTTCTAACCCTCTTTTTGCAAAACTTTCGCTGATAGTTTTGTAAATCTGATCCTGAAACTGCTGCCTTTTGGTAGAATAGAGTGCTACGGCATCATAATAAACGGCATTA
>CAXSBZ010000037.1:0-33016 GCA_964236465.1 uncultured Sphingobacteriaceae bacterium | reverse complement strand
GCCAATACCAATTTTTATTAGGTAAAAGAAGCATCTGCGTTGATATTAACTATATGCAAAAGTGAAATTGAATGAAATTTAAACAGGTTCTTAAACCTCAAATTTATAGGCATAAAAGAAGCATTGTTATTTTCAAAGTATAAATTTAAACCGGCTGTCATTAAGCCAACTAATAATAAAAGAATTAAAAAGCTATAAAACAATTCTTTTACCTGTTGCTGCTGATCTTTTTGCTGCATCCAGTATTTCCATCACAAGCATGTTGTATTTTAAGGATGACAGATCATCGGTTCCGGGAAGCTTGTTTTGAAGAACAGCTGTTAAATAAGCAATCGGAGAAGCCTCATTTGCAGCTAAGGGTGCTGCTTTCTTTGAACCTTTAATATTTTCCCGCATTCTGCTGGTTATATCCTCGTTATTAAGGGCGTGCAGATAGCCTCTTTCTCCAAATACTTCCAAATCTTTGATGGCAAACGGCCAGTTCCAGGATGCTTCGATCAACCCTGTTGCTTCCGGGTATTCTACAATAATAGTGGCATCATCATCAACTTTAGGATAAAGAGCGGGTTTGTAATGTCGGGTTATGGCCGTTACAGCAATTGGTTTGCGGCCTTTCATCAGCCAGGTCATCAAATCTGCACCATAGCAGCCAAAATCATTTAACGCTCCGGCACCGTTTAATACCGGATCTGTTAGCCAGCTTAAAAATTCTGGCGGGCAACCAATTTCTATCGGGCCTTGATGCCCATCATGCACAACCATTTTTTTAATCTGCCCGATGCTGTCTGTACCAATCGTATTGTAAACTTCCTTGTTGGATGGATACCAAGTTGTTTCATAATTGGTTAATACCTTGATGCGATATTTTAAGGCTAATGATTCAATCTGCTTTGCCTGTGCCAACGTTGCTGCCAGCGGTTTTTCTACCATAACAGAAATTCCTAAGGGCGCGCATATTTCAACAACTTCCAAATGCTTTCCAACAGCATTATAACCCAATACGGCATCAGGTTTTTTCTGTAATAATAATTCCTTCAGGTTGGTGGAAAACAAAGATTCAGGGAGGTGATAAAGCTTACTGAATTTTTGCTGTAACTGCTTATCCGGTTCAGCTATCCCAACAATATCTACTGCCCCTTTATTGTACTGGCTTAAAATGCCATGAACATGGGTATGGTTTAATCCTGCTACAACTACCCGGATTAACTTTTGTGCAGAAACACAATTGGTTATACCACCCAACAATACAATCAGGATGATTTTTTGAATGAAAACTAATGCGTGGCCATTGCTTTTTTTAATCGTAACCATATATTTTGAAATCAATTTAAGTTGCAACAAGTGTACACTTATAATTGTTACGGTTTAAAAAAAAGGTAGTATCAGCCGGATAGAAAAACAATGTACATAACCTGGCAGAACCAGGGAACCCTAAAAAATTTTAGGGTTGATAAAGCGGGCCGCGAATGGTTGAAGATGCACAAAAAGTAACTGTCAGCCATACTGTTTTTATCGGCATAATTTCATCAACCCGACGCGCCATTTTAAACTTGTCAAAACGTTGATGAAGTTAACATCAAAGTTTAAATTCCTTCAAGGGTTTCTAATATCAAATCAAAAGGAAGTGATCGGGGAAGATAAAAGCTGAGCCTCAAAAATAATCAGGCTATCTATAAACCGCTGCTACAACAAAGAACCGCCAACAAACTTCAGCCCCAAGCCAAATGCTTCTTTTAGCACATATTTTCCATCGGCAAAATCCGGGTTTTGGTAAGGGTTATTTTTGGTGAGGAACGGCCCGTCCAGATCAGCCCAATCGCAAAGCGGGGCCAGGGCAGCAGCAGCCAAAGTAGCGCAACTGGTTTCACTCATGCAGCCGATCAGCACTTTCAAACCCAACTCTCTGGCTTTCAAAATCATTCGGTAGCCTTCATGCATTCCAGCAGATTTCATCAGTTTTACGTTGATGCCATGATAAATGCCTTGTGCTTTTTCTACATCTGCAAAACGCTGAACGGCTTCATCGCCAATAATCATAACCGGGCTATTTTTCGTCAGCCAGGCATTGCCGTCCAAATCGTTCTTATCCATCGGCTGCTCAATCAGTTCTACGCCTTGTTCGTGCAGCCAAAAAATTTTATCGAGCGATTGCTGCCTGTCCGTCCAGCCCTGATTGGCATCCACATAAAGCGGAACATTGGTGACGGAACGGATGGCGCGGATGATTTCTTCATCATTATCTTTGCCTAATTTTATCTTAATTACTTTAAAATCAGCTGCTTCCTGCGTTTTTTTAATCATCATTTCGGGCAAATCCAAACCCAAAGTAAAACTGGTAACCGGCATTTGCTGCAGATCAGAACCGAACATTTTATAACAAGGTTTTTGTTCGATTTTCCCGATCAAATCATGAAAAGCAATATCAACAGCAGCTTTAATATTGGTGTTCTCGGGCGCGAGATCATCCAAATAATTCATGATTTCGGCCATATTGAACGGATACTGCAATCTTTTCAAATCAACTTTTTGCAAAAAAACCGCAGCTGTTTCTAAATTTTCGCCCAAATACGGCACCATCGAAGCTTCACCATAACCAGTAAAACCTTCGTAATGCAGTTGAAGCAAAATTATAGGTGTATGGTTCCGTGTAAATTTGGAAATGCTGAACGGATGTTTCAGTTCGAGCTGAAAAGGTTGGTAAGTCAGTTTCATGTTAAATCGCCTAAAGCTAAAAAATCCCGCCCGAAATCATTTCTATCTTTGGCAATATGCAAACGGAAATTTATCAGCCATTCGACAAATTTAATTTTGGCAATAAAACGTGCTTTCTCAGCGGGAAATCACTGCAATCCGAAGAAGAAAAAATACAGGTTTTCCCAGCCTGGCTGCTGGCAAAATATAAGCTGTATGATCAGCCGTTTAAAATGCTGGACGAGAATTTTCCGACGTACAAAGATTTGAAATTACCGTGTTCAGCCGAAGTAAACGAGCTTTACTTCGAGCCGCTGGAAGCAGAAATTAAAGCTGCTTTTGAGCATGGTTTTGAAGCTGTGCAAGCTTTGGATGAATGGAAACTGTTTATCTGGGCGGGCAAAATCATATACGGCATTATTTTTAACGAGCTGCAATCCGCTATTCGCCAGCAATATGCGCAGGGCGAAGGCTTGAATATTTCGCAATCGCTGATGCACAAATTCAGTTCGCTGCACTTGATGTTGCAGATGCTGTTTTTACCGATAGTTTTTGAGGATTTCAAGCCGTTTAGTTTTTTTCTGTTCAAAATCAGCCTGGAAACAGATCAGTTCAATTACCGGGATGAGATCAATTCGCTTACCTTTTCATTGCGGCTGAAAGATTTTGGCTTGATTTTTTGCTTGCAGGACAACGGTGCAAACGCAGTTTACCAGCAGGAAATCTTGCAAAAAATTGCCGGAAAAACCTTACACCCAATTCAGTTTGAAGAATTTTGCGGACGGATTTTTTATTCGGCTTACCTATTCAACCGCTTGCCGGAATACAATTTACTTCCCGCTCAAAATAAAATTTACGTTGAAGCGATGCCACTAAAAGGCTTGAGTGCGAAATCACTTTTTGACGAATGGAAGCCCAAAGTTTACGGCCAGGTTTTAGAAAACTTCTGGAAACCCTGGGGCTTTTTGCTGCTCGAAATTATCAAAAACCCGGAGCAGCCAATGAGTTTTTTGGTCGATAAAAACAGCATGTTCATCCCAGCGGAGGGGATTGAGCTGCCGGGATAAATAGTTTGCCATTTTACTTTTTCTGTCATTCCGAACGTAGAGAGAGGAATCTTCATCAAACCGAATTTATATCGATAAAAGAAGTATTACATTGTTGATGAAGATTTCTCCTATCGTCGAAATGACAAGATGCTATCCTTTCAACTGCTCTAAAATCTCTTCCGCAGAAAGCTTTTGCTGCTCGCCGGAAACCATGTTTTTGAGTGATAATAAACCCGTTTCCATTTCCTCGCTGCCAATCATAATGGCAAAAGGAATGTTTTTTTGGTTGGCATAATCCAATTGCTTTTTAATTTTGGCACCCGGCGGATACAATTCTGCGTGGATTTCCTGCTGCCGCAATTGATTAACCAAAGTAAAGCCGTAGTTCTCAAACTCCCGATCAAAACAGCAAATCAAAACCTGCGTGCCTTGCGTGGCATCTTCCGGGAAAAGTTTCAATTCTTCCAAAACATCATAAATCCGGTCGGCACCAAAAGAAATCCCGGCTCCGGTCAGATTTTTTAAACCAAACATGCCTGTCAAATCATCATAACGGCCGCCGCCGCCGATGCTGCCCATCGCCACTTCATTGGTTTTGACTTCAAAAATAGCTCCGGTATAATAATTTAAACCGCGGGCAAGTGTAATATCCAGTTCGAGTGTTGCTGTTTTTATCGTGCAATTTTTTAGGTAAGTAAAAACAGTATCGAGTTCTTCAATTCCTTTTAAACCAATTTGAGAAGTTTCGCGAAACAATATTTTATAATGTTGAATTTTTTCTTCTGTAGTTCGGAATTTACTATATAAAAAAGGAATAATATCAATACAATTTTGAGTGGTAAATCCAGCTTTCATTAATTCATCATCAACACCATCCATCCCGATCTTATCTAATTTATCTATTGCTACAGTCATTGGAATTAGCATATCAGTTTTTCCAATTGATTCTGCTATTCCGTATAAGATTTTGCGGTTATTAATTTTGATCGTAAAATCTTTCAGCCCAAACTTGCTTAATGCTTCATCATAAATCAGGATAAATTCGGCTTCGTTCAGCAAAGAATCAGAACCAACCACGTCGGCATCGCATTGGTAAAACTCGCGGTAACGGCCTTTTTGCGGCCGATCGGCGCGCCAAACCGGCTGCACCTGGAAACGCTTGAAAGGAAAAGTAATATCGCTTTGGTGCGAAACGACGTAACGCGCGAAGGGAACGGTAAGATCGTAGCGAAGGGCTTTTTCGGAGAAACTCTCCATAGCTTCTCTTCGATTTAAAATTAATGTTGACATATCATCAACTTCACCAGCAGAATAAAGATATTGGCCTGTTGAATCTTTTTCAGACATTTTTATTACTCCACGAAAGAAATCCGAATCCCACAATTTTTCACCTGAATTCAAAATCTTAAAAATCAGTTTATCACCTTCATCGCCATATTTCCCGGTCAATGTTTCCAGGTTCTCCATGGCTGGCGTTTGGATTTCCTGGTAGCCGTATTTGCGGAATACTGTTTTTATCGTATCAAAAATATAATTGCGTTTGGCCATTTCGGCGGGCGAGAAATCGCGGGTGCCTTTCGGTACGGATGGTTTGCTGGTTGCCATGCGGCAAAGGTAGGAAAATGAGGTTAAGGGTGGAAAGGTGAAGGGTAGAAAGGTAAAACTCAGCTTTTATAAAAACGGGTTGATGATAGTCAGTTGTTTTTCTACAAACATGTTGTGCTGCATATCTTCGGAATAAAGAATGCTGCAATCAGCTTTTAAAGCATCGGCCACAATAAGCGCATCAAATAGCTAGAAATCATAGCGTTCTACCAATTGAATCGCTTTTTGGATGGATTGATGATCGGTAGGAACAACAGAGCAATCTTTAAGAATATTGTTCTATAAAACAAGTAAATTTGCTTTGTTGAACTTAAATTTTCGCTTACAAACGTTAGCGGTTTCTACTAATACTTGCGAATTGATGTAAGGATTGGCAATTAATATTCTTTCGGCAACTTCTTTTTTAGATTCATCAATATCAGCCAGATAAATTAAAATATTCGAGTCAACAAATAGATTAATCAAAGTTATTGGCCTCATCGCGGTCAAACTTATAATTCTCGTGAGAAGTGCGTGGAAGTTTGGCATACCTTTCTCTAATATCCTGCAACCTGCTTTCTTGGCTTGCATCTAAAGGAGGTAGAACATGTTGCTTTTCCTCTTCAATCTCAAAAGCAATTACTTCTACTTTTTTACCTACCAATTCCTCAGGAAAATTGATGATATAAGTGTTTTCTGCAGATTCTACAATTTCTCTAATCATACTTTAAAGTTAAGGATAAAGGCGAAAAGTTAAAATGTAAAATAAATATTTACACAAAGAAGCTATTACAAGAATGGGTTGATGATAGTCAATTGTTTTTCTACCAGCATGTTGTGTTGCATATCTTCAGAATAAAGAATACTGCAATCAGCTTTTAAAGCATCGGCTACAATAAGCGCATCAAACAGCTGGAAATCATAGCGTTCTACCAATTGAATCGCTTTTTGAATGGATTGGTGATCGGTAGGAATGCAGTTACAATCCTTTAATAAATCATTCCACAAAATTATTAACTCGTGTTTTTTGTACTTAAACCGGTATCTACAAACGTTTGCTACTTCTGTTAATACTTGGGCACTGATGTAAGGATCATTTGAAAGCAGTTTTCTTGAAATAATTTTCTTCGGTTCATCCTTGTCTATTAAGTACAGCACAATGTTAGAATCAACAAAAAAATTATTCATAATTGTTGGCCTCGTCCCGATTAAACTTATAGTTTTCGTGAGAAATTTGGGGAAGTTTATTGTACCGTTCGTTTATTTCCTGTAATTTTTCCGGGTTAAAAGGAATTTCAGTTGATATATAGTTGGTTTTTTCAACTTCAAAAGCAGTTATTTCTATCATTTTTCCTACCATTTCGTCTGGCAAATTTAAAATGTAAGTATTTCCTTCCGGCTTAACAATTTCTCTAATCATAATTTAAATCTAAAACATTTGGTTCGGAAATACAAGCTGACACTGATTTTATACCGATAAAAGAAGCATTATAATTTTGTAGATTTGGTTAAAACCTTAAACCTAAACAAAACCAAATTATCATGAAAAACCCAAGAAGGATTATCATCGCTGTTATATTGCTGCTAACCATCATTAACTACGGCCGCATAACTGGAAACGAAAACATCAGGACGATCCAGTTTTTGTATATTTTTATAATGGGGGCTTTATCAGCTTTATTAATCAATGAGTTTGTGGTTCTGTTTAGGGCGAGGAGAAAGGAATAAAATCTTACCCATTTTATCCTTATAAAAACAGCATCAACCTTTCTTCACTTCCTTCGCCCAGGCATCTTTTAAAGTGGCAGTCCGGTTAAAAATCAGCTTATCATCTGTCGAATCCTGATCTAAAGTGAAATAACCTTTGCGGATGAACTGGAAATTACTGCCGGTTTTGGCTTGTGCCAAATTTGGTTCGATAAAAGCAGTAATCGTTGTTAAGCTGTTTGGGTTGATGTAGTTTTCAAAACCGCCTTCCATGCTGTTCATATCTTCTTCAATAAATAAACGGTCGTACAAACGTACTTCGGCTGTTTTGGCGTGCAGTATGCTCACCCAGTGGATCGTTCCTTTTACGTTGATGCCGCTCGTATCGTGGCCGCTTTTGCTTTCCGGGATGTAACTGCAACGGATTTCGGTGATTTGGCCGTTTTTATCTTTCACAAAATCCTCACACTTAATAATGTAAGCATTTTTTAAACGTACCATTAAACCCGGGCCCAAACGGAAGAATTTTTTAGGCGCATTTTCCATGAAATCTTCGCGCTCAATATAAATTTCACGGCTGAAAGGCAGATCACGTCCGCCATCGCCACCTTCTGCTTCCGGGTTATTTTCGCCGTGCAGTGTTTCTTCTTGTCCTTTGGGATAATTGGTGATTACTACTTTTACCGGATCTAAAACTGCCATCCGGCGCCAGGCAGTTTTGTTCAGTTCTTCGCGGATGCAAAATTCCAGCAAACTATAATCAATCAGGTTTTCCCTTTTGGCGATGCCGATCCGATCACAAAAATCACGGATGCTGGCAGCCGTATAACCGCGGCGGCGTAAACCACTGATCGTCGGCATCCGCGGATCATCCCAGCCGGAAACGAAATTCTGGTTCACCAATTGCAGCATTTTGCGCTTGCTCATCACCGTGTAAGTGATGTTTAATCGGGCAAATTCATATTGCTGCGAAGGGAAAATTTTCAGCTTTTCAATAAACCAGTTGTACAGTTCGCGGTGCGGGATAAATTCTAAAGTACAAATAGAATGCGTAATGTTTTCGATGGAATCACTTTGGCCGTGCGCAAAATCATACATTGGATAAATGCACCATTTATCGCCGGTGCGATGGTGCGTTGCATGTTTGATGCGATACATCAGTGGATCGCGCATCTGCATATTTGGCGAAGCCAAGTCCGCTTTGGCACGCAGCACTTTTGCGCCATCCGGATATTTTCCGTCGTGCATTTCAGTAAATAAAGCAATATTTTCTTCGATGGAACGGCTTCGATATTGGTTTGGCGTTCCGGGTTCTGTTGGCGTACCTTTTTGGACGGCGATTTCTTCCGGCGAACTGTCATCCACATAAGCCAAACCTTTTTGGATGAGGTTTAAAGCAAAAGCATACAACAAATCAAAATAATCGGAAGCATACAATTCATTTGCCCAGGTAAAACCCAGCCATTTTACATCCGCTTTGATACTTTCTACGTATTCGGTTTCTTCAGTTACGGGATTGGTATCATCAAAACGGAGGTTGGTTTGCCCGCCATATTCCTGTGCCAAACCAAAGTTTAAGCAGATGGATTTGGCATGGCCGATATGCAAATAACCATTTGGTTCTGGCGGGAAACGCGTAAAAACCTTGCCGCCGTTTTTGCCGCTGCGGATATCTTCCTCCACTATTTCTTCAATAAAATTCAATGATTTTTTCTCGCTCATAACCCAAAATTATACGGCTGCAAAAGTAAAAAATTTTTTGCAGTGAAAATTTTGCGCTATCGATTTTGATGAGGCCAATTTTAACCCGATAAAAGAAGCATTGCATAGATTTAGTTTTTAAGTTGATGTTGTAGAACCTTTTGCCCAACGTTCGCGTAAAGACGTAAAATCACTTTTTTGCTGTTTGATGCGATATTGATTATGAAAAAGCTGCTTATAATTGATGACGAAATAAACACAGCAAACCTGTTGTCGCGGTTTTTGACGCGCAATGGTTTTGAGGTGATGACGGCTTCAAGCGGTTCTACTGCATCAGAACTGCTTAAAAACAATCATTTTACACTCGTTTTGTGTGATTTCAGGTTGGAAGATACTGACGGCCGGGAAATTTTGAAAAAGATCAAACAGGAATATCCGGAAACGGGCGTGATCATCATCACCGGTTATTCTGATATTAAAATGGCGGTCGAGCTGATCAAAATGGGTGCTTACGATTACATTACGAAGCCGCTTTATCCCGACGAAATCCTCAACACAATCAATAAAGCAATTGAAACCCAAAACGCATTAACTGCTGCACCTGCAAATAGCTACCTCAACCCCGAAAAAAACACCGGTAAAAACAGTACGGTTACTTTTGTTGGCAAGCAGGAAATGGTGGTAGGCATCAGCGAAGCATCCAAAGAACTGGCCCGGCAAGTGAGTTTGGTTTCTCCAACCAATTATAGCGTCATTATTTTTGGTGAAAGCGGGACGGGCAAAGAGTCGGTTGCCAAAAGTATCCACCAAAAAAGCGACCGGCATGATAAACCTTTTGTGGCTATGGATTGCGGCTCATTAACCAAAGAACTGGCCGGAAGTGAGTTTTTTGGCCATGAAAAAGGTGCTTTCACAGGTGCGCTAAACACCAAGATCGGTCATTTTGAAATGGCCAACGGCGGTACTTTGTTTTTGGATGAGATCGGAAATTTATCTTATGAAATACAAGCTACCTTATTAAGGACGGTGCAGGAACGAAAAGTGAAGCGCATCGGCAGCACCAAAGAGATTGATTTGGATGTGCGTATTATCGTGGCTACCAATGAAAACCTGGCAGAAGCGATCCAGAACGGACGTTTCCGGGAAGATTTGTACCACCGGTTTAATGAATTTTCTATCTACATGCCGCCGCTACGCAACCGCGGGGCAGATATTATGCTGATTGCTACACATTTTGCAAAAATTACCAGCCAGGAATTGGGCAAAAACATCAATAGGTTTGCTGCCGATGCCGCTACATCTTTGGTAAATTATAGTTGGCCGGGCAATATCCGGGAGCTCAAAAATGTGATCCGCAGAGCAACTTTATTAACAGATGGTGAAGAGATTATGACCAAATCGCTTCCGCTGGAGATTTATAATACCTACATAAAAACACCGGTAAACGAAGCATCGCCCCAAAAACCACCAACCGTTAATCCTCCGCCAAGGCCTGATTTGAAAAACGCTGCTTTAGAAGCAGAATATGAAACGATTTTAAGGGTGCTCAAAGAAGTAAATTTTAATAAAACAAAAGCTGCACAAATTTTAAACATCGACCGTAAAACTTTGTATAATAAAATGAATGCAGCAGATCATCAAACCATCAAACAATGAGTATAGAAATGCAAATACCTGCTGCAAGGATTTTGGAACACGATATTAGAAATCAATTGGGCAATATTTATCTTGCAGTAGAAGGCATCAAAGCTGAAATTGGCGAAAGCAATAATGAAGATTTTGTTTGTTATACAGATATTATCATTAATTGCTGCAAACAAGTGGAAAATATCATCAAACAGGTTAAATGAATTACATACAAGCAACTTTTTTAAATAAAAAAACAATTTCAATCAACTAACTATTCACAGTGATGTTGTTAATGAAAAAAAAAATTAGCAATATTGCACATCCAAAAAAAAGACAATGAAAAAAGTAAACTTCTACTCACTAATAGCTCTCGGCTTGTTGTCCCTGCCGGCGGCTAAGTCCTTCGGACAAGACTCCACGCGAGCTGCTAAACCAGAACGAGCTGCTAAACCAGAAATGACAATGTCATCAAAACCGGTGGTATTTGGTGGCCGTGCACAGTACACTACCTGGAATATTGGTATTAATGCTGGTGTTTTGTCCCCAATTATCCCTTTTGGTTCCAACGATTTTACCAACAAAGAACTCAACCTGGGCTATGGCGTTTCTATCAGGAAACAATTGGGCCATGCTTTCGGCTTGCAGTTAGACGGAACTTCAGGAAAACTTTCTGGTTCTAATGTTAATGCAGTTGGCGGTGTTAAAAATGGTGTAAGGGCATTTGATACGCGTTTAGCCTATTCTGCTACATTGAGTGGTGTAGTAAATGTTGCAACAGTTGATTTTATCCGCCGCAAAAATTCTGTTAATTTCTTTGTATCTGCCGGTGGTGGTATAGCTGGTTACGCTCCTAAAGTTACCCTTCCAAACAATTCAGTTGTTGATTTTAAAGGAACAGCAGGACCTAACCATGATCGTGATTATGTAAGAGAACTGGTAATTCCGGTTGGTGTTGGTATCAAATTTAGATTGTCAGACAAAGTTGCCTTTAACTTGGGTTATACTGCAACATTTGTTGATGGCGATAATTTGGACGGCGTAACAGCTGGTTATCCAACAAAAGATAAATTTTCTTATGGATACGGCGGTTTTGAATTTGCTTTAGGTGGAAAATCTAGACCGAATTTAGACTGGGTTAATCCGGTAGCAATGTTGTATGATGAATTGAAAGATTCTACATTACGCATTACTGTTGATAGCTTGAAAGGTAAAGTAAGCAGTGTTGAAACAAGCGTATCAGATTTGAAAAAAGATTCTGATGGTGATGGTGTTCGTGATGATTTAGATAAATGCCCAGGCACACCAGCCGGTACAGTTGTTGACGGTTCTGGTTGCGAAATTAAATTCCCGGTTCCTGCGCCAGTAGTGGTTGCCCCAGTTATTGTTGTTCCACCAGCTCCGGTTGTTAAGAAGGTTGCTAAAAAACATCATACAACCAAAAGACATCACGCTACAACAAAACATCATACTTCTATTAAAAGAACAGTAACTACTGTTAAAAAAACAGTATCTACCTCTACTATTAAAAAATAAGTGTTCTTGATTTTTAAAAAAGCTTCGGATAGTTTATCCGAAGCTTTTTTTATACACCAAATTTTAGTATTGTTTATTTTATCAAACTATCTTACCTTAAAAAAATACATTAAAAGAGTCACTTTTTAATCAGTATTTATTATTCCAAGCAAACATTATCAACTAATCCGTAGTTAGCTAATTTTAATCTGACAAACTGTTAGTTGTTATAAAAACAAAAAATTTTTAGGTTCAATGCTAAATTAGCCTGAGTTTAACCTCTAATCTTATGGAACAAAACAAAAAAAATCCTTCTATCATTGAGCAAATAAAAGAATATGCAGAAACCAGGATAAAACTGATCAAGTACAAAGCAATTGACCAGGCAACCAATATCGCTGCAAGTGTAATCGCTTATGCCATATTAGCTGTACTTGGGTTGTTAATTTTGATGTTTGCCAGTGTAACGCTTGCATTAGGATTGGGTTCACTAATCGGTTCTTACTGGGCAGGTTTCGGCATTGTTACCCTGATTTTTATCATACTGGCCGTTTTAGTTCTGGTGCTAAAAGCAAAATATATTGAAGCACCACTGATTGGATTTTTTATTTCAAAACTTTTTAAAAACGATAGCAAATGATTGTACCTATTAAAAGTATTCACGATTTAAGAAACGAAATTGTTCGTTTAGAAACTTTAACTGTACAGCAGGAAGCCACGATCAAACAACGTTTTAGTAGCCCTAAAACTATTTACAAAACACTGCTTTCTGCTTTTCCAAAATCAGCCGTTAATGAGTCTGGCCATTCTTTAAAATTAAACGGCTTACTAAACCAAGATGTAGTCGCAACAATTTCTAAATTTTTGCTTCCGATAACTTTAAACAAAACTTTATTTAAAGAATCAGGCTTCATCACTAAATCAATTGTTAATTTCTTATCGCAAAAAGCCTCTAGTTATATCAATCAGGAAAGTGTAACTTCTGGCTGGGATAAAATTAAATTAGCGGTTTCAAATTCAAAAGTAACAGACACTATTTTGGCAAAAGTAAAACCATTGGAAAGCTTTTTTGCAAAACTAAAAACACCTGCTAAAAAGAGTATCGTTTTGGCCAAGCCAACAACTACCAATACGCCGATTGTTATTAAAAAATTGGATTGATTATATTTTAATTTTAGGTTATCAACAGCAGGTTCTCTACCAGAGCCTGCTTTTTTATTTTATAAACCTGTCAGCTAAAGCTATTTTTACCGGTTAATTTTTTGTGTTTGTGGGAAAAGATAAATTAAGACGTTTTGCCGAAATTTCAACGTTTGATAATGTTTTACAGTTAGAAGAAGGACATGCTTTAAAAGGAAAATGGTTAGAACAACAATTTCAAAACAACCAGCCGCTGGTGCTCGAACTGGCCTGCGGGAAAGGCGAGTATGCCGTAGAAATGGCCCGTTTCTTCCCCCAAAAAAGCTTTATTGGAATTGATTATAAAGGCAACCGCATCTGGCGTGGTGCCAAAACAGCTTTGGAAGAAGGTGTAAAAAATGTTGCTTTTTTAAGGATCCAAATCGAACAAATCCTGGATTATTTTGAGCCGGAGGAAGTTTCCGAGATTTGGATCACTTTTCCAGATCCGCAGCCGCAAGTTGGCCGGGAACGGAAACGGCTGACTTCGCCTCGTTTTCTGGAACTTTATCGCAAAATATTGCAGCCCTGCGGCTTCATTCATCTCAAAACAGATAATGATGGTTTGTACAATTATACTTTAGAGAAAATCCGGGAACAAAAACTACAGCTGCATATTGCTACTGCTGATCTTTATCACTCGGAATTTGCTGATGAAACCCTATCCATTAAAACTTACTACGAGAAAAAGTATCTGCAAAAAAATGAAAACATCAATTACTTAAAATTCTCATTCGGGTAAATTCATCTATGGAAAACGACAGCTTTTATGAGAAAGTTTATTGGCTTGTCCGCCAAATCCCAGCCGGCCGGGTAACTTCTTATGGTGCCATTGCCGAGTTTTTGGGCACCAAAGGTTCTTCGCGGATGGTTGGTTATGCCATGGGCAATTCTATAAAAATCTTTCCGCCTGTTCCGGCGCACCGCGTGGTCAACCGGATCGGGTTATTAACCGGCAAACAGCATTTCGGAAGCCCGCAGCTGATGCAGCAACTACTTGAAAGTGAAGGAGTTTTGGTAGAAGAAGATCAGATAAAAAATTTTAAAGCCATTTTTTGGGATCCGGCACAGGAACTGGATTTATAGGTGATAAAAGAAGCATCCTTGTTTTTCAATTTATGAAAACAATCTTACGGGCAAATTAAACACTCCGGATTTGCATCGGTCATAAATAAAAATAAGATATTATGAAACCGATCAAATTCATTTTTTTCGCTTGTATTTTAACGTTGGTATTGTCTTCCTGCGGCAGTTCTTATTATGTTTCCGAACGCCCGGCGCCGTATGTTTACAGCCGTCCGGCCCCACCGCCTTATGCCGGTGCTATCTGGATCCAGCCTGAATACATTTGGCGTGGAGGAGGTTATGTAGCACAGCCCGGTTATTGGAGCCGGCCGCGCCCTGGCTACAGTTATCACCCCGGCCAATGGAACCACAACAGGCGGGGACACACTTGGGTACGCGGTGGCTGGCGTTCGAGCAGATAAATTTAAAAAATGCTGCTTACATTAGGCAGCATTTTTAATTTGATTTATTGTGGGAACCAACAAAATTACCCGCTGTTTCTGGTGTGGAACTGATGAATTATACACCAAATATCACGACGAAGAATGGGGGAAACCAGTTGCTGATGATCAGGTTTTGTTTGAATTTCTGATCTTAGAATCTGCACAAGCTGGTTTAAGCTGGATCACAATTTTGCGTCGGCGCGAAAATTACCGCAACGCTTTTGCTGATTTTAACCCGATAAAAGTAGCACAATTTACTAAAGCTGATGTAGAAACGCTGATGCAGGATTCCGGCATCATCCGCAATCGGTTAAAAATCAAATCGGCCATTTCCAACGCTGTACTGTTTTTACAAGTGCAAAAACAGTATGGTTCGTTTTATAACTATTTGTATAGTTTTCTGCCTAACGGAAAGCCATTTATCTTGTATAGTTTTCTGCCTAACGGAAAGCCATTTATCAACTTAAACCCAGACGGTAATATTCCCGTTACAACGGCTATTTCAGACTTGATCAACAAAGACATGAAAAAACGCGGTTTTAAATTTTTCGGTTCCATCATTTGTTATGCCTATATGCAAGCTGTGGGTATGGTAAACGATCACATAGCAAATTGCAGTTTCAGATTCTGATTTTCCACATCGCTACAATCAATCCAAATCCTTAAAATTGCATTAGTCGGTGCAATCATTTTTCATCGATGCAATTTAATTTCAATGAAAAAATTATTCCTTTTGGATGGCATGGCGCTCATCTACCGCGCCCATTTTGCCCTTAGCAAAAATCCGCGTTTCACTTCTGGCGGCATCAACACTTCGGCCGTGATGGGTTTTGCCAATACGCTGATGGAAATCCTAAAAAAAGAAGCGCCAACACATTTGGCCGTGGTTTTTGATACCGATGCGCCAACCGAACGCCATACCGATTTTGTAGCTTACAAAGCACATCGGCAAGCCATGCCGGAAGATCTTTCGCTGGCTTTGCCTTACGTAGTCCGTTTGGTAGAAGGTTTTAACATCCCGGTCATTACTTCGGATGGTTTTGAGGCTGATGATGTAATTGGCACATTAGCCAAAAAAGCCGAAAAAGTAGGTTATACCGTTTTTTGCATGACGCCGGATAAAGATTTTTGCCAACTGGTTTCCGAAAATATTTTTGTGTACAAACCCGCACGGATGGGCAACGACATGGAAATTTTGGGGGTAAAAGAAGTATTGGAAAAATGGGAAGTGGAGCGTGCCGAGCAAGTTATTGATATTTTGGGTTTGTGGGGAGATGCGGTCGATAACATTCCGGGAATTCCGGGAATCGGAGAGAAAACAGCAAAACTACTGATCAAGCAATTTGGTTCGGTAGAAGAAGTAATTGCCAATGCACATCAGTTAAAAGGCAAAATGCGTGAAAACGTAGAAAACTTTGCCGAGCAGGGCATGATCTCCAAAAAGCTAGCAACCATTATTTTGAATGCCCCGGTAGAGCTGGATGAAGATGCTTTGCTGGT
The DNA here is from genome assembly GCA_964236465.1 of uncultured Sphingobacteriaceae bacterium. GTDB lineage: Bacteria > Bacteroidota > Bacteroidia > Sphingobacteriales > Sphingobacteriaceae > Mucilaginibacter_A. Next base: position 16,956 of record CAXSBZ010000037.1, on the reverse strand, counting down.
TGGCGCACCAAGCCGTGAATTGCTGGAACCGCTTTTTGTTGAGTTAGAATTTAGAACGATTGGCAGGCGTGTTTTTGGAGAAGATTTTTCGGTGAACGAAGCACGAAATCTTCCTGGCGTGCAGGCAGATTTATTCAGTTTTCCGGCTGCGGGCAATGCTTCTTTTAGCACACAAAAATCAGCAGAAACCCCGGAACTCGTTATCGCCAATAAAAATATTGATAATACAGAACATGCTTATTTTTTGATAGATACAAAAGAAAAACGAAGTGAGCTAATTGATTTGCTCAGCAAACAACCCTCTTTTTGCTTCGATACAGAAACCACCGGAACAGATGCCAATTTGTGCGAACTGGTTGGTTTATCGTTTGCCATAGAAATTGGAAAAGGTTATTACGTTCCGGTTCCTGCGGATCAAATTGAAACACAACAAATTGTAAACGAATTTAGAGTGGTTTTGGAAAACGAGCAGATCATGAAGATCGGCCAAAACCTAAAATTTGATATTTTAATATTGAAATGGTACGGCATAAACCTGGCGGGTGCATTGTTTGATACCATGATGGCGCATTACCTGATCGACCCGGATACGCGCCATAATATGAATTTATTGTCCGAAAATTATTTGGGTTATACGCCGGTTTCCATCACCTCGCTTATTGGTGCAAAAGGAAAAAACCAGGGCACAATGCGCGATGTAGAAATTGAAAAAGTAAAGGAATATGCTGCCGAGGATGCCGACATAACTTTGCAGCTAAAAGAAGCATTTGAGCCAATTTTGAAAGAAGTGAAAGCCGAAAAATTAGCCCATGATCTGGAATATCCATTGATACAGGTGCTGGCTGAAATGGAATTTGAAGGTGTCAAAATTAACCAGGAAACGCTGAAAGAATCTTCGCTGCATTTGGAAAGTAATTTGGTGCAATTGGAAAAAACGGTGTATGAAAAAGCCGGATTTAAATTCAATATTGCTTCGCCCAAACAACTTGGCGAGGTCTTGTTTGAGAAGCTGATGCTCGACCCAAAAGCGAAGAAAACCAAAACCGGCCAATACCAAACCGGCGAAGATGTGCTGCTGGCTTTGGCGCATAAAAGTGATATTGTGCGCGATATTTTAGATTTCCGGCAGCTGCAAAAACTAAAATCCACTTATGTAGATGCTTTGCCGCTGATGATCAACCCCAAAACGGGCCGTGTGCATACATCTTATAACCAGGCAGTTGCGGCGACTGGGCGGTTAAGTTCTAATAATCCGAACCTGCAAAATATCCCGATCCGGACAGAACGCGGCCGCGAAGTGCGCAAAGCTTTTACCGCGCGCGATGAAGATCATTTGTTGCTTTCTGCAGATTATTCGCAAATTGAACTGCGTTTAATTGCTGAGATCAGCAAAGATGAAAACATGACGGATGCGTTTTCTAAAGGCATCGATATCCATACTGCAACGGCCGCAAAAGTTTACGGCTGCACGATTGAAGAAGTAACCTCTACCGAACGCCGGAACGCCAAAGCGGTTAATTTCGGTATTATTTACGGACAGTCTTCTTTTGGTTTATCGCAGGGTTTGGGTATTTCCCGCAAGGAAGCATCTGATATTATAGAGCAATATTTTACGCAGTATTCGGGCATTAAAAGTTATATGAGCGATACATTGGATTTTGCCCGCCAGAATGGTTATGTAGAAACGCTTTTGGGCCGGAGAAGATATTTGCGCGATATTAATTCGCACAATCCGACTGTTCGTGGTTATGCCGAACGAAATGCCATCAATGCGCCGATACAAGGTTCGGCTGCGGATATGATCAAAATTGCGATGATCAATATCTACAACGAGATCATCAACCAAAAACTAAACGCCAAAATGACGATGCAGGTGCACGATGAGCTGGTGTTTGATGTGCCGAAAAACGAAATAGAAATTATGCAGCCTTTAGTAAAAGAACTGATGCAAAATGCTTTGAAAACAACTATTCCGATTGTGGTAGAAACCGGAACCGGAAGCAATTGGCTGGAAGCGCATTGAAGCCAAAAACATATTTTTACGATCGTCGTTTTTTGTACAATAAATATTAACTTGAGCGATCATTTATAAGCCTTATCCGATCATGAAAGTAATCCATTTGAGTGCAGAATGTTATCCTGTTGCAAAAATCGGCGGCTTGGGTGATGTGGCCGGTGCATTGCCAAAATACCTCAATCAGCTGGGCGTAGAAGCAGTTGTGGTGATGCCTTTTTATGAACGCAAATTTGTACAAGAAAATGAGTTTGATACTGTTTTTCGGGCGAATACTTATTTAGGCGATCGCCCGATTTATTTTGAAGTGTTAAAAGAATGGACCGGAAAGCTGGGCTTTGATCTGTACATCATCAAAATCCCGGGTTTGCTGGATCGGCTGGAAGTGTATGGTTATGAGGATGATGTAGAACGTTTTGTGGCTTTTCAACTGGCTTTTTTGGATTGGATGTTGTGGTCGGGCGAGCAAACGGACATTATCCATTGCCACGATCATCAAACGGGGCTGGTGCCTTTTTTACTGTATTATTCTTACCGTTATACTTCGCTGTCCAACATCCGTACGGTTTTTACGATACATAATGGGCAGTATCATGGTGCTTTCAATTGGCAGCGTTCTTATTATCTGCCGGATATTGATCCCTGGAAAACTGGTTTGCTGGATTGGAAAAACGGCATCAATCCGCTGGCTTCGGCAGTGCGTTGTGCCGATGCTTTTACCACGGTTTCGCCAAGTTATTTAAAAGAATTGTCTATTAGTTCCAACGGTTTAGAGTTTTTGTTTGAGCTGGAAAAGGCGCATGGAACCGGCATTATCAACGGCATCGATACAGATATTTGGGATCCAAAAACCGATCCGATGATTACCCAAAAATATACGGTAAAAACAGTATCCACCAAAAAAGCAAAAAACAAAGAGCTGCTGTGCAAGCAGTTTGGCTTCTCGCCGGAAAAACCGCTGTTTACTTTTATTGGCAGATTGGTAGTTGAAAAAGGCGCAGATTTATTGCCGGAAATTTTCAGGCTGATGCTTTCTGATCTTAAAAACCCGGTCAGCATTTTGGTTTTGGGTTCTGGAGATGAAGAAACCGAACTGGAATTAAGTGCCCTAAAAGAAGCATTTCCTGGACAATACAATGCGTACATTGGTTACAACGAAGAGTTGGCGCACCGTATTTACGCTGGTGCAGATTTTATCCTGATGCCGTCGCGCGTGGAACCTTGCGGCTTAAACCAGCTTTATGCGTTGCGTTACGGCACTATCCCAATTGTAAACAGTGTGGGCGGTTTAAAAGATACCGTGATTGACATCAGCGAACCCAACGGCTACGGTATCCGCTGCGAAGCTGCTACAATTGATGCTGTTTTTACCGGCATAAAAAGGGCAATCAAACTTTTTAAGAACACAGCCGAATTACGATTGTTGTACCCAAAAGCAATGGCGCTGGACTTCTCCTGGAGCCGATCTGCAAAAGAATATATTCACCTTTACCAAAGTTTAAAACCTAAATTATGAATTCCTCCAATGTAATTTGCATCGTATTGGGTGGCGGTCAGGGTTCCCGGCTGTTTCCGCTCACCGCTACGCGCTCTAAACCAGCCGTACCTATTGCCGGTAAATATCGTTTGGTTGATATCCCGATCTCTAATTGCATCAATTCGGGCATTGAACGGATTTATGTTTTAACGCAATTTAACTCTGCTTCCCTTAATAAACACATCAAAAACACGTACCATTTTAGTGTTTTCAGTAATTCTTTTGTGGATATTTTGGCAGCCGAACAAACGCCGCACAACACCACCTGGTTTCAGGGAACGGCCGATGCGGTGCGGCAATCGCTACACCATCTTTCTCCGCATGAGTTTGATTACGTGCTAATCTTATCCGGCGATCAATTGTACCAGATGGATTTTGAACACATGATTGCCGACCATGAAGCCAAAAATGCAGAGATTTCCATTGCCACCATTCCGGTAGATGAAGCTGATTCTGAAGGTTTTGGCATCTTGAAAACAGATGATGATGAGATGATTACTTCTTTCATCGAAAAACCGAAAAAAGATATGCTGCCCGGCTGGGATTCGGAAGTGAGTGCAGAGATGCAGGCTGAAGGGCGTATTTATCTGGCTTCGATGGGTATTTATTTATTTAACCGAAAAACTTTGTACGATTTGCTGGAAGGCAATACGCGTACAGATTTTGGAAAAGAAATCATCCCGCAATCTATTGGCACACATAAAATTTCAAGTTATCAGTACGAAGGTTACTGGACGGATATCGGTAGTATTCCATCGTTTTTCGATGCCAATTTAGGTTTGACGGATGAAATCCCGAAATTTAATTTGTTTGATAAAAGAAGCATTTTCTCTCGTGCCCGGATGTTGCCGCCTTCCAAACTTTCGGGAACTTCCTTGCACAATGCCATGATTTCTGATGGTTGTATCATTCATGCGGCCCACATTTCCAGGTCTGTTATTGGCATCCGTACCCGGATTGGCGTTGGTTCAACAATCATCAACACTTATGTAATGGGCAATGATTATTACCAGACTTTGGAACAAATTGCACAATACAAAGTAGAAAACAAACCGATTATGGGCATCGGCGAACGGTGCTACATTAACAATGCGATCCTGGACAAAAACTGCTACATCGGCAATGATGTAAAGATAAACGGTGGAACACACCTGGAAGATGGAGATTTTGGAACTTATACCGTTACCGAAGGCATTATTGTAGTGAAGAAGAACGCGATCATTCCAAACGGAACGATTATTTAAGATAGAACAAATGTAATTTGAAAAGGCCCGGAAATTTCCGGGCCTTTTGCTTTTTAAAGAATTTGTTGCTACGGCTGATCCCAATTTTTAGGCGATAAAAACAGTATGCCTGTTTCAGCTTTAGTTTAATGTTACCAAAGCGGTATTGTCATCTGTGTTTCGGTCAACTAATTTATATATGGGGTCGATGCCGGCACGTACTGGTTTTTCCTTGGTAAAAACAGTAATGGTATTGTTTTCTTTGCTGAATTTCTGGCGTTGCAAATAAATCAGTTTTTCCTTTCCGTTTTTATCTAAAGTAAAAACGCCGATATCGATATAATCTTTAATGGGCGTACGTTTTTCGTTACCGGCACGGTCGGCATAATATTTAATGGTTTGAACAGGCACAGTAATTTGGTATCCGCCAGCTACTTTTTTTGCTGTTGGGTTGATCACCCGGTTTTCAAACAAAGTTATTTTGCTGTACAGATCGTCAACTACATACTTTAGGCTGTCTGGTGTTACTTCTTTCAAATACCCGGTTAATACATCCGATGTTGGGTAAATATCTTTGTTGCCATAATTAGCGATCAGCTTCCTCAAGGCTTTGTTCATGTTTTCCTCACCGATATAATTCTGCATGGCAAAATTGGTTAATGTTCCTTTCTGATAATGAATGTATTGCTGATTGTCGGTTTGATCGAGCGGGTTTTCATTCTTCCTTTCCACAGAACGTCCCTGGAGATAACCGTCCAGTTCGTACTTTAAATAACGCCTTAACTCTTCAATAGGAAGCGTTTTTTTAAGCAGCATCAAAGCACTGTATTGTGCCAAACTCTCCGAAAACATTTGGTTACCAACGGTATTTGCCTCGCATACCTGGTGGCCCCACCATTGATGCCCCAATTCGTGTGCGGTAACATAATAACTCATATCCAGTTTATCTGGTTTATGGCGAAATATAAAACCGATCCCTTCTGAAAAAGGGACTGTATTAGGAAAAGATTGTGCGAATGAGCGATAACGCGGAAACTCGATGATCCGCATTTGCTTGTATAGGAAAGGGCTAAAGTTTTTGCTGTCATAATCCAACCCGTTCTTTAAACTGGCCATCATGATGTTTAGGTTGTACGTATGGTCTTTGTGGTAATAAATTTCCAGGTTTACATCGTGCCATTTATCATGCTTAACCTCAAACCGGCCGGAAATAATATTAAAAAAATTAAAAATCGGTTTGTCCATTTTATAATGAAAATAGGCGCGGCCACCTTTTTTCCATTGCTCTTTTAAATAACCGGGCGAAATAGCAATCTGGTTATTTGCGGTACTGATGGTAAGGTCGAGGCCGGTGTGGCCTCGTTGCTCAAACAAGTTGACCATTCGTGCCAGGGTATCTGTTCTTGGCGGCAATCCTTTTTGCTCTTTTAAGCCTCTTTTTTTCCGGTCTTCCGTATCGCCCAATTCAAAACCTTTGTTGTAGCCCATCTGTGGAAAGATGTCGGTATTGTTGATAAAGGTTCCGTTTTGCACATAACTTGGGTTCATGTTATCATTACTAAAGCCTTTCAGTATACGTTTTCCCTGTAAGTTTAGGAATAAAGAATCGCCTGGTTTTAGCGGCTGAGCCAACTGGTAAATTTTTAGGAAATAATCAGGATAACTTTTAACTAATTTTACAGGTTTACTGAAATTCGTTTGGCTGTAGTGCAAAAGCTCGTCGGCCGGTTCCTGCACCAGTAATTGACTAATCGGTACGTGCATTAAGTTTTTAAAAGTTATACGAGCTTTCAAATCCAGGTTGCCATTCTCTGGAAACAGATCAACAGAACCAACAACGTTAACTACACTTGGCTGTACTGTTTTTCCATATACTTTTTTGAGGTCTTTTTCATAGCCAGCCTGCAAATCTTTTCGTTGCTCGGGGTTGCGGTATTTGTTGAGGATGTTGGTGTTGTAGTAATAAAAGCTTCCTGATACAATTACTATTAGCAAGCAGGCTGCCATAAATAGCATTTGCCCGGAACCGTACCTGCTCCTGGCATTTTTAACCCTGACGGCATAAGCTGTATCTGTTCCCCTGGGATAAAATAACACAGCTATACCCAACAGTAATCCTGCTACGCCTATCCAGAATATTTTAAGCACTGCAAACTGGTTTATCGTTGCCGCAAACCCATTCATATCCGAATAATTACCTACACTGCCGCTGTTGGGAATAAGCAGATTGTAGAATATCTTCATCCTCGGCGCAAAAAGGATATAAATGTAAAACAGGATGGCTACCGCATAACCCACAAACTTGTTGTTGAACATGCTTTGGACAAACATGGCCATAGCAATATAGATCAGCATGGGCAGGTACAACCGGAGCAGCAATACTTTCAAGTAAACATCAAGCTCTATCCAATTAAATCCTTTAAACAACTGAATAAGCGCACCAACCGGAATCATCAGCAGCACATACACTAATGTTATCCCGGCCATTGCCAGAAATTTACTAGTTACCGGTACAGCGTAGCTGACAGGTAGGGCATCAAATATCTGGTCGAAATGAATTTCTTTTTCTTTCCAGATGATCTCTCCGCAGTAAAAAAGGATCATGATGCTGACAATTAGGCTAACCTGGGTAGCGATGAAACCCGCCGTTGAAGAAGATAGCGGATAAAGTTCTTGACCATACCAGGAAGTAGCATATTCTGCATTGATACCAATCAGAATAATACCAATGATTCCGATTGCCAAAAAGGGAACGGACCGGATGATTTCTTTGAAGTAAAGACGTGTAAGCGCCCAAACCTGCCGCAACCACGTGCCCGAATTGTAAACAGGTTTAACAAAAGGAATAGGTTGGTTATCCGGCAATATGCCCACTACTTCTTTTACCACCCTTTTTTTATACAAGCCGTTGTAAACCGCCCTAAATTTAAAAACAGAAAAAGTAATGATAAAAAATACGACGCCAAGACTTAACCACAATAACCTGTTAAGGAGTAAAATGCCAGTAAAAGGAACCGTCAAACTGTTTTTTTCTGTTATGGTCCAATAACGGGTAACTGCATCTATGGTAAAAGAACCAAAAGGATCCAAAATAGCAGCTTTGTGAATATTTTCTACATCGCCAATCAAGGTTTGTACAACAATGTAAACCGCCAATAAAACGATGGCTTGCAGGTAAACAAAAAGCATTTTTCGGGTTAATGCGCCGCTGGCAAAAAACAGGCAGGAAAACACGAACATGTTGCAAACGATCATCACCAGCCAGGGCTTAACAAACTGCCCCAAACTGATCGGCAACAGTTTATCCTTATCTATCCAGGGCATGTGGCAGCCGATATAAGTACCAAAAACAAAAGCCGAACTGATTGAAATCAGGATGATAAAAGAACCGATAAACCGGCCAAGCAGGTAACTCGTTTTGTTGATGTTGGTTGTGAAAATGAGCGACTCCATTTTGTGCTCAAAATCGCGTAGAACCGGAACGCCCATAACTGCCGAAGCAAAGAACAGGCCGGGTATCAAACTAAAAACACCCGCGATATTAAACAGTACAACAGAAGCATTTTGCTTAACCTTGCCAATACTGCCGCCAAACTGAATGCCGCTCCAGCTAACGGCTAGAAATGCGAGCAACAGCCAGATAAAGAAATAGATGTACGTTGCCGGGCGGTTAAGCCGGTATTTGATCTCGAATTTAATTACTTCCCAAAGCATATTTGCAGTTTAAACGGTTTGAGATTCTGTTAAACGGCCGACGATATAAGAGAAGTAAACATCTTCTAAGTCAGGGGCAATTGCTTCAAAACCTTCTTCCGGCTGTTGGTTTGCATAAACGTGAAGGGTTGGCTTGCCTGCAATCAATTTATCAGAAATCACCCGGAAACGCTCTTTGTATGATGGTGCAAAGCTGCGGTCAACCCGTTTGCGCCAAATTTTACCTTTTAGTGCTTCCAAAGCTGTTAGCGGGTTTCCCTGCATCAGCACTTCACCTTTGTTGATGATCGCCATATCGGTGCAAAGTTCTTTCACATCTTCTACAATATGGGTGGAAAGGATCACGATCGTATCTTCACTCAATTCGCCTAATAAATTGAGAAAACGGTTGCGCTCCGCGGGATCTAAACCGGCCGTAGGCTCATCCACAATAATGAGTTTAGGGTTAGACAACAAAGCTTGCGCAATACCAAAACGCTGTTTCATCCCGCCAGAATAACCTGATAAGTGTTTTTTGCGGTCGTTGAACAAATTGGTTTTGTGGAGTAAGGAGGTTACTAATTCTTTCCTTTCCGTGCTTTTAGTTATCCCTTTTAGTACCGCCAGATGGTCTAATAAATCTTCTGCCGATATTTTTGGATAAACGCCGAACTCCTGCGGCAGGTAGCCAAGCGTTTGCCGCAAAGCTTCTTTCTGCTTCAAAACATTAAGGGAACCTAAAGTAATACTTCCCGAATCAGGATCTTGCAAGGTAGCAATGGTGCGCATCAAGCTGGATTTGCCGGCGCCGTTAGGGCCAAGCAAACCAAACATGCCAGAATTTATGGTCAGGTTAATGCCTTTAAGTGCCTGGACTCCGTTTGGGTAAGTTTTAAATAAGTTTTGAATGATGAGTTGCATGAGAACAAGGAAGGTTAAGGTGAAACGTAATTGTGGATGCCGGTAATTGCTGTAAGATATAAACAATTAAAAACTGTTACGAATAAATCTGAATTTATTGTAAAAGCGAGGAGCAAATCAATCCTTATCGAAGCAAGGACATGATTCGACGTATTTCAAATGCTTCTTTTACCACATGAAAATTGGTGCTGGCATCAATTTAAATAAAGAACTTTGTTTGATAAAATAAATTTATGTGGACAAAAGGGAATATTCCTGATCAAACCGGTAAAACAATAATTGTAACCGGTGCTAATACTGGCCTTGGTTTTGAAACTGCCCTTGCCTTATATGAAGCAGAAGCAAATGTTGTTCTGGCTTGCAGGGACTTATCAAAGGCAGAAGATACGCGTGTTAAATTACAGCAACAACCAGGAAAAGGCACGCTTGAAACAGGTGTTCTGGATTTATCAGATTTAATTTCTGTTAAACAATTTGCAGATGGGTTTCTGCAAAAACATAAACAGCTACACATATTAATTAACAATGCCGGCGTAGCGATGCCACCTGCAACTAAAACAGCAGAAGGTTATGAACTACAATTTGGAGTGAACTTTTTAGGGCATTTTGCGCTTACCGGCCGTTTATATTCTTTGCTTAAAGCAACACCAAATTCACGAATTGTTACCTTGAGCAGCAATGGTTATCAGGGTTCGGTCATTGATTTTGACAATTTAAAATCAGAAATAAGTTATGATGCTATACGTGAATACAGACAGAGCAAATTGGCAGATTTAATGTTTTCGGTTGAGCTGCAACGTAGGATTACTGCTAAGGGAGACCAAATACTTTCTATTGCGGCACAACCTGGGGCAAATAAAACCGATTTAACACGCCATTTAAGCGAGGCAGCAATTGCAGCAGGCGTGGAACGTTTGGGTGAATTTATGGAACCTTGGCAAGGCGCGTTGTCATCATTATATGCAGCCGTATCAAACGAAGCAACCGGTGGAAATATGTATGAGCCTGATGAAGGCGGATACCGGGGATATCCAACATTGGCAACCATTCAGGAAAATGCTTTGGATGAAACGGTTGCCAAAAAACTGTGGGATTTGGCAGAACAGATTACAGGAGTTTATTTTCCGGATTAATTGTGATTGTCAGGATCTGATTCAGCCTATTTTAAATGCTTCTTTTACCACATAAAAATTGGTATCTAATTTTATAGTGATAAAAGAAGCATGGATTTAAACAAGTGCTGAATCTACCTTCTGCTTTTATCAAAAAATGAGGAGGCTTCATCAATGATAAAGCCTCCTCTTTTTAATTGTATTTACAATTCAATCGTTTGCCCGATCTCCGGCAAAATGAAGTTTAAACCAAATTCAGTAAACTTGGCTTTTGCTGCTTCGTGGTCTAATTTAATGGGTGGAAAAGTATCAAAGTGGACACTAATGATATTGACACAGTTAATAAAAAAAGCTGCTCTAACGGCATCGTCAACGCCCATCGTATAGTTATCACCAATTGGAAGAAAAGCCCAGTCTAATTTTTCATCTTCCAGTAATTTCATGTCATACGTTAAAGCGGTATCGCCGGCAATATAGATTTTCTTGCCATCAGCATAAATCACGTAACCGGCCGGGTTTCCACCATAAGTACCATCTGGCATCGAACTGGAATGGACAGCATTAACCATTTTTACACGGCCAAAATCAAAGTTAAAACTTCCGCCAATGTTCATGCCATGCACTTTATCTACATCATTATTGCCCAGCCAGCCTTGTATTTCTGCAATGCAAATCACCGTGGCATCACTATTGGTTTGGATGGTGAACAAATCAGCCACATGATCAACATGGCCGTGCGTTAGCAAAATATAATCGGGTTTGATGGCATCAATATCAACATCTTTTGCCAGTTCGTTTGGCGTGATAAAAGGGTCGAAGAGCAATTTAGCCTTTTCTGTTTCCAGCAAAATGGTGGCGTGGCCGTAATAAGTAACTTTCATATAATTTCAGTTTTAACCGGAACAATTATTGTCCGAAAAGTTTGCCCAAATCGCCCATACCGCCAAGCATACTTTGTGACAGAGCAGCCATTTCAGCCTGGTTCAAATTTTCTGCTTGTTCAACGGCTTTGTTTACAGCAACTGCCAGCAATTCTTCCAACTCTTCTCGGTCGGCATTTTTAAAAAAACTTTCATCAATAGTAATGGATTGAATGATCCGGTTGCCATTGGCGGTAACTGTGATTTTTCCGTTTTCTGCCGTTCCCGTTACCATGATGCCGTCTAATCGTTTTTTAACTTCCTCGGCTTTTTGCTGTGCTTCCAATATTTTGTCAAACATAATGCTGTTTTTATAAGGTAAATTTATTGATCTTCTGTTTCAGTTCCGTTGCCGGCATAAGCACTTTTTCGGACAATCGGCATACCCGTTATCCTGAATAATTCATCTAAATGCAGCAAACTTCCGTTCACCATATTTCCCAACAAAACAATGGTAACATCGTTTTTCATATCGCGCAAAAATATATGCCGGAAACCGTGCCACCAGCCCGTATGATAAACCACTTTTTGCCCTGGTGCTTCAAACAAACGCCAGCCGTAGCCGTAATTAAAATGGCCGCGCAGCATCGGATTGCGGTCTGTATAAGCAGAATCCTGCGTTTCCTGTTTAATCAACCGGCCGGATCTGAGTGCACGGTCGAACAGAAAAAGATCGGCAACGGTGCTGTAAATTCCTTTATCGCCAACCGGGCCGTCCAAAAAGTTTTGGGCGACAGAATAACGCCAGCTGTTGCGATCATGGCCAACCACATCCGCCGGGATTTTTTCATAAACAGCTTTAGAATACACGTTGGTATGTACCATTTCTGCCGGTTTAAAAATATTTTCCTTCATAAATTGCGCATACGGCATTCCTGATGCTTTTTCGATGATGGCACCCAAAACCATAAAATTAGAGTTATTGTACAAAAACCGGACGTTCGGTTTGTTGAATGGAGCCGGTTTATATTGCGCAATCAGTGCCATTTCCTGGGCGTTGTTTAACCCTTTTCGCTGGTCGAGGTGTTGTTTTCGGTAGATGTCATCCGTAAAATAAACGTAGTTCATCATGCCGGAACGATGCGTGAGCAGCAGGCGGATCGTGATGCCATCGTACGGGAAATTTGGGAAAAACTCTTTTACGTTCTGATCCAGTTTGAGCTTTCCTTGCTCCATCAGCATTAAAATGGCCGTGCTTGTCATGGTTTTAGAAACCGAAGCCAGCTCGAACTGAGAGTTCAGTTTCAGGCTGTCTTTGGTTAAATAATTGGCCCAGCCGAAAGCATTTTCGTACAAAATTTTACCGCCTTTGGCCACCAGCACATTGCCGTTGAACCCGCTGTGTTTGTGCAGGTTCTGCATAAAATCGTCAATTCTTTTGTCGGCTTTCTGAGGGTTATATTTAAGGAGAGAAGTGGTATCGAAGGGCGTTTCGGCAGCCACTTCCTGCGGCGTTTTTTTGTGTTTGGAACAAGTGGCCAGCAGTAATAACCCGGCTGCAAGGGATAGCAAGTAGTTCTGTAATTTCATTAACCTATATAATCTGTGGTTTTAACGAAGGCGAAAATTAGATATTATCTTACGAAACTGGTGTGAAAAGTTGCAATAAATATGATGCTTCTTCTACTGGCTGGTTTTTATTTTTTCGGTTGAAGCAGGTTGTGCGATCAGTTTACACTTTGCCGCGTGAGGGATTGCAGCGGAAAGCCCACAGCGTAGAGCGAGGACTTGTAGCGGAAAGCCCGACCCGCAGGGGCACGCCCAAATGCTTCTTTTATCGGCATAAAATTTACCTGGTAAAAGAAGCATTGCTGTATATTTGAGGTATGGAAGTAGTAATTATTAAAAGTATGAACCCGGACCATGTTCGGTTAATTACAGAATTTGCTGAAAATCTTGGTGATGAGGTTAATTTGATTAATGAAGAAGACGCAGAAGATTATGCATTGGGTAAATTGATGTTGCAGAAAAAAACCGGGAAAGAAGTTAGCCGTGAAGCGATCATGGCAAAACTTCGTAGTTGGTGAAAATTATTTTTGATGAAGCGTTTGAAGAATCTCTTGATAAAATCAGGGATAAGATTTTAAAGAAACAGGTTGAAAAAGCTATTTTTCAAGTTGAAGCTTCTCCAGCAATTGGATCTGTACCAAATATCAAAAAGATGAAGGGTTTCAAAACTTGTTTTAGAATCAGGGTAGGAAATTATAGAATTGGATTAGAATCAGAGAACGATGATACGGTTAGATTTTTGATCATTGCCCATCGTAAAGACCTTTATAAACTATTTCCTTGATATTTCCATAAATTATAAAGGACAAAAGCTAATACTTCTTTTATCACCTCAAATTTTACCTCCTAAAAACAGCATTGTAATTTTCTTGATTTGGATAGCGATGCTTTTAGATTTAGCCCTAAATTTGGCATCAAAACCGAAATTAAAACCATGAGTTTCAGAACTGAATACGATACGATGGGCGCGGTGCAGGTGCCTGCCGACAAATACTGGGGCGCACAAACCGAGCGTTCACGGAATAACTTTAAAATCGGACCGGCCGCAAGTATGCCGGTTGAAATTATTGAAGCTTTTGCTTATTTAAAAAAAGCTGCGGCGTTTACCAATACGGATCTGGGCGTGCTTTCTGCGGAGAAACGTGATTTGATTGCACAAGTTTGTGATGAGATTTTAACAGGAAAACTGGCCGGGGAATTTCCGCTGGTGATTTGGCAAACCGGTTCGGGCACACAATCGAACATGAACGTGAATGAAGTGGTGGCCAACCGTTCGCATGTTTTGCAGGGGAATATTTTGGGCGAAGGCAAAATGTTTATCCACCCAAATGATGACGTGAACAAATCGCAATCCTCCAACGATACGTACCCAACGGCGATGCACATTGCGGCTTACAAAATGGTTGTGGAAACGACAATTCCGGGTGTTGAGAAGTTAAGAGATACGCTTCAGGCAAAAGTGGAAGAGTTTAAAAATGTGGTCAAAATTGGCCGGACACATTTGATGGACGCTACGCCGCTGACTTTGGGCCAGGAATTTTCCGGTTATGTTTCGCAGTTGACGCATGGTTTAAAAGCGCTGCGGAATACTTTAGACCATCTTTCTGAATTGGCTTTGGGCGGAACTGCGGTTGGGACTGGCATCAACACGCCAAAAGGCTATGATGTAAAAGTGGCCGAATACATTGCCAAATTTACCGGTCTTCCTTTTATCACTGCGGAGAATAAATTTGAAGCTTTGGCCGCACATGATGCCATTGTAGAAACGCATGGCGCGCTAAAGCAGATTGCGGTTTCGTTGATGAAAATTGCAAATGATATTCGGATGCTGGCTTCCGGCCCACGTTCCGGGATTGGCGAAATCCATATCCCGGATAACGAGCCGGGTTCTTCGATTATGCCGGGAAAAGTAAATCCAACCCAAAACGAAGCGGTAACGATGGTTGCGGCACAAGTAATGGGCAATGATGTTACAATTTCTATTGGCGGCTCAAATGGGCATTATGAATTGAACGTTTTTAAACCGGTGATGGCTGCGGCGTTTTTGCAATCGGCGCGTTTAATTGGCGATGCCTGCGTTTCTTTTACCGATCATTGTGCAGTTGGTATCAGCCCAAATTATGGCGGCATCAAAAAGCATTTGGAAAACTCGTTGATGCTGGTTACCGCTTTGAACCCGCATATCGGTTATGAAAATGCTGCCAAGATTGCGAAAACGGCTTTGAAAGAAAACCAATCGTTGCGTGAAGCAGCCCTAAGTTTGGGTTTATTAACCAATGAGCAGTTTGATGAATGGGTTCGCCCGGAAAACATGATTGGTAGTTTGTAATCACAGCCTTATCAGCCTTACTCTAAATCTCTCTCCAAAAAAGGAGAGGGGCTTTTCTTTCTAAATGTTTAAAAAACGATACTTCTTTTACCTGCTATTTTTTATGATAGCGATGTCGTGCAAGCGCAAACAAGCGGTGCAGGAACCCGGAACTGAGTTTTTGCAGGGCCAGTGGCAGCAGGATTCTGTGCGGATGCAAAGCAGGCTGCTCAGCTATTCTTTGTACCATTTTCGGTTCCGTTGCGATTCGGTTTACATCACCACCAATAATTTCAGCAAGGTGAATTATGGAACAGACAGTTGCATGAACAAAGGCAACTGGAAAGAATATGTGCGCGGCAAATACGAACTGCACCACGATACTTTGCGCGTGCGAGGATTGTATTGCCATCCGGATTTCAGTTTAAAAAACGAAGGCTGCTTCCATATTGGTGTTTATGAAGATTTGTTTAAACTGAAAAAAGCTTCAGATTCATCGTTCCATGTCATCAGTTTTTCCAGCACTATTCCTTTTAATCTTCGTTTGGTTAAAAAAACGATTTGCAAGCCACAACCACTTTAAATTTATTTGAATATGAAATCCAACAAAATCATCATACTGTTTTTAGCCCTATTTTTTATGTACTTGCCGCTGCAAACTATGGCTTGGGGAATGCTTGGGCACCGCGTTGTCGGGCAAATTGCCGATAGCTATCTCAGCAAAAAAGCACGTAAAAACATTGCATTGATTCTGGGTGATGAATCCGTAGCGATGGCCAGCACCTGGGCTGATTTTATCAAGTCCGATCCGGCTTACAGCTATTTGTCGCCCTGGCATTATATAGATTTTGATCAGCCGTTTGCTTATCCGCAAATGCAGTCGTTTTTGAAGCAGGATACTTCGGTGGATGCTTATACCAAGCTTAATCTGATCATTTCTCAGCTTAAAAACAAAAACCTGGAGCAAGCCAAAAAGCAGATGTACTTGCGCCTGCTCATCCACATTGTGGGTGATGTGCACCAGCCGATGCACACCGCACACACAGCTGATAAAGGCGGAAACGATGTCAAATTATTCTGGTTTAACAAGCCTACCAATTTGCACGCACTTTGGGATTCTAACATGATCGATGACGAGCAATTGAGTTACACCGAATATACTAATTGGATCAACCACAGCACCAAAGAACAGCGCACCGTTTTGCAGCACGACGACATCAGCAAATGGCTGTACGAATCGAGCCAGATTTCTGAAAAGTTGTATGCGGAGATTAAACCGGAAGCCCATTTGAGCTATCGTTATACATTCGATCATATCGCCATTGCCAACCAGCAATTGCTGAAAGGTGGCATCCGATTAGCCGGGATTTTAAATGAATTGTTTGGGTAAAATGAGGACAGACTTACTGCTGCTAGCCAGTTGCTAAAAGTTAAAGAATGAAAATACTAATGGTTTGCCTGGGCAATATCTGTCGTTCGCCACTGGCGGAAGGCATCATGAAAGATCAGGTTGAAAAAGCCGGTTTGGATTGGAAAGTGGATTCTGCCGGAACCGGAAACTGGCACATCGGCCAAGGGCCTGACCGCCGTTCTGTCCGCGAAGCCAAAACGCATGGCATTGACATCAGCAAACAGGTTTGCCGACAGTTTCAAGTGAAGGATTTTGATGATTTCGATCTGATTTTAGTAATGGACCACAACAATTTATCCACTGTTTTG
>CAXSBZ010000036.1:0-33497 GCA_964236465.1 uncultured Sphingobacteriaceae bacterium | reverse complement strand
TTCTGTTCATCTATGTATTTTAAATTTACGTTATTATTAATTAATAAGAAGAAAGATGTAAAAAGATATATAATTTTTTACAATAATAAGGCATCTGCCGTAATGCAGCTTCAAAAATTTTGCTTTAAAGTAGGTTTTAAATGATATTAAATATTGTTGGTCAATAATTTGTTACGTCTGAAAAAGTTTATAATTTTGATCTCAAATAACCAATTCTAAAAAAACTGTTTTCTAATTTTCATTTGATGGTAAATCCTTTAAAAGGCTACTTGTCTGGTTCTGTAGTTTTCTATGTGGGAGGCATAGTTAATTTATCCTGATTTCCGTAGCACAAAAAATATTTGTGTACGTAGAATATTTATATCAACTTATACTTTTTCAATCAATCAATTACAAACAATTATTTTATGCACAACAATTTACTTATTAAAAAAATGAAATTGTACCTGATGCTTTTAGGCATATTTTCTTCGTTTATGGTTTCCGCCCAAACAAGAATTACAGGTAAAGTTATCGGTGCTGACGACAAACAGCCAGTTATCGGAGCTTCCGTTAGAGTAAGAGGTACCACAGTTGGTACCGTTACAGATGTAAGCGGAAACTTTTCTATTACCGCAAAACCTACTGATATTATTGCAGTAACTTATTTAGGCTATCAGGAAAATGATATTACAGTAGGTAGCCAAACTAATTTAAGGGTTACATTAAGCACTACTAATAGTACCTTAAACGAGGTAGTGGTTACCGGTTATACCACACAACGTAAAAAGGATATTACTGGTTCTGTTGCTACAGTTAATGTTGGCGATGCTAAGCAAATACCTGCAACCAGTTCTGAGCAATTGCTACAAGGGCAAGCTTCTGGTGTTACGGTAATTAATCAAGGTGCCCCTGGTGCTAACAGTACTGTTTTTATCAGAGGTATTACAAACTTTGGTAACACAGCACCATTATATGTAATAGATGGTGTACAAACCAATAACATGTCGCAAGTTAACCCTACCGATATTGAAAGCATCAGCGTGTTGAAAGATGCCGGTTCTGCTGCCATATATGGTGTTGCAGGTGGTAATGGTGTTGTAGTAGTTACTACAAAAAAAGGCCGATCAGGCAAATCTACATTTAGCTATGATGCTTACTACGGCACACAAAGGCCACTTGACGGAAATGTTTGGAAATTGATGACACCAGCCCAACAGTCTCAATTAGCTTATCAGGCAGGCGATGCTGGCCAGCAAAAAGCTTTATATCCGGGTGGTTCGGGTACACTGCCAACTTATGGTTACCGCGGTTCCAGTGGTTTCGGATCCTTTGGTACATCAGGTGTAACCAATGACCCTTCGATTCTTGGTGCCTATAAATTTGATGCAGCCAACCCGAATAATGATTTTCTGGTACAGCAGTTTAATCAAGCCGGCACAGATTGGTTTCATGAAATATTTAAACCTGCAACTCAGCAAAATCATACGATTACTGCAAGCGGAGGTAATGATAACAACACTTACTTATATTCTTTAAATTATTTAAATCAAAAGGGTACGTTGCTTAATACTTATGAAAGAAGATATACTGCACGTGCAAACACTACTTTTAGTTTATTTAACAACCGTTTTAGAGTTGGTGAAAATGGTTACGTATTTTATCGTGAAAATAATGGTGGCAGCGGGTACAACCAACAGCAAGAAGGCGGTACTGTTGCAGAATCTTTCCGTGAATTACCTTTAATACCTGTTAATGATATTGCCGGAAATTACGGTGGTGGCTATGCAGGCACATCTGCTGCTTTGGGTAATGCTACAAACCCTGTAGCTACATTACAACGAGCAATAAATGATCAGGGTAAGTCATGGAATATTCAGGGAATAGTGTTTGCAGAAGCAGATTTTCTGAAGCATTTTACCGCACGTACTGCTTTTGGCGGTAATGCAGGTAATACGTTCTATTATTATACAGGTTATAACCCTTATAATGATTCTGAGCCTCATGCTAATGCAAACTCTTACACTGAAGTTGCCCTGTATAATTTTACATTTAACTCAACCAATACCATTAGTTATAAACAAATAATTGGCAAGCACAATATCAGTGCTATTGCAGGTTACGAGTTTAGAAGAAATGGCGGGCAGCAGTTAGGGGTGAGTGCCACCAACTTCTTTACATTAGATCCCAACTTCCTTAATGTTTCAGGCACAACTGTGCCAACCAGTATTAATTTAGGTAACACTTACCTTTATCAGCCAACTTCCACACAGTCTTTATTTGCAAAAGTAGATTATAGTTTTGCAGACAAATATCTTATAGGTGGTACTGTACGCCGTGATGGTTTTTCATCATTTTTTCCCGGTCGTAAATACGGTACATTCCCTGCCGGTTCTATCGGCTGGAGAGTTTCTCAGGAAGATTTTTTGAAAAGCAACAAAGTTATTAATGATTTGAAAGTACGAGCCAGTTATGGTTCTACAGGTAGCAATGCCAACATTACCGGTACAAATGCAGTTGATACTTATAATTATGGCTCAGGTAGCAGTTTTTATGGTATCAACGGAGCACTTGGTAGTACCTCACTTGGTTTTGCGCAAACACAAATTGGTAACCCAAGAACAACTTGGGAAACTGATAAAATCTTAAATATTGGTTTTGATGCTTCTATTTTCAATAGCTTTGATATCACTGCTGAATATTACGAAAAGAAAATCAGTGGTTTATTATTTGCTTTACCATTACCTGCAACTGCCGGTGCTGCAAATTCTCCAACAGTAAATTTAGGTAACGTACAAAATAAAGGCTTTGATATTAACGCAACATACCATGACGCTATCGGCAGCGATTTTAAATTTAGTGTTGGTGCTAATATCACTACCTATAAAAACACAATCACCAGTTTACCAGATCCCGGTTATTTCGACCTGACTGTTGGTTCACGTGTTGGTACCCTTGTAAGAGAGCAAGTAGGCCATCCTATCGGTGCGTTCTATGGTTACAAAGTATTGGGTATTTACCAAAACACTTCTGATGTAAAAAGCGGGGCGTCTTATGACGGTGCTGCTGCGGGATCATTTATTTATGCAGATACAAACGGAGATGGTAAAATTACAGATGCTGACAGAACTTTTATTGGTAACCCAAATCCAAAGTTTACTTATGGTATCAATTTAAATGCCAGCTACAAAGGTTTTGATTTTGCAGGTGTATTTTACGGTTCGCAGGGAAATGACAATTTTAATTATGTTAAATACTTTACAGATAACTACAACAGCTTTGTTGGTGGTAAAAGAACTGAGCTGCTAACTAATTCTGCAATAGTTTCTAATGGTGTGGTAACCAATCCTGGTGCAACTTTACCGGCTTTAAATTACCAACAAAGCATTGGAAGCACGGTAGCAAGCACATTCTATATCGAAAATGGTTCTTTCCTGAAAATGCGTGTTGGCCAATTAGGTTATACTTTTGCACCTACCCTGTTAAAAACAATAGGTGTAAACAGGCTGCGTGTTTATGTACAAGGTACTAATTTGTTTACGATTACCAAATACACTGGCCCTGATCCTGAATTGGTTCCTTCCATCCAAAACTTAGGTAATGGCAACCGTCAAAGTTCTGCTTTCGGTATTGATTTTGGTGCATATCCTAACAATCAACGCACTTATACAGTAGGTGTTAATATGTCATTTTAATAATAAAAGAAACAACATTTAATATGAAAAAATTAAATTTAAAAATGGTTGTAGTTGGCTCTATAGTCATGTTTACAACAGTTTACTCTTGTAAGAATCCTTTAGATACCAAACCTACCGGTGTTCTTGCCGGTAATACTCTTGCTAGCAAGGCTGGTGTAGATGGCTTATTAATTGGTGCTTATTCACTGCTTGACGGTTATTATGCCGGACAACCCGGAACCAATTACGGTTCGGCTATTTCCAACTGGAGCTATGGTGGTATTGCTTCAGATGATGCTTACAAAGGCTCAAGTACAGATGATCAGGGCTCTGATGCATCACCAATTGAAAACCACACGGTAGATGCCAACAATGGTTATATTTACTCTAAATGGCAAGTAAACCTTGCTGGTGTGGTACGTGCAAACAATGTAATACAAGAAGTGCCGTTGGTTACAGATGGTTCTCTAACCGTGGCTCAAGGCCAACAGTCCATTGCCGAAGCTCGTTTTTTGCGTGGTGTGTACAACTTTGAGTTGATGAAAGTATTTAGAAACGTACCATATGTTGATGAAACGATCACTTATGCTGCCGGTAATTTAAATGCCCCTAATTCTGGTCCTATTTGGGATAAAATTGAGGCTGATTTTACAGCTGCAATGGCTGTATTGCCACCAACACAACCGCAAGCCGGCCGTGCTAATAAATATGCTGCCGAAGCATTTTTAGCAAAAGCTTATATGTATGATCACCAATATGCCAAGGCTTTGCCGCTATTAAATGATTTGATTGCAAATGGCACAACAGCCGGTGGTGCTAAATATGCTTTAGGCCCTTATGCTGATAATTTTAATGCATTAACCAGAAACAATGCTGAATCAGTATTTGCTGCTCAAATGACAGTAAAAGACGGTTCAAATGGTCAAAACAGTGATTTTGGTGATATCCTAAATTATCCTGGCGGTGGTACTTATACCAGTTGCTGTGGGTTCTATATACCGTCTTATAATCTGGCAAATGCATTTAAAACAGATGATAATGGTTTACCGATGTTCCAGAAAGATCCGGCTACAGGTTTTCCAATGTTTGATGTTACGAACCTAAAAAATGATCATGGTATTGCTGCAACAGCTGCTTTCACACCAACTACAGAGCCGATAGACCCTCGTTTAGATTACACAGTGGGCCGCAGGGGAATTCCTTATCAAGATTGGGCTCTTTGTGGCGGTGAGGTTTGGACTCGTGGCGATTTTGCACCTTATCTTCCTAAAAAGAACGTATTTTATGCTAAAGATCAAGCTTCAACCACTGAACAAGGCGGAGGCTGGGCTGGTAATCAGGCATCTGGCATAAATTATAACCTGATCCGTTTTGCTGATATACTATTGTGGCGCGCAGAATGCGAAGTTGAAGCTAATACTTTAGCGGCAGCAGAAGCTGACGTCAACATGGTTAGAAATAGAATGGCACAACACCCTGAATATTGGGTACATACCTATATTGATAATTCTGCCCCTTCTAAAGGTAATACTACTACCCCTGCGGCTAATTATGTGGTTAAGCCATATACTGGTCAATTTACTGCAAACGGCCAGGCTTATGCACGTGCTGCTGTTTATATGGAGCATGAATTGGAGTTTGGTATGGAAGGTCATCGTTTCTTTGACCTTCAGCGTTGGGATGCCAGATTTGGCGGCCCTGCAGGTGCAAGCTTTATGGCAAATACCCTTAATGCTTACATCAAAGCCGATACCCGTATTAGTAATCCGGTACTTAACGGCCATACATTTATTGCCGGCAAACACGAAGTCTTTCCTATCCCTCAAATAGAGATAAGTAAAGAAGGTGGTGCATTGAAACAAAATCCAGGGTATTAATTTATCCTAACGTTTATAAAGAGGTGAAGATTAATCCCTTCACCTCTTTTTTATTATAAGCAGATTTCCTTATTTTACATGATGCGATACTTCTTTTACTCATTATTTTTTGTGTTGCTGTGCCCATTTTTATCCTGTAAAAGAAGCACACTGTTTGAACAAATTTCCTCAACTCACTCCGGTATCCATTTCAACAACCACATCACAGAAAACGATTCTATCAATCCGCTGGACCTTGTCAACATCTACAACGGCAGTGGTGTGGGTATCGGTGATTTTAATAACGACGGTTTGCCCGATATTTATTTTAGCGGAAGCATGGTATCTAACAAATTGTACCTCAACAAAGGCAATTTCAAATTTGAAGACATTACCGATGCAGCAGGCGTAGGCGGTGCAGGCCGCTGGGGCCGCGGGGTTTCTGTTGTGGATATCAACAATGATGGTTTGCCGGATATTTATGTGTGCAATACTTTATCCAAAGACCTTGTAAAAAGAACAAACCTGCTGTATATCAACTTAGGAAATGATAAAAATGGCCAGCCGCATTTTAAAGAAATGGCTAAAGAATATGGTTTGAACATCCACCTGCAATCTACCATGGCCAGCTTTTTTGATTATGACAATGATGGCGACCTGGATATGTATCTCACTGTGAATGAAGCTTCTGTAAATGATAACCCAAACCGGTTTCGGCCGATCATTAAAGATGGGACGCACCGTAGTACGGGCAAGCTTTATCGGAACGATGGAAATTCTAGCTTAAACCATCCAGTTTTTCATGATGTTTCCATGCAGGCCGGGATTAAAATTGAAGGCTACGGCCATGCAACAACCATTGCTGATATCAACCAGGATGGCTGGAAAGATATTTATGTAACCAACGATTTTCTGACTAACAATATCTTATATATCAACAACCATGACGGTACTTTCACCGATCGGTCAAAAGAATATTTCAAACATACTTCGGCCAATGCTATGGGCCAGGATATTCAGGATATCAACAATGACGGGCTGGCCGACGTTTTTGAACTGGACATGAACCCGGAAGATAATTATCGTAAAAAGATGATGATGAGTTCCAACAGTTATCAAACGTTCCAAAATTTTGATTTTTACGGTTATCAGTATCAATACGTCCGCAATACATTGCAACTTAACCAAGGCCCGAAATTAGGTCAAAAAGATTCTATCGGCAGCCCGGCTTTTAGCGAAATCAGCTTTATGAGCGGCGTTGCACAAACAGACTGGAGTTGGTGCCCGCTGATTACCGATTTTAACAATGATGGTTTCCGCGATATTATCATCACAAATGGCTACCCAAAAGATGTAACCGACCATGATTTTATCACTTACAGAAGTGAAGCATTCCAGATTGCGGCCAAAAAAGATATTCTCAGCCAAATACCTGAAGTTAAACTACATAACTACGCCTTCCAAAATAAAGGCGATTTGACTTTTAGTGATGAAACAAAAAATTGGGGCTTGTCCTTGCCGACTTTTTCTAACGGTGCGGTTTATGCTGATTTAAACAATGATGGTGCGATGGACATGATCGTCAGCAACATCAATGACGAAGCTTTGATCTACAAAAATACTTCCCGTGATAACAACAAAGAACAAACACATTTTTTACAGATAAAATTTACAGGTAATAATCAGAATATCAATGGCCTTGGTGCTTTTGCCAACATCTATTACAATCACGGCAAGCAGCAGGTTTATGAAAATAATCCGTACCGCGGTTATTTATCTACGATCCAAAATATCGCGCACTTTGGTTTGGGCAATATCAGTAAGGTTGATTCTGTCATCATCCGATGGCCAAATGGCAAAAAACAGGTGCTAAAAGAAGTAAAGGCAGATCAGCTGTTGAAGGTGAATTTATCCCAAGCGCATGAAAATTATTCCTGGCAGAAACCAGCTATTGCTAGCAAAGCATTGTTCAAAGAAATCACCGACTCCGTTGGCATTCGTTACAAACACCAGGAAAATGATTTTGTAGATTTTAACGTGCAAAAATTATTGCCCCATAAACTCTCCGAATACAGCCCGGCTTTGGCAGTTAGCGATGTGGATGGCAACGGTTTGGACGACATCATTACCGGTGGAAATGCCCAACATCCCGCACAACTATTTTTGCAGCAAAAAAATGGCCGATTTTTGCAACGCGAACTTTTACCCGGTAAAAACAGTATCAGTAATAATTATAAAGATGAAGGCTTGCTCCTGTTTGATGCCAATGGTGATGGCAAACTGGATTTATACATGGCCAGCGGCGGATACGAAAATGCGCCGCAAAGTCCGGCTTACCAAGACCGGTTGTATCTGAATGACGGAAAAGGAAATTTTACTTTGGCAGAAAACGGATTACCGCAAAATCTGACCAGCAAGTTTTGTGTACGTGCTTTGGATTATAACCGTGATGGAAAATTGGATCTTTTTGTGTCCGGCCGCGTTGATCCATGGAGTTATCCGAAACCGGTTTCAAGTTTTATTTTTAGGAACGACAGCAAAAACGGACAGGTAAAATTTACGGATGTAACCAAACAAATTGCGCCAGCTTTGCAAAATATAGGTTTGGTGTGCGATGCTTTGTTTACCGACTATAATAATGATGGCTGGCCGGATTTGATTATGGCAGGAGAATGGATGCCGATCACGATTTTGAAAAATGATAAAGGCGTATTCAAAAATGAAACAGCAGGAACAGGTTTAAAAGATGAATTGGGCTGGTGGAATACAATCGTTGCAGGAGATTTCAGGCATACTGGAAGGATGGATTATATTGTTGGCAACGTTGGTTTGAACACGTTGTACCAAGCCAGCGATAAATACCCGGTTTATATTACGGCAAAAGATTTTGATAAAAACGGAAGTTACGCCGCGATACCATCGCTGTTTTTACCCGATCAAAATGGTGACAAAAAGGAGTTTCCGGCACAAATCCGCGATGATCTTTTGAAGCAGATGATCAGCATGAAAAAGAAATTTACCAATTATAAATCTTTTGCAACAGCAACGATGGATGATATTTTATCACCGGAACAAAGAAAAGGTGCTTTACGGCTGAAGGCAAACATGCTGCAATCCTGTTATTTAAAAAACGAAGGAAACGGAAAGTTCAGCATCATTCCATTGCCGAAAGAAGCACAGGTTTCTACTTTGAACGGAATGGTGGTTGATGATTTTGACGGAGACGGAAACCTGGATGTTGTGATCAATGGCAACGATTACGGCACAGATGTTTCTACCGGAAGATATGATGCTTTTAATGGTTTGATGCTGAAAGGCGACGGCAAAGGAAATTTCAAGCCGTTATCTATTCTGCAAAGCGGGATTTATATTCCCGGAAACGGAAAAGCATTGGTGAAATTGCAAAGCAGCGGCGGAAAGTATTTATTGGCAGCAAGTCAGAATAAAGATAACCTAAAAGTTTTTCAACTCAATAAAAGCGTAAGTTGTATGAAGTTGGAACCATCCGACATCAGTGCTTTGATCACGTACAAAAACAATGCTATTTCCAAACAGGAATTCTATTACGGAGCTTCATTTTTATCACAATCAGGAAGGTTTTTTAACGTTGATAAAAGCATGAAAAACATTAAAATTACCGATAACAATGGCCGGACCAGAGTTATCAATTTGAATTAGCAGCTTTTATGAAATTTTATAAAAACTTATATTTAATGGTGTTGGCTTGCAGTATAATAACTGCTTGCAAACAAACCACTAAGCCAATTGCAAAATTAAGCAATGCCGATATTTTACATCAAAACGAAAACCAACTGACGCAATTGATTATTTATGATGTGTTTTCCCCGCCGGTAGCCAGCCGGATTTATGCTTATTCATCATTGGCATCGTATGAAGCTATGCGAAATGAACATCCAGAATACGCTTCTGTAACCAAGCAGTTGAACGGTTTTGATGCGCCTCCGATCCCTCAAAAAGGGAAAAAATACAATTTCACTTTAGCTGCAACCAAAGCTTTTTTTACCGTGGTGCACAAGTTTACTTTTTCTGTTGACTCCATTAAAAATTATGAAAACGGCGTGTATGGAAAGTTTAAAGCGGATATGGACGATTCTACTTATGCACGTTCTGTTGCTTTTGGCGAGCTGATTGGTAAAAATATTTTGAAACGTGCCGCTGCAGACAACTATGCACAAACGCGCGGCAAACCCAGGTTTCTGGGCAGCAACGATCCGGGAAAATGGCATCCAACGGCACCTGATTATATAGATGGTGTAGAGTATTGCTGGGGAACGATGAAAACTTTTGTGCTCAATTCTTCCTCGCAGTTTTCTCCGCCGCCACCGCCCCAATTTAGTGCCGATAAAAACAGCATCTACTTTAAACAAAACCTGGATGTTTATAACCAAAGTAAAACTTTAGATCAGAAGCAAAAAGATATTGCCCGCTATTGGGACGATAATCCGTTTGTGATGGAGCACGCCGGCCACATGACATTTGCCAACAAAAAAATTACTCCGGGCGGCCACTGGATTGGTATTACAGCAATTGCTTGCAAAAAATCCCATGCCGATGCCGTAAAAACAGCGCAGGCTTATGCGCTAACTTCCATTGCCATGTTTGATGCTTTTATTTGCTGCTGGCAAGAAAAATATAAAAGCAGTTACATCCGGCCGGTTACCGTTATCAATGAAAAGATTGATCCCGATTGGCTGCCACAATTGCAAACACCGCCTTTCCCGGAATATCCAAGCGGCCATAGCACCATTACCCGCTCGGCAGCTGTGATGCTGACACGTCTTTTTGGTGATAATTTCGCTTTCCAGGACACCAGCGATCTGCATTATATCGGTATGCAACGCCATTTTAGTTCCTTTGTTCAGGCTGCAAATGAAGCTTCCATAAGCCGGTATTATGGTGGCATACATTATTTAAATAGTGTGAATGTTGGTGCCGAACAGGGGAAAAAAGTCAGTGATTACATTATACAAAAACTTAAATTGTAAGTTTTGAAAACAAGGTAATCTTTGAGAACAATTTGAATTGTTGAAACACAAAATTTAGCTTAATTTTTATTTGTTGTTGATGCTTCTTTTATCAGACAAAAAATCAATTATAGAATTTAATAGGTTCGGTTTTAAAATCAATATTTACACTTGTAAAAGAAGTATCAAAAAACAACAACTATATTGCAATTAATAAATTTATGATTGGATCCAAACGCAAAAAAACACTTTATTATTTATTTATAATTGTATCAATAGTTGACTTGACTTTTTATAGTTGTAAAAATAAACCCAACAACTCGGCAGCAGAAAAACTGGCAATTGACGTGGCTGATGGTAAAATTTTAGCCCGAAAATATTGTGCAAATTGTCATCAATATCCGGATCCTTCGCTTTTAGATAAAACAACTTGGGAAAAAGGAGTTTTGCCGGCAATGGCCAAACAATTGGGTTTGGAAGAATACATGAACCAGGTTTTTGCGGTACAAAGTTCTTCAATATCAACATCCGACTGGCTTAAAATTGTAACTTATTATAAAACGCTGGCTCCTGCAAAACTTGCTTTTCCTGAAGTTGCCAAGAATATAAAAACAGACTGGGCAATTTTCAGCTTAAAAAAACCTCAAAAAACAAACCCAAGTAAACTTGCATTGACAACTTTTGTAGGCTTCAACCCAAACGACCAAAAAATATACAGTGCCGATGCAGAAAACAATTTGTACAGATGGAGCAACAACTTAACTCCTGAATTATATGCGAAATTACCATCGCCGGGCACGGATATTATTTGGGGTGATAAAACCAAAGATGATGGGATTATTACCTGTATCGGAACGCTTCCTCCGTTAAATGTTTCTAACGGAAAACTACTGCATTACAACTTCAACCTAAAAAAAACGAAACCTGTTGTTTTTACAGATAGCCTGCCCCGTGCAGTGCAAAGTGTTGCTGCGGATTTTGATAAAGATGGTTTGACGGATTATGCAATTTGTGGTTTCGGGCATGACAAGGGCGGTCTATATTTGTCCAAACAATTGCCAAACCAACATTTCAAAACTATCCCAATCCGTTTGGTTCCGGGTGCTACGCAATTGACGGTTGGTGATTATAACCATGATGGCTGGCCGGACTTGATGTGCCTTTTTGCCCAAGCAGATGAAGGGATTTGGCTTTTCTTGAATGATCATCGAGGAGGTTTCTCAACGCAAAATATTTTGCATTTCCCTCCGATTTACGGTTCAAGTAGCTTTCAATTAGCAGATTTTAACCACGACGGCCAGCCGGATATTCTTTATACAGCAGGAGATAACAGTGATTATTCTAAAATCTTGAAGCCTTATCATGGCGTGTATATTTTTGTAAACCAAGGGAATTTTAAGTTTAAAAAGGAATACTTTTATCATATTGACGGTTGCACCAAAGCTGTTGCTGCTGATTTTAAACACAACGGACATTTAGATATTGCTGTTATTTCCTTCTTTGCAGATTTTAAAAATGATCCTACGGAAGGGTTTGAATATTTAGAACAAACTGATAATCTGCAATTTACACCACACAAAATACCAATTGAAAATAATGGCCGATGGCTGACCATGAATGTAAGCGACTACAACCAGGACGGTTTTCCGGATATCATATTGGGGAATTTTGCTATGGGCGGAAGTTTAATCAATCAAAAAGATTTTAAACCTGATTGGAATACACATCAACCAATGGTGGTACTGGAAAATGTAGCCGGCAAAAAAAAGTGATTGCAAAAATATTTTTTTTGCAATCACAAATTATACCCGGTAAAAGAAGCATTTGCTACATGATATGTTCGATACTTCTTTTATCCACTTAAAATCATCCTGTTTCTACAATTCCCTGACCCAGATATTACGGAAGCTGTCCGGTTCACTTTTGTCGCCGTGTGCCTGCAACTTAATTGGGGCACCACCAGAATAAGCTTTATAAACAGGCTGCCCAACATATCGGGTCTCTCCTTTTAAAACGATATGATTTTGCACTAACACGCCATTAAATAGAACCGTAACCGTAGCAGGTGTATTTACAGAACCATCCGTTTTGAAGGTTGGTGCCTGCCATATTACATCATAAGTTTGCCAATCGCCTGGTTTTTTGTTGGCATTTGCAAGTGGAATAAATTGCTTATAAATACTGCCGGCCTGGCCGTTTACATAAGTTTTGTTGTTGTAATTATCCAGGATCTGCAATTCATAACCATCGTCTCCTTTGCCGGTTGAAGCTAAAAAAACACCACTGTTGCCACGGGCTTGCCCTTCGCCGGTGATATTTGCAGGAATCCGCCACTCCAAATGCAATTGATAATTGTTGAATTTCTTTTTGGTTTCGATATTACCCGTGCCTTTTTTAACGGTAAGAATATTCCCTTCTACCGTCCATTCTGCCGGTTTACTGTTGTCTTCCGTAGAAACCCATTGATTAAGGTTGCTGCCATTAAACAAAATAATCGCATCCGAAGGTGGTTCAGTATTCGTCTTTCCGGGTGTAACAATTGCCGGAACCGGTTCATAAAACTCGGTATCCTCATGTTTTGCTGCTTGTTGGGCATTCGCCATTAAAAAGCTTCCCGTTAAAATGGTTGTCAAAAAAAATATTTTTCGCATAATTTAGGTTGATAAAAGAAGTATTTAGAAAATGTTAGATCAAGTTATTTTTGATATAAGCTGCGCTTTGGGCAATGCTTTTGTAAGGATCGATGTTGGTAAAATTTTCCTGCTCCATAAAAATATGTTTTAAACCAGCTTTTTTGGCTTTGGTAAAAATTTGCTTGAAATCAATACTTCCGCTGCCAACTTCTGTATTCAATTCTGGTTTACCTTTGTCCATATCTTTAATATGCCACATTTGGAAACGGCCTGGATGCTGGTCAATCAGTTTTAAAGGATTTTGCCCAGCACGAACAACCCAGTAAATATCCATTTCAAAACTTACCAATTTGTGCTCAGTTTCTTTCAGCAAAACATCATAAAGCATTGTTCCGTCTATCGGCTTAAACTCAAAATCATGATTATGATAAGCCAATTTCAAATCAGATTTTTTGCAAATTTCAGCTGCTTTGTTCATTTTCTCTGCCAGATTTTTAAAGTCATCTACTGATTTCCGCAACTCTGCACCGATATATGGTATGGTCAGATACTCTTGTCCGGCTGTTTTGGCAACATCAATATACACTTTCAGCACTTCTTCATTTGCAGTTCCTAAATAAGAATCCAAACCATAATGGCCGCTTGGTGTGCTCATGCCGTTGGCAGATAGTGTTTCTTTAAATTCTTTCGGGCTCAAACCAAAAAACCCTTTGTTCGGATCGTAGCCATAAGTTTCCAGTTCCTGGTAACCTGCTTTTGCGGTTTTGGCAATTACTTCTTTAATATTATTGCTGATTTGATCGCGCAAGCTGTACAATTGCAGGCCAACTTTATAATGAGGTTTGGCAAATAACAGATCCGGGAGTAACAGTGTTCCGGAAACTGCTAATCCGGTTTGGGCTAAAAATTTTCTTCTTGTGGCCATGAAGTTCTAAAATAATTATTAGTGATGAGATACTGTTTTTATCCAAGTAATTTATACATCACATATCTCAATTGCTTTTTTTAACGATGCTAATTTGTCTTTTTGCTTCGGTTTAAATTCCTGTGCCACATATCCGTTGAAACCGGTTTTTACAATTGCCTGCATAATTGCCGGGTAATACAATTCCTGTGTATCATCAATTTCATTCCTTCCAGGTACACCACCTGTATGATAATGTGCAATATATGAATGATAATCTCTGATGTTTTGAATGATATCACCTTCATCAATCTGCATGTGGTAGATGTCAAACAGCAATTTAAAATTTTCTGAACCAAGCCTTTTGCACAGTTCTGCGCCCCAGGAAGTGCGGTCGCATTGGTAATCTTTATGGTCAAGCTTACTGTTCAGCAATTCCATCACCAAAACAACTTTATGTTTTTCAGCCAATCCGATTACTTTTTTCAATCCTTCCACACAATTATTCCAGCCGGTTTCATTATCCATCCCGGCACGGGTTCCGCTGAAACAAATCAGGTTTGTATAACCAGCTTTGGCCACCAGCGGAATCATTTCAGAATAATTTTTAATTAAAATTTCGTGATATTTTTTGTTGTTGAAACCTTCTGTTAAGCTGATTTCTGCACCATTGCACATCGGGGAATCCATGGCGTGGTTTTTCAGAATCGGCCATTCTTTCGGCCCAATTAAATCGATTCCTTTTATCCCGATTTTTTTCGCTTGTACACAAAGTTCATCCAAAGTGAGATCATTGTAAGGCCAGCGGCAAACGGAATGGTTGATGTTCCCTTTTAAAGCTGACAAAGATGATTCCATTTTTAGGGTGGTAAAAGAAGCAAGGCTACCGGATGCAACAGTTGCGGTTCCGGCTATAATATTTTTGATAGCCGAACGTCGGTTTTGGTTAGATGGCATAATTTTTTTATTTATACATCCAAACGCATGTCTTTTTGTTCATCGAGGTTTAGCGTAGGATCTGTTGCCATGCTGTTTTTATCCCTAAAAAATAATAGAAACAAAACCATCACTACCGCTGCAATTCCTGCCGGTATCAGCCAAATGGTTTGCCAGTTGTGTGCTGTATCAGAAATTTTGTAATTATCTACAATGCGTCCGGCGATTAAAGATCCAATCAGCATTCCAACACCATAAGTAGCCAAAGTGATGAAACCTTGTGCAGCACTTTTGAAACGTTCTCCAGCCAAATTATCTGTGTAAATTTGCCCTGTTACGAAAAAGAAGTCATAACAAACACCATGCAAAACGATACCTGCAATCAGCATCCAATAATTAGAATTGGCATCACCGTAGGCAAATAAAACATAACGCAATGCCCAGGTAAACATCCCGACAGCAAGCATTTTCTTAACGCCTAACCGCACGAAAAAGAAAGGGATCATCACCATAAATATTATTTCTGATACCTGGCCAAGCGATTGTGTTACTGTTGTAGCCTGCATACCTTTTTCCTGAAAAAAAGGATTGGCAAAGCCATAATAAAAAGCAAGCGGAACACAAATGGCAATGGAAGCAATAAAGAAGATGAGGTAAGAACTATTTTTGAGCAACCTAATAGCATCTAAACCTAAAATCTCGCCTACGGTTGTACTTTCACCGCGTTTAACAGGAGGTGTAGAAGGTAACGTAAAACTGAAAAAACCTAATACAATAGAAGCTATGGCAGCCATTTTGAAAGTATTAACCAATGCTCCTTCTCCGCCTTGTTTATCCCAATTTAACCAGCTGATCAATGCTCCTGCCACAATCCATCCAATCGTTCCTAATACCCGAATTGGCGGAAACTCTTTACTTGGATTTTGCATTTGCCGAAAAGAAACCGAGTTTACCAGTGCCAGCGTTGGCATATACAATATCATGTAAACCAAAATGACCGGATAAAAAGAGCCAAAATTAGTAGCTG
Organism: uncultured Sphingobacteriaceae bacterium; assembly: GCA_964236465.1. Taxonomy (GTDB): domain Bacteria; phylum Bacteroidota; class Bacteroidia; order Sphingobacteriales; family Sphingobacteriaceae; genus Mucilaginibacter_A. The sequence continues at coordinate 17,500 of CAXSBZ010000036.1, read as the reverse complement.
TTGATGCCCACCAAAGTAATGCGCCACCTAATAAATGCAGAACGCCCAGAATTTTTTGTGCCGAAAAAAATTTATCAGCGATCAAACCAATGATAAAAGGTGCAACAATAGCTCCGATAGATTGCGTAGTAACAGCCGCCCCAACTTCGATTCCGGATGTTTTGAGATCTTTTAACAAATAAGTTCCCAGAGTTACAAACCAGGCCCCCCAGATAAAAAATTCCAGGAACATCATTACAGATAATTTAGTTCGGATGGCAGTATTCATTTTGCTTGTATGTGATTAAGGTTGATATAAAAAAGATGACTGATCTTATTTCAATGACAAAATGTATTTAACCATTTCCTTCGCATCATTCAAAGCTAAGTTTGGATGGGCAGACATGGGTACGGAACCCCAAACGCCACTGCCACCAGTAATAACTTTGTTGGCCAGTTTATCAATATTTTCTTCTGTAGCTGGATATTTTGCGGCAACCTCTTTATAAGCAGGGCCAACCAATTTTTCCTGTTCTTTATGGCAACCCAAACAATCCGAAGAAGCCAGCAGTTGTGCACCTTTTGATGAAGTAGTAGCTCCTGAGTTAGAATCAATTCCAACTTTACTGGAATCAGTGCCTGTTTTAGTAGCGTTTGTTGCCGTTTGATTAGTAGCAGTTGCACTGTCATTGCCTGCATTTTGATCTGATTTATTACTGCTGCAAGCGGCAATCATGGCGCATAAACCAAGGATAATAACTGTTTTTTTCATTGTATTTGTATTAAATTATATTCCTAATAAAGTACGGTTAAAAGAAGCATCTGCTCCGGATGCTGCAAAATCATCAAATGCTTTTTCAGTTACTTTGATGATGTGATTTTTTATAAATTGTGCACCCTCTCGTGCGCCATCTTCTTGATTTTTGATGGCACACTCCCACTCTAAAACTGCCCAGCCTTTGTAGTCATAAGCCGCCATTTTACTAAAAATAGCTTTGAAATTTACTTGTCCGTCACCTAAAGAACGGAAACGGCCGGCCCGATCTATCCAGTTTTGATAGCCGCCATAAACGCCTTGTTTTCCGGTTGGATTGAACTCCGCATCTTTGACATGAAACATTTTGATGCGTTCATGATAATGATCAATATAAGTCAGATAATCCAAGCATTGCAGTACAAAATGCGAAGGATCATAAAGCAAACAAGCGCGCGGATGATGGTTTACTTTTTCCAGAAACATCTCATAAGTTACGCCGTCATGCAAGTCCTCGCCGGGATGAATTTCGTAGCACAAATCTATTCCGCATTCATCAAACGTATTTAAGATCGGCAGCCATCGGTTAGCCAGTTCTGTAAAACCTGCTTCTACCAAACCAGCCGGACGCTGTGGCCATGGGTAAACCATCGGCCACAACAGAGCACCGCTAAAAGTAGCATGAGCTTTCAAACCCAGATTTTGCGAAGCTTTTGCAGCGTATTTTAATTGCTGTATAGCCCAATCTTTCCGTGCGTTTGGGTTATTTTTATATTGATCGGGTGCAAAAGCATCAAACAAAGTATCGTATGCCGGATTTACTGCTACCAATTGTCCTTGCAAATGCGTAGAAAGTTCAGTGATCTGCAAACCATAGCTATTTACTTTTCCGTTCAGGTCATCTGCATAAGTTTTACTTTCAGCCGCCAATTTTAGGTCGATAAAAGAAGTATTGTTTGTGGGCATTTGAATACCGACAAATCCCAGATCGGCAGCCCATTTACAAATGCTATCCAAGGTATTAAACGGAGCTTCATCACCAATAAATTGCGCTAAAAATATTCCCGGACCTAATAAAGTAGTCATATTTTAAATTGTAAAATCAGTCCATTTTTTGTCCGATTTGCCGGATGCAATCACATTTTCTATAAAAGCCATCCCACGGACACCTTCTTTAATCCCCGGAAAATCTAAATATTCAGGCTCAGGTATTTTTCCTTCCAAACGGGCTTTAACCGTAAGCGCAAAGTTTTTATACAAATTTGCAAAAGCCTCCAGATAACCTTCGGGATGACCGGCAGGTGTACGTGTATTGTGTTGTGCAAAAGAGCTGGTATAGCTGCCACCGGTGCGCCATAATTCTACCGGCTGATCTAATATTTTAACCTGCAAAGTATTGGCATCGTTCTGTTGCCATTCTATCCCGCCTTTTTCACCATAGATTCTAATTCTGACATTGTTTTCTTCGCCAGCGGCAACCTGCGTGGCTACTAAAACGCCGCTTGCCCCGTTATCAAATTTAAGTAGAACCGCACCGTCGTCATCCAGTTGACGGTCTTTTACTACGATGTTTATATCGGCACAAAGTTTAGTGATCTCCAGGCCGGAAACATATTCGCACAGATTGAAAGCGTGTGTACCAATATCGCCCATCGCCCCGGCAATACCGCTTTTGGTTGGATCAGTGCGCCATGAAGCTTGCTTGTTATCGCCTCCTTCTTCATATTTACTGAGCCAGCCTTGCGGATATTCAACATAAACCTTTCTGATTTCGCCAAGTTTACCGGAAAAAACAAACTGCTTTGCTTCTTTTACCATCGGATAACCCGTATAAGTATGTGTGAGACAAAACAGGTTTCCTGTACTTTCAATTACCTTTTGTAAATCTTTTGCTTCTTGCAAAGAAAATGTTGCCGGTTTATCCAGGATTACATGGAAGCCGTTTTCCAATGCTTCTTTTGCAGGGGTAAAATGAACATGGTTTGGCGTAACAATACTAATTACCTGAACCTGTTCATTTTCAGATAGTTGCTTTTCTTTTTCAATTAGTTCCTGCCAGGAATTGTAAACCCTGTTTTCTTTAATATTAAGCAACAAACCACTCGCTTTTGATTTTGCCGAATCACTGCTGAATGCACCGCAGACCAGTTCGTACTGATCGTCCATTCGTGCAGCAATGCGATGTACAGCACCAATAAAAGCACCTTGCCCGCCACCGATCATCCCTAATCTTAACTTCATGTTTGTGGGTTATCAGGAAAGTGCCCAGGCTTTTTCACCTTTTTTATAAGGCACATCACCATCATATTTTCCCGGAACCGGCAAGTAGCGCAAGGCTTTTGTAGCACCAACTTCAGAAGTAAAATAGCCAAGCAAAGTCAGCTCTTTCATCATCCGGAAATAATGATTCGGATCATCTTTCTTTTTTGATTTTTGATAAGCTTTTTGTTCGTTATCTAAATCGATTAAAAGAGCAGTTCGCTGTTTAGGATCAGACTCCATGAACATTTTATTATTCTTCTTTTTAGATGCTTCGTTCAGTTTTTCTATACCGTCAGTAAAGATTTTCTGATCGGCCGGCGTATAACAATCTTTAACCATCAGGGCCATAAATTTGCCTACACCGGCTGCTTTTGCGCCTGGGGTTGCTGTGGTTGGCAAAATAGTATCTGAGACTTCATCTAACAAACTAATCTGTTGCTGACCAAATAATTCTTTAACTTTTTCAGGGCTTGATTTACAGCCGCTTTGCAAGAAAAACTCGGCTCCTAAAACCGTTCCGCCCAGCAGTAAGGCAACTCTTGAAATTGCTTCTCTCCTATCCATATTTTTGTGTGATAAAAACAGTATCTAATAATTATAAACTTATGCGTTGAGGTTCCAGCCTTGTCTGTATTCGCGTTTTACGTATTGGTTTACAGCATCAAAATTGGTGATCCGCATTTTCTGATTGTCCCAAAGCATTTTGACATGACCGCCTTTCAGCTCATTTCCGCGTACTGCCAGGTTGGCCATTAATAAGGCTTCTGTGAGCGGACCAGCAACTTCAAATGGAGAACTAACCTGCTTTTTGCCATAACCGGCCAAGCAAGCTTCTACCCATTGCGCGTAATGGCCATTTGCCTCGCCAGGAACGCGTTCAAATTTTTGCTTCACTTGCACTTCTTTTGTGCGGGATGTTGGCAATAATAAAGGATCAGCAGAATAAGTGCTAGCCATCATTTTGCCTTTTGTGCCGATAAACAGCGTACCGTTTCCATCGTCTCCAAATTTTTCGTTTGCCCCTAATTCTTCAGGGCGTTCGGGTTGTATTCCACCATCCATCCAATGCAAAGTAATGTCGCCTTTGGTTTTATTGGTTTTTGGGAAAGTAAGCGTAATGTGGCTGGAAGGCGGGCAGCTATCTGGGAAAATACCGCGTTTGAATTCATCAACATAAACACTGCCCACACTGGCCTGTACATCTTTGGCATACTGCAAACCCAATACTCTAAAAGGAGCTTCAACCAAATGGCAACCCATATCTCCCAAGGCACCAGTGCCGTAATCCCACCAGCCGCGCCAGTTAAAAGGGACTAATTTATCCACATAATTTTTACTGGGAGCCGTGCCCAGCCATAAGTTCCAATCCAGTTCTTTTGGAATTTCCGATTTTGTGGTAGGCCATGGAATCCCCTGAGGCCAAACCGGACGATTTGTCCAGCAGTAAACAGTATGCACATCACCAATCTGGCCGTCATCATACCATTCTGCAAGCAGGCGTGTCCCATCGTTGGAGGAACCCTGGTTGCCCATTTGTGTAACTACTTTATACTTTTTGGCAGCTTCCGTAAGCATTCGGGCTTCGTAAATATCATGCGTTAATGGCTTTTGCACATACACATGTTTGCCATGTTGCATTGCAGTGAGTGCAATAATAGCATGATTATGATCAGGCGTAGAAACGGAAACTGCATCAAATTTTTTGAATTCTTTGTCAAAAAGCTCACGCCAGTCTTTATAATATTTTGCTTTTGGGAAACTTGCAACCGATTTTGCGGCACGGCGGTCATCCACATCACACAAAAACCCAATTTCGGCTTTACCGCTTTTGTAAAAGTTGGCAATATCGCTTTCTCCTTTTCCACCGGCACCCACGCCAGCAATAATTAATTTATCGCTTGGTGCCGTAAAACCTTTTCCACCCAAAACAAAACGCGGAACAATTGTGAAAGCCGCAGCAGCTACTGCGGTGCTTTTGATAAAACTGCGTCTGGAGCTTTGGGCAAGAGTTGAATCTTGATCTTCCATTGGTTAAATTTTGATAATTAGTTTAACAAATATATACCTGTAAAAACAGCTTAAATATTACCTTTCTTCAATTCGCTTACGGCATAATCAGCTGCACGCGCTGTTAAAGCCATGTAGGTAAGCGAAGGATTTTGGCAAGCCGACGAAGTCATAGCTGCACCATCAGTTACAAATACATTTTTTGCGTCCCAAACTTGGTTCCATTCATTTAATACTGAAGTTTTAGGATCCCGACCCATGCGTGCAGTGCCCATTTCATGGATACCTTTGCCTAAGACGGCTTCTGTTGTATAACTCTGCACGTTTTTTGCACCGGCTGCCTCCAATATTTCTTTGGCATCCTGCATCATGTCTAACCGCATTTTCTTTTCATTATCCCTGATCACTGCATCAATAGCCAAAATAGGTAATCCCCAAGCATCTTTTTTCGTTTTATCCAGAGATACTTTGTTATCATGATAAGGCAGTGTTTCGCCAAAACCACCCATTCCAATCGACCAGCCACCTGGTTCTGACAAAGCATCTTTAAAATCACCCCCAATATTCAGTTCGGCAATTTCACGGTTCCATCTGTCCCGGCCAGCACTTCCCTGATAACCAAAACCACGGATATAATCGCGCTTTTCGCCATTTACATTGCGGAAACGCGGGATATAAAAACCATTTGCCCTGCGGCCAAAGTAATATTTATCATCATAACCGTCCACATGTCCGGAAGCACCAACGCCCAAATGATGGTCCATCAAATTATGGCCTAATTCGCCACTGCTACTGCCCAAACCACCAGGCCAAACATCTGTTGCAGAGTTCATTAAAACCCAAGCAGAGTTGATGGTGGAAGCATTTACAAATACGATTTTAGCTTTGTACTCATAAGTTTGTTTCGTCTCCGCATCTAAAACCTCTACACCTGTAGCTTTTTTAGTGTTTTTATCATATAAAATTCGGGTAACAATGGAGAAAGGGCGAACGGTCAGATTTCCCGTTGCCGTAGCTGCTGGCAATGTTGAAGACTGTGTGCTGAAGTAAGCACCGAACGGGCAGCCCAGCCAGCATTTGTTACGGTATTGGCAATTCGTACGGTTGTTGTGCGCCACCGTAATATTTGCTGTCCGGCCAATAATCATAGGACGTTGGCCTTTATAGTGCTGTTTCAAGCGTGCTGCAACGTCTTTTTCTACAATATTCAGTTCCATCGCCGGCATAAAATCACCATCAGGCAAAATAGACAAGCCGTCCCGGTTTCCGGAGATGCCTGCAAAACGCTCTGCATAACCATACCATTTATCCAAATCAGCATACCGGATCGGCCAGTCTACACCGATCCCGTCTCGCAGATTGGCTTCAAAATCTGAATTTGCCCAGCGATAAGATTGCCTTCCCCACATCAACGAACGGCCGCCAACGTGATAGCCGCGAAACCAGTCGAAAGGTTTTGTTTCTACATATGGGCTTTCTTTTTCATTCGTCCAATAATCCAGGTTCATTTCGTTCAGCGTATAATCTCTGCTCAAAACCGGATAATCCTTGATCATTTCCTGCGTTTTGCCGCCTCTGTGCGGAAATTCCCATGGAGCTTTATTAGCGTTTACATAATCTTTGATGTGTTCGATATTTCTACCACGCTCTAAAATAATTGTTTTCAGTCCTTTTTCGGTTAGTTCTTTAGCAGCCCATCCACCAGAAATACCGGAACCAATAACAATTGCGTCATATACATTGCTGGCCATAAAATAAGAAGATTAAGAATAATTTGGTTGTGAAGGCTAAAGTAGAAATTTGTTTTGCAATATTTTAATAATTCTGAAAAAGATTAAAGTTTCCTTGCTTTAACTATATAAAAAGAGAGTTTTTACACTTTAAATTAAGACAGTTATACTTTTCCGGATACTTCTTTTACCCCATAGTTTTTCGCATCAACGGTTTAATCTTCACACAAAAATTATAGTGATAAAAGAAGTATTTCATAAAAAGCGTAACCTCATTGTTATTCCTTAAAATCCGTAACGCTTTAGTATTACCTAACGCTGACTTGCGCGCTTTTTATATATAAAATCCATAACTTACCTTTGTGTTTTAATATCGAGATGAGCAAACACGGAAGGATTTTGGTAGCGATGAGCGGCGGGGTAGATAGTTCGGTGGCGGCTGTAATGCTGCATGAGCAAGGCTACGAAGTGATCGGGCTGACCATGAAAACATGGGATTATGCTTCTTCCGGCTCCAGTTCTAAAGAAACCGGCTGCTGCAGTTTGGATAGTATAAACGATGCCCGTTCGCTGGCTGTTGGCTATGGTTTTCCGCATTATATATTAGACATCCGAAGTGAATTCGGCGGTTCGGTCATCAATAATTTTGTGGATGAATACCTGGCCGGGCGTACTCCAAACCCGTGCGTGCTTTGCAATACACATATTAAGTGGGAAGCTTTACTAAAAAGGGCAGATAAATTGGATTGCGAACTGATTGCCACCGGCCATTACGCCAACATCCGGCAGGAAAATGAGCGTTATATCATTTCCAAAGGCCGGGATGAGCACAAAGACCAGTCGTACGTTTTGTGGGGCGTTTCCCAGAAAAACCTGGCTCGCACACATTTTCCGTTAGGTTCTTTTGCTAAAGCTGAAATTAAACAGATGGCCGTAGAAATGGGTCAGTTAGAACTCGCCAGCAAAAGCGAAAGCTACGAAATCTGCTTTGTTCCGAATAATGATTACCGCGCGTTTTTAAAGCATCAGGTAGAGGATTTGGAAGAAAAAGTTGCCGGTGGAAATTTTGTTTTGCGTGATGGAACCGTGGTTGGCAAACACCAAGGCTACCCGTTTTATACCATTGGGCAGCGCAAAGGATTGGGGATTGCCTTGGGCAAACCGATGTTCGTAACTAAAATCGACCCAAATACAAATACTGTTGTTTTGGGCGAACAGGAAGATCTGGAAAACAGCGAAGCCTGGGTACGGGATTTTAATTTGATCAAATACGCGCATTTGCAGGATGGCATTGAAGCGGTTACAAAAATCCGTTATAAAGATCAGGGTGCTTTAAGTACAGTTGTACAGATGAATGATCACCTGAAAATTAATTTTCATCATCAGGTTTCCGGTATTGCACCCGGACAATCAGCCGTTTTTTATGAAGGAAATGATCTGCTGGGCGGCGGTTTTTTAATTTAAAATAAATCAATTGTCAGATACTTCTTTTAGCAGCATATTTTAATAAACTGCTTTGTATGCTACAATTTATAGCACACAAACATTGTGTTTTTGGTATTCTTTGTGTTTTCTTTGCAAAAACTAAGCGATTTTAATGGCAAAAAATTTATTGATAGTAGAATCACCGGCAAAAGCCAAAACGATTGAAGGCTATTTGGGCAAAGATTTTATGGTGAAATCAAGCTATGGCCACATTCGGGATTTGGTAAAATCTGATGATGCTATTGATATATCCAATGGTTTCATCCAAAAATATGAAGTACCTGCGGATAAAAAGCAAGTGGTTAATGAGTTAAAAAAGTTGGCCAAAGAAGCAGATATTGTTTGGCTTGCTTCGGATGAGGACCGCGAAGGCGAAGCCATTTCCTGGCATTTGTTTGAAACTTTAGGTTTGAAAGATGCCAATACACGCCGCATTGTTTTCCATGAAATTACCAAACCGGCGATTTTAAAAGCGATTGAATCACCCCGAAAAATAGATTATAACTTGGTGAATGCACAACAGGCAAGGCGCGTTTTAGACCGCTTGGTTGGCTTTGAACTGTCACCTGTTTTGTGGAGAAAAATCAAACCATCCCTTTCTGCCGGGCGCGTGCAATCTGTTGCCGTTCGTTTGATTGTGGAGCGCGAACGTGAAATCAACAAATTTAAACCGGAAGCTGCTTACCGCGTGGTTGCTGTTTTTACAACAGGAAAAAACAAAGAGGTTTTTAAAGCTGAGCTGCCAACACGTTTTATCCAGCAAAACGACGCAGAAAAGTTTTTAAATGATTGTATTGAAGCTGTTTTTGCAGTTAATAGTTTGGAAACCAAACCTTCCAAACGTGCTCCGGCCGCACCTTTTACTACTTCTACTTTACAGCAGGAAGCAAGCACAAAATTCGGCTTCTCGGTTCTCAAAACGATGACTTTAGCACAGCGCTTGTACGAAGCCGGAAAAATCACTTATATGCGTACCGATTCTGTAAATTTATCGGATACGGCTTTGGAGGCAGCGTCTAAAGAAATCAAATCTGCTTACGGAGATAAATATTATCACTTCAGAAAATATAAAACCAAGTCTGCTAGTGCACAGGAAGCACATGAAGCCATTCGCCCCACATATTTTAATTATCATTCTACCGATGGGGATGCTGCCGAAATCCGTTTATACGAATTGATTTGGAAAAGGGCAATTGCTTCTCAAATGAGCGATGCTTTATTTGAAAAAACGACTGCTAAAATCAGTATTTCTACCCGAAAAGAAGAGCTTGTTGCCAATGGCGAAGTGCTGAAGTTCGATGGTTTTTTGAAAGTTTATTTAGAATCAACTGACGAAGAAGAAACTAAAGCTGATGACAATAGCGATAACGCTATCCTGCCGCCACTTACCAAAGGCCAGCAACTGAATATACGTGATTTAAATGCTACGGAACGTTTTAGTCGTCCGCCCGCAAGAAACACAGAAGCCAGTTTAGTGAAAAAGCTGGAAGAGCTGGGTATCGGCCGCCCATCTACTTATGCACCTACTATTTCTACCATACAAAATCGTGGTTATGTGGTAAAAGAAGACCGCGAAGGCAAAACACGAAATTATGCTGTGTTGATGCTTGCCGATAACAAAATTGTTAAAGAGCAGAAATCCGAAATTACAGGTGCCGAAAAATCTAAATTATTTCCAACAGATATAGGTGCAGTAGTAAATGATTTCCTGGTACAGCATTTTAAAGGCATTGTGGATTTTCATTTCACTGCAGGAGTAGAAAAGCAGTTTGATGAGATTGCACAAGGTTTGGAAGACTGGACGAAAATGCTCAAAAAGTTTTATGATCCTTTTCATCAGGAAGTAGAAGAAACAATCAAAACGGCTGATAGAGCGAGCGGTGAGCGGGAATTAGGTATCGACCCAAAAAGCGACAAAAAAATGACCGTTCGTATCGGTCGGTATGGCCCGTTTGTACAGATTGGCGAAGCCATAGAAGGTGAAGAAAAACCAGCTTATGCTAGTTTGCGAACCGGCCAAATGATTGAAACCATCACGCTGGAAGAAGCTTTGGAACTCTTCAAACTTCCAAAAAAAATCGGTTTTTTTGAAGATGAAGATATGACGGTTGCTATTGGCAAATTCGGTCCTTATATTCGCCATAACGGTGCATTTTATTCAATTCCGAAAGATATTGACCCATTGGATGCTGATGAAAAAATCGGGATCGAAATTATTGAAAACAAGCGTCGGGCAGATGCAGAAAAATTGATCAAATCCTTTGCAGAAGATGAAGCTATGCGCATTGAGAATGGCCGTTGGGGTCCGTATATCAAGTTTGGAAAGCTCAATGTAAAAATCCCGAAAGGAAAAGAACCGGAAGAACTTACTTATGAAGATTGCAAAGCTTTGGCCGAAATAGCTGAAAAAGAACCCAAGAAGTTTGGCAAAAAATTTGTAAAGCCGGCTGAAAAAGAACTTAAAAAGCCTGCTAAAAAAATTACCAAAACAGCTGCAAAAGAACCTAAAAAGACCGTTAAAAAATTAGCTAAAAAGAAATAATATCAACTTGTTTCTAGAGGCTTAAAACACGTTTACTATAACAATTAATGCTCAAAGACCTGCCACAAAATAAAGTAGAAGATGTAGCCATTGCCGTTGCTTTGGAAAGTGAAAGTCCGGAAGGTAGGATTTGGTACGTTTACTTAATCAATCTTAAAAATACAGAAATTGAAAATGCTTTAATTACCTCAAAAGGTTATGGTTTTAAAGATGGCGAAGATGTAAAAACTTCTACGTTACGCCACTCTTTTCCAAAAGTACAACCCAGCAGTTTTGCTTTAGTAGAGCCAATTGATGAGCAAACTTTTGGTTTGACAAATGAATACTGGTTAAGTTATTATGTGGAAAATCAAATATTTGATAAAAAGTTTATTTTTCTGCCGGAAAGCATTGTCGAATCAAACTTTATCCGCTTGCCTGTTTTAAATAAACCTGGTGTAATGATTCGGTAAATTAGCATGGTTCTGTCATCCTGAATTTATTTCAGGATCACTCGTGAAAAGCTTAGTTGTATATCCTAAGGATCCTGAAATAAATCCAGGATGGCAATGCTTCTTTTATCACTTAAAAATCAGTGTGATAATTCAAGCAAAACGCTTCTGCTTTCCGTCTTTTCCACTCCAATGTAAGTTTCTGTACTACTGATTTATGTTTAACGGTTTCTACCTATCTTTACTATATGAACACAGCAGAACTGTTAGCCCGTGCCCTTCAGTTTGAATTTTTAACCATTGAAGAAGGTCTTTTTCTTTACAACAATGCTTCTACTGTCGAACTGATGTTTACGGCCAATGAATTGCGTAAAATCCAAGTCCCGCATGGCAAAGTTACCTGGCAAATTGATCGGAATGTAAATACAACAAACGTTTGTATCGCCAATTGCAAGTTCTGTAACTTTTTTCGGCGGCCGGGACACGAAGACAGTTACATTACCGATATTGAAACATATAAACAAAAGATAGAAGAAACTTTTCGTTTAGGAGGAGACCAGTTGCTTTTGCAAGGCGGCCATCACCCGGATTTGGGTTTACAGTTTTACGTTGATCTTTTTTCTCAACTCAAACAACTTTACCCTGATTTGAAACTGCATTCTTTGGGGCCACCAGAAATTGCACATATTGCCAAGTTGGATAAGTTAAGCCATTATGAAGTTTTATCTGCCCTAAAAACAGCAGGATTAGACTCTTTGCCGGGAGCAGGCGCAGAAATTTTGAATGACCGTGTCCGCCGCTTGATTTCTAAAGGAAAATGTGGCGGCAAGGAATGGCTGGATGTAATGCGTGCCGCTCATCAATTAAACTTGCCCAGTTCTGCAACGATGATGTTCGGCCATGTAGAAACTTTGGAAGAGCGTTTTGAGCATTTGGTTTGGATTCGGGAAGTTCAGGCGGAAAAACCTACCGAAGCTTGTGGTTTTGTGGCATTTATTCCATGGCCTTTTCAGGATGACGGAACATTGCTGCGGAAAGTTCGCGGCATTACCAATAATGTAAGCGGAAATGAATATATCAGGATGATTGCTTTGAGCCGGATCATGCTGCCAAATATCAAAAACATACAAGCTTCCTGGCTGACAGTTGGAAAGCAAGTGGCACAATTGTGTTTGCAAGCCGGTGCCAATGATTTTGGTTCAATCATGATTGAAGAAAATGTAGTTTCGGCTGCAGGTGCACCGCATCGTTTTACAGCAAAAGGCATTCAGGATGCGATAACTGAAGCTGGTTTTGAACCGCAATTACGAAACCAGAAATACCAGTGGCGAGAAATCCCCGAAGCATTGGAAGAACAGGTTATCAATTACTAATGCTTCTTTTACAGGCATAAAAAAAGAGCGAAATAATTTTCGCTCTTTTATTTTGTAAGATTATTACTTTCTTCTTATTTGAAGAATGGCGTTACAATTCCTACAACCGTTGCCATGTCCAATGGTTCGTCAAAAGCTTGTGTAGCACTTGTAGTTGCATTTGCACCAGCAATTGTATTGTATGCTGATAAACCAGTAGCTACGTTTACACCACCTTGCATTACGTTATCTTCACCTGCATAAGAACCATTTACAGCAGCAATACCTGTATCATTAGCACCTGTGATCCAAGGTCTGATAGCAGCAGCAGGAGTCATTCCTAAAGCCAGCATTCTTGCACGACGCAACATACGCAAGTGAGAAGCATGGCGGGCTTCAACCGAGTGAATATCTAAAGCAGCTGTTAATACTGTTTTGTTACGTAATAAATTTGGAGCTTGTCCTTTGTAAGCTCTTACGCCTGTATCTTCAAAAGTTTCTGCAACAGCAAGGAAAGTATCACTGCTGGTAAATACAGTTGGGAAAGTACCTTTAGCAGTAAAATCAAAACTTGCTGCAGTATAAGCTACTGGCGTGCCACCCAGAGAAGAAATTACAGTTTGTAAAAAAGTAACATGGTGCATTTCATCTGTAGTGATCAGATTTAAACCAGCTAATTCATTAGCACTTAAACTTGCTTTTAATGTTGTGCTCATCGCACCGTTTAAGCCAACGTTATAAAAGTTGTACTCAATAAACTCTAATGTTAAAGCATAATTTAATATTCCAACAATAGTGCTAGTCGATTGCTGCGCATAAGCCTTTTTAAATAAAGAACCTAAAGCAAATGGCAATGCAGCTACAGCTACTTTTGATCCAAAGCTGGTGATATTTTTGATAGCTGCACGGCGTGGACTAATTTTGTCCTGAAATTCCGGGTCAACTTTTTCTATTTCTTGAATTATATTTAATAAGTCCATGGTGATGATTTTTTAAGAGGTAGGTAAATCAGATGCGTTAATTGGTGTGGTGATATAGGCACTGGCCATTCCCAAAACATATTGTGGTGTTTTGTCGTATTCTAAGCCATTTCCGGCTACGTTAACTACATCTTGTCCAACAAAAGTATTAGGAGAAACTAAATCCCTAAAGTATGCAGCATGACGTGCTTCAACAGAAACGATTTTGCCGGCTAAAGTTAAATAAGTAGGATTTACGATCAAATATCCTGCACCATTATAAGCAGAAACACCTAAATCTTCAAAAGCTTTAGCAGATGTAATAACACTCGCACGACTTGCAAAATTAATTGAGCTGAAATTAACAGCTAAATCAGGAATAGCACTTGAACCTAATGCTGCTTTAAAAAACTCTCTGTGTAAAACCTCGTGGTTTCTAACTTCAGTAATAAGCACTTGTTCATCAGCACTAAATTGAGTTGCAAAAGCAGCATTGCCCACAACCTGAATGTAAAAAGCAGCTTCCAATTGCTCTAAAGCATAAGCATAATTCAATATACCAATGTCTCCGCTTCCTAAATACACACCTTTGTATGCGGTTCTGTCTTTTTTACAAGCTTCAGCAGCAAATAAACCTACAGCAGCAGTACCCATGCCGGCATAACGCAAAAATTGTCTCCTTTGCATTCCGTTTGATGACTCTGCTTCCGGGGAAGTTAAGAGTTGATCATCATTTTTTGTGAAAATTTTCATAATAATTGAATTGATTAGTTTTTTAAAGTTGATTTTGGTTTGATATACGATTAATGTTTAACGGCAGATTTTTAATTATAAAGTTATTTTACAGTAAAATTTTGGATCAGAATTAAATTTTAACTAAAAACTATCAAAGTTCAATTTCCAGGCTTTTGGTTTAAACGGAAGCGGTATTTTTTTGTTTGGGTTTAAGCAATTAAATGCCTGTATGCTTCTTTTATCAGGTAAATTTTTCGAGGTTTTTACAGTGTCACTGTCTGATTTTACAGTGCTAAAAGAAGTATCAATAAATATGAAGATGAAGTAAGTTATAATACAAACCACTGATTTTCAGCAATAAATTCATTTTCTCCTTTAATTTTATTAAAAAATTATCTGCAAGCTGCAAATTGAACAACTTCAACACGGTCTTTGATTATATTTGAACTTTCCTATAAACAATAATGACAGTAACAGAAATTGCTGATAACAAGAGCAAAAAAGATTTTTTAGAGACAGCAAAACTTCTCTATAAAAATGATCCAAACTGGATTTGCCCGCTTGATGAAAATATAGAAGCGGTATTTGACCCGAAAAAAAATAACTTTTTTCAGCACGGAAAATGTACCCGGTGGATTGTAAAAAATAATGAAGGAAAATTAATCGGACGTATTGCTGCTTTCATCAATGATAAAAAAGCTTATCAAAACGAACAACCAACCGGAGGAATCGGCTTTTTTGAAAGTGTTGATGATGAGGCTGTTGCTTTCCTATTATTTGATACTGCAAAAAACTGGTTACAACAATATGGCATGCAAGCCATGGATGGACCTATCAATTTTGGCGAAACCGATAGCTTTTGGGGATTATTAGTTGAAGGTTTTACCCCTCCTGCTTTTGGTATGAACTATCATCATCCTTATTATAAAGCTTTTTTTGATCGTTATGGTTTTTATACACTTTTTGAGCAAATCAGCAATCATCTGGAAGTTTATAAACCTTTCCCCGAACGTTTTACGCAAATAGCTAACTGGGTTGCTAAAAAACCCGGATACGAATTCAAAACTTTTGATTCAAAAAAGATCAAGGAATTTGCAGCAGATTTCCAGGAAATCTATAATGATGCCTGGCGTGATTTTACAAACTTCACTCCTATCCAGCCCAAAACCATTTTAGAAACATTTGAGAAAATGAAGGTAATTATGGATCCAAAACTCGTCTGGTTTGTTTATATCAACAAAGAGCCAGCTGCATTCATTGTAATTTTACCAGATGCTAATCAGATGATCAAAGGTTTGAATGGCAAGCTAAATCTGATTGGCAAATTAAAATTTTTATACCGCAAACTTCGTGGGGTAAGCCGGATGCGTGCAGTAGTAATGGGCACAAAGCAAAAGTTTCAAAAACATGGTTTAGAATCAGCCATATTTATAAAACTTAAAGAATATGTTTATCCTTTAAACCAATACAAGGAATTAGAACTATCCTGGGTTGGAGATTTTAATGATAAAATGCTATCGCTTCATGAAGCTATGAACGTGACGTTTGGAAAAAAACATGTTACTTTACGCTACATATTTAAGTAAATAATGTACACAAATTGCAGACTTACAAAGCCTGATTATGCAATTGCTTTTGGCCTTCTCAATTCTTCGTACAATTCAATTACCTTTTTTTGCAAGTCAATTAATTCTGCTTCTCTTTCCACTAATTTTTTCTGCATAGATTCAATTTCAGAAGCTGATCTTTGCTCCTGCTCTGTATCGTTAAAAGTTAAAAGTTGCACAACAGACATTTCATACAACTTTGAAATTTGTTCTAACCTTGATAAGTTGATATCTGTAATTCCAGTTTCAATCTTGGAAAATGCAGGTATCGAAATATCCAATTGTTTGGCCACATCTTCCTGGCTCCAACCTTTTTGATGACGCAACAACCTGATTTTTTTTCCTAATGACTTCATAGCGCTTAATTATTAGTTTAAAGCAATTTATAATAGTTACAATTTATACGATTACTTTGGTAATTAGTTATTTGTTTTTGATAATTTTAATTGATCTATAAAATTGTTTCTGCAAAGCCAACCAAATCCGTTCCGGCGAAAGTGCCCGAACTCATCAGCAATAAGTTTGTATCTTGATAGTTCAAATTGTTAAGGTGTTTAAACAATGCTTCTGCCTGAACAAAAAATAATATATCCTTATTCTTAAAAGCCTCTTTTACTTGTTGTGCAGAATAAGGTTCCAAATTTTTTTGCACAAAAGTATGCTCATCTATAAACACAATTGCTTCATCAGCAGCACCTATTGTTCCTTGATATTCACTTAAAAATGCTTTGTTCAAACTACTGAAAGTATGCAGCTCTATGCAAGCAATCAGTTTTCGGTTTGGAAACTGTTTTTTTACAGCCGCAACTGTTGCTGCAAGTTTGGATGGTGAATGTGCAAAATCTTTGTAAATATTTGTTTGCAAGTTGCTGCCAATCAGCTCTAATCTTTTAGCTGCACCTTTAAAACTACTTATCGCTTTATAAAATGTTTCCTCATCAATATGCAATGCTAAACATACTGTTTTTGCCGCCTCTAAATTGAGCAAGTTGTGATTGCCAAAAACTTGCAGTGGATATTTTGTATCTTGATAAATCAAACTTGTAATTCCATCTTCAATGTAGTATTCTGGAAAACGATACAGGATTTTTTTGATGTCAGAATTATTTGCTTCTACCAAATGTTTTAAAACTTCATCCTGCTCACAATAAATCAACTGCCCGCCTGCCAAAATTGTATCGATAAAAACAGCAAACTGTTGCAGATAAATCTCAAAGGTTGGAAACACATTAATATGGTCCCAGGCAATGCCGCTTATCAATCCAATGTTTGCCTGATACAAGTGAAACTTCGGCCTTCTGTCTATCGGCGATGCCAAATATTCATCGCCTTCAATAATAATCAGTGGTGCATCGGTCAGGCTGACCATCGTATCAAAACCTTCCAATTGTGCACCAACCAAATAATCAAAATCAAACGATGCTTCTTTTAGCACATGTAAAATCATGGAAGTAATAGTTGTTTTGCCATGGCTGCCACCAATTACCACACGTATTTTATCCTTAGATTGTTCGTAAACATACTCCGGATAAGAGTATATTTTGATGCCTTTTTCTTGCGCTTCTATCAGTTCGGGATTGTCTGACTTGGCGTGCATCCCTAAAATTACAGCATCCAAGTCAGCACTAATTCTTTGCTTATCCCAACCCGATTGTGC
>CAXSBZ010000035.1:0-34385 GCA_964236465.1 uncultured Sphingobacteriaceae bacterium | reverse complement strand
ACGTTGAGCCTCGCTGTAATCGCCTTCCCAAAAACGGCGGCGGCTCCGCCGAACGTCCCAATTGCTCAAATGTGCAGCCACAAAATCCTGAGTAGCACGTGCTGCTTTTGTCGGCTCAAAATCAGCATAAAAACCATCCACTTCCTGGCTTAAAGTATTTAATAAGGATAAAATCCAGCGGTCAATCTCCGGTCGGTTTTGCAGTTCGATATCTGCTTCTTTATATTCAAAGCCATCAATATTGGCATACAAAGCAAAGAAAGAATACGTGTTGTACAAGGTGCCGAAAAATTTACGGCGCACTTCGTCCAAACCTTCTTCATTAAATTTCAAATTATCCCAAGGAGAGGCATTGCTGATCATGTACCAGCGCGTGGCATCGGCACCATATTTTTCGATGGTTTTAAACGGATCGACACCATTGCCCAAACGTTTGCTCATTTTGTTACCGTTTTTATCCAGTACTAATCCATTGGAAATCACGTTTTTGTAAGCTACAGAATCCATCAGCATTACGGCGATGGCGTGCAGCGTAAAAAA
Source organism: uncultured Sphingobacteriaceae bacterium (assembly GCA_964236465.1). Classification (GTDB taxonomy): domain Bacteria; phylum Bacteroidota; class Bacteroidia; order Sphingobacteriales; family Sphingobacteriaceae; genus Mucilaginibacter_A. Next base: position 33,845 of record CAXSBZ010000035.1, on the reverse strand, counting down.
CCAGCCGCGCGTTTGGTCAACGCCCTCAGCAATAAAATCTGCCGGAAAAGAGTTTTCAAAAGCTTCTTTATTCTCAAACGGAAAATGATGTTGCGCATAAGGCATCGCGCCGGAATCAAACCAAACGTCGATTAGGTCAGATTCTCTGTAAAAATAATGTGTCTTGTTGTTATATGCTTTTGACAAAATAATATTGTCAACATAAGGTCTATGAAGATCAAATGGAATATTATTTTCAATAAAAAAATCTTCAACTGAAGTAGAAAACTTTTTCACAAGAACATCTCTATTAGGGCAAAAATCAATAAAATGTCTTAATTCAATTGTATTTCTTTCACTATCTTGTTTGAGCTTTTCAACAGTGTACCAATCATTTTCGCTATCTTCATTATAAACAATTGAAAGAAATTCAAATATTTCACTTACTGAGTGCTGTTGAAAATATTCTTTAGCTTTTTCAAAATAAAAATAGACACCCAAACTCTTGATTTCATTAATGCTACCGACACATATTTCTCTATCAAAATTAGAATCAAAATAATCAGCCCTCCAAATTGGCAAAGGCGTTCCCCAATATCTTGAACGCGAAAGGTTCCAGTCCACCAAATTTTCCAGCCAGTTGCCAAACCTTCCGGTTCCGGTGGATTCTGGTTTCCAGTTGATGGTTTTGTTCAATTCCACCATCCGATCTTTTACAGCTGTCGTTTTGATAAACCAGCTATCCAGCGGATAATACAAAATCGGTTTATCTGTGCGCCAGCAATGCGGGTAGCTGTGTTCGTATTTTTTTACGTCGAATGCCTTGTTGTCTTCTTTTAGTTTGATGGCGATTAAAACATCTGTCGCTTTAAAATCAGGATCAGCGCGCTCGGCATCGCTGTAATATTCTTCTTTGACGAATTTTCCAGCGAAATCCGTTACTTCTGCAACAAACTTCCCTTGCTTATTTACCAGCGGAACATCTTTACCATTTTCATCTTTCACCAAAACAGAAGGAACACCGTTTGCACGCGCCACTCGGAAGTCATCCGCACCAAAAATTGAAGCTGTATGCACGATGCCAGTTCCATCATCGGTCGTTACAAAATCACCAGAAATTACGCGGAAAGCATTTTGCTCCAAATCTTTGTTGGAAACATAAGGCATCAGTTGGTGATAGCGCAAACCAACTAATTCTGCGCCTTTAAACTCGGCAGCAATTTCCCAGGGAATAATTTTATCGCCTGAATTATAGTCGGTAAAAGAAGCATTCTCACCTTCTTTTTTAAAATATTGATTGATTAAATCCTTTGCCAAAACCACGCTCACCGGCGCAAAAGTATAAGGATTGAAAGTTTTTATTTTGACGTAATCAATCTTATCGCCAACGGCTAAAGCACAATTGGACGGCAAAGTCCAGGGCGTAGTTGTCCAGGCTAAAATCGTGGTATCTTCCGTTTCTTCTTTAAACAGAACCGGGATTAAGGGATGGATTTGGTTATTAACCAAGTGAAATTCTGCCGTAATCGAAGTGTCTTTCACATTGCGGTAACAGCCGGGCTGGTTCAGTTCGTGCGAACTCAAACCCGTTCCGGCAGCCGGCGAATACGGCTGCACAGTGTAACCTTTGTACAGTAATCCTTTGTTGTAAAACTCCTTTAAAATCCACCAAAGGGTTTCAATATATTCGTTTTTGTAGGTGATGTACGGATCTTCGAGATCAACCCAATAACCCATTTTCTCGGTCAGGTCGTTCCAAACATCTGTGTATTTCAGCACTTCGCGGCGGCATTCGGCATTGTAATCTTCGATAGAAATCTTTTTGCCGATGTCGTCTTTGGTAATCCCTAAAGCTTTTTCAACCGCCAGCTCAATCGGCAAACCGTGCGTGTCCCAGCCGCCTTTGCGTTTTACTTGGTAGCCTTTTAAAGTTTTATATCTACAAAAAATATCTTTAATAGAGCGAGCCATCACATGGTGGATGCCTGGCAGTCCGTTGGCAGAAGGCGGGCCTTCATAAAAAGTGTAAGGTTTACTGGCCGGACGGCTGCTGATACTTTTCTCGAAGATGTCGTTTTGCTTCCAAAATTCGAGCACATCACGGCCAATTTCCGATAAATTTAGCTGCTTATATTCCTTGTACATCAATACGTTTACCTTAATTTTAAGAGGTGCAAAAATATGGTTTTAAGCTGAAATTTTGATCACTGCCTGTAAAAACAAATTGTTAGGATTTTGCAAGCTAATGCTGTTTTTATCGGTATAAAAACAGCATCGACACTAAATTTATGCCGATAAAAACAGTATCATTTCTTCATATCGGCCGGATTGTTTTAGTTTAGGCAAATGTTACACAAAACCCGCGGCATCGTTTTCAAAACCACTGATTACAGCGAAAGCAGCGTGATTGTACAGGTTTTTACGGAGAAATTCGGCTTGCAATCCTACCTGATCAACGGCGTAAAAAAGCCGCGAGCGAAGATCAGCCGGAACATGCTGCAGCCGCTGCACTTGCTGGAAATGGTGGTTTATCATAAACCGAACGGCAATATCCAGCGCGTTACTGAACTGCGGAATGTGCCGGTTTTAAAAGAAATCCCTTATAGTTTGGTGAAATCTTCATTGGTGATTTTTTTAAACGAAGTGATTTACAAAGCTATCCGCCAACAGGAAACCGACGAAACGCTGTTCAACTTCATCTTTCATTCTGTAGAGTGGCTGGACCATCAGGAAGGTGGTTTGGCCAATTTTCATTTGCTGTTTTTGGTGCATCTAAGCCGGTATTTGGGTTTTCATCCTGAAAAAAACGAAACAGAGACTTCTTATTTTGATTTGAAAGACGGTTTGTTTGTTTCCAAACGGCCGGAGCACAACCTATATCTCGCGCCGCCGTACACGCAATATTTCAATCTATTGATTGGCCGGAACTTTGAAGATTTGCCGGAAATCAGGCTTCCGAACGATATTCGGCGGTTTTTGTTAGACCGTTTGCTGGAGTATTATGCTTTGCACATTGATGGTTTCGGGCAGATCCGCTCGCATGAAGTGCTGGAAGAAGTGCTGAGATGATAATTTTGAAAAAATATTTTGCATAAATAAATCCTGCTTCTATATTTGCAGTCCCGAACAGCAGGGGAGATTAGCTCAGCTGGTTCAGAGCATCTGCCTTACAAGCAGAGGGTCACTGGTTCGAACCCAGTATCTCCCACAAAGGCATCCAAACGGATGCCTTTTTCAATTTATATTTTTTACATCCATTTTATATTCTCCTACTTTAAATAGGTATTATGCTGGGGCTCGACCGCTAACTTTAACGAACGTATTAAAAAACATAATACTAATCATAAAGGCTTTACAGGACGGGCAGGGGATTGGGACTTAAAATGGAAAGAAGAAAATACTTCAAAAAGTAGTGCAAATAATCGGGAACGTCAAATAAAAAGTTGAAAAAGCAGGAAAATGTTAGAGAAACTCATCATTGAAGATTAATTCAGCTGGTTTAGTGCATCCCGGTTTTGCACCGGGAGGGTCACTGGTTCGAACCCAGTATCTCCCACACAGTAAGAAAGCAGTTACGAAATAAACATTCACAACTGCTTTTTTATTTGCACAAAATTTGCCTAAAACTTTTCTACCCGTGATGTTTATTTGAAAAACCTAAATTGTTAAGCACCTTTTAAATGTACATCAAAAAATACCAATGCTTCTTTTAGCCTGATAAAATTCATATTTGCTTCAACTTCAAATAGTTGAACATAATTTTTAAGTGATAAAAGGAGCATCTAAAATATTTTTTGCTAAAAGAACATGAAGTGCCAATCATGAATTTGAGAAATTTTACTTTAAACAGATTAGTGATTTTTGATAACGAAACGATCTCCAAAATCGCAGAATATTCAGAAAAAACCATTTACGTTTACATAGTGCGGATGAAAGCAAAATCACTGGTTCGCGGCAAAAAATTTGAACAACGCATCCTGGCCAAAGCGGGCGATATAGAATAAAATAAAGATATTTGTTTAGCCAAAACCAAAATCCGTCCATTCAAAAATTAATTGCCGGAAAGAAAGGTTTTTGGCCGATAAACCAATTATAAATTTTGCTAACTGCTGACTGAAAAACCATGCCTGATACTGTTTTTACAGTACAATTTTTGGTGTGGGTTTTTATTAAGGTTGATTAATTTTGGCAAAAACATGTTTTAGAATTTGTGCTAATGGGATTTAAATTAAATACAACTTTGTTGCTGGTTTTTTTGGCAGCCAATCTTTTTGCCCAACTCCCAAAATTAGAACGCGTAGAACCGGCTTTTTGGTGGACGGGCATGAAAAACCCTAAACTGCAGTTGGTCGTTCATGGAAATAATATCGCTTCACGAGCTGTAAAGTTAAATTATGCTGGTGTAAAACTGACGGAAGTGCACAAAGTAGAAAACCCAAACTATTTGTTTTTAGATCTGGAAATCGCTTCTTCAGCCAAAAACGGCAGTTTCCCGATCATTTTTTCCGCTTCCGGGCAAGCTGATCTGGAGTATAAATACGAACTGAAAGCACGAAACCTGGCCACAAATCGTGCCCAGGGCGTTACCAACAAAGATTTGATTTATTTGCTGATGCCGGATCGTTTTTCCAACGGTGATCAAAGCAACGATGTGGTAAAAACCATGCGGGAAACCACTTTAAACCGCGATTCTATTTATCATCGTCATGGCGGCGATATCCAAGGTTTGATGAACCATTTGGATTACCTGAAAGATTTGGGCGTTACCACTATTTGGATGACGCCGGAAATCGAAAATGATGAGCCGCACGCTTCTTATCACGGTTATGCCGTTACCGATTATTATAAAATTGACCCGCGTTTTGGCACCAACGAATTGTATAAAGCTTATGTAGAAAAATGCCATTCGTTGGGATTAAAAGTAATTAAAGACTTGGTGCACAATCACATCGGGACAGAATCCTGGCTGATTCGGGATATGCCGATGAAAAGCTGGGTGCATCAATGGCCAAAATATACCAATTCCAACTTTCATGATGCGGTGGTGATGGACCCGCATGCTTCTTTTATCGATAAAAAAACCATGTTGGATGGTTGGTTTGATACCCGTATGGCTGACTTGAACGAAAATAATCCTTATGTGCAAAATTACCTCACCCAAAACCATATTTGGTGGGTAGAATATGCCGGTTTGGATGGTTTCCGTTTGGATACTTATCCTTATAATGATGCAGAATACATGGCCGATTGGGCAAAAAAGGTTAAAGCTGAATTTCCGCATCTTTCTATTTATGGAGAAACATTAGTTTGGTCGGTAGCCAATCAGGCTTTTTTTACACAGGGAAATACGGTGAACCGCGGCTTTGATACGCAACTTCCCGGCATTACCGACGGGCAAATAAAAGATGCGATAAACGAAGCATTGAACGTAAAAAGTGGCTGGACGGACGGCGTTGGCCGTTTGTACTCGGTTTTGGCACAGGATTTTTTATATCAGGATGCCACCCGAAATGTGATCTTTTTGGATAACCATGATATGAGCCGTTTTTACTCTGTTGTGGGAGAAGATTTTAACAAATACAAAGCTGGGATGGCGATGTTGCTGACCATGCGCGGCATTCCGCAGCTGTATTATGGTGATGAGTTTCTGATGAAAAACTTTTCCAATCCCGATGGTTTGGTGCGTTTGGATTTCCCCGGCGGCTGGCCGGGCGATAAAGTCAACAAATTTGTGGCTTCCGGCCGTACTGAAAAAGAAAACGAAGCTTTTGATTTTGTACGAAAACTGGCCAATTACCGCAAAAATACTACTGCCTTGCAAACCGGAAAATTGATGCAATACATTCCGCAGGATGGTGTTTACGTGTATTTCAGGTACGACCAGCAAAAAACAGTTATGATCGTTTATAACAGCAACGAAAAATCCACAACCATTACAACCGAACGTTTTGTAGAACGAACAGCTGGATTTACCAAAGCTTTCAATGTGATGACGGGCGAAAAAGCAAATACGATCACCAACCTAAATTTGCCCACAAAATCAATTACCATTTTAGAACTGCAATAAAAAGACAGTTCCAATTTTAACCAAACCAAACGATTTAAACCTGTATGAGAAAAATTTTAGAACGGCCGCGACTCAGCTTCTGGCAGATATTGAACATGAATTTTGGGTTTTTAGGGATCCAGTTTGGCTTTGCCCTGCAAAACGGCAATGCCTCGCGGATCCTGCAAACTTTTGGTGCCGATGTAGAGCATTTGTCGCTTTTTTGGCTGGCCGCACCCATAACCGGCATGATTGTGCAACCAATTATTGGCCATTACAGCGATCGTACCTGGACAAAATTAGGCCGGCGGAAACCCTACTTTTTAACCGGCGGATTGCTGGCAGCAATGGCTTTGATATTTTTGCCCAATGCTTCTTTTATGGCCTATATTTTGCCGCCGATTTTAGTAGGGGCAGGGATGCTGATGATTATGGATGCCTCGTTTAATGTGGCGATGGAACCTTTTCGCGCTTTGATTGCAGATAATCTGCCGGATAGCCAGCGTGGTTTAGGTTTTTCAACACAAACTTTTTTAATCGGGATTGGTGCTGTGGCAGGTTCGTGGCTGCCTTATATTTTTTCGGAATATTTGGGAGTGTCCAAAACTGCCGATCCAAGCCATATTCCAAACAACGTCCTTTTTTCTTTTTATACTGGTGCGGCTGTTTTAATAGCCAGCCTATTGTGGACTATTTTTACCACTAAAGAATATCCGCCGGAAGAGTATGCTGCTTTTCATGCAGAAGTACAAAAAGAAGAACCAGGCGGCATTTTAACCATTTTTAAGGATTTTGCAAACATGCCCCAAACGATGCGGCAGCTGGGTTTAGTCCAGTTTTTTTCCTGGTTTGCCTTATTTTCGATGTGGGTATTTGCTGCACCAGCCATTGCACAGCATGTTTATCATGTGGCATCAAACGATACCTCATCTTCCAAATTTGCAGATTCCGGCAACTGGGTTGGTATTTTATTTGGGATTTACAACGGCGTTTCGGCTATTTATGCGTTGTTCCTTCCGTCACTTGCCCGTATTACCAGCCGGAAAACGACACATGCTTTATCCCTCGTTGCCGGTGGCGCAGGTTTACTTTCCATCTTTTTTATCCAAGACCCAAAACTGCTTATTATTTCTATGATCGGTATTGGCCTGGCTTGGGGCAGCATCCTGGCTATGCCTTATGCAATTTTGTCCGGCTCCATTCCTCCGCAGAAAATGGGCGTTTACATGGGGATTTTCAATTTCTTCATCACATTGCCGCAAATTATAAATGGGTTGTTTGGCGGCTTGATGGTGAAACATCTTTTTGGCGGACACGCTATTTATGCTATTGTACTGGCCGGTATATTTATGTTTTGTGCAGCTGTTTCTGTTTTATTTATTCAAGATGAAAAAGATATTAAATTCACCAATTAATCAAGGCCGGCACCATCAACTAAATTATCAACAAGCCTGTTTTGAATAAAAAAATTAGTAAAATTATACGATTACAGTCGAAACCTAGGGGCTATCCTAAATTTAAATGCTGCACCCAGGCGAGGAAAAGCATGCGCCTAAAAATGATAATGTGAAACCGGCTTTTCCGGAGAGTAGTATTAATTTTTTAAATGAGGGGTCAATGCTATCGGCACTAAGTTTCGGGTAGCAAAATCAATGAGGGCTAAGAAGCCAGCTAAACCATGCTGATGATGAGCAGTTCTGGCGGTACGCTTTGGTTTAATTTTATCCATTAACTGTAAATAAAGGGCTTATTTATCAATGCTTCTTTTATCACCTAAAAAATAGTAAAGCTTTCTATAGTTGATCGTTCAAGGCCCGTTTAAATTTATATTAGAAAATGATCATGCTTCTTTTAGGCATATAAATTTTGTGTTCATGTTTTTATACTGATGTGAAAAGCGAGAAAGCCCAATAGTTTTTAGGCGGTAAAAAAAGCACATAAGATAAATTGAACAACGTTCAAAAAAGGGTTTATCAAACTAAAAAAACCTCATCAAAAAAGTAGTTGCCTTTTTTTGAAACAGCACTTATACCTGACGGTGTGCCAAGGTTGGTATAATATGTACTGTGAGTAAAAAAATTTTACAATTAATACTAATATAAGGTAATTAAATCAGGTAATTTGTTAAAATCAAAATTTGATTTTTCTAAAAACCAATTACAAAAACTATTTAAACCTGAATGTCGAATTATGGTAAAATCTATCATTATGAAGACTAGTTTTTTTTATTTACGGATAACGCTGGCAATTTTACTGGTTAATGTTTTTGCTGTGTCGGCTAAAGATTATCCGGTATCTTTATTCGCCATCAGCTCTGGCGATAATTTTCTTAACACTCGTTCTATTCAATTCGGCATTGATTATATCAGTCAAAACGGAGGAGGAAAGCTGGTTTTTGCTGCCGGAAAATATCTTACCGGTTGCCTGCACCTTAAATCAAATGTAATACTGCAATTAGATGAGGGCACTGTTTTGCTCGGTTCTGTAAACCCGTTTGACTATGATAGGCAAAACACACCCTTTGACCATAACTTTAATACTTCGCTTGCCCTAATACTAGGCCTTAACCAACACAACATCGGCATAACCGGCAAAGGCACTATTGACGGCCAGGGAAAAGAACTTGCAGCAGCTATAGGCGAAATGGTTAAAAAAGGGTTGATCAAAGATAGATCAGCAAGCCGGCCAGACGAGGATAACCGACCCATGATCTTGAATCTTTTTGGTTGCGAAAATGTAACGGTTAAAAACATCAACTTAAAAAACTCGGCTTGCTGGGTGGAGTGTTACAACCAATGTAAAAACGTAACGGTTGATAGCATCCGCGTGGATAGCCGGGCGTTTTGGAATAATGACGGGATAGATATTGTTGATTGCGACGGTTTTAAAGTAAGTAATTCGTATTTCAACGCTAGTGATGACGGTATTTGCCTGAAATCATTAGGGCCTGATTTTATCAATCAAAATATCCTGATTCAAAACAACAGCATGACAACAGAGGCCAGCGGGATTAAATTTGGTACCGCATCGCTGGGTGGTTTTAAAAATATCCGAATATTGAACAACAAGGTATTTGATACCAACCGCTCGGCCATTGCATTAGAAGCGGTTGATGGTGCCACTATTGAAAATATTGAAGTTGATGGTTTGGTGGGCACAAACATTGGCAACGCTATTTTTTTGCGTGCTGGAGCGCGCAAAGGCAGCCGCAAAGGCAAAGTCGAAAATGTAGCTATCCAAAATGTTGATGTTGAGATACGGACGGAGGAAAACCCGCTTAAAGCGATGCCCGGCGTAGTAATTGCCGGTATGCCTGATCAGGTTATCTCCAACATCAGGCTTAAAAATATTGTGATAAAACTTCCGGGAGGAGCGGATAAAGCGTCAGCAAAAATAGCTATCGGCAACCTGAAAGATATACCTGAAAAGGCAAACAGCTATCCTGAGTATTCGATGTTTGGAGAACTGCCTGCCTGGGGTGTTTTCATCCGCCATGCCCGCAAAGTGCAATTTATAGGGCTTGGCATTACTGCCTCACAAGCCGATTACAGAACAGCTATTGTTTTAGATGATGTCCATCAAGCCTCGTTTAAAAAACTTACGGTTAAAGAACCTGAAAGAAAAAAAACCAATTACACCAATAACTCGACTGATATTATTTTTAGGTAGAAGAAAACCACAAACAGCTATTAGATTAGATACAAATTAAGTATTTGGGTAACAACGAAAACTACTTTTAACGCGATTTATAAAACCATAAAACATGAATTTGATTAACAAATTTTTAAAATGTTTCATCCTGTTTTTGGGATTGGCAGCACAGCTCCAAGCCCAAAATAAATCAATTGACCTGCTTTCCCCTGACGGGGCAATAAAAGTATCGGTCAGCCTAAGCGATAAAATATATTACTCAATATCGGGTGATAACCAGGAGCTATTGACAAAAAACCACTTGGCAATGGCCCTGAAAGACGGGGCACTTGGCGAAAACCCTAAATTGTTATCGGCGAAGAAAACCATGGGTGAAGAAACAATAAAGCCTTATATCCCGATAAAATTTTCAACTATTAAAAGCAGTTATAATGATTTGAAAATGACCTTTAAAGGAAATTATGTTGTAGAGTTTCGCGCTTTTGATGACGGCATCGCCTATCGGTTTATCACCAGCAAAAAAGGTGATGTAGAGGTAATGGGCGAGGATTTTGCCATCAATTTTCCTGATAATTATTTATTGCACTTGCAGCAGAACAACGGCTTTAAAAGTGCTTACGAGGAGCTTTACCAACACGTTGAATCGGCCAACTGGAAACAAACGGATAAAATGGCCAACCTGCCGGTTTTGATCGATACCAAAAAAAATTATAAAATATTGATTAGTGAGTCTGACCTTTCTGATTACCCGGGCATGTTTTTGAAAGGTACCGGAAATAATGGTGCCGAGGCTGCCTTCCCAAAAACGCCCCTTGAATTTGGCCCAGATGGCGACCGCAGCCAGAAAATTTTAAAATCGGCAGATTATATCGCTAAAACAACCGGAACCAGGAATTTCCCCTGGCGTTACTTTGTGATCACTAAAGATGACAAGCAGTTATTACAAAACACCATGACCCTAAAATTGGCGGCAAAAAGCGTGATTGCCGACCCATCCTGGATTAAGCCCGGGCAGGCAAGCTGGGAATGGTGGAACGATGCTTCACCTTACGGGCCTGATGTCAATTTTGTATCGGGCTTTAACTTGGATACCTATAAATATTATATTGACTTTGCTTCAAAATTTGGTATTAAATACATTGTTATGGACGAAGGCTGGGCCAAAAGTACAACTGACCCTTACACGCCAAATCCAAAAGTTGACGTAAAAGAATTGATCCGTTATGGTAAAACCAAAAACGTTGATATTATTTTATGGCTAACCTGGCTAACCGTGCATAAAAACATGGGTTTGTTTAAGACTTTTCACGAATGGGGCATAAAAGGCGTGAAGATAGATTTTATGGAGCGCAGCGATCAATGGATGGTCAACTATTATGAAGATGTGGTAAAAGAGGCTGCCAAATATCAAGTATTTGTTGATTTTCATGGTGCGTTTAAGCCTGCTGGTTTAGAGTATAAATATCCGAACCTGATCTCGTACGAAGGTGTAAGGGGATTGGAGCAAATGGGCGGCTGCTATCCGGACAACAGCATCTATCTTCCGTTTATGCGGAATGCCGTTGGCCCTATGGATTTTACACCGGGCGCAATGATCAATATGCAGCCTGAAGTTTACAATGCGACACGGCCAAACGCGGCAGCAAAAGGCACCCGCGTCAATCAGCTTGCCTTGTATGTTGTTTTTGAAAGCGGCATACAAATGCTGTGCGATAACCCTACCCTTTATTACCGCAGCCCGGATTGTACAGAATTTATTACCAGCGTGCCAACTACCTGGGATGAAACTAAGGCACTGGCAGCCACCGTTGGCGAGGTTGCCATTGTTGCCAAACGCAAAGGCGAAAAGTGGTTTATTGGCGGCATAACCAACAGCAAAGAAAAGACCAGGGAAATAGAACTAAACTTTGACTTTTTAGGAAAAGGCAGAACCTATACCATGACTTACTTTGAGGATGGCATAAATGCAGGCCGCCAAGCAATGGATTACCGCCACAAAACTATGCAGGTAAAAGCAGGCGATAAAATGACTATCACCATGGTACGTAATGGCGGATGGGCAGCAGTGCTTAAATAATCGTTAACTAACCCTAAAGTAAGAGCCTATTTAAATTTATACAAGATCTTTTGATCAGGCTTAGGATTGGTGCCAATGCTTCTTTTACCACCTAAAAATTGGTGTTTGCATCCATCTGAATAAAGCAAATGCCTGCCATTTTTTAGGTGGTAAAAGAAGCATAGAAAATAAATGGGACAAAATTTAAATAGGCCTTAAATAATTTTAATCCTTGAACTGAACATGAATACATCTCATTTGCGTATCCTCATACTGCTATTTTTCTTTTCAAACATAGCCCATGCCTTTGCCCAAGTATCCGGCATAACTTCCGGGGCAATCTATACATTGAAATCAAAAGCTGGCAACAAGTTATTAGAGGTAAAAAATTCTTCGTTGGACAATGGTGCCCATGTTGATTACTGGACAGACACCAAATCCAACGCCCAAAGATGGAAAGTTACTGCTGTTGGAAAAGGTGTTTATACTTTAACAAACGCAGCAAGCGGAAAACTGCTGCACATAGCAGGCACAGCAACCGATACTGTAAAGGTTGAGCAGTATGACAACACCAACAACAACGACGTAAGATGGAATATTAAGAAAGCCGGAAACGGATATTACTATTTAAAATTGGCAGATAACCCAAGTTTTTCAGTTAAATCTCCAGCTGATACTATTGCAGATGGTACAAATGTTGGTTTAAGCCGTTTTTCTGTTAAGAATGCCCAAAAATGGTTATTTCAGAAAGAGGAACTACAAAATGCTGCACCTACTGCTGCAACAGCCGATAAGGTATTTGATGCATGGTACACCCAATACCAAATAGAAACAGGCAAAGGCTTTTGGGACAGGGCAGAGATGATGGAAATTTTATTGGACGCTTATGAAGTTACCAAAGATGTTAAATACATCAATAGGTTTAAAACCATGTACGACAATTTTATTATAAGCAACAAAGCCGATTGGATGTACAATAAATACAATGACGACATTACCTGGGCGGTACTTTTTTGTGTGCGGGGCTATCTACTTACCGGTAATAAAACTTATCTGGAGAAAGGCAAAGAGCAATTTGACAAAATGTATGCCCGTGCAGCTACCGATACCTACGGAGGCGGGCTGAACTGGTATGAAACCAAAACATCCAAAAATGCCTGCATAAACGGACCTGCTATGGTAGCCTGCTGTTATTTGGCCAAAGCTACCGGCGATAATACTTATTACGATAAAGCCATTGCCTTATACACTTGGTCTAAAATACACTTACTAAACGCCGCTACCGGTAAAGTAAATGACAACATTGATACAGACAAAAAAACAGGGCTTATTAAAACCGGAACATGGAGTTCAACCTACAACCAGGGGACTTATTTAGGTGCTGCGGTTATGCTGTATAAATACACTAAAAAGGACAGTTACTTGGCAGAAGCAGAAAAAATTGCCCAATATACCCGGGACACTATGTTTAACTCTCAGGTAATTAACAATGAAGACGGAGGCAATGATTTGCCGGGTTTTAAAGGGATTTTTGCACGTTATGCACGGATGTACACCACCGAGGGCAATAAAACAGATTTAGTTGATTGGCTTCGTTTGAATGCTAAAGTGGCTTACAACAACCGGAATTCGCAAAATATTATACAAACAAAATGGGGAACCAAAACAAGTGAGATAAAGCCGAAGTCAGATTTTGGAGCTTCCAGTGCTGTATCACTATTGATTAATTCATTTCCGTTAAAAGATTAAAAAGGGAAAACACTAACTATAAAATCATCTTGCCTCAGTGATTTTTTTTACAAGCTGTTCAAATCTTTTTTTACAAATTTTATATGCTTCTTTTATGCCATGAAATTATGTTTTTGCAATAATCTTCGAAACCGGATATAATGCTTGTTTAAAAAGTAACACAAGGAAAACTGATGCTTCTTTTAGCCTATAAAAATTGGTGTTTGCATTTATCTAAACAAATTAAAAACCAAATACGCACTGCATAAAAGTAAAATTTGCATACAATTGATCCTCAAATTAATAAAAGGGTTATATTATATAAACTGTGATGGTTTATGATTGACTACAAAAAGTTTTAAAGCCCAAACCTAATTCATATACTAATTATTACAGTTATTAAAAGTATTACATCCGTTAAAAACCGCTATGAGCAAAACCCGATTGAATAAAAAAAATGTAAAGCTGTTATTGATATTCGGTTTTATGTTTATAGGTAAAATAGGTTTAGGATTTCAGGCGCAAACTAATAATGGACAATCTAAATATGATTCCGTATCTGTACCGAAAGAGATAGAAGACCCGGAAAACATCGGTATCCACAAAGAAGCATCGCATGCTACTTTAATGCCTTATGCTTCGTTAAAAGAAGCCCTTGCTACCAATCGTCATGCTTCTTCTTTCAGCCGTAGTTTAAACGGGATGTGGAAATTTAACTGGGTTGACTGGCCACAAAAACGGCCGGTTGATTTTTATAAAACTTCGTACGATGTTTCTGGCTGGAAGGAGATTAAAGTACCGTCCAGCTGGCAGGTGCAAGGTTATGGTACGCCGATCTACACTAACATTACCTATCCGTTCAAAAAAGATTTCCCGAGGGTAATGAGCACTCCTTCTGAGAAATATACTGCTTTTAAAGAAAGAAACCCTGTTGGCAGTTACCGCCGTGATTTCACTGTTCCGGCCGAATGGAAAGGCCGCCGTACGTTTATCACTTTTGATGGTGTTGATGCCGGTTTTTTTATTTGGGTAAACGGCCAAAAAGTTGGTTACAGTGTAAACAGCCGCAATGCTGCGGAATTTGACCTGACTAAGTACCTCAAACCGGGCAAAAATACTTTAGCAGTGGAAGTTTACCGCCTTACCACCGGCAGTTACCTGGAAGACCAGGACATGTGGCGGATGAGCGGCATATTCAGGAATGTAACGCTGTGGAGCAGCCCGCAAGAGCATATCAGAGATTATTCTATAAAAACCAATTTTGATCAACAATATAAAGATGCTAACGTAACAGTAGCAGCCAAAGTAAAAAACTATGGCAGTACAAGTGTCAAACCGAGAATATTAGCGTTTGCTTTATATAATGGGGCAGTACCCGTGGCGGGCTCTGTTGTTACTAAACCCATCCCGACACTAAAACCGGGAGAGGAAGTAGTGATAAATGCCAGTTTCCATATAGTAAACCCACAAAAATGGACGGCAGAAACACCAAAACTATATACAACGCTAATAACTGTTAAAGACGGAAGCAATACGGTAGAAACCCTGTCTTCACGTACTGGTTTCCGAGAAATCGAAATTAAAGGAAGGCTGTTTTTAGTTAACGGTATACCAATCAAATTAAAAGGCGTTAATCGGCACGAAAACTGGCCGGATGACGGACATGCAGTTACCGAAGAGCAAATGATCAAAGATATTATATTGATTAAACAGGCAAACTGTAACCATGTGCGTACCTGCCACTATTCTGACGACCCGAGATGGTATGAGCTGTGTGATGAATACGGTATTTACCTTGTTGCCGAAGCTAATTTAGAATGTCATGGTGCCTGGGACCAGTTTAACGAGGAGCCCAGGATCAAAGCTGCCCTTATTGACAGAAATGTTGCCAATGTAGAAAATTTTAAAAACCACCCCTCAGTTATCATTTGGTCGCTTGGCAACGAATGCGGCAGTGGTGGTTCCAACTTCAGGGCTATATTAACAGCTATCAAAGCTATTGATGATCGGCCAACGCATTACCAAGGTTTCGGGACAGGAAATGACAAGAACCCTGCCGATATGGACAGTGAAATGTACACTGGGGTGGATAACTTAGAAAAAGCTGCTAATAACGCTTCCCTTACTAAGCCGTTTTATTTATGTGAATATGCCCATGCCATGTTTAATTCTATGGGATCGGTAGATATTTATAACGAATTATTTGATAAATATCCTGCATTGTTAGGTGGTGCAATTTGGGAATGGCAAGATCAGGGTCTCTACAACAACCGTGACCCTCAGCATCCAATCATCGCTTACGGAGGTGGTTTTGGCGACTATCCGAATGACCATTATTTTATCCACAAGGGGGTTGTATTTTCTGATCGCTCACCCAAACCGCACTACCCCGAGCTGAAACATGCTTATCAATGGATTGGTATTCGCGCTAAAGATTTGAGAAACGGTGAGGTTACCATTAAAAACAGGTATCAGTTCCTCAACTTAAACGGTTTAACGGCTAAATGGGAGATCAGTGAAAATGGTGCAGCTATATCATCAGGTAATCTTGTTTTAAGTGAAATTGAACCGGGTGGAGAACAGGATATAAAAATACCTTATAAAGTTGTCCCAAAACCGGGAGCTGAATATTTCCTTCGGGTTTCCTTTGCTCTGGCAACCGATCAACTATGGGCCAAAAAAGGTTTTGAAGTTGCTGCCCAACAATTAGAGTTGCCGATAGGTGTAGCTGCAGGAAAGGAACAGATAGCAGGCGGGGCATTAACTTTATCTGACGCTAAAAATGTTATCCAGGTTAAAGGATCAGGCTTTAGTCTTGAATTTGATAAAGCCAAAGGTACTTTTACAAAGATGGAATCCGGTGGCAATAATGTACTGAGAGACAATGGCGGGCCAATGCTTCATTTATGGCGTGCACCACACCAAAAAGATGATATGTGGGCGTATCAGGACTGGGTGAAGTACGGTTTAAAAACAATTGCCTGGGTTACTGATGAAGTAAAAAGCAGGCAGGTTTCACCTAAAGAAGTTGAAATAAAAGTAAGCTTGACCGGAACCGGCAACCAAGCCTTTGTTGTTCATCATCAAATTGTTTATACCATAAACAGCAATGGAATTATCAATGCTGCAAACAAGGTAAGTTTTGTTGATAGCAATCCAAACTTAGTGCTTGCCAGGATTGGTGTACGCATGTTTTTAAGTAAAGACCTGAACCAGTTTGATTATCTGGGCCGTGGCCCTATGGAAAATTATGGAGACCGAAAGAGCGGTTTTAATGTAGGCTATTATTCCAGTAGTGTAACCAAGCAGCTTACCCCGTATGAAAAACCCATGGAATGCGGCAACCACGAAGATGTTCGATGGGCTAAATTAAGTTCAGAAAAAGGTTTAGGCTTAACCATTAAACATGATACTGACTTATTACAGGTTTCGGCCCTTCCGTACAGTGATGAAGAAATGGAACCGGTAGAGTACAAAATAGACCTGCCTAAAAGCAAAGGCACGGTTTTGTGCATCAGTCATAAAACACTGGGCGTGGGTTCAAACGGTTGTGGGCCTAAACCTTTAGAGCCTTATATGGTTTATGCAAAGCCTACAACTTTTAGTTACCAAATCCAATTGTCCGAGCAAAAATAAATTTTTTAATTTCAATGTAAAACCCGCTTTTGATCCCAACATAACTGCTTTTTATTTTAAAAATCCTACAGCTGTTTTTATTCAAACACAGAAAAATTAAAGGTAGGATCAATAATAAAAGCCTGATTAAATTTATATCTGAAAAAATAGCAATACTTCTTTTATCACCTAAAAATTAGTGTTGTATATTATGTTTTAAAAAAAGAACAATTAAATTTTATAAGTTTTTATGGCATAAAAGAAGCATCAGGAACAGGTTAAACAAAATCCAAACAGCCTTTATTTTTCTAAATTTTTACAACAGATTTAAATTATTAATCATGATTAAAAAACTATTATCAGTACTTATGGTACTGTTTTTTACCATTAGAGCTGCCAAAGCACAAGACTGGGCAAACATTAAGAAATATGCAGAAGCCAACAGCAAAGTACCGCCGCCTACCGCCGGAGAAAATCGGGTTGTTTATATGGGCGATTCGATCACTGATTTTTGGATCAACAACGACTCTACGTTTTTTGCCGGTAAGCCTTATTTTGACCGTGGAATAAGCGGCCAAACAACCGGGCAAATGCTGCTGCGTTTTCGCGAAGACGTGATCAACCTAAAACCCAAAGTTGTAGTGATCCTTGCCGGGATAAATGACATTGCTGAAAACAACGGGCCATCAAAACTGGAGGATGTGTTTGGCAACATCGTTTCTATGGCTGAACTGGCAAAAGCTAACCATATCAAAGTAGTGCTTTCATCTGTAATGCCGGCCTTTGCTTTTCCCTGGCGGAAATCTATAGACCCGGTACCAAAAGTTGCGGCCCTCAACGAAATGTTAAAAGTTTATGCCGATAAAAACAGTATTGTTTACCTTGATTATTTTACGGCGATGGCCGATGCAAGAAAAGGGCTGCCGGCTAACCTTTCAAAAGATGGCGTACACCCGAATCTGGAAGGTTATAAAATGATGGAACCACTTGCAGAGAAAGCAATTGCTGCAGCACTAAAAAGAAAGTAATCTTATTTAAATGGCAGCCTAAATTGATTTATCCCTCATAAAAAACCCATGAAAGCATTCCTCTTTTTTATGGCCATGGCTTTTGGCCTGTCCGCTTTTTCATCTCTGCCAGGCGAAAAAAAAGCGTTAAAAGTATGCAACTTGTTTTCAGACCACATGGTGCTTCAGCAGAAGGAAAAAGTTAACTTTTGGGGGCAATCAAGCCCTGGGGAAAAACTGGTTATTACCGCCAGTTGGGGGGAAAATGCTTCAACGAATGCAGATGCTGCCGGCAATTGGAAAACGAAACTGCTTACCCCCAAAGCAGGCGGCCCTTATACCGTCAACATTAAAACGAAAGATAGCAACATCATAATTAACGATGTGCTGATTGGTGAGGTTTGGCTGGCCTCGGGACAATCCAACATGGATATACCTTTAAAAGGCTGGCCGCCGGGCGATACCATTTTGAACTCAAGGCAGGAAATTAGCAAGGCCAGTTATCCAAACATCCGCTTGCTAAAAGTGCCTTTTGGTATCTCTACAACCCCTTTAGATTCTATCGGCGGCAAATGGAATGCTGCATCACCGGAAACTGCAGGGGATTTTAGTGCCGCCGCTTATTTTTTCGCCCGAAAACTTTACCAGGAACTGCATGTGCCGATTGGGATCATCCAGTCTTCTATCGGAGGCACACCGGCAGAAGCATGGACAAGCAAAGGCTACCTTGAAAAACTGGGCGACTTTAACAAAACTGTAGACGGGCAGGAAAAACCCCAAAACATGGGGGAAAAGCCTAAAATCAACAGCAATTCGCCTACCGTGCTTTTCAATGCCATGATCAACCCGCTAATCCCTTATACTATCAAAGGCGTAATCTGGTACCAGGGGGAATCCAACGTTGGCCGGGCCGAACAATATAAAAAGCTTTTTCCTTTGATGATCGAAGACTGGCGAAATAAATGGGGCCATCAGTTTCCGTTTTATTTTGTCCAATTGGCGCCCAACGTTTACAAAGACCCAAACCAGAAAGGCCAGGCCGCACCATTGAGGGACGCACAACGCTATGCCTTAAAACTGCCTAAAACCGGGATGGTGTCAACTTTAGATATTGGCTATTTGATAACGGCGCACCCGCCCAACAAACAAGAAGTTGGCAGCCGTTTGGCCAGGTTTGCCTTGGCTAATGAGTATGGAAAAAACGTGGTCGTATCAGGCCCATTGTACCAAAAAACTATTGCATCAGGCAGGGAACTGATAGTTGGATTTGACTTTGTTGGGAGCGGGCTGCTTGCATCGGAAAAAGGGCTGACGAACTTTGAGGTGGCCGGGGCAGATAAAGTTTACGTTCCGGCGCAAGCCAAAATAGTGGGCAATAAAGTAGTGGTCAGCAGCCCTTCCGTTGCTGCCCCTGTGTATGTGCGGTATGCCTGGGGCGACACCAGCGAGGCAACTTTGTTTAACAAGGAAGGGCTGCCTGCTTCGACCTTTACTTCTGAAAATTGATTATTTTTAATGCAATACTTGGATTGCTTTTTGAGATACAGGCCAACAGTACCTGGAATACAGAACATGATGCAAATAATCAATAAGGCAAAAACTGTTAAAAATTAACTGTTTAGGCTGTCATGATAGATATTTACGCAAGACCTCAACAAGTTAGAAACAGAGTAAAGCATTTTAGAAATATAAAATTCTTTAAACACAGCTGTTTTGTATCGAAGCATTGAGTTTACCTCTCATCAAATAGCAACATTATTTTCAAAACCAATATAAAGCTCGAAAAGCAGCATTTACAGAAAAAACATTCATGGTGTCCTTCGTTTTTGTCACTTCTTTATTTTTGACTTTTAGTTTTATCAAAGTTTTATCAGACACAAAAAAAGCTTTGCGAAATTTCGCAAAGCTTGTATTTTCAATGTGGAGAATATCGGAGTCGAACCGATGACCTCTTGCATGCCATGCAAACGCTCTAGCCAGCTGAGCTAATCCCCCGGAGGCTTCAAAACTAACAAAAAGTTTTTCGTCTGCAAATTTTTGTACGATAAAAACAGCATGGCTTGTTGCCACATTATTAGTTGCCTTTTGTGGTTATTGTTTTTTCTGCTGAAAATTTTCTACAGCATTTCAGGCCAATGCTTCTTTTACGGCATGTTTTTCTACATAAATGTTTTTAGATCAATTGAATGGCAGATGTTTACAGTTTGCAAATTTCAGGATCAAAAATTGATAAACCTGTTGCATCATCTACTTAAAAAACTTCGCTTATGAATCCTGCTATCCAAAACCAATCCGCTGATGTTGCCGCAATTGCTGTCCGTCTTTGTGCTGCATCAGAAGTTAAACATTGCAGCAATTGCCAAAATGAATTGACCGCTCAAGACCATGTGCGCCGCACCAGTTTTGGATTGATTTTGTGCGAAGACTGCCTTTATTCCTAAAACATGCTGCCACTGTTTTTCCGGTTTGATAAATGCTTCTTTTAGCAGTAATTTTATCGCGGAACTTTGGGCCGGACATGCACTTTTTTATTATAAATTACCATCGTATCATAGCTGTACTTTCAGCTGTTTTGTTGTTTAATGCCTGCGGAAACAGTAGCAATATCAACAACAGTAATCCGGCAGCCAACCCAACTTCGGTTAGTTACGGCGGCAATTACAGCATCGCCCAAAACCTGACAGAAGATTTTGAACAAGGCCGAAAAGCTGCGTATGCTGTTGGTAATGTAGTATTTAAAACCGGCGGTTGGTTATTGCAGGATGCGCTGATTGGCAGTAGTGAAGCAGATCATAAAGCTGGGAAGCAATCTATCCGCATCAGAAACAACGGGAAACTATCTATGCTTTTTGAGGTGGATGGTGCAGCCACAATCACTGTAAAACATGCCGTTTATGGTGAGGATGCAGCTTCTGATTGGGCTTTATTTGTGGCTGTAAATGGTGATTATGCTTTTACACAAATCGGTGCAAAAATTACCAGTAGCAGCCCGGATTTGCAAACGGTTACTTTCAACATCAATAAAACCGGCCGTTTGCGTTTTGAAATCAGGAAGCTGTCCGGCGGAAAAAACCGCATCAACATTGATGATTTTACCATTACCGGCACGCAGGATGTGCAGAGCGGCGGTGGCATTGCGGTGAGTACGGGCGACACAATCATCAACCCCAAACCTATCGGCACGGATTCTGTTGCCGCTGGCGATAACGATAATTTGCTTTGCGGAAACCCCAGCGGTGCTACGCCGGACGAGGCTAATTACAACAATTACCTCATCAACCAGCAATATTACACTGAAAGTTATAGCCGCGATCGCTGCGGGCCAAATTGGGTTTGCTGGCATTTGGGTTCCACGGATCTGGGCAGTTCAGCCCGGTTAAATGATTTTCGGGCGGACACAAAATTGCCGGCCGGCTGGTACGAAGTGCAGGATTACAGTTATAAAAGTTCTGGTTTTGATAAAGGCCACAATTGTCCGTCGGGCGATCGCACCAACACTTCGGATGCCAATTCGGCTACGTTTTTGATGGACAACATCGTTCCGCAGGCACCGTACAATAATCAGCACACCTGGGAACATTTGGAAAGCTTTTGCCGTAGTCAGGTGCAGTTGGGCAACGAAGTTTATGTGATGATGGGCAGCTACGGCACCGGCGGCACGGGTTCAAAAGGTTATGCCGAAACCATAGATCAAGGCAGAGTGAACGTGCCGGCGCATATTTGGAAAGTGGCGGTGATTATCCCCAACGGAAACAACGATTTGAAACGTATCAACGGCAGCACAACTTTGATCGCTATCGATACGCCGAACAACAACAGCATCGACCCAAACTGGCAGCAATATGTGTGTACCGTGCGGGATATTGAGAAAAACACGGGCTACAACCTGCTTTCTAATTTACCAAAAGCCGTGCAAGATTCAATAGAAATAAACCAATATGCTGGTACACCGAAACAGAAACGACGAAATTTTTGATGCTGTTTTTATCGACCTAAAATTTGGGGTGATAAAAACAGCATGGAAAAAAAGCTAACTTTTTTAGGAAAAATCACGTTATATTTACCCGGATATTTAATACAAAAACGCAACACAAATATATTTTTATCAATTACAAAACAACAATATGCACAGAACTATACGCTTTTTAACGCTCATTTTTTCTTTGCTGATACTTTTTGGCCTCTATAGTTGTGTGAAGAAAAAGAAGCATTCTGATATGGGAAAAATTTTGGGTAATAAATATAAGAACCTGGTTTTTAACCAAATGGATCCGGAAGAGTTTTCGGCAGTTTTCCAGCAGATGCTCATCGAAAAAAAATCTTTGATGACCAATCCTAAATTGATTGCTGCTTACTACCAACAGCATGATTTTGAGCCGGTTTTTGTGTTGCAACATTTACCTAAAGATGAAATTCAGGCGGCAGAAGCATATTATTTGAAAGCCACTGAACACGGGCTGGACCCAAAAATGTTTCAGGCTGCGGAAATGGAAACATTGCTCCAAAAAATAGTCGATAAAAACAGCATCAAAACCAAAGATGATGCTTACAAAACCATTGCCGAACTGGAAATTATAACCGCCAATTCACTCATCAATTATAGCAATGCGATGCAGTTTGGAGTGATTAGCCCGAAAAAAATATATGCCCGATACTTTACTGAAACCAAACGGCCGGACAGTTTGAGCATGACGCAGGTGCTTGAGGTGAAGGACCTGAAAAGTTATTTGGACAGCATTCAGCCTAAAAACCCACAATATATGGCTCTGCAAAAAGCTTTATCTGATGGTGAAACGGCTCCGGGAATGACGAAAACCGAAACAGAACGCATCCTGAAAGTAAACCTGGAAAGGCTGCGCTGGAAAAATAAACCCAGGGAAGCGCGCTACGTGGTGGTGAACATTGCCAATTTTGGTTTGAAGGTGATGGACCACGATTCAGTTGTTTTGAGCATGAAAGTTTGCGTAGGCGAGGGGCGGAACAAAACCAATTCGGACAAAAAACTGGCAGAATACAGCGAAGATGACAAAGTACGCGACGTGCCTTTCAGCCGGGAAACGCCGCAACTAAACAGTGAAATTAATAGTGTGCAGGTGAATCCGATTTGGAATATTCCGCAAAGTATTGCTTCCAACGAGATCATTGTGCAAGCTGCTGCAGATCCTTATTATCTGTCAAACAAAAACATTGATGTTTATGAAAATGGTAAAAAAGTAGAAAACCCGGAAACGATCAACTGGTCTGCAGTATCAAAAACCAACACAAATTATTCATTCAAACAGCAATCCGGCGAAGGAAATGCCTTGGGGAAAATCAAGTTTTTATTCCCAAACAAAAGCAGTGTTTATCTGCACGATACGCCGGCAAAAGCTGCTTTTGGCCAAAGTATGCGTGCTGTAAGCCACGGCTGTGTGCGGCTGGAACATCCTTTGGAACTGGCGCACATTTTGTTTGGTGATGGCAGCCAGTATGAGCAGATTGAAAAAGATATGCAGGATACGATACCAAAAGCCAGAAATCTTTCGCTACCTGAAAAAGTACCGGTTTATATTACATACGTTACCTGTTGGGCCGAAAACGGAAGGTTAGTTTACCGTCCGGATGTTTATGGTTTAGATACAGTTTTGTACACTCATATCCAGAAAATGCTGTCATAAAAACAGTATTTTTATTTATAAAATTACTTGTTGAGGTTCCTGAAAATCTGCATTGGGAAACAAATAATTGGCCGCAAAATCCTGATCTAAATACTTAGAATCGTACTTGTTATCGGCACCATTGATAAACAAAACGGTTTTATCTTTCAAAAGGTTGATAATTTGTGGTGCCAGTTCCGGGGACACGGCCGGGCAGCCAAAACTTCTGCCCAAGCGGCCGGTACTGTTAATTGTTTGCTGGCTTACATAATCTGCTGCATGAACCACAATATCGCGGGAACGGGCATTGGAGTTGAACCCATTGTCCATGCCATCCAGGCGAAGTGAGCGGCCGTGTTTGCCATTGTAAATTTCTCCCGTAATGTAAAAACCTAAGCTGCTTTGGTGCGAGCTGTCTGTATTAGAAAACTGCCCGGCCATATTTTCACCGCTTCCCTGGCCGTGCGCCACCCAGGTATTCATCAATAAATTTGCATTTTGCAAATCAATAATCCACATACGTTTGCTGCAGCTTGATTGATTAAAATCGACAATGGTCAGGATGGAATTATCGGGATTTAGCTGTTTTGTTTTTTTAAGATTGAGATAACCGGTAACCGCTTTGGCAAAAACATCCAAATTTAAACCTGCGGCATACAGATCAGCCGTTTCGTAAATATTGCTGAGATAAGCCGAATACAGAACAGCGGAAGGTGATGATATTTTGCTGCTTTTAAGTGGTGTAAACAAGCTTTCCTGTTCAAAATTGCCCAGAAAAGATTTTGGATCAGAACCGATAATTGTAACAGAAAGGGCAACAGAAAGCAAAATTGATTTTTTAAAAAAATTTTTATTCATGTGTTTTCTTTTTCGGATATAAAATTTATATACGTAAATAGACGGGTTAGGTTGTATTGCTACATTAAATATAGCTAATATAACTTCAACCACCAAAATTTATTGTAGAAAAAGCTATTTGAGTACGTGTGGACAAAACTTGTTTTTATTGCAGCCGCAAATTATTTAAAACATTAGTGCCGCAAGATTTAATTGCTGTAAAAGCAGGAAGAAAATTTTTATTGATCTGCTATTTTTTAAAACCCTCTGCCTGATATTTCTGTTGATACTTTTTTGAAATTCATTAAAAAACATTCATTAAATTATTATCCTCATGGCTGCAAAAGACAAATCAAAATCCGAAGATGCAAAGACATTGAAAGATCCGAAAGCTTCTAAAGAAGAAAAAAGCAAAGCTGGCAAAGATATGGCCAGCGGCAAAAAGAAAAAGTAATCTTTTAAGCTTAAATTTAAAGGAACCTCCCGTACAGAGGTTCCTTTTTTATTATATTTTTGTTTGATGCTGTTTTTACCTGATAAAATTTAAACAGCTGCTTTATTAATCTTCAATTCAACATTTACCTTATCAAAAACAATTAATTGGATTTGATCAGTACTATGAACCAGCACATAAATTGCCGGAAAAAATAAGGATTTTTGCCCGCAGAATTGCCTTTTTGGGCTAAGAAGCCGAAACCAATAGATGGTACGAATAGCGCATTGCTATTGAATATTTTTTCAGTTAAAAAGCTATTTAATTTGTCCGGTTTATTTTTTATGCTTCTTTTATCACCTAAAAATCCTCAAATGTCCATACTTCAATATTTACCTTAAAAAAAATAGATTTTATAGTGGTAAAAGAAGCATTGTGATTTTTGTTGATGGAAATTTAAACAGATTTTAACAACATTTGTCACGCGACAACTATTGTAATTATTGTAAAAGTAGTTTAGGTTTCATATTAAACTAAACTGTTGACCGTAATTCAGCGCAATCTAAACAGTGCAGCATCTGTTATGTAAAAACGTCCAATATTTAATATTAATGGCGGTGCGAAACAACAAATCAGTTAGATATCATCCCTGGCCTTCTTCTTTCATCTGCAAGCCGGCTTCCTTTGCGGTGCTTGCGTTTGCACCGGGTTCGATTTCGGGCTGCATCTGCCGCCAGCGCCGAACAATAACAGATTCAAAAACCCCTGCTTTGTGAAAAGGCTCATTGTCAGTAAATGCGTTTGCAGCCGCATGATCTTCAAGATTTGCGATAAATAGCGTTCCCACTATTGCGCCCTCATCGTTTTCAAATGGGCCACCCAGGTGCATCTTGTCTTTGTGTTGTTTAAGATAGTCAAGATGCGCATCATGCGTTTTCTCCCGCAGTTCTCCAACACCGGGCTTATCAAGGCAAATAATAGAAAAATACATAATTAACTCCTCCTTTATTTATTGGTTATTACTTTGTCCACCATTGCTCCGGAGTTACCAAGGTAATTGGCCGGATCAAGTAGTTTCTCCAGTGCATTATGGTCGAACAGTTTGTTGATATCCGGATCGTTTGACAGCAAATCAATCAACCGCCCTTTGCCCTGTGATACAGCTATGCAAATCTGAGAAATTTTATCATGGGCTATACTGCGCCCCATTTTCGGGGCAAGGGCCATCATTACAGCTTCGGTATTAACCAAGCCATCTGTCAGCTTAAGATTCCTGCTCATATTATCAGGATGTACGATTAATTGGCTAAGTATAAATTTTGCCTGTGAGAGTGCACCAGAACTGTAGCAAAAAATTTCGGGTAGCACGAGCCACTCTATCTCCCAAGTTCCTGTGGCCCGTTCAAAATCGGCATTCATTGCATTTAACAATGCTGCGGCATGTTGCCTGACAACGCTGCTGCATGCCGTAATATAAGTACAGGAAATAGGGTTGCGTTTCTGCGGCATCGTGCTGGAAGCTCCGCGGCCTCCGCCTCCGTCAGGCTCCTGCACTTCGTTTACTTCAGTCATCATCATTACCTTAATATCGGTAGCAATTTTGTCAAGTAGCCCACATAATATCCCAAGAAAACAGCCTACTTCAGCAATATTGTCCCTTACGGTATGCCAGGCAATTATAGGTTGAGCAAGTCCGAGTTTGCTCATCATTCCTGCCTGCACAGCAAGCCCTTTTTCACCTAAAGATGCAAGTGTGCCGACTGCCCCGCCAAATTCCCCTGTTAGCACCCGTGTTTTCATTTGTTCGAGCCGCTCAAGCTGCCTTTTAATCCCAGCGAGCCAAACGGCGGCCTTATAACCAAAAGTCATCGGGATGGCTTGCTGCAGGTTGCTGCGGCCTGCCATCGGTGTATCCCGGTATTTTTTGGCAAGGTCCGTCAGTGCTTCGTCAACTGCCTTCAGATCTTGTTCTACAACCAAAAGAGAAGCGCGGATCTGTAATACCGTAGCTGTATCTGTGATATCCTGCGTTGTTGCACCCCAATGGCTCCATTGCCCCAGGTTGTTTTTGCAAAGTGCAGTCAATTGTTCTACTACCGGAAGTACCGGATAGCCTACATGTTCAGTAACAGCCTTTAGCTTGCCAAAATTCATCTCTGCAACATTGCAATGAGAGGCGATTTCCACGGCAGCTTCCTTCGGGATAACACCAAGCTCACCTTGCGCGAGCGAAAGGGCTTTCTCAACATCAAGATAAGACTGAATGCGGTATTGGTCGCACCAAATTTCGCGCATAGCACTTGTACTGAAAATGTCGCGGTAAATTTCTGAATCTATCGCCGTGGCGTTGTTGTACATGATTTTATATTTTAAATGGTGAAGAAAACCAACAAGGGCTAAAAAATTTTATACGCTTTTTCGTTCAATTTGCGGTTATAGCTGTTTACTTCCAGTTGTAAGTGTTGAAGCAGTATCGCTTAAAATTTGTCACTGCACAAAACGTGTACATGAGTTAAGAGAAAGAATAAAAAGTATCGGTTATTCATTAGGGTAGAAGTTTATTTCTGCATTATTAGCAGTTACAATATAGGCGCGTTTCCATGGCTGATCGTCTATCATTTTCCATTTATGGCCGCTTCCTTTTGTATCAGCTGCAATTAGGATATCGCCCGGTTTAAGGATAAAGGTTTCTCCCAGCCATGTTTCAAAAAGAAGCGTTCCCGTTAACGAAATTACATATTGCACTTCTGGCGCAGTATGTGTGTCGAAAGAATGAGGCGGTGTTTCTTTAAAACTGATAGAAATTGCATCTGTTGGGTGGCTATCTTTAACAGTGCCTCTCATAAAATGCGAGTGCTGGTCTGTGCCAGTATATAATTTATATGCCTGTATCATGAATGTAGATTTATAGATTAGAGCCTCCTTTAACTTAAGCTTCCTGAAATTATATTATACCCTTAAATTATTTCAGGATGTATCAGTTCTAAATCGGTTTCTTTATCCCTTTTTTTTTGAAGCGGCGTTGGGAATACCGTCATAAAAAGTTCTACCGTAGGAAAAGTTACTGCTTCTATAAGGTGGCCGCCCTTCACACTGCCATCCGAAAGACCAACACTGAAATGAGTATGCAAGGCAGGTTTTCCGTTATATAAAGCAATGTCTCCGATAAGAGAGATCAATTCGCCCTGCTGGTCAATGGGATTCAGTTTATATTCCTTGCGGGTAGCATCGAACCAGGCAGTGACGGAGTGCTTTAACGCGCCAATGGCGGTAAACCGTGCAGATGAAACACTCTCTTTAGCTGCAAAATCGCTGATGCCGGATGAGATTTCGTCGCCTTTGGCGAATACAATTACATATTCTTTTACCCCATTATTTTCAGCAAGTAATCGGTAGGTCATGCCCGGGGCTTTCCCTTTTTGAATGGGCGTAAAAGGTGATTGATAAATTGTGTCTTGTACCATAACTTTCTGTTTATAATTAATTAATATGTTGCTTTGAATAGTGCTGTAAGCCACAGCGAATAGTGCTGTAAGCCACAGACTTAAAAGTTTGCTAATAATCATTTACTTATTCAATTTAGTCGTCATGTGAAAAACAATTGTAAAAAGATTAAAGGATTTAAAATCAGTTGAAAACTCTTGCAGACATCAAAACTGGTAAATCTTTCTGCCCTTATGAACTATAGCCGATTTAAGGGCTTTCTCAACATCAAGATAAGACTGAATGCAGTATTGGTCGCACCAAATCTCGCGCATAGCACTTGTACTGAAAATGTCCCGATAAATTTCTGAATCTATTGCAGTAGCGTTGTTGCACTTAACTTTACATGTTTTTTTGTTCGTTACTGATACAATATGCGGCAGCCTTGTTATAAAAGCTGCTTTTGAAAGTTATGTTTTAAATAGTTTGAACTAAATAATTCTGATTTTCTTCAAAATTTTATAACTTAATCCTGCAAACATAAACCTGTTTCGCTACTGCAAGCATTTGGATATTAAAGTGTACTTGCATTTTAAATCTACTATTCTGAGAGCCTGTTTAAATTTCTATGATGAGGATTTATAATGCTTCTTTTATGCCTGTAAATTCTGTTTTAAAATGCTACCATCAACAGAAAAAGTATAATTAACAGATGATTTTTAGGTGATAAAAGAAGCACGGAAAATAAATTAAACAGGCTTTAAGGATCTGTTTGAATTTTTACTACACTACAAAATTTATAATGCTTTTTTTATACCTGTAAATTTTGTTTTCAAATGTTGTCCCGATACTTATAACAAAATGGGTAATGATTTTTTAAGTGATAAATCAGTATTTGTAGTCCCGTTATTACAACACGTTTTATACTTCTTTTACCACCTCATTTCTGTTTAACTCAAATTGAGGTTTAGAAGTGTTTAGAATATAGATTGCTAAATAAACGAGCAACAAAAGCAAATTGATTCCTCCAAAAGTGTCTTCAGTGTTTTTTTTTGTTGTAAAATCTTTAATGAACGTAGTGGTTTGGAATTGTTGAACCGATAGCTGGTTTATTGTTTTGGCGATAGGGTTTAGGTTGATTTGTACATTAACAACAACTAAAATGGACAAAATCAAAAGTAGCATATTTGCCTTTTTTCTTTCCTTGCCAAGCGTAAAAAACAGGCCAATGTTCCCTAACATAAACAACCAAACCCCTGGCGTGGTTACATTGTTCATAATTTGATTTACAAATATCCTTTGCCAAAACCAAAATTCTACTGTCGGTTTTTTTCCTGCACTTATATCCATTGCAATAAAGGAAGCGATGCTGCCTAAGCACAAAGAATAACTAACTGCTATTACAGTTTTTACCGTTTTGAATACTATTTTTGAATATAAGCTTTCCATATTACACTATCTTGTTATACAAAGGACGCAAACGGAAGCAGAAAAATTTATCCTATGGTAAACAAATCAATTTCAAGCTAATCTTTTTTTGATTTACTTAACGCCGTGCTGGAACAAAAGCTGGATTATTTGCACAACAATCCGGTTACTGCCGGTATAGTTTATCAACCAGAACATTATGTTTACAGTTGCTATTAACTATGGCGGGGCATCAGAGATTGATCGATGTTTTGTTGATAAAATAGGTGGGATTAGAAATCCTTAGCTCGGAGGACGGATTGCAAATCCCACCAGTGGAAGGGAATTTTTTAACTTGGAGATCAGGATTGTTAATATTATAAATCCCAACCTCCAGTGCGTAGTGCGTATCAGCTTCGAAATAAATCTTCCGCCTTTGCATTAGCAAAAAGGGAAATTTAAAGGACAGCCTATGTTTATAAGTTCTGCCCGCCGGAAACCTCGATGCGCTGTGCGTTGATCCAGCGAGCATCTTCGGTGCATAAGAAAGCTACAACACCGCCAATATCCTCAGGTAAACCCACCCTGCCCAAAGCTGTGCTTGCAACTACCCGTTTATTGATTTCCTTATTATCACGAACCCCTCCTCCATCAAAATCAGTTTCAATCGGTCCGGGAGCTACCACATTGGCACCGATTCCGCGCGCTCCGAGTTCTTTTGCGATGTAGCGGGTCAAAGTTTCTATTCCACTTTTCATTGTTGCATAAGCCGAAAAACCAGGACCTGAATATCTTGCCAAACCACTTGAGATATTTATGATTCGTCCGCCTTTGTTAAGGTACGGAACTGACTTTTGCGTTAAGAAATACACACCTTTTAAGTGAATATTCATCATTAAATCAAAATCAGTCTCGGTGGTCTCTAAAAAAGGTTTATTGATACCTATTCCTGCATTGTTTATTAAAAAATCAAAATTAGAGTTGCCATTTTTATCTTTTAAATGTGCAGCTACTTTTTGTATAAAAGCATCAAAAGTATCCGATTTTCCAGTATCCAGTTGCAGGGCAAATGCCTTCCGTCCCAACCCTTCAATTTCGGAAACTACCTGATCTGCTTCTTCTTTTTTACTGTGATAGGTAAGAATGACATCAATTCCTTTTTTTGCCAGACTAACTGCTATATTTTTACCCAATCCTCGGCTACCGCCGGTAACTAATGCTATTTTAGTTGTTTCCATTATTTATTTCCTTTTGTTATTAGTATAGTATTAATTTAATGCACTTTGATGATTTTGGGAGCGCTGTCATTAATTAAACGATCGCCTGAATTCAATAGGAGTCTGGTTGTTCCTTTTCTTAAAAAACTTGCTAAAAGACTGAGGGTATTCAAACCCCAACTCAAAAGCAATTTCACTGATGGTCAGGTTTGTAGTAGATAGATTCTCTTTAGCTACTTCCATCAACTTTGTGTGAATATGTTCCTGTGTACTCTTTCCAGTCGCAACCTTTAGTAAGTTACTCAAATAGCCTTGTGATAAATTCATTTGTTCGGAAACAAACTGTACCGTTGGTACCCCATTGCTGGCTACATTACCGTTGCGAAAATAAGCGTTAAGAAATGTTTCTATACGATCCAGAATCTGGTGGTTGCTTATTTTCCTTGTGATAAATTGGCGGTGATAAAACCGATCGGCATAATTGAGTAGGGTCTCGATTTGTGAAATAATAATATACTCGCTAAATTTATCAATGTTAGCATGGTATTCCAGTCGGATATTATCAATAATACTTAGCATAGTACCTTCCTCTTTTTTCGACAAAAACAAGGCTTCATTTACGGTGTAATCAAAGTATTCATATTTTCTGATGGATTTGGCCAAAGTCGTATTCCATAGAAAGTCCGGGTGGATTAAAAGCATCCACCCGGATTTGTTAGGTGAAGCATCAGGATCAGCTTCAATGCTAAAAACCTGACCCGGTGAAATGAAAAACATTATACCTTCATCAAAATCATATTCCTGCTGCCCGTATTTAATTTTTCCGTTCAAGTTTCTTTTCAGCGTAATCATATAAAAATCATAAACCCAACTCACGGGATCTTTACCGGATGGCAGTAAAAGGTCAGCATAATTAACAACACTGATTAGAGGATGATCCGGTTCGGAAAATCCACGTATGCGATGATATTCATTGATCGTTTTTACTCTTTGAACGTTTGTCATTTATAATAATTTTATTAAAAAACAGTAACAGTCTGTTTAAATTAATACAAGAAGGAAGGTTAATGCTTCTTTTATCGTATAAAAATTGGTGTTTGCGTCCATTTAAACAAATCAAAAATGAAATGCTTGCCAATTTTTAGGTGATAAAAGAAGCATAGAAAATAAATTGAATAAAATTTAAACAGGCTCTAAGTATTTACTTATAAATTTTATACAACCTGAAAAAGCAACTGGAAATTCGTTAAAGTTGATCCTTTGCAATTATTAAATTCTTTTTTCAAGGGAAATGAAATATACAAGTTAACCCACTTATTTGGCAGATTGAAATTTATTGGTTTGAGTTAATACGATAAGCGTTCGCAAATTCTTTTGCAAAATCTTCTATTTTTACGTTTCCTAAAACCGGCTTATTGCGGTAGTAATCTTTATATATGGTACCGTTACCCTGACTGTCCTGCATTTCTACAAAG
Organism: uncultured Sphingobacteriaceae bacterium; assembly: GCA_964236465.1. Taxonomy (GTDB): domain Bacteria; phylum Bacteroidota; class Bacteroidia; order Sphingobacteriales; family Sphingobacteriaceae; genus Mucilaginibacter_A. Next base: position 1,335 of record CAXSBZ010000035.1, on the reverse strand, counting down.
CCGTTTGCCATCTGTGGGTTCATTCCGGCGTTTAGCCATACCTTTAATAATTGTTCATTGGCAATTACTTTCCACTCTAAATCTGGCTTGCCTATAGCTGCTCCGAGTGCTTTTGCAACTTCGTTGGGTGAAACTTCATCACTGGCAACATACCGAACCGTTTTGCCGTTAAAAGGCTTTTCCATTTCTTCGGCAATTGCATCCGCTATATCCAAAGGTGAAACCCAAGGGTTTTTTTGATTGCCGCCATAATTCGAAATAATGGCTCCTTCTGTTTGTATGTTTCTCATAAACGAGAACATATTGCTGTAAAAGCCTACCGGACGTATAAACTTAATAGAAATGTCGTCTGTCAATTGTCTAAGAATGGTTTCCATATTGTGGTGAAAGATAAGAAATCCGGTCCCTTGGTTCATATCTGCACCCATGCTGCTGAGATGCACCACTTGTTTGACTCCAGACTGTTCAATGGCATGTTTGTAAGCATAGCCAATTTTGTTAATTCCTGCGATGAAATCTACATTTTTGTCAAACATGCCGCCCACAGCATCGAGCGTTTCCATAAGATACACAATATTTGCACCTCTGAATGTGCCTGTTAAAAAATCTGCGTCAAACATAGAGCCAATGGCTGCTTTTGCTCCGAGTAATTCAATCGCTTCTTTTCGATCTTCTTTGCTACTGATTACAGTTACTAAATGTCCCTTTTTTACCAATGCTTGCGTAAGCGGTTTTCCAATGTTACCAATTGAGCCGGTTAATACTATTTTCATAATCTTGTTTTTTCTGATACAAATTTCAGTATAAGCTTTTTACCTGGCGTATCCATATCTGCTTTTGTAGTGTCCAAATATTAGATGCACATAATTTCGTAAATTTATGGCTGCACGCGCCTAAAGTCGAAAAGGTATGGATTAGAATAACTGTAAACATTCAAAACCTCTTGCTCAGTAATATCACTAAAATGAATAAAACTAAAATACCACGAGTGCTTGAAGTAATTTTTGCAAGTGTAGATAGGAGGAAGAAAGAATTATTATTACCAGGGACTGGAAAATAGGAAGCACTTGACCAGACTGTTCTAACAATGCGGTACAGGTAATTCCATTACATCTTGGTTATGTTAGATTATTAATTACATTTAAATATCATCTCCCACACAACCAAATGCTTTATCGCACACGGAATCTTTGGTTAAGCATCAGTAATCTCCATTATGATTCGTCACCTACTGGTCGTGGTTTGTAATCCAGTCTCTTAACTAAGGATTTTTAATCCTTAAAAACACCTCCATACTTCTTTTACCACCTAAGTTTTAGTAAACTCCGAAGTGGT
>CAXSBZ010000034.1:0-34693 GCA_964236465.1 uncultured Sphingobacteriaceae bacterium | reverse complement strand
AATAGTTTCTATTGAAACGCCGCTTGCTTTTAAAGCTTTTGCAATTTCTAATTTTTCCTTTGATCTGCCTTCAGAAATGCCTTCTAATCGCCCTTCTGTTTTCCCTTCCACTTTCCCATCACCAAAAGCAGTATCAATTACACCTTTCAAATCTCGGTAAGTTTTTAAACTGTTTTCGTAACTGTCTAATTCTGAATGGCCTAATTTGGCAAGTTCTGCTTTTTCAAAAGCCTGGTTAAAAATATCGTCTTTAAACATGGTTGGGATGGTTTGAAAATCTTCCAGGTTTCGGATAAAATACAGCCATTTGTCTAAACGTGTTTCCAGTTCTGCTTCCGTTTTATGGAAGTTGGGCATTTCCAAGTAAATGTAAGTCAGTTTTTCATAAAAGACTTTTCCGTTTTGGTTTTTTAATTTGATGGTATGTACAACTTCCGTTTTCTCTTGTACGGTTTTGTAATCATCAAAAGTAAAATCCAGGATACCCACGCAATAAACAGCTTTGAGGTTATAGTTCCATTCGCCTTTTTCAGCCTGTTCGCGGATGGGGAAAGTGGAATAGAAAACAGTTCTTTCTTTAAAATAATTTTGCTTTGCTTTTTGTAGTTCTACAATGAATTTTTCGCCGTTCTCATTCTCGCAGTAAATAGCGTAAATGGCTTTTCTGTCCAAATCGGTTTGACCAAGTTGCTCAGTATTTTTAAAAGAAAGGTTTAAAATTTTGTTTTGCTGCGGCAAAAGTGCGTTCAAAAAATCGAGCAGTAAAGGTTTGCTGGCTTCTTCTCCAAAGATTTTTTTAAAGCCGAAATCAGTGAACGGGTTGATGTATTTTGCCTTCATGTTTGATTTTTAAAATAGAACGTTAATTTAGGGTTTAAAGATCATATTCAAAATCCTTTTGTGGGTGGCCTTTTGGGAGGCTTTTATAAATATTTTTATAAGCTTGCACAATAGATATTAAAGGTTTATACTTTGCATCTTCGTATCCTTTCTGAAAAGATGAATCTAATTCATTTTGAAATTTTTCAATTTCCTTTTCTTTATTTATTCTTTCGATTTCGTTAGGCATTGATTTTTCCGGTTTGTAATCCAATGTAGATTCTGCTTCATTGGTTTCTTTGTTGCGCATGTCCAAAAGATACAATCTTGGGAAGCAATAATTCCAATCACATTTTTCGTTCTTCAATATTTGAAATATGTATTCATAGAAAGGCAATAAGTTCGCCCTGCTTTCTATCCAAACGGATCCCATATAAAAATCTAAGTAGTCGTAATTTTTACTTGCAGGGTTTTTATTATTTAAAAAGTCGGCAATAAAACTGCCGCTTCCTCTAAATGAACCTAAATCATAAACCTGGTTATCATTACTATACACTTCGTGATTGTTAGAAAAAATATCATACACGGAAAGCCCTAATACATATTGAAATTCTTCAGTTTCTGAAATATTATTTAAATCATCTTGTTGATATTCATTGAGGTTAATACTTTTAATTGGTGTTTGATTTTTTGCCAGTTTATTCAAACGCTCACGTAGCGCTTTTTCCTCTTCAAATTGTTGTTTAGGTGTTGGATGAAAAAAATTGACATACGCCGAAAAGCGCCAACCAGTTGGTGCTATTAATGCTAACAAGGTTTTTGAATTATCAAAGATCCGGTTTAGTAATTCGATTATTTCTATATCAGTTATTGGTTCCATAATTCGATTTTTGCCTGAAGTTGGATTCTTGGCAAAGACTGGTATTTAAAACCCGTCAGCACAAAACCAGAGTTAAATTCATATTCAAATGTTGATGCTTCTTTTACCGGCTAAATTTTGTTTCTTCTACCGAAACCGAAGCAAAATAGCAAAGCAAAAGTTAATATTTAATTCGTCGGCCAGTTTTTTGCCAAACCAATGTTAGCGGTAGGTTTTTTCTATGAAGTTTTCTTACTTTCCATAAAAGTCTGTAATGTCAAAATAGTATGTAACTATTTCGTTTTTTGCAATAATCTGAATTTTAACCAAATCAATTTTTCTCCCATTCACTGTATTAGTTGACTGACCAATTGGTTTCCAATCTTTAAATTTTTTACCATTAAGTTTTGCTAAATAAATATACTCAGAAGCAATGCCATTACGTTCGTTTTCTGCATTTTTAATAATTATTGGATTTTCTATAGATTTTCCGTCACCACCTTCGTAGGTCACTTTAGTTAAGTCCACAGGTTTATTCCAATAATCTGCTGCATTCAATTTAGGCTTTTGAGCCATGCAAGATGTCAACGCAAAAAATAGCAGAATAAGAGTTGTCAATTTAGTCATAAAAGGAATTTTTGTATTTAATTAATGATAAAGAGGTCGTAAGCAATATGCTATGTTTTTTAAACTTGCTTTCAACGTTTAAGGCTTGGCGAAGAACTAGCAATTAAAACCCGTCAGCCCAAAACCAAAGTTAAATTAATACTCAAATGTTGATGCTTCTTTTACCGGCTAAATTTTAGTTCGTCCGCCGAAACCGAAGCAAAACAGCAAATAAATGTTGATGTTAAAACTGTCAACCTTTTTTTGCCAAACCAATGTTGGGCGTTCGTTTTTTTATAGTTGCAATGTTAGTTTTAAATGTCCGCCAAACCCAGTTCTGATGATTTTCATTAATGTTGAAAGGCGTATGTCGCTGGCATTATTTTCAATACGTGAAATATAGGATTTGTTTGTTCCGCATTTTTCTGCAAGTTCTTCTTGTGTCATACCAAGTTTTTGTCTTGCTTCCCCAAGCAAAACGCCAAGTTGAAATGTTTCAAAATCTTGTTCCCATTTTTCTCTTTTGTCGGCTCCTCGTTCGCCATATTTTTTATCGAGAATTTCGTCAAGAGTTGTTAAGTTATTTTCTTTTTTCGTTTTCATATTCTTGTTTTATTTTTAATGCTCTTTCAATTTCTGTTTTTGGTGTTTTCTGTGTCTTTTTTTGAAATCCATTCCCTAAAATAACCAGGTTCCCTTTGTCAAAAAAAGCAAAAATCCTGAAAATGTTGCCGCCAAGTTCAACCCGAACTTCAAAAAGTCCGTTCGTTCCCGTCATGTAGTCAAAATATTTTTTCGGAACTCGGTCAATGCTTCTTAATAAGTTTAAAGTCCATTCTATTTTGCGTTGCACTTCGTCCGTTTGGTCTTCGTAAAAGTCCAAAAAGTATCGTTTGTAAGCAACAACTTGTCTAATGGTTTTCACTTCGCGAAGTTAACTATTCAGACAACAAAATTTAAATTTTAAGGCTGTTTTTTGTTGAGATGTATCAGGTAGAATAACGGCCAACGCGTGTATTAACGCAAGTTCTAACCCGTCTGCAAACGCTTACAAACGAAAACATCCAACTATACCCGCTTACTATCCGACTAAGATAACGATTCGCCACACCTTTGTACCATCAGTTCAAAACAAAAAACAAAACGATGAGCACCTTAAAAAACAGTGTACGCCTGGTAGGAAACTTAGGCACCAACCCGGAAGTAAAAAGCTTCGACGAAAACAAAAAAATGGCAAAGTTGGCCTTGGCTACCAACGAAACTTACCACAACCAGAAAGGCGAAAAAGTAACCGACACGCAATGGCACAACCTGATCCTGTGGGGCAAGCAGGCCGAAATTGCCGAAAGCTATTTGAAAAAAGGCGACGAGATCAGCATTGAAGGTAAACTGGCAACCCGAAATTATACCGATAAAGAAGGCATCAAACGGTATGTTACCGAAATTGTGGTGAACGAAATTTTGATGCTGGGTGGAAAGAGGTAAGGTGGTTAATGGTTTATAGTTCATAGTTTTTGGTTACAGCTATCAACTATGAGCTATTACCCATCAACTATAAACTTTTGCACATGAACTTTAGGGCGTACTCAAAGCTACCGGCAGCACTTTCCCATTAAAAAACTTGTGTCCAGTCAGTGCAAAATTAGCAACGTATTTGCCCATTTCAAAAGCCAGAACCGGCGATTGGTAGCCCGGAAAAGCGCGTTCCAGCATTTCGGTTTGTGCTGATCCTAAAGCTAAACAGTTCACTTTTATTTCCTGCGGAGCAAGTTCTTGTGCCAAACATTCGGTTAGCGTATGCAAAGCAGCTTTGCTGGCCGAATAAGCAGATAAGCCCAAAAATTTGGCACTTCCCTGGAAACCGCCCATGCTGCCAATGTTGACGATGTGCGAATTTTTGGCCATTAAAAACAGCATCGCCTGGATCATCCGCACATGGCCGAGGTAGTTGCTTTGCAGCATTTCTACAAAATCGGCTTCGCCCAATTCGGCAAATGGTTTGTTGATGAGCGCGCCGGCATTGTTGATCAGCACATCAATTTTTCCTTCAAAATGGGTTTGTACAAATTGCTGCAGATCGTGGTAATCATCGTGCACAATATCAAAAGCAACCGGATACAAAACACAATCGGGGTTTAAACTTCGGGAAATTTCGAGCAGGCGAGCCAGTTTTTCTTCGGATCGGGCTAATGCAATAATTTGATGGCTAGGTTGTTGAGTCAGTTCGATCACAGCTTCAAAGCCAATGCCGCTGCTGGCTCCGGTAATGATGATGTTCATTTTTTATTAATTGATGATGCTGTTTTTATCGGGTAAAATTTCGGTTTCCTGTGTTTCTTCTTTTGGTAATCCTTCGTTTAATCGTTTCGTATTGAAAACATAATAAATCCCCAGCAAAGAAACCACGGCCGATGTAAGGTAGAACAACAAACTGACCACTACGGCCAGGTTGGGGTCCATGTTGAAAAAAGGCGCGAAATGGACAAATATATATTCCCTCAAACCCAAACCACCAACCGAAAAGGGTACAATTGCCGATAACGATGCGGCTAAAAAGGTAAACAGATACGGAGAAAACTTGCCGTTGAAATGCAGGGCCAGCAGCACAAATAAAACCGTAATTACCTGCATCGACTGCACTAAAATTGCTTTGGCATGTGCTTCAAAAAAGAAGTGGGTATAATCTTTAAAAAAGTATTTCAGCACAAAATAATAGCCAACCGTACCAACTATAAAAACACTTAGCGGGATGCTGAGGTGGATATTAATTTGCGGTAGAAATGCAATCAGCGCAACAATGATGAGGCCGATAGCCCAAAGCCCACTCAGCCGATCAAAAAATATCGCCCAGAATACTTTTTTTGCAGGCAATTTATAGGTTTTGTTGAGCAGCCAAATTTTATAGCCATCGCCGCCGATACCGCCGGGTAAGAATAAATTATAAAACAAGCCAAGCATGTACAAACGCAGGTTGAAAACGAAGCTGAGCCGCAAATGGATCGACTTAAAAAAACTAAGTAAGCGCGAAGATGCAACCAATTGGGATAGAAAAAACGTAAGAACGGCCAGCAATAAATATAGTGGATTGGAAGCTGAAACATGTTGTTTAACCTTCTCAAAGTCTGTTTTCTGTACCACCCAATACAGCATTAAGCTAGTAAAACCTATTTTCAGGATCGTTTTTACAATATCCCAAAAAACTTGCTTTTTGGTTTTCGGTGCGGGTATTTCTTCGGTTTCGGCCATCAGTGGCAAAAATAATAAAATAGGCAATTTAAAGGCACAGATTTTAAGTCGATAAAAACAGTATTCAGTTGATGGTTAATAGCTGGTAGCCCGCACCTCAAACCTCTATTGTGCCGCTTTGATCTTAATCTTATTTTTACGGCAGAATAAAACAAGCTATGGCGAAAGTTAAAATTGGATTGGTGCAGATGAGTTGCACGGCAGACAAGGAGGCAAATTTGCAAAAAGCAATTGTCAAAATACATGAAGCGGCTGCAAAAGGCGCACAAATTGTGTGTTTGCAGGAGTTGTTTACGTCGTTGTATTTTTGTGATAAAGAGGATTATGATAATTTTAAGTTGGCAGAAGCGATTCCCGGCCCGTCAACAGATGCACTTTCTGCCGTTGCTGCAAAATTGAATGTGGTCATTATTGCTTCTTTGTTTGAAAAACGCGCGCAAGGTTTGTACCATAACACAACGACAGTTTTGGATGTTGATGGAAAATATCTGGGCAAATACCGGAAAATGCACATCCCGGACGATCCCGGTTTTTACGAGAAATTTTATTTTACGCCCGGCGATCTGGGCTATAAAATCTTCAAAACCAAATATGCCAATTTGGGCGTTTTGATTTGTTGGGACCAATGGTATCCCGAAGCTGCCCGAATTACGGCTTTAATGGGTGCCGAAATTTTGTTTTATCCAACGGCAATTGGTTGGGCAACCACGCAGGATTTGCCAACCAATACAGAACAATACAATGCCTGGCAAACCATCCAGCGTTCGCACGGCATAGCCAATGGTGTGCACGTGGTCAGCGTGAACCGCGTGGGCGAGGAAGCTGGTGTAAAATTCTGGGGCGGATCTTTTGTGGCCAATCCGTTTGGGACGGTTATTTATCAGGCTTCGCATGAGGAAGAAGAAGTAATTGTGCAGGAATTGGATTTGGCAGAAACGGATCGGTATCGTACGCATTGGCCGTTTTTGCGTGATCGCAGGATAGATTCTTATCAGCCAATAATTAAGCGATTAATTGATGAAGACTAATCTGCAAGAGCAAGGTTATTATTTCCCTGCCGAATGGGAAAAACATGAAGCCACCTGGCTGAGCTGGCCGCATAAAAATGAATCCTGGCCGGGAAAGTTAGAAGCGATTTACAAACCCTATTGTGAATTTATCAAGATCGTTGCGGAAGGCGAACTGGTTAGGATTAATGTGGCCGATGCAGCAATGGAAGCGTTTGCCAAAGCAGAATTGCAGAAAGTCGGAGCAGATTCGAGCCAGATCGAGTTCTATCATTTCCTCACAAACGATGCCTGGTGTCGCGATCATGGCCCGGCGTTTTTGGTTAACCGCGATGCTTCTTTTACCCCTAAAAAGTTGGTGTTGGATTGGGGCTACAATGCCTGGGGCGAAAAATATCCTCCATTTGAATTGGATGATGTGATCCCGACAAAAATTGCAGCACATTTTAATTTGCCGGTTTACCATCCGGAGATTGTAATGGAAGGCGGTTCGGTAGAGTTTAACGGAAAAGGAACGGTGCTGACGACTACCGCTTGTTTGCTTAACCCAAACCGAAACCCGCAGCTCAACCAAAACCAAATTGAGGGATATTTAAAACAATATTACGGCGTGCAGCATGTGTTGTGGCTGGGCGACGGCATTGTGGGCGACGATACCGACGGGCATATTGATGACATCACGCGTTTTGTAAATGAAACTACCGTGGTAACTGTGGTAGAGGAAAATCCGAAAGATGAAAACTACCACATTTTGCAGGAAAACCTCGAAAAGCTCAAGCAAATGAAATTGTCGGACGGCCGCCCGTTAAATATTATCGAATTGCCGATGCCTTCTCCGGTAATTTGGGAAGGTACAAGGCTGCCAGCAAGTTATGCCAATTTTTACATCGCAAACAAAGCTGTCATTGTTCCAACTTACCGGGATAAAAACGATGAAAAAGCTTTTCAGATTTTACAGCAATGTTTCCCGGAACGGAAAGTCGTGGGCATTGATTCTACCGATATTATTTGGGGTTTGGGCAGCTTTCATTGTTTGAGCCAGCAGGAACCGGCGGTGTGAATTTTTGACAGGATTTTTAAGAGTCAAAAAATTTAGCTTTAGTTTTAATTAGAATCACTTAACCAATACAGGACTTTTAGCAAAGTCTTTAGTTTTCAGGTTTAAACTCAATCTGTCGCTAATGAGAAAGCATTACTGATTGCTAAAGTTATTACTATTGAAATATATGGTAGCAGTTATAATAAATATATAATATTAAAATTTATTAAATATATTGCCACACAATGGAACGAAACACGAACACTTTATATATTTTAAGATTTCTTGCTGCAATTTTAGTAGTGCTTTATCACTATTCGGCGGCAGCTGGGGTTTTTGGAAACTTATCTTTTCTTTTAGTTAACGGCTCCGAATGTGTTAACTTTTTCTTTTTTATCTCAGGTTTTGTAATGATTATTGCTAATATTAAATACTTTGATAATGAAAATAATGATTTTTCAAAGTTTAATTTTTATATAAAGCGTATAGCCAGAATTTATCCACTTTACGTTTTTGCAATTTTAGCTTTAGCTTTTTTCCATTATAATATACATTCTATTGATACTCCATCAGTTAAATATAGGTTGCCTTTTGAATTATTAGGAATTCAAAGATGGTTGTATTGGGGTTCATTTAATTATCCGGGCTGGTCAATTTCATGCGAATTTTTCTTTTACCTTTTCTTTCCTTTTATTATAATCTATATGCGGAAAAATCTGGCACGCTTTAAGGTGCTGGTAATAGTGTATTTTGTTGTGTCTATACTAATAAACATTGTACTTGATCATTATTCCGCCAATCAGAACCTTACCTCTTTAGAAAAGAGAGCAATAGGAACATTACAATTTCATCCTATGTTCTTAATTTCTATTTTCCTTTTTGGGATATTATGTGGTAAATTATATATTGAAGATAAAAACACATTTTTTAAAAACCGCTGGAATAATAGGGCAGCAGTTTTGGTAAGTGTTGCTGCGATATTTTTTATTAAATATTATATTAAAAACCCACTGTTGTTGACTGCAGGTATATTATCTCCAATATATTTTGTGTTTATAACTTCTATAACTTCTTTTAAAAAGAAGCATACATCTGTTTTTAGTAGCAGTTTTTTTATATTTTTAGGAGAAATCAGTTATGGTATTTACATTCTTCAATATCCGGTCAATATATTTTTTACGTACTATATTACTAAAGTTTCTAACGTTCAAACCCTGTTGTTCTTTGTATTTATACTAATTATTTTTGCTAGTATAACTCATTATTTGATTGAAATACCAGCTAAAAATTTAGTGTTGAAACTTCACAATAATAGAAAAATTAGTAATAAACCTAATCAGAAAACACCCGTTTTCTGATTAGGTTTATAAAGCTTTAACCAACAAATTTGGTGGAATATAGTTAGCTTTCTTTTGAACTAAAATCCCTATTTTCTTCCTTTTGTCGTATCTTACTAAACACATTTTCTTATTCAGATCTTTCACCAATTTTTATAGGATAAAAGAAGCATTAGTGTTTTTTTGGATAAATTTAAATAGGCTTTTAATTATCAGCCAAACTCTTTCTCCGCCACACAATCAACCGCCAAACCACTTCCGCAGAAAGCAACGTGCCAATGGCAAACAATGCCGGCCGCCAAGTTTCTTCCGAAGCAGAAAAAGCCCCCGATAAAGCGATGATGTAAACTAAAAATGGCAGCATAGCCATCAAGCCTAAACCAAAAGCGTTTAATGGGATTTTAAACGGTCGGTGCAGATCGGGAAATTTCAACCTGAAGACAATTAGCGCAACAAACTCTAAAAATAAAGCGGCACCATAAACGGTTACGTCGATGATGAGCAGATCGCTGAAAGTCCACAAAATCATCAGGCTGACTACTGCAGAACAGATCAGGATCGAAACATAAGGCGTTTTATATTTGGGGTGAAGCTGGTTGAGTTTCTGCGGAAGCAAACCATCATCGGCCATCACTTTTGGCACACGCGAAACAGATAGTAAAACGGCTGAATATAAACCCAGCGCGCTGGCCATCCCGCCAAAAGAAAGTGCGGCACCAAGCCAGCGCGCACCAAGCAAAACGCCTAAAACCGGGAAACCGGATTGCTGTAATTTTGTGGGATCAATGCCGGATTGCTGCGCCACCAAAACCGCCAGAAAATACACCGAAAAGATTAGGATAAAAGCAGCAAACACGGAAATGAGGTAGGTGCGGACGGGTTTTTCTACTTCCTCGGCATAGGTGGTTACGTTGTCCCAGCCAATGAAATTCCACATCACGGTATAAAGCCCTAATCCCAACGAAGAAAAACCAACGCCTTTTAAAGACAAATGCGGAAAGCTGAAACTGCTGCCATGCTGCCAAAAGAACACGAAAAAAAGGATGATAAAAGGAGTAAGCACCAACGCACCCAGAAACACGGAAACTTTGCCCACGGGCACAATCCCCAAGATATTTAGCCCGGCGGATGACCAGATGATGAACAAACAAACCGGGATTTTATAAGCTGCAATCCCCGGAAAAAAGAAAGCTGCATATTCTATAAAAAGCACCGGATAAATGGCCAGATCTACAAAAGTGTAGAGCCAGGTCCACCAGCCTTCGTACAATGCCCAGCGCAGGCCCAATGCTTTTTTTACCCATTGATAATAGCCGCCGGTGACGGGCATCATGCTGTTGAGTTCCAGCACGGTAAATATGGTTGGGATATCCCACAAAATTGGGGTGATGATGAGCAGTAACAGTGCGCCGTTTTTGCCGGCATAAGTGAGAAGTGGCTCCAAACCATACGGGCCGCCGGACACAGTGAGGAAAATAAGAGCGATTAAAGGCAGTATCCTCAACTTTTTGAGTGCGGAACGAGGCGTAGGATTGGTCATGAAATAAAGCTAAAAAAAAAGCGCAGACTGGACAAAGAATAGTTTTTTGTACGGATTGGTACAGAAAGAGGTAGGCATTGTTTTCGGCTGAGCGGCGAAATAAACTGTTCGTAAAGAAAATGATGCCGACTATGGGGCAGGTTTAAATTTTATTCAACTATGTTCTATGCTTCTTTTATCACCTAAAAATCATTGGTTTATTATACTTTTTATATCGATGTAAGATTTTGAAAACAGGATTTACAGGCATAAAAGAAGCATTATAAATTTTTACGATAGAAATTTACACAGGCCCGCAGTTTATTCATTTAATGGCAACCTCGCTATTTACATGTCGTATAACTTCAGATTAAAAACTGACTTGGCCTGATTAAAAAAGCCACCGCGTTTTTATAAAATCTTTACCTCAGATTCTTTTATGTTAAAACAATTACAAATTTTTATCCTGCTGCTGTTTTTAGCAGGGTTTATTCCAGATAAGGCTTTTGCACAATTTCCATATAATGAAAGTTTTATGAATTCTACTTCACCGGGAATGAATTTAGGAGGAACAGCCTCTCTTACAAGTGGTACAGGCTCCGATGCTGTTGGCAATGGTTATTTAAGGTTAACCAACATTGCAAACAGCCAGGCCGGATATGTTTACAGTTCCAACAGTTTTCCTTCCTCCAAAGGTATTTCAGTTAGTTTTGAATATTATACGTATGGCGGAAATGGTGCGGATGGAATTAGTTTTTTTCTTTATGATGCCACTACGCCAACATTTAGTGTCGGTTCTTACGGTGGAGGTTTAGGTTATACAAATATAACATCAACCGGGCTTTCAAACGGTTATTTGGGGATAGGATTAGATGAGTACGGCAATTTTTCTGATCCCAGTGCAGGCGGTAACGGAGGGCCGGGGAGAGTAACCAATTCTGTAACCATACGTGGGGCTTACAATGATCCAAATGGTGCTTATGCTTATCTTACAACTGTTCCGGTTCAAGCCAATTATAACTTTCCAATCGGTAGCAGCGGTAGTACACGGCCTACCTCCGGGGGTTCTGGCTACCGGAAAGCCTATATCAATATTATCCCCCATGCTGGTAGCGGATATGATATTACAGTAAAAATCCAGCACGATGCGGTTTCTGCACCCGTTACTGTTATTAATAATTATTATTATAATAAAGCTGCACCAGCCAATTTAAAATTCGGATATGCAGCTTCTACAGGCGGTTCTACCAATTATCACGAGATAAGAAATGTTGGTGTTACGCTGCCTGCAAGTACATCAGTAGTTGCACCAACACAAACAAACCAAACTTTAAGTACCTGTTCTAATAGTACAGGAAGTGTAAATATTTCAAGTGGTTTCAGCACAACCAACTCTCCTAATGGTGCTATCAATACAGCAAGCGTTGATTTAAATCCGTCAATTACCGGCATTCAAACCACTTATCCCGTTGCCAATAAAGGTACTTTTACTTCTGACGGTAGTGGAAACATTACTTTTACGCCCTCAAACAGCATGGTTACAGGCACTGCTTCCTGTAATTTTACTGTTGCTGATAATTATGGTGCTACTTCAAATACAGCCATTGTAACCGCAACCATCAATGCTGTCCCTGTTTTCACCATTACAAATCCTGCTGCTGTATGTTCGCCTGCAACTGTTGATCTCACAACTGCTGCTATTACAGCCGGAAGTGATGCCAATCTTACACTTTCTTATTATAATGATGCGGCTGCAACCACAGTATTGAGCAATCCAAATGCGGTAGCAACTTCCGGTACTTATTATATTAAAGCAGTAAATGCAAACGGCTGCTCGGTTGTTCAGCCGGTAAGTGTTACCATTAACCCAGCGCCTACAACAGCTAACGCAGGCACCAACCAAACCATAACTGCCGCCACACCTGCATCAGCAACTTTGGCTGGTAATACGGCCACTGTTGGAACTGGTATGTGGTCGCAGATTAGCGGCCCAACCGCTGCTGCCTTTGCCAACACGGCATTAAGCAATACAAATGTTAGTAACCTTAATCCGGGAAATTATGTTTTCCGTTGGACGATCACAAACAGTTGCAGCACATCTTATAGCAATGTAATGATAACTGTTGTGGGTACACAATCTATCAATTTTGCAGCTTTCCCGGCAAAAGTTTATGGTGATGCAGATTTTAATTTATCAGCCAATGCTACATCTGGTTTGTCTGTTGTTTATACCAGCAGCGATCCAAACATTGCTACAGTTGATGCCGCCGGTATATTCCACATCCTTGCTGCCGGAAGTGTAACCGTTACTGCATCACAACCTGGAAACAGCAATTACAGCGCAGCAACTGCTGTTACACAAATTATATCGATAAACAAAGCATCGTTAACTATTGCCGCAAGCAACCAAAACACCACTTATGGTACTGTGCCTGCACTAACCCTAACTTATGCCGGTTTTGTTAATGGTGAAAACAGCACCAGCTTAACCACTCAGCCAAACAGCAGTACAACAGCAACTGCTGCTTCTGCAGTTGGAACCTACCCGATTACCGTTGGCGGAGCTGCAAGCAACAATTATACAATTGCTTATACGCAGGGAACATTAACTATCGGCCAAAGTGCACAAACCATTTCTTTCAATGCCTTATCTGCCAAAACTTATGGTGATCCGGATTTTACGTTAACTGCAACTGCTGCTTCAGGTTTACCGGTTACTTACACCAGCAGCAATCCATCCGTAGCAACAGTAGATGCACAAGGTGTAGTCTCTATCCTCTCTGCCGGAACAACTGTAATTACGGCTTCACAAGCTGGCAATAATAATTATACCCCGGCTACAACTACCCAAACTTTAGCGGTAAACAAAGCATCGTTGATAATTACAGCTGATAACCTCACTAAAACTTATAATACTGCCAACCCTGCATTAACCATTAGTTACAGTGGTTTTGTTAATGGAGAAACCAGTGCAAGCTTAATAACCCAGCCAACTATCAGCACTACAGCAACTGCCACATCTGCTGTCGGCAATTATCCGGTTACCATATCAGGGGCTGCAAGTAACAACTATGCCATTACCAATGCAAACGGCGTACTGGCAGTAACCCAGAGCACGCCTGCCATTGCCTTTAATGCTTTACCGGCCAAAGTTTATGGTGATGCAGATTTTGGTTTGGCTGCAGTATCTTCATCCGGTTTGCCAGTTAGTTATACCAGTAGCAATCCGACAGTTGCCACAGTTGATGCGCAGGGAAGGGTTCATATCTTATCCGCAGGAACAACAACTATAACGGCTTCTCAAAACGGAAACAATAACTACAATGCTGCGCCAACTGTTGCACAAATATTAACGATAAACAAAGCATCGTTAACCATCACGGCCGACAATAAAACTAAAACTTATGGTGCTGACAATCCAGTATTTACAATCAGTTACAGTGGTTTAATTGATGGAGAAACAAGCGCAAACTTAAACACGCTTCCCACAATCAGCACCACCGCAACCACAACTTCTGCTGTCGGAACTTACCCAATCACGGTATCCGGGGCCAGCGCAGCCAATTACCAAATTACCTATGTAAACGGAGCATTGTCGGTTTATCCCGGTACGCAAACCATCACTTTTACAGCTTCGCCCAAAACGTATGGTGATCCTGATTTTACCCTGAATGCTGTTGCATCATCGGGTTTGCCGGTAACCTACAGCAGCAGTAATCCGGCTGTGGCAACCGTAGATGCCGATGGTTTAGTTCATATTGTTGCTGCCGGAAATGTAACTATCTCGGCACTGCAAACCGGAAACGGAAATTATATTGCCACAACCGTCATCAATCAGCAGCTAACCATTAACCGTGCAACCTTAACCGTTGTGGCAGATAACGTAACCAAAACTTTCGGCTCGGCCAATCCGCCGTTAACGATAAGTTATTCAGGTTTCGTTAACGGAGATACCAGTACCAGCCTGACTACACAGCCCACTATCAGTACCACAGCCACAACTGCTTCTGAAGCAGGTTTGTACCCGATTCTGGTTTCCGGGGCAGTAAGTGCAAATTATCGTATCAACTATCAATCCGGTTCACTCATTGTTGAACGAAATACGCAGCAGACTACTTTTGCCGCATTGCCGGCGAAAACTTATGGTGATGCTGATTTTACATTAAATGCCAGCACTTCATCCGGCTTGCCACTGACGTTTATCAGCAGTGACTCAACGATAGCAACGGTAGATGCTATGGGCCAAATACATCTGCTTGCTTCCGGCGTAACTACAATTACTGCCTTGCAAGCCGGCAACAGTAATTATCTTCCTGCGGATTCTGTTCAGCAAATATTAGTGGTAAACAAAGCATCATTAACGGTTACTGCTGATGCTAAAACAATCACTTACGGATCTGTAGTTCCTGCTTTTACATTTAGTTATACTGGTTTTGTAAACGGAGAGACAGCTTCAGTTTTAACAGCAACACCTATCGCAAGCACCACAGTTACGGCAACTTCTCCGGCAGGCACCTATCCGATTGTTGCGAGCGGAGCAGCAGCTGCCAATTATACCATTACTTATGCTGACGGAACTTTAACAGTTTCAAAAGCAGCACTTACTATCACTGCGGATGACAAAACAAGAGCTTACGGTTTGCCAAATCCTGATTTTACACTTACTTACAACGGTTTTGTAAATGGTGAAACAACTTCGGTTTTAAGTACGCAACCAACTGCTGCAACCACGGCTACAACAAGTTCTACAGTTGGCACTTATCCGATTACGGTTGCAAATGCAGCGGCCGACAATTACAGTATTACCTATGTTTCTGGCACTTTAACCATCAGTAATGCAACGGTAAACAGCGTTAGTTTGGCGCAAGTTACGCTGTTAGAAAATCAAGCTTCCGGCACCACAGCAGGAACTTTGAGTGCAGTTTCCCTGGATCCGAATGCTGTTTATACTTATAGTTTAATCAGCGGGACCGGTTCTGCGGACAACGCCTCTTTTGCCATTCAGGGAAATAAAATAGTGGCTGCCCATAGTTTTGATTTTGAGCAGAAAGCAAGTTACAGCATTCTGGTAAGGGCAACCAATCAGTATGGTTTGTATGCAGATCAGGCTTTTATTATCCAAATTACCGATGTAAACGAAGCACCAACATTGGCGGCAATCCAAAACCAGATGCTATGTTATTCTGCTTCGGCACAAAAAATTGGGTTATCCGGCATCACAGCAGGACCGGAACCGGCACAAAATACAACGCTTAGTATCAGCTCAAATAATCCGGCAATGTTTAGCAATTTAAGTGTTTCCAGCGTGTCAGGCGGTTCGGCTAATGTAAATTATAGCTTAAACGGTACAGGTACAGCTGTAATTACGGTGGTTGTAAAAGATGACGGCGGGACGGCAAACGGCGGCACAGACAGTTTCAGCCAAAGCTTTACCCTAACGGCAAATGATTTGCCGGTTGCTGCCATCACTGCGGATAAATCAACCCAAATTACCAAAGGGCAAACTGTAATGCTGACAGCCAGCGGCGGCAGCACTTACAGCTGGGATAATTCAGCCGGTATTGTTAGTGCTACAAATACTGCTTTATTGCAGGTTCGCCCGGCGCAAACCACTACTTATCAGGTCAGCGTCAGCAATGCTTCCGGTTGCAGCAGCACGGCCAGCATAACCATCAATGTGGCTGATGATTATTCATCTATCCAGGCAGCCAATATTTTAACACCTAACGGCGATGGCAAAAACGATACCTGGATAGTTAAAAACATTGATATGTACCCGGAAAGCACCATTATTATTTTTGATAAAGGTGGCCGGAAGTTGCTGAACGTGAAGCATTACAACAACGATTGGGACGGCACTTATCAAGGTTCGCCGCTGGCAGAAGGCACTTATTATTATGTGATTGATTTCGGGGCAGGAAAAGCACCGCTGAAAGGTTTTATCACGATCATCAGAAACCGATAAAACATTCCTGAAAATTTAAAGACTTGATTTATACAATCTTATAATGAAAATATCAACACCAAAAAATACATTGAAAGCCGTGCTGTTGCTCGCTACTGTTTTTACCGGCATAAAAACAGCATCGGCGCAACTGAACCCTTACGCTTCTATGTATTTCCAGAACCAATATTTGTCAAACCCGGCCATGGCAGGGCTGGATCAGGGCCTTAATTTGAACCTGGCCATCCGGCAGCAATGGGCAACGCTGCCCGGCAGCCCGAAAGCGCAGTTTATTTCCGGTGATTACAATGCCGGCAAACATGTAGGCTTGGGGCTAAGCGTGAGCAATGATCAAACCGGTTTGATCCGCCAAACGCGCGCCGTGGCTACGTATGCTTACCATGTAATTTTAGGTGCTGATAACCAGCAGCTTAACTTTGGTTTGTCGGCAGGCATCAACACACAGCATATCAACTACAATGAAGTCAGCGGCGATCAGGGCGACGTGCAGGTAGATCGCTACAACAACCAAAACCGGGCTTATCCCGATGGTGATTTCGGCGTTTCTTATACCAGCAACAACCTTACTGTGCAGGGCGCGCTGCCCAACCTCAACCATTTTTTTAAAAGTGCCAATACTATTTTGGGCGTAGATCGTTCGGTTTTTATCACTTCTGTAAGTTATAAATTTGCGCTGAACGTGTTGGACGGTTCTGCCTTAGAACCAAAATTAGTTTTTCGCGGCGTAGATGGCTATAAAAGTGTGCTTGATGCGGGATTGAACCTCAGCTTGAAAAACGATATGCTGCATTTGTATTCCATGTACCACAGTTCGCAAAGTGAAAGTTTTGGTTTTGGTGCCAATATCAGCAAAACGGTGCAACTGATGCTGTTTTACACCACCGAAAATACACCTTTGAAAACTTATACCAACGGCGATTTTGAAGTTGGCCTCAAGCTGCATTTGTATAAATAAGATTTGTAAAGCTGATGATCAAAAGCCTGCAATTATGCTGATTGCAGGCTTTTGGTTTTTCTGATATTGAATGATTATCAAAAATACAATGCTTCTTTTAGCACCTAAATTTTTTGTTTTTGGTAATTGATGTTTGTGAAGTTATTTAAACCTATGCCCAGGAAATAAAACCAACGGGTTTAAACTCGTTGCTACAAAATGTACCGAGGCTACACCTCTACAATTTACAAACTTCATAGAGCTGTAGGCTCGGCCGATTTTGTAGAAATGGGTTTCAACCCGTTTAAACACATTGAAAATATAAAAAAATCTTAAAATTTAGGTGCTAAAAGAAGCATTGAAAACCTGTCAAACTTCAAACTAATCAAGATCAAAAACATTAAACTTGTGTATAAACCAAAACAGCAGCTACAAATATTTGCAGCTGCTGTTTTATGTTTGATACTGTTTTTATAGTGCTAAAAACAGTATGATGAAATAGCTGATTAAATCAGCCAACATCAATCCAATATTATTTAGCCAAAGAATATTTGTCTTTGCGGCCGTCTTTTACAGTTGTCAAAGTGCCTTTTGCTTTCAGGTTGGAAAGCACACTTGCAATCTGTTTAAATATTTTTTCCGGATCACTTTGCGGTTCATATTGCGCCATCGCATTGGCAATATCCTGGCCAAAACCTGCGCCGCCAATTTCATTTATCGCGAATGCAATTTTAGAACTCAATCCTAAATCAGGTGAATACGCTGCCGGAACTTCTAATATTTTGGTTGAAGTTTTGCCGGTTTTTGCCGGTTTCGGATCTGCTTTCTTTTTTGGGGCTTTTGCAGAAGTGCTTTCTTCGGCTTGCTCCAAAACAGCTTCCATAATATTGTCTTTGCTTTGTTTGGCTGATTTGGTTGGAGCTGCAGATCCGCTAAATGCGCCCAGCATGTCTTCATACTTTTTAGCCTCAGCTTGGATACTTTTTATCTTTTCTTTAAGATAAACAACGATGTCTTTTTCGGTTATGTTTGCCATGTACAAATGTAGTTTAGATTTTTAATTAAAAAAATGTTTAGGGTTAAATTGAAAATTAAATAAATTGTTTTTGGTTTTCTTATGGTAACGACAAGTTATTGACTTTGTTTCTGTTAACCAAAAAATAAATTTAAATAATATTTCTAATTACACTTGTACTTGTATTTGCAGCTGCATACAACTTGCAAAATTGCAATGCTTCTTTTATCGGCATAAATTTAGTTTGATGCTGTTTTTTTACCATTCATTTCTACTTCTTTGTCCATCTCCAGCATATCTACCGGCTGCGAAAAATCGCCCAGTAGATACTTGCAAAAGTAATCGCCTTTTTGCCAGAAAAAATATTCCGCCATATCGCCGTAAGCGTGCCGTTGGCCGGGCAGCAAAACATAATCAAACCTTTTGTTGGCTTTGATCAAAGCATTAACCAAACGAATGGTGTTGGACGGGCTTACATTGTTGTCAATATCGCCGGTAGAAAGCAGCAAATGCCCTTTCAGGTTTTTGGCCAAATCCTGGTTTTTATCAATCGAATATTGGAAAGTTGTATCGCCTTTTGGGGTGATGGTTTCTTTTAAACCATTGTGCTTTTCGCTCCACCAGCGGTTGTAAATACTGTTGTCGTGATTGCCGGATTCTGAAACCGCAACTTTAAAAAAATCAGGATAAACCAGCATCGCGGCAGTACTCATAAAACCACCGCCGGAATGCCCGGTAATGCCAACTTTATTAATGTCGATAAAAGGATATTTATCGGCCATTTGCTCTGCTGCTGCTTTTTTATCGGCCAAACCATAATCGCGCAAGTTGCCGTAGCCATAATTGTGATACCATTTAGAACGCTCCGGGTTGCCGCCGCGGTTCCCGATGGTGATCACCACAAAGCCAAACTGCGCCAATCTTTCCTGTGCGTCCATGCTTTTACTGAAAGCTGTGTTTACCGCTTCCGTTTGCGGCCCCGGATACACATATTCAATCAGCGGATACTTCTTTTGTGCATCAAAATCATAGGGTTTGTACATCACGCCATACAAATCGGTAATGCCGTCATCGGCTTTTAGTTTGATCGGTTCCGGAAACTTGTAACCCGCAGCCATTAAATTGGATAGATCAGCCGTTTCTAAATCCATCATTTTATGGCCCAGATAATCATACAAAACAGCTTTCGGTATGGTATTAACACGAGAAAAAGTATTGACAAAAAACTTACTGTTATCATCCAAACTGGAAGCATGATCAAAGTTTCCGGCATCCAATAAATGCAAGTTGCTGCCATCAAAATGGATGCTATATAAATGTGTATAATATGGGTTTTCGTTGGCTTCCCTGCCGGAAGCGGTGAAATACAAGACACGGTTTTTGGCATCAATATTCACAATGTCATTACAATGGAAAGAGCCGGAAGTAATCTGGTTTTTTAGTTTTCCGCTTTCATCATACAAGTAAAAATGTGCCCAGCCATCGCGCTCGCTCCATTCAATTAATTCTTTGCCATCGTTTACCAAACCCGGCCGGTTGATTTCTACATAAGTATTCAATCTTTCCTGAACCAATAAATTAACTTTTCCGGTTTGGATATCCACACTGCAAACATCAATCTTTTTCAGATCGCGGCCGGTTCTGTAAAAATAAAATTTGCTGTTGTTGCCCAGCCACAAGTTTGGCCGAAACTCATCATCGCGGTTTTTTTGTAAAACAGGAGCAGGCCACATCGAAAGTTCCTGATCTTTAAACAAAGCGGTATTTAATTTTTTAGAAGTTTTGGCTGCAAAATCAAACAACAGCATTTCCCTGATCGGATTTTCTTTTTCGCCGGGAAGCTGATACTTGTAAGTTTCTAAAGTTGGGCGCGGTTCTGCAACACTGTTAATCACCCAAAAATCTTTCAGCTTGCGCGCATCTGTTTTAATCAGGGCAAAATGTTTGGCATCCGGCGACCACAGCACTTGTGTTGGTTTGCGTTTTTTCTTATTTTTTTCTTCATCAACATTGGTTTCATTCATAAAACTGCCGCCGTAAGCATAATCTTTTACGCCATCTTTGGTAAGCTGATGTTCTGTAATGGTGCTGTCGTCTTCGTTTTTCAAAGCCTTTTTATAGTTGGCTTTATCCATCCAAAACAAGTTGTAATTTTTGGCGAAAATAATGGCCGAACTATCCGGCGCAATGGAAGCCCAAATAGGTTTGGGTTTTACTTTTTCATAATTAATTAGCTCGGCTACTTTTCCGGTTTGCAGATTGTATTGAAAGTAAAAAGTTTTTTTCTCTAACGAATCGGCTGCTTTCTTATCTTTTCGTTCTTTTTTTACGATGTCAATTGTGCTTTTTAAATCAAATTGGATGCTTTTTTCATCCTTGGTAAACTTTAAGTTTTCGATGGGCAAATGTTGTGCATCAAAAGGATCTTTCACAATTAATGTAACTGCAGCTGCAACTTTTGCATTATCAAACAATAGCTTTTTGCTGCGCGCCAGGGGATCAACCAAAAACCATTTTTTGCCGGCATTGGTTTCAAACATATACCAAAAGCGATCAGAGTTTTTGAGCCAATGCGCATCAACAGAAGTTGAAAAAACCATTTTTTGTAATTTTTTGGGCGAGAAACGTGCTGCCAGCAAGTAATTTCCTTTAGGCTGGTTTGGATTGGGAGGAAGATTTTGTGCGCTTGCAGAAAAAAACAGGCAAACGGATAACAGAAATGGTAAAGAATTTTTCATGGTAAATATTAATGTTGAAAAATATCTAATTACCCTTTAAAAAAATAATCTGATGTGTAATATTTTGGCTATTGTGCCGATGCTGATTTTATGCCGGTAAAAACAGCATCGCTTAAAACAAATCCTCTGTTGGTTTCAAACATTTCCTGCTTCTGTGCGCTGTAATAAAAAATCTAATTATGGAAAATAAAACGCTGGAGTTGCACGTAGAACATAATTTTTCTGTCCCGGTGGCCAGATTGTATCAGGCTTGGATTACGACGGAAGATTTGAAACAATGGTGGAAACCGTCTGACAATGAACTTCAAAAAGTAGAACAGCAAGTTGAAAACGGCGGCACAATCCGGTACGAGTTTGCAGGAAAAGATAAGCAGCTGAGTTTGGTTATTACCGGAAAATATCAGGAAGTGAAGGCAAATGAAAAACTAATTTACAGCTGGAATTGGGACGTATCAGCCGATGGCGTGCAAAAAAGCGATCACAAGCTTACAATAGAATTTTTGTCTGAAGGCAATGGCAGTAAAATTAAAGTTACCCAGGACAATTTTAAAAACGATGAATCCATTACGCCGCACAAAGAAGGCTGGGTGAAAGCACTGGATTCTTTAGATCAATTTTTAGGTTGATAAAAGAAGCATGTTGGTAGGCCATCATCCGATTGAAAAATCATTGTTCATAAAAAACGGGATAGTACAACTTGTGCTATCCCGTTTTTTATAAAGTGCTAAAAAAGTTCCAGTAAAAACAGTGGGTTATTGTACGGCAACAGTTTTATAGGAAGAAATATCCAATGCGGGAACATTAGAACCGTATTGAGCATTGATTACTTTGATAATTTCATCGGCAACAAAAGCATTTCCGCGTGGTGTAAAATGCACACCATCTAAAGAAAAGAAGCCGCCTGTTATAAAATTAGTTTTCAGATTTACGCCATCTTGTGTGATGCCGGTTTTAAGCGAGTTTAGCAAAGCATACGAATCAAATACGGCCAAACCTTTGGCTGCTGCAACAGCTTTTATAATGGTGTTATAACTGCCAACGTAATCCTGAACTTTTGCCGCTTCGTTCACGTCAAGCACTTCTTTGCTCAACAATGGATTTGCAGGTGATAAGCCATAAAAAGGTTGCCCGTTTACAGTTGCACCCAATTGTTTTGTATTAAACGTAAGCATGATATCATCTGTGTTGGTTGCAGCCCGGGTAGTGTAATTGCCGTTTGCATCCAGTGCTTGTATATATAAGTTTGCAAAAAGCGGGTTTACTTTTTGTGCAGCTGCAACCAAAGCCTGAACCGTGATATAATGAAAAAACGGGAGGGCGGTAACATCCGGAATGGTAACCGCAACGCCTTTTGCACCGGTTTTGGTAAGCGCTGTGATAGCAGTGTTATAAAGTGTTGCAAAAGTTGTTTGATCAGTTAAGGCATTCGTGGCAGATGTGCCGCTGGAAGTTGCGTAGCCCAAAACATCATTATTGCCCAGCCAGCAAGTGAAAAATGTAAACGGTTTTGCCGTTACAAAATCCAAGTACGAAGTTGTATTTGTTCCGGCATTTCCGGGTAGCAAACGTTCATAAAAACCATTAAAATTGCCATATAAAAGATTGGTTACATCTGCTAATTTTATTCCCGGTACACCATAATTGTTCAAATCGCCGCTATATTTGGTGTAAAAAGTAACTGTACCAACACCCGGAATGGTTGTTATGCTGCGGATAGCCAGATTGGTTTTTACCGAATCTATAATCGGTGTTCCGTCCGTATTGTAGCCGGTTAATTTTACATAACCGGAACCATTTGCCTGATCGGCAGAAAACAAAGGCGAAGTAAACGTGCCGCCGCCAGCCAGTTTTAATTGTCCGGCCAGTAAATTTGGGAAAGATACTTGCTGCCCGGCCAAATACAAGCCGCCATCTGCAAAACCGGAAGTTATGGAATTGCCCACCGAAATGTAGCGCGAAAAATCAGCTGTACCAGGGTTGATAATAGATGTTTTATCTTTTTTGCAAGCTGCAAAAGATAAAATGCAGGCTATAAAGCCCCAAGTTATGTAACGTGTTTTCATGGTTTTTTCAGAAGTAATGGTTAAATGGCCTGTTTAATAAAATAAAAGTAGCTTTTTGTATTGCCCAATTTAAGGGAAAAATCATTTAGTTAGATGCGTGTTTGTACGTAAGTTTCTGTTGAGTAAGCAATTATTATAAATACTTTTATTTCGGCATACTGTTTTTATCGGCATAAATTTAGTGCCGAAAATTATCCAAACAGCTTATTTGATGGTTGCTGCTGATACGGCGAATGATTTCCGGGTGTTGCCCAAACAAATCTTTTTATACTTTTGAATGAACAGAACAGCTATGCAAAGTTATTATCAAAGTCATCAGCAATTGGATTTTATCGGCGTGGCGGGCCAGCAGCAAATCAGTGCAGCCAAAGTATTGGTTATTGGTGCTGGTGGCTTAGGCTGTCCGTGTTTGTTGCACCTGGCTGCTTGCGGCGTTGGCGTTATCGGAATTGCAGATTTTGATGTGATAAGTTTATCCAACTTGCACCGCCAAACTTTATATACTTTTAAGGATGTTGAAAAATCCAAGGTAAAAACAGCATCGCAAACTTTGCTGGCGCACAATCCGCATATCCAAGTTCAGGAACATGATTTTTTGGTTGATGAAAGCAACGTGCTTCAACTCATCCAAAATTACGATGTGATTGTGGACGGCACCGACAATTTTTTAGTCCGATATTTGATAAATGATGTTTGTGTTTTTTTAAACAAGCCTTTGGTTTACGGAGCCATTTATAAAAGCGAAGGTCAGCTTGCTGTTTTTAACTACCAAAATTCGCCAACCTTGCGTTGTTTGTTTCCAGAACCGCCGCCGGAAAATTCGATCCAAAGTTGCGCCGAAATTGGTGCTTACAATATCACAACCGGCGTTATCGGAACGATGATGGCTGGAGAAGTTGTCAAAATTATTCTGAAATCGGATGCTGTTTTTACCGGCAAATTAATTTATGTGGATGTTTTGGAAGGAAAAAATACGCGTCTGTCTTTTACCGAAAATCCCGGATCCAGAACCATCAGCATCAACCGTTTCCACAAAGTAGAACAACCAATTGCCATCGCCCTAAAAGATTTTCAGGCCAAATTTCAACATCAAAACTTCCAACTGATTGATGTTCGCAAAGATGATGACCACGAAGATTTCAACATCGGCGGCATCAATATTCCATTATCCAAAATTTCCAGGTTTCCGCCGGATACTTTTTCGCCCGATGATACTTTGATTTTTTATTGCCAGCAAGGTATCCGCAGCCACCAGGCTGCCGAGTTTTTCCGTCAGGCCGGTTTCCCAAACGCATTTAGTTTGCAGGGCGGTTTATCGGCCTACAAAAATCAGCTGCCGATATTTGAGCAAATTTCGCCCAAAAACTAAAATTGCTTATACCTTTATTCCATGTTAAAAATTAGCGGGCTTTTTGTTTATCCCATCAAATCTTTGGGTGGCATTTCGTTGAATAAAGCACAGGTGACGAGCCGCGGTTTGGAGCACGACCGCCGCTGGATGCTGGTGGATAGCAACAACCGGTTCCTGTCGCAACGCGAAATCCCGGAAATGGCTTTGCTTGATGTAGAATTAACGCCAAACGGTTTGCTGGTGATGCACAAGCAGCAGCCGGAAGAATTTGTTGCCGTTCCGTTTTTGTTTGAGGCCAATGAGGAAGCCATTTGCACCATTTGGGACGATGAATGCCAGGCCGAGTTTGTAGATGCCGAAATTGATAAATGGTTTACCCGAATTTTGAAAAAGAAATGCCGCTTGGTTTACATGCCTAAAAACAGCAAACGAGTTGTAGATCAGCGTTATGCAGCACCAAACCAAATTACTTCTTTTGCCGATGCTTTTTCGTTTTTGCTGATTGGCGAAGCTTCTTTGGAAGAGTTAAACAGCCGCTTGCAAGAGCCGGTTTTGATAGACCGTTTCCGGCCAAATATAGTTTTTTCTGGCGGACAGCCTTTTCAGGAAGACCAGATGACGCATTTCCGGATCAACGATTTCAATTTTTACGGCGTCAAACCTTGTGCCCGTTGCCCGGTGATCAACATTGATCAGGAAAACGGAGTTTCAGATAAAGAACCGCTGAAAACGCTGGCAACTTATCGCCGGAAAAACAATAAAGTTTATTTTGGCCAAAACTTAGTTCATGAAGGTGAAGGTAGCATCAGCCTGGGCGACGAATTGGTGATTGAAGAATTAAACCCAGAAAAATTTATCTCCTGAACCAAATTTTAAGCCGATAAAAACAGTATGCAAAACGTTACCCATAAACAAATTACGCTTCGTACGGCACGGGCTGTCAGCGTGATTTTTTGTACCGAACCAACCATCGAATTAATCAAAAATAACCAGCTGCCGAAAGGGAATTTGTTTGATGTTGCACAGGCAGCCGGCTTTTTAGGGGCCAAATTAACGCCGCAATTATTGCCGCATTGCCATCCGGTTGCAATTGATGGCATGAGCATTAAATTTGATTATCTCGACAAAGAAAAACATGCCGAATACTTAGACGAAGCAGCTTTTGACCGCACCGGAATTATTATTTTGGGTGAAGCAAAATCCATCGGCAGAACCGGAATTGAAATGGAAATGCTCACAGCAGTTTCCGTGGCTGCGCTTGAAATTTACGATATGCTGAAACCGGTGGACAAGCAGTTGGAAATCGGCCATATCAAATTATTAGAAAAACGCGGCGGCAAAAGCGACCGGCAGTTGCTGTATGAAGACGTTTCTGTTTGCGCCGTTTTGGTTTGTTCCGATTCTACAGCGGCAGGAACGCGGCAGGATCAAAGCGGAAAAATCATCAAAGAAATGCTGGAAAGTTTTAATGCAGAAGTTCCTTATTTCGAGATTTTACCAGATGATAAACAACAAATCCAACAGCATATTTTAGAATGGGTGAAGGAAGATGTTCCGTTTATTTTCACCACCGGCGGCACTGGTTTGGGTCCGCGCGATAATACCGTTGCCGCTGTGGAAGAATTATTGGAACACAAAGCTGAAGGAATTGCAGAAGCCATACGTGTTTTTGGCCAGCAGCGCACACCGCTGGCCATGATGAGCCGCGGCGTGGCCGGAACCATCGGAAATACTTTGGTAGTTACATTGCCCGGAAGTGCCAGCGGCGCAAGGGAATCTTTACAAGCAATTTTGCCGGCAGTTTTTCATGCAAGGAAGATGATTTTGGGCGGCGGCCATGATTCTTTAGTTAAATAACGGTTAGGCATAATATTTGAAACCGGCCAGTAACGTAAAGTTTTGATCTTAAGTATTCAGCACTTCACATCCAATTTCCATTAGTTTTTCCGTTACTTTTTTATCAATTGCCTATCATCAAAAACAGAGCAGCTTACTTGAATAATAGAATGAGTTTATAAGAACTCAGGGGAAAGAAGAAATTTTTATTTTTTGTAACTGAGATGCATTTGCTGCTTTTAAGATTTAAGAACAAAATCGTTCTCGATAAACGGTTGTTTTACGAAAAGGCAAATTCTGATTGCTGATTCGAATAAAAGTCTACCTCTGATTTATATGAATTTTAGGGAAGCTTATATAACACCTTCTTGGCCCTTTTGACAAATGATTCGGTAAGCGGGTTCTCTGCGCGAAGAAGGGTTAGAGGAAATTACTTTTTGTGTACAATTGTATACATAACCGCTTGGTTGAGATACGTAGTGAGCGAAAACTCGCTTGTTCCGTACGTGGTCACCTCGAACCCATTTTGTTGAACACGGGAAATATTATTCCCATAAACTGCTGAAATATCGGTATAGGTTTTCTGCGAAGAAAATGCTGCATTCGCCTGCGGCTCGCCATGTGTAACCTTTATTTCAGATAGAACGTCCCCCGTATAATTAAGCTCGAATTTACCCTGCAAACCCGGAACCAGGGTCTTCCCGTATCGGTCTACCGGAACTAACGTATTATCGAGATATGTCCCAAGAACGGCGGGTGAAAAGGTATTCAGTGCGAACGAGCCTGTCTTAAACCGGTCAATCTGACGGTCAAAGTCAGAAAGATAAGTTTTATCCAAGGCGTTCCATACCGTTTTAAGGTTAAGGTCTTCGGCTACCCGGAAGTTCTGTTCCTTTTCGAAAGTTTTTTGGTCGTTCTTAATGCTCAGTTTCAACTTGCCACTCACAGCCTGACCGGTCGGCTGGAACAAAAACAGGACATTGGTGCCTTCCAGCTCGGATTTATAGGTGTTTTGTGGAGTACCGTTTTGACCATTAAAAGACAGCGTTACCTGGTCGTCTGCGGAGTAATCCTTAAAATACCTGACGCCTACGTAAAATGCGGATGCCTTTTGCTGAACAGGAAGCTCGGGACCTATAAATACTTGGGTGATATTTTTAGGGGTGGCTGGTGCGGGAACGTCATTTGTACCTTTGCAGGCACTGAAGACTAGGGTAATGATAAAAAGACGGATAAGGTTTTTCATAATTTTTATAGTTTCGGGCTTCTAATATAAGAATGGACTTGCAACATCAAATTGGACATGCTGTCAAGTTACTTTTCAAGTAGCTAATTATCGAATTTCAACCTTTTTTTGAAATGGCTTATTATATTTTGTTTTTATACGTTAACATTAAAAATTCTGTTCTTCATTATTGCACTGCTGTCTTAAGCTTATACAGACAGTTTATCAACAAAGGAAGGAATTTTAATAGCAATTTCTATAAATTGCAAAGTTAACCTTCCGGGCAACTAAGTTACAATACACTAAGCACACTGATAAAAAACGGCTGTTTAAGAGATAAAACTTAAACTAGTTATTTTTCATAAATTATATTTTAGGGCACGATAGAAAAAAAACTCCTTTCGCTCTTAAAAAAATTAGGTTTGATTAACACTATTTATAACCAGCCATCGCGTTTTATTATTGATTAGGGTAAAGCTTTTCCACGTTAATCATTCATATTTGCTTATCGATATAAGCTACATTTTCCATGCTCAATTATAAAGAAGCACAACAAATAATCGCTGTCCACGCCAATTCCTTCGGCACCGAAATAGTAAGTTTAAACGAAGCTTTTGAACGAGTTTTAGCTGAAAAAATCTATGCCGACCGCGATTATCCGCCATTCAACCGTGCCACAATGGATGGTTACGCCATCAATTTTAAAGATTGGGAATTGGGTACCAAAAGTTATGTGGTAAAAGAAGTAGTGTTTGCCGGGCAGCGTCATCAGCAGGAAATTGCTGATGGCGAATGTTATAAAATTATGACGGGTGCTTCCGTTCCGCCAAATGTAGATTTAGTGATCCGCAGAGAAGATGCAACGGAAGCAAGCGGGCAGGTTTCTTTTCAAGTCGAAACCGTAAAACCTTTCCAAAATATTGCCCGAAAAGGAGAAGATATTCAGGCTGATACTTGCATTATCGACCAAAATTGTATTTGCACAGCACCGGTAATTGGCTTGCTGGCTTCCGTCGGCAAAGCAGAATTTCAGGTTGAAAAATTACCCGTTGTTGCTTTGTTTACAACCGGTGATGAGCTGGTAGAAATGGGCGAACCGGTTTCTGATATCCAAATCCGAAATAGCAATCAGTATTTGCTGAAAAGTTTGTTGAAATCCTGGCAAATCAAACCCATCATTTGCAAACATATTTTGGATGATAAAGAACAATTGAAACAGGAAATCGGCACAGCCTTAAACGTGGATATTATTATTTTATGCGGAGGCGTTTCTGCCGGCGATGCGGATTATGTGCCCGAAATTTTGGAAAATCTGGGTGTCAAAAAACTCTTTCATAAAGTTAAGATCAAACCAGGAAAACCAATTTGGTGCGGGCAGTTGCCTTCCGGCGGAATGGTTTTTGCGCTGCCGGGAAACCCGTTTTCCTGTCATGTTACCTTCAAATTATTCGTCGAACATTACCTCAAAACCTGTTTTGGTTTGCCGGAAGAAGAACCATCAATGCTTCTTTTATCGGCACAAAAACCGAAGAAAACGCCATTTGATGAATTCTTCACGGCCACTGTTAATCAACAACTTACGCCAGTTTTGTTTAATAGTTCCGGCGATGTGAAAGCGGCTTTGACGGCCAATGCTTTGGCGCATCATCCGGCGGATTTGCCTGATCTGCAGGCAGGCGATGCAGTTGCGTTTCAGCTGATTTAAAATCAACATTTCGTTGTATATTTGGTTGTATATCTGATCCTTTTTATTGGTTCAAATTTGTTAGCTAAAAATCCACTGTATTTCGTTTGTGCTGATGCTTCTTTTACCGGTTAAAAATTAATGAAATTGCTGAACGATCCATACGGAAGAAAATTTAAAACATTGCGGGTGAGCTTGTTAAATACATGCAACTTGAATTGTTTTTACTGCACAATGGGTTCTGAGGAGGATATTCTTTTCGATCACCGGCCGCAAAAATCAGCAATATTTTTCTCCGGTATCATTTCCCGTTTGCATGAAAACCTGGATTTGGAAACCATTCGTTTGACTGGCGGCGAACCCTTGCTTTACCGCGAATTGCCGGAACTGATCCGTAATTTAAAACTGATTGGTATTCCAAAAATCAGCATGACCAGTAATGGCTATTTACTTGGCCGTCAGGCTGTTGCCTTGCGTGATGCCGGTTTGCAGTCTATCAATATTTCTTTGGATGCGATGAACGAAGCTGACTTTTACAAGATGGCCAAGCGCAAACATCTCGACCGTGTTTTGAATGGCATCGAAACTGCTTTGGATTTGGGCATCGAAGTCAAGCTTAACGCAGTGATTATGAAGGGAATGAATGAAGATCAGATCATTCCGCTGGTGGATTATGCGTTCGGTAAAAATATTCCGATCCGTTTTTTGGAAGTGATGTCAATGGGCCATTTGCATCATGAAGCTGATCGGTATTTGTTCTCTCAGCAACAATTATTAGATACAATTTCTACAAAATATAATTTTAAACGCTTGCTGCGAATCGCTTCGGCAACATCCAATTACTGGCAAACAGCAGCCGGAAATACGTTTGGAATTATCGCCAATAACAGTGAACCATTTTGCCAGGATTGCAGCCGTTTGCGCTTAGATGCCGAAGGAAATATGTACGGCTGTTTGAGTACCAATCATCCGATCGCCATGAACCCGGCTGATAATGACTACATTTTACAAGAAAAATTACAACTGGCCATGAGCCAAAAACAGCTTCACCATTTTGTGGGCAGCGAGCTGAGCATGTTGCAGATTGGGGGCTGATGCTTCTTTTATCACCTAAAAATTATGACTATACAAGTTTTTGCTGTTTTAAAAGATTATTTCGATAAAGAATTTAAGTTGCAAGGCAGTTTTACAACGATTACCGCTTTAAAACAACAGCTGGCAACGCAAAATCCGGAAGCTGCGGCCGTGCTTGATCTTTGCCGTTTTGCAGTGCATGATGAATTTGTTGACCCTGATTTTACCCTAAACTCAAATGATACCATCTTCGTTATCCCGCCCAGCAGTGGCGGCTGATCTTCCGCTTTTATCCGCCGAACCTTTGGATTTGGTTGGATTACTGGCCAAATCTCATCACCTTGAAGCCGGTGCAATAGTGCTTTTTAGCGGAGAAGTACGCGATAATGATCCACAAATAGATGTGGATTATTTGGAATATGAAGCGCAGGAAGCGATGGCATCTAAATCTATTCGCCAGATTTTGCATGATGCTTGCGGGAAATTCCCTTTAAATATTGCTTTGGCGCAACATCGCACCGGGAAAGTTGGTGTGTCAGAATCAGCGGTTGTGGTCATTACTGCTTCGCCGCACCGGGCAGAAGCTTATTCGGCCAACCGGTATATTATCGATCGGATCAAACATGAAGCACCGATTTGGAAATGTGAATATTTTAAAGACGGCACGAAAGTGTGGGGCGGAAACTGCAATTGCCAAAAAATTACCGGTGATGCGAACAAGCACGTTTATGAATGGACGGAGGAGAAAAAGTAACATCCGATGGATAATAATAATGCTTCTTTTATCAACCCAAAACCAACCATCACCATAGAATACTGCCCAAAATGCCGCTGGCTTTTGCGCGCGGCATACATGGCGCAGGAGTTGCTGACTACTTTTGAGGCTGATTTACACGGCGTGCTGTTACAGCCAAGCGAAATTGCCGGCCGATATACTGTTTTTATCAACCAAAATATTGTTTTTGACCGCAAGCGGGAAGGCCGTTTCCCGGAAATTAAAGAGTTGAAACAGTTGATTCGGGACGAGGTTGATCCTGATAAAAGTTTAGGGCATTCAGATAAAAAGTAGAAATTAGGTTTTACAAACTGTCGTATTATAGCCGACAAATGGCTTATATTTGTTACATGGCAAATGCAACAGAACTTTCAGAGCAGGATTTATCTTTTAAAGCTGTTGATGATAAGGGCAGCCTTTTTTTAATTGAAGCCATACGCCAAGGCATCAACTATTCCTTTTTTGATAACCTGTTGCACACTATTCCTTTTTCTTTTAGCGAATGGTCTGGTTACCTCAACCTATCAGAAAGGACTTTACAGCGATATAAAAAGGAAAATAAACCATTTCTGGCGGGTTTTGCAGAACGTATTTTAGAAATTAAGCTGCTTTATAAATACGGTGTTGAAGTATTTGAAGATAACGAGAATTTTGATACTTGGTTAAATACGAAAAGTATTGCATTGGGCGGCGTTAAACCGAAAGACTTATTGGATACTACTTTCGGTATAAATTTAATACGGGACGAACTTACGCGGATTGAGTACGGCGTTTTAGCATGATGTTTTATCGTTTGGCCAAAGCTGCTTATAGTAAAGATTTAAGCGGCAAAGGTGCGGAAATAGCCGGAGGACGCTGGAACAGTAAAGGTGTCCCGATGATTTACACAGCTCAATCTGTTGCCCTGGCTACTACTGAAATTGCGGTGCATGTGCCTTTAGGAATATTGCCAAAAGGATACGTTGCCATCACCTACGAATTACCCGAAGAAACAATAATAGATGTACTAAAAGAAAATCAGCTTCCTGCTGATTATAAATCTATTCCACATTCACATTCTACCCAAATCATTGGCGACGAATTTATTATAGGAAAAAAGGCATTGGTTTTGAAAGTACCGTCGGTAGTAGTACAAGGAGATTATAACTTTCTGATCAATCCAAACCATCCTGATTTAAGCAAAGTTTCTATCTTAAATATTGAGCCTTATGAATTTGATGCCCGGCTATTTTTTAAGTAATAAATTTATGCACAAAAAAATCCGGCATAAAAAAAGCATCATATACTTCTTTTATGCCGGTAAATAAATAGCTTTCTAAGCCCTTCTGATAAAGCCTAATATCAAAGCAATAACCGCAATTACCAGCAATACGTGGATAATACCGCCAGCTACATGGAAAGCAAAAACGCCTAAAGCCCAGCCAATAACCAGGATCACTGCTACAATGTACAATAATGATCTCATGATAATAATTTTTTGAAGTGATTAAGGATTTAAATTATAGTATCACATAAAGTTAGAACGTTACAAAAAGTTTTATCCACCCTAAAAATATACCGATAAAAGAAGTATCAAACTTATAATTAACTGATTCACAGTTTTAACCATTTATTACGAACCCGAATTTGCCATTCCGCAGGCTCCGGCACTTCTTCTATCTTGTATTTTATTTTATGCTGATTTTCTAAAGTCAAAGGGATTTCCTGCAGCCGGCCATCGCGTGCCAGCGTAATTTCAATTGTATCGCCAGGCACTAAAAATTGCAGTGATTTTTCCAGTTCGGCAATCCGGTTGCCGTTTATCGCCAGCAGTTCATCATTTACGCTGATGCCGGCGTGCCAGGCGACGGCATCACGTTCTACATAATTTACAACGAGTTTTCCGGCGTTTAAAGCAGCTGTAAAACCGGTTGTTGGCAGCGGTTTTACTTCCGGCAGGCAAACGTGCAGCCGTAGCCCGGCGTAACCGAGATAATGGTTGTAATCCAGCTCTTCCAAACCGTTGATGTAGTGCTCATAAATATGGTTTAAGCTGCAACCGGCCACTTGTTCCAGCGATTTTTTGAAATCTTCTTCCGTGTAGCCGCGGTTTTCGGTTTTGTAAAATTGGTTGTACATGCGCTTCATCACCTCGTCCAACGTGTATTTGGATTGCGTTTGGTGGATGATCAGCAAATCAAGGCAAAGTGCAATCAATGAGCCTTTTACATAATAAGAAACGGTAGCATTGGGCGAATTTTCGTTGGGCCGATAAAACTTGATCCAGGTATCAAAACTGGCTTCGGTAACGGTCTGGATTTTTCGGCCCGGCACATTTTCAACTAAATTAATATCCGCGGCAAGCAGTTTAAGGTAGTTTTCGGCAGAAATCAAACCTGCACGGCGCAAAATCAGGTTATCATAATAGGATGTAAAACCTTCGGCAATCCACAAACTGGTAGTGTAGTTTTCCTGCTGATAATTAAATGGGCCAAGAGCTTTCGGGCGCAAACGTTTCACATTCCACAAATGGAAATATTCGTGCGAAACCAATCCCAAAAAATCCTGATACGTTTTTTCTGAAGCATAAGCCGTTCTCGGCACCGCCAAAACTGTAGAATTGCAATGCTCCAAACCACCGCCGCCCTGGTGAAAATTATGGATGATAAACACGAAACGCTTGTTCGGGTTTTCGCCAAAAATGCTGGTTTCTTCTTCTACAATCCGCTTAAAATCGGGTATCAGTTTTTCCTCCTGATACATGCCGCCGCCGTACATCGCCACTTCATGCAAAACACCGGCTGCGGTGAAATTGAAAATATGCTGGTTGCCAATTTCTATGGGCGAATCGTACAACACATCAAAATTAGGTGCATAAAAACAGTATGGATCTTGGTTGCAATTTTCCAGTCCGGTTGAAATTTTCTTCCAATGATCGGCAGGAATAATTTTAACAGTTGCAGGCAGGTTAAGCATTCCTTCGGGGTACAAAAACAAACCGGTTGGCGACAGGAAAGCATGGGAAGTATCTACAAAACAAGTTCTTACGGAAACCTCGAAAGCATAAACGCGGTAAATAACCGTGATGGTTTCCAGGTTTTGAGTTTGGATGAGCCAGCTGTTTTTACGTAGTTTTTTGTGCGGAATAGGTTTCCCTGCGGAGAAAACTTTAAAAGCTTCTAAGTTCTTAGAAAACTCTCGGATGAGGTAGGAACCGGGTGTCCAAACCGGCATAATCAGCTCTGTTTCTGACTGATTGATGCCAGAAATTTCCATCTTGAGATCCGCGTAGTGCGCTTGTGGTTCGGTAAAAGAAACTTCAAAATGGATGGTGGCCTGGCTCATATCAACATAAATAATTTATGGCAATGATATACATATTTACAGTAAACAAATTTGATAGTATGACAGATATTTTATTATTATTAATAATAGTTCAGTTGGCATTTATTACGGTGTCTTTAAGTTTTAAAAGAAATAAATAGATAACATCTTATTCCATTCTAATTGATAAATATTTTGCTCTTGGGTATTTGAAAATTCTTTGATTAGATAAAAGATCAATTTCCATATCACTTTTAGGAGGAATAATTTGTAATATTAATTTACCTTGACCGGGAAC
>CAXSBZ010000033.1:0-34999 GCA_964236465.1 uncultured Sphingobacteriaceae bacterium | reverse complement strand
AGGTGTGGTTGGTGCTATACCATTGATTCGGAAACTGGCAGCAGCAGCAGTTTTTATCAGTACATTTATATATTGCTCGGTGATATTTTCTCTGGTTGATGAATAGACCGTGATGTTTTTGATGCTGTATTCAATGGGGTTCAAAATTACCATATCCGGGTCGCCCAAAGTTCTGTTGCTCGGGATGCGGTCCGAACACTGTTCGGTAAGCGCATATTGTGCCACGCTAATTGGTTTATCAGCAGAAATATTGGCAGGCTGGTTCAATGGGTCTTGCGAAGCATAAAATTCGCCTGCATTTAAAGTAGCTACTGTAACGCCGTTGATCTGAACATGGGTATTACTACTTTGTGCTACCACCCGGATGTATTGCCCCAGCGTCCGCTCAGTGGGTTGTGTACCAGAAGGCGGAATCATGCTAAAAGGGATAAAGCCATACGTTCTGCCCCAGCTTTCTATTGGATAGTCTTGCTGGTATAAGGGGTCAATAGAATGCGGTGTGCAGGTTGGGTCATTAACTGCAGCACCACTGCTGCCGGAAAACATGGCAAATCGTTTACAGCCCGAAGTAGTAGAATCTACCTTTACAGAAACCCCGGTGAGATCGTTGGTCGACAGATATTCATACACATCGCCTGCTTTGGCCAGCGTAACGCCGCCTGCCACCAAATCTGCAGTGCCTCGCCTGATAAAAACTTTTGTATTGGCCTCGCTGGCAATCACGGTAATATAATTTTGGCCGTTGGAGATAGCACTTTGCGTATAATTCATGCTGTAATACTGCTGGCCCAAGGCTTTGATAGGTAAAATCAAAGAAGCGGCAGAACGGGCACCGGCAAAAATATGTGCATAAACAACCACATTCGGCTGCCCGGCATCCACCACAATGTGGATAGCACGGTTAGAAAGCACCCGGTTGCCTTCCGTATCGTTGATATATGCACTGGCACGTGGCACCTGGATTTCTGTAACCGTATTGGCAGTAACAGTAAACTTTTGTGAATATCCTCCAACAGATACCGTACCGGATGATGCTTGTTTACCCGTTATAAAAATGCTGATATTGGCCAGCTGCGTGGGCTGATTGGGAACGTGCGTAGGGAAAACCGACCAAAATTCCTGGCCCTCATTAGATACGCTTTGTGCATCAGCCTGATTTTGGGCCGATAAACAAAGCATCAACATAGCGAATATAATTTTAAGTAGGTTTTTAATCATCTGATCCTGACTGTATAAAGCTAAAGTTTACCCTTACAATATTATCCATAAAAACAGTAAATACGTAATTTTTGCAGCGCACGACTTATCTCTAATTAACGCAACATTTTTAGTACATATTATTAGTAGTTAAATAGTTATTTATCTTCAAAGGCTGCCCATTACCAAAATGTTTTACGATGAACAAACTGTTACTCTGCATACTGTTTTTACTACTGTCTTTTTCGGCATCAGCGCAGCGAAGCTTCCAGGTGCAGGGTGCCGTGCAGGATTCTACAGGCGTGCCGCTTGCCGGGTCTATCATCGTCCTGAAAACTGCAACCGATAGCTTAACAGTTGTAGCAGACAATAACGGTTTGTTCAATTTTAATGTGGTAAAAACAGCATCTTTTAGTTTGAAAGTCAGGCTGATAGGTTTCAACGAATATACAAATCATTATCAGTTTGGCAGCAATCTAAAACTCATTAAAATTCCGGCTGTTTGGCTGCGTAAATTGTTGCAGCAGCTCAAAGCGGTGAATATTGTTGATGCAAACCCAATCAGCTTAAACTTCTCCAAATATGGTTAAGTTTTGCATGGATGGTTGTATTTATAAGGTTGCTGCCTGGGTTTATGTTTACAAGTAGCTTATTTATAAATACCGTTGATGCTTCTTTTATGTTTGGTTTTTTGGGTTGGGTAAGGAGGGGGGATTGGAAATCAATATCAACCAATAAAATCTATCCGTTTTAAAAAAATAAATAAACTTTCTTAACTTAGACAAGCTAATAAAAGCATAAAATGCTGGTAGAAAGAACAACAAATAATGAAATTGTGATCACTATATCTTCTTCTGTTGACAGTTTTGGAGTTCAGCGGTTGATTGACTACGCAAGATATTTAGAAGTAACATCACAGAGTAAGGCAAAACAAGCTGACGCAGATGCTTTGGCTGAGGAGGTTAATGCTTCCTGGTCGGAAGAAAATCGCAGCCGCTTTTTAAAGTGAAATTAATAGTTGACGCCAACATCGTTTTTAGTGCGATATTAAATACCAATGGTAAAATTGGAGATTTGCTAATCAATTCTAATAAATATTTCAATTTTATAGCTTCTGGTTTTTTGAGAATAGAAATCAAAAAGCATTATTCAAAAATTATTAAAGTTTCGGGGTTAACTTTAGAACAAGTTCAGGAAGCAGAATTTGAAATTTACAAGGATGTTACTTTTATATCTGAAGAACAAATCAAAGCACCAATTTGGATTGAAGCAGAAAAATTAGTGTTTGACATCGATCCTAAAGACATCACCTATGTAGCATTTGCCAAACATTTTAAATGTAAGATTTGGAGCGGTGATAAAGCGTTAATCAAAGGACTTGAAAAGAAAGGTTTTAACCGTTTCATCACAACCGATGAACTTTTTAAATTGCGGGAACAAAAGTTTACGAAGAAGTAGATAAGGTAAATATTAAATTTATATTTCTGATTGTATTATAAATATCACTACTGTTTCTTTTATGTTTGGAATAATGAGCCAGTAAAGTTCTTGCTGCCAACACTGATTTTTTGTCTGTAAAAGAAGCATGGTTTTTAACAATAACAGTAGAATCACAGATACAAAGGTTGGGGTGCTTCTTTTATTGGGTAAAATTTGGTGTTTGGCTTTGTTAGGATAGGATTAGAAATCCTTAACTCAAAAGATCGTGATTGCAAATCCCGACCAGTAGGAACTGGTAAATGCTTCACATATTAAAAGGGTCGCCTTGACCCAATAAAAAGAGCATGACCGGCGACCTTATATAAAAAAAATGCAGCTTATTTATTATTACGTTACTTCAGTCCATTCAATTTAACCCATGAGCGTATGGTCTCAGTAAGTTCGGGTTTACGTTCCAAAGGCACCCAGTGCCCTGCAGGCTGGTCGATTACAGTAAGAATTGGACAGGCGTTTCGCATAGGATCTCCGAGTTTGCTCAAATTGATATTGGAAAACGGTTCATATTCGCTGTTGACAAATAGAACGGGCTGACTCAGCTTACCGTTGTTTACTGCAGCCTTAGCGTAGGCAATGTTGGCGTCATCGTTCATATAATACGAGCTGCATGCGCGGAATCCTGTTTTTTTGAATGCTGCAACCACCGCATCGAAGTCAGGTTGCGGCCAAAGCGAATAATCGGGCTCCGTGGAGGGTGCCCGGTGGGCGGCGCCAAAGCGCCCGCCATTAGCGGTCACTACTGCTGATGGCGACAATTTTCCTACGGAGGCAGGGACACCCTTTGTGTAGATAGATGCAAGTGTTGCCGGGACATCAGCCTCCATGTCGCTTACTGCCGCATCAAAATGGGTCAGGTAAAAACGCCAGTAATCCCATTGCCCGTCCGGATACTTATCGGCAGGATAAAGGGTTCGATCAACCATCGGTATCAAATTCGGCAATGCCCAACCATTCGGTAAATAAGGTACAGAGATTAGTATTACCCCTCTGGTGATCTTAGGGTAATGCGCGATAAGGGATCCGACTATAACACTTCCCCAATCGTGCCCAACCCAAATAGCTGCTTTTCCGCCCAGGTGAGCATCGAGCTCTACCATGTCATCAACGATTTCCTTAATAGCGTAAGCTTCCTTTGCCGTGGGCACCGATGAACCGCCGAAACCGCGCAAGTCAGGTGCAATGCATCGGTATCCGTCGGAGGCGAATGCTTCCATTTGTGCACGCCATACCAGTCCGATCTCCGGCCAGCCGTGAACGAAGATCATCAATGGGCCGTTGCTTGGCCCGGCTTCCCAGTAATGTGTGGTTGTGCGCTTCGAGGTAAATGTATGCGAAGTTAATTTCGGTTCTTTATCAATTGTATAAAGTCTTTTAACCTTGTGATTAGCAGTGTCTGCTCCAAAACTTAAAATACTTAGCAGCATGCCCGCTGCCAAGGCAGCCCCGGCTTTAATAAAATTCCTTCGTGAAGTCATGGTTATATCGTTTAATTGTTTTTTAATTACTTGTTAATTGATTGCATTTAAAAAGTTTACAATTTGTTCACCCACCAAAGCAGATGATACTCAACTCCAGCCATTTGTTTCTAATTTCTTTCATTTCAAATCAGTTTTTGAATTATTGCTTTGGCCGATTGCAAATCATCTGCCTGTTTAAATATAGAGGCTGCTACTATGCCTCCTTCCAGCATCATGAATATCATCTCGGTCAATTCTTTATCTGTCAAAAGCTTTTGATGTGCAGAATTAATCACCAGCCTAGCTATAAAATCCTTGAGGTGCTGCTTTGCCTTTTGTATCTCTGCTAATACCCGCTCATCACTCATACCAGCTTCGTCATTCGCTTTTATAAAACGACAGCCGCCATATCCGTTCTTTAACTGGCGTTCACGATGGTAGTCGAATAGCGTTAGTAATTTCTCTTTGGGGTCGGCTACTTTGTTGACATCGGCTTCAAGTTTGTCAAACCAGTGCTCGTGTGTGCGCTCCAAGTAAGCTACCAACAGGTCACTCTTTGATTCAAAATGTTTATATAATGATGCTTTGGCAATGTCAGCTTCTTCGATAACCTGGTTGATTCCTGTAATATTATAACCCTGTTTAAAAAAAAGCCGTTCGGCGGTATCCAGAATTTTATCAACTACTACTTTTCCTCTTTGCCTGATCATACAGCAAACATAAACATTAAATAGACAATACTGTCTATTTAAGTAATAATTTAATAATTGGGTTTACCCGGTAAATATTCATTTGCAATGAGACATGCAGTGGTTATTGTGGAGATTCTAATGAACCAACAGGGTGAGCATCACCAAATGTTAAATTATATATCGGCGGTTCAGTATCTGGAACCTTAGTAAAAATTACTAATTTTTTGATTCTCCTGTTAGGCCCGTCGCTGTAAAATTCGTAGACTTGGTAACCTCCAAACTGTGTATTTCTAATCCAAGAACAAAACATACTTAAATTCTAAAAAATCAATTATAACAACAATATTATTTATGATAGAGATTATTCTTTTATGCAATTCCAATTATTGAAGTATTAAGGAATGATTGGAATAAGATTAACGATACTTCTTTTACCCACATAAAATTAATAAGCATTTGAAAATAAAAAGCCGTAACCAATCAAAGCCTCAGCTTTTTCTTAAACCTTAGGTTCCCAGCCAGGCTCATAACTGCGGCTCCATAACTTTTGTGCTTCCGGGTCGTTCAGGATGTGCCCGTTTGTAGGGTCGAGATGCAGGTCGCGGCCAATACGCCAGGAAATATTGCCCAATTGCATGGGCAATATACTTTTATAACCCAGTTCCACATCACAAGTTGGGCGTTTGTTATTACGGATGGCATCCAAAAAGTTGGCGACGTGCAGGCTATCCATCCCTAAACTTGGGCTGGCGGTGTTTCGGCCTTGTAAGCCTGCATCTTCTGCTGCTTCTTGTTTTTTTACCTGTTTTACTACTTTTCCGCTCAGGTCATATTGGGTATATTCTTCTCCGTCGGTATCCATGCTGCCGTTATCGCCGTAAAAAATGATGCCCCTTTCAGCCCCTTCTATCTTTCTTCCGTTCGAGCTTCTGTTTTCCCACATTAATGATACGCGGCCAGGATAATCCATCGTAACTATTTGTGTGTCCGGCGTTTGCCAGTCGTCTTTAAACTGGTACCTGCCGCCAACGGAGCTTATCCTGGTAGGAAAGTCCACGTTTAGTCCCCAGCGGGCCATGTCCACCTCGTGTGTACCGTTGTTCAAGGCTTCGCCGGTGCCGTAATCCCAAAACCAATGCCAGTTGTAATGGATCAAACCATCCTGAAAAGGTTTGCGCGGTGCCGGGCCTTGCCACAAGTCATAGTTCAGCCAGTCGGGAACCGTACCAGGCTTCAAGTAAGTGGCCTTGCGGTTGTTGGTGTACCAAGTTTTGGCCAGGTAAACCCTGCCGATTGCGCCGTTGTGCAATTCTTCCACACATTGTATGGCCAAAGGTGCAGAGCGGCGTTGTGCGCCCATTTGTACAACCCGGTTATACTTTCTTGCTGCCTGCACGGCCAATTCCCCTTCGTGCGGATTATGGCTGAGCGGCTTTTCCACATACACATGCTTTCCGGCCTGGCAACCCATAATAGTCATTGGTGCGTGCCAATGGTCGGGCGTTGCGATATAAATGGCATCAATATTTTTGTCCTGCATCACTTTGCGGCAATCAGCTTCGCCTTTGGGCGCATCCGTACCGGTTATCGCCGATACCGACTTTTGAACTTTTGGTATGGTCCTCGAATCCACATCGCATACCGTATTGATCATTAGGTTTGGCTGATGGGCAAATGTGCCTGACATGCTGCCACCGCGGCCGTTTAGCCCGATGATGGCTACGTGTATCCGATCATTGGCACCAATAATCCTTTTATAACTGGATGCTGTAAAACTAAAAGCTTTGCTTCCTAATGCAAGGCTGCCGGTAGTGATGGCCACCTTTTTGATAAAATCGCGTCTCTTTTCCATATCTAACAATTTATTGCCTGATCTTTATATTTTTAAAGTAGATTACATCGCCATGATCCTGCAAAAGAATGGGCGAACTATCAGCTTCTGCAAAATTTGTAGTGGTTTTAAATTTGCTTTCGGCCACCCTATTTTTAAACTTTTCGCTGCCGCAGTCGTATTCCAAAATTTTCTTTCCATTCAGCCAGTGTTCTACATGCTTTCCTTTGGAGATGATGCGCATATTGTTCCATTCGCCCAAAGGATTAACTTTCTTATCGGCGGCAGGAGGCATGATGTCATAAAGGCTTCCCAATGAGCGGTTACCATTTCTGCCTAATTTTGCGTCAGGGTGGTTTTCATCATCAATAAGCTGGTACTCGCAACCCAAAGAAGTATTTTTAATCAAAAAACATTTCACACCGCTATTGGTGCCTTTTTCCAATTTAAAATCAAGGGAAAGTTCAAAGTTGGTGTATTCTTTTGTGGTGACGATATCGCCGCCTTCGCCATCTTGCAGGCTAACGCTGAGCACGCCGTTATCTATTTTCCAGCCTTTTCCGGCAAATGGTGCCCCGTTGGCTTGTTGCCATCCTGCAAATGTTTTTCCATCAAACAATAAAACCCATCCTTGTTTAATTTCTTTTTTAGTTAGAAAAGGCAACTGCGCTTTTGCTGTAGTAATACCAATAAAACTTAAAACCAATAGCAGGCGGTATATTTTTTTGTTCATGTTTAAGTAATTTTAGGTTTTCTTTTCCGGTTATCAAAGCATAACCATTGCTGCATGTAAATTTAATGAATTTTAAAGCCTGTTTAAATTTATACCTTAAAAAATACAATGCTTCTTTTACCCTATAAAAACTGGTGTCTGCATCAATTTAAACAAATCAAAAAACAAAGGCTTGCCAATTTTTAGGTGATAAAAGAAGCATAGAACCAAACTATATGATGCTCCGCTGTTCCGTTTTGAAGTAATAATTTTCATCATTGAATAATGGTAAATAAGTTTTTTTAAAAGCAATCTGGCATTTTGGCTAAATCAAAGCGTTATTTGGCTAAATCTGTTTTTTAACTTTTGATAACCTTTGTGTTATCAACAAAGAAAAAATTATGAAAGCGATAAGAATCAATGAGTTCGGCGGGCCGGACGTCATGAAATTAGAAGAAATAGAACGTCCTGTTTCGGCACCTGACGAAATTTTAGTGAAAGTGTATGCCAGTGGTGTAAACCCTGTAGATTGGGTAGTTCGACAAGGCGGAAGCGACAATTTGAGACCTTATTTGACATTGCCCATGACATTAGGCTGGGATGCGGCAGGCGTAGTAGAAGAAACAGGCAGCAAGGAAACCGGGTTTCAAAAAGGCGACGAGGTTTACGGTATCCCCAACTTTCCGGGCGATGGAAGCTATGCGGAATATTGTGTTGCAAAAGCGGCTCAATTTGCCCTTAAACCTAAAAGTATTGGCTTTAATGAGGCTGCCGGTGTGCCTTTGGCAGGGCTCACGGCATGGACTGCTATTTTTGAATACGGAAAATTACAGTCGGGACAACGCATTTTGATTCAGGGTGCATCTGGTGGTGTGGGGAGTTTCGCCGTACAGTTTGCTAAAGCAAAAGGAGCGTACGTTATCGGAATAGCTTCCGCAGAAAGCTTTGACCATTTAAAGCAACTTGGTGCCGATGAAGTGATTGATTATAAAACCCAGAAATTTGAAGATTTAGTGCATGATATTGACGTGGTAATGGAGGCTTCGCCACTTCGGGATAACCAGGAGCGAACAAAATCGGTAAGCGTATTGAAGCAAGGAGGAATACTGGTAAGCGTCAATGTAGATTTCCCGTTTAATGAGGAAGTTATGGAAGCCCTTGCCGGAAAAAATGCAAAAGGAGAATTGGTTTCCAACCAACCCAGACAGGATTGGTTAGCAGAAATTGCACAATTGATCGATTCAGGCAAAGTGAAAGTAATCATCAGTAAAGTTTATCCTTTGGAACAAGTTGCCGA
Source organism: uncultured Sphingobacteriaceae bacterium (assembly GCA_964236465.1). Lineage (GTDB taxonomy): Bacteria > Bacteroidota > Bacteroidia > Sphingobacteriales > Sphingobacteriaceae > Mucilaginibacter_A. The sequence goes on along the minus strand of CAXSBZ010000033.1, from coordinate 26,316 downwards.
AGCGCACCGCGAAAGTGAAACCTGGCATGTGCGGGGCAAGCTGGTATTAGAAATAAGAAAAGAAAACGGGCAGGTATGAAGCATTTTAAAACTATAAGCGAATTTCATCAGTTCAGGGATTTGCCCAAACCGCAACATCCGCTGATTAGTGTAATAGATGTTGGAACGGTTGTGCAGCCGGATAGCGATGAGCCCATGAATTTGATACTGGATTTTTATGCTATTGCCGTAAAAAGAATGCGTAACGTTAAAGTAAAATACGGGCAACACCCGTTTGATTTCAATGAAGGCATCATGTATTTTATGTCGCCCAATCAGGTGTTTAGTATGGCTGTTGATAACAAAGACGAAGAAGTAGAAAAATCAGGATGGGTGATAAACATTCATCCTGATTTTTTATGGAATACACACTTAGCCAAAACCATAAAGCAATATGATTTTTGGGATTATTCTTTTAACGAAGCCTTATTCCTTTCAGAAAAAGAAGAAGCGATTATCAATAATATCATCCTAAATATTCAGCAGGAATATCATTCCAACATCGACAAATTCAGCAAGCAAATTATCATCTCGCAAATTGAAAGTTTGCTTAGCTATGCCGACAGGTTTTACAACCGCCAGTTCATCACACGGGAAAAAGCCAATCATCAGATACTTGACCGTTTGGAAAAATTAGTTAGCGGGTATTTTAACAGTAATGATTTAATTAACAGAGGGCTGCCAACCGTTGGGTACGTTGCCGGGCAACTCAATCTTTCGGCTAAGTATTTGAGTAGTTTATTACGCGTGTTGACGGGGCAAAACACACAGCAATACATTCATGATAAACTGATCGAAAAAGCCAAAGAAAAATTATCAACAACTGATTTGTCTGTGAGTGAAATTGCCTACCAGTTAGGGTTTGAACATCTGCAATCATTCAGTAAGTTGTTCAAAACAAAAACGAAATTGTCGCCTCTGGGGTTTCGGGCTTCTTTTAACTGATTAACAGAACGAGTGCAGGGAAAATTCGGCCTACTAACCCAATAAATAAAAAAAGCTGACCAGTTTTGTAGCGTTTGCTTTTTGAAATGCTGTTTTTATCAATGTAAAATTTGCGAACTAATTTGGGTTGATAAAAACAGTATATCCCTAACGTTCCATTTTTTGATCTGCAAGGTTGCAAACCATACACATCTCGTTTTGACTACAAGAAAAGGCGATTTGGCTATATCTGTTTTTTGACTGTTGCGCACCTTTGCAACATAAAACAACAGAAAAATGAAAATTATAGTAACAGGCTCATTAGGCAATATCAGCAGGCCACTGACAAAGGAGTTGATGCAAAAAGGCCATGCCGTTACCGTTATCAGCAGTAAAGCAGAAAAACGGGAAGAAATTGAAGCCTTGGGTGCTACGGCTGCCATCGGCTTATTGGAAGATGCCGATTTTCTTTCGGCAACTTTTACTGGTTCAGATGCCGTGTATTGTATGCTTCCGCCGTTCAATTACTTCGACCCTAACCTTGACTATATGGCAGCTGCCCGCAAACTTGCTGATAACTATGCCAAAGCCATCCGTCAATCAGGCGTAAAACGTGTTGTTCATCTCAGTAGCATTGGTGCACATTTAGATAAAGGAAACGGAGTTCTTGTTTTCCATCACATGGTGGAAAAAACGTTGCAACAATTACCGTCCGATGTAGCCATTACACATATTCGCCCTGTTGGTTTCTACAACAATTTATTTGATTTTAAGGATATGGTAAAAGGAAAGGGTTTTCTGGAAGGATTTATCGGCAAACTGTTAACGCTTCGTTATTACGGCATTATCAGTTTAATACAAGGAAAAAAGGGAATAATATTGTCTAATTATGGCACCGATGATATAATACCGTGGGTTTCTACAAAAGATATTGCTTCTGCTATTGCTGAAGAAATAACAACACCTTCAGTTGGCAGAAAAGTACGTTATGTAGCAAGCGAAGAACTCACCTGCAATGAAGTAGCACGTACATTAGGCACAGCTGTTGGCAAACCTTATTTAAAATGGGTACTGACATCTGACAAACAAATGCTAAGTGCTTTAAAACAGTTTGGGTTGGCATCAAATCTTGCCCAAGGATTAAGCGAGATGAACGCAAGTATGCATTCTGGAAAATTGTTTGAAGATTATTATTTGAACAAGCCGACTTTGGGTAAAGTAAAAATGAAAGATTTTGCAAAGGAATTTGCCGAATCTTACAACGAAAAATAATTATGCTTGTACAATGACGAATACGCAACCTTACAGAATTAAAACAATAAGCCAATACAACCAGGTTACAGGGCTTCCTAAGCCAGAGCATCCGTTAATCGGTGTGATAAATTTAGAAGCTATTAAAAATGTATCTATCAATGAACCAATAAGTTTGGTTACTGATTTTTATTGTATAGCTCTTAAAAGGGTTGCTAATGCCAAGTTTAAGTATGGCCAGCAGAAATATGATTTTGACGAAGGCATTATGTCTTTTATGTCACCCGGCCAGGTTTATGGGATTGAGGTCAACAAAGGTGAAGACTTAAAACCATCGGGATGGATGATACTTATCCATCCGGATTTTCTTTGGAATACTGCTTTGGCCAAAAATATAAAGCAATATGAATTTTTTGATTATTCGATAAACGAAGCCTTGTACCTTTCGGCTAAAGAAGAAAAAAACATACTATCGATTTTTAAAAACATCCAACAAGAATATCACGCAAATATTGATAAGTTTAGTAAGGATATTATTGTTTCTCAAATTGAAGTATTGCTTAACTATTCCGAAAGATTTTATCACCGGCAATTTATTACCAGAAAAAAAAGCAGTCACACAATTCTATGCCGATTAGAGGATTTGCTTACTAATTGTTTTAACAGCGAAAACCTATTAAAAAATGGATCGCCTACTGTTGAATATATTTCGGAGAAATTAAATATTTCACCCAGCTATTTAAGAGGCTTGCTTAAAACAACGACCGGTCAAAACACTCAACAAATCATTCACGAAAAACTTATCGTGAAGGCCAAAGAAAAATTATCGACTACCAATTTATCAATAAGTGAAATTGCTTATGAATTAGGTTTTGAACATCCGCAGTCATTCAGCAAGTTGTTCAAAACAAAAACCAATCTTTCGCCTATAGCGTTTAGGCAATCCTTTAACTGACAAAATTACTACCGCAAACACTTTGAGGCTAATAGAAAAAAACGCCAATGCTTCTTTTACCCTATAAAAATTGGTGTCTGCATCAATCTAAATCAACCAAATGCTTGCCAATTTTTAGGTGATAAAAGAAGCACGGAACTCAACTATAAGATACTCTGCTGTTTCATTTTTAAATAGCAATTTTCATTATCGAATTGTGGTAAATAAGTTTTTTGAAAAGCACATAGTAAGTCAACGTTTTAGTTATATTTATTTAACAACTTATTCAGTTCAACATCGAAATTAGTTGGGTTAATACCAATCAATTCATTAACTACCTTAAAATAATTATCGTCTCCACGGCCACAGTCAATAAGGGCTTTGATACCCATTATGCCTTTACGCTGTTCCACTTCATCACTGATTATGCTGGCAATAAATGAACGTACTTTAGTTTTTGCCGGAAATATTAAAGGGTTCTTATTGAATAATTCAAACAAGCTGGTATTGGGATATTGTTGTAAATATATCTTCAGTAATTTGACAAGCTGCCTTTGATTGATCATTTCACCATTCCTGTCAGTGTAATAAGCATTACCCCAACTGTAAGCTATGCCTTCCTCTGCAGCACTATTCCTGGGATGGGTTCTTACTTTTTCAGCATAATAATGAAATGTATCATGTGAAAAGTCTTCATTGTGCATAATGGAGAATATATATCCATTACTGATACCAAAACCATCCGTTTCGTGACCGGCCGTTTCGCTATCATAGGAATAACCTAAAAGTTTTAATATCTCCTGGTAATTGTCCACTAAGTAAAACTCAAATTTATCCGGCCGTAAACCTAGCTTTTCAGCAATAAGGGTATTATTTAAATTGAATTTTTTAGCACGCGCCAAATTTATATTATCGGAGTAATGATAAGTTATATCACCAACTTTTTGGATTTTCCATTTCTCAGTCAAATAAAACAAAGGGATAGAAAATGTAATATGGTCGTGATTTATTTGGGCTTCAAAATCTATTATTGCTTTTAAGGTATTATTGCCAATGTAGGCAATAGAAATTGAGTATTGATTATCGGCAATAGCATGCAGATTAATGAGTTGGGGAAAGTATAAAGAGTCATCTTTAGGAATTCCATAAAATCCAATTCCTTTTATCGTACCAAAAATAGAATTAGTAAGTGAAGCACCATTAGAATCAATTTCAGACAAAGACCTGTCTTTATCAATCTTATACATTAATGTGTCTAATGCTTGCAACAGCTTCGATTGAACGTTTAGGGAAACATCAGATTTAAACAGCTTACTTTTTACTACAAGAGTTTGTGCATATATATGAAATCGCAATAGCATCAAAATAAATAGTAAAATGGTTGTTGTAGGTTTGACGTAGTCTCTATTACTTTTTATAATTGTCATCCTAATCTGTTTGCTGTAAAATAATAGGAATTTAGCTAAAAATACCCTTTTTATATGCCTTCCTAATTTTTAGAAAATATTTTTACTTGCATAAAATATAATGCCCTCTTTTTGAAGAGAAGAGTTTCATTTACTTTAAATGATGCTTTTAGTAAAATGAGCAATTGTATGCAACAAAAACAACATATATAAATAATCCAAAAACCACTCTTCTTTTACAGTAGCAAAATATCGATTTGGTGCGCATGGACCATTTCTTCCCGAGGAGACCAGGCAAAAATCGTAAAACGGCCATCCTGCGAGGCCACTAAAGCAACGGCATCGCGCTGATCAAACACAAACTGCGCGGCCGAAAGATGACGCGTGCCGCCCAGCGTTGCCGGATGGATCACGCTGGCCGCACTGCCGATAATCGGTTCGGTAATCACGATTTGATCTACACGTTTGCTTTTCCAGGAACGGCCGATTTTGGCACCAAAAGCCAGCAACTCATGCCGCTCATTGATGATCGTTGCACCGTCAACCGCCGTTAAACCGCCCACGCTGTCCACCGCTTGCCGCAGCAAACTGTGCCAAAGCATCTGGTTCTCTTCCTGATCGTTTAGGTTCATCAAATCCGACAAGCCCGAAAAAGCCGACAAAACCGGATACGTAATGGGCTGAATGATAGAATCTTTCCATTCTTCTGTATCCGCAGGCACCACCAGTAGCGCGCCGCCCCGGCCGTGCGCACGCATGGAAGCGGCCAGCTGCACCAAAATATTGACCGAATCCACATCGCTGTAAGGAGACGTGAAACCCAACAGCGAACTGATGATCGGCGGCCGGTCTGCTGCGTTGCGGCTTTGTTCGTCCACAACCTTAATCTGGTCGCCTTTTAAAGTGGCCACATTCACAAATTTGCCCATGCCGTCAATCCGGCGGTGTTTTACAACCAGCAAACCCGGTTCTACCACTTCCAGCACAAAACACAAACCCGGGATTTCGCGCGTCGTTCCCCACAAAAACAATTCGCCATTTTCCAGCCAAACCCCCAAATGGATGCCTGGCCGCTCCACAGCAGGTGCCAGTTTAGTGAGTGTACTGGTTTGAAAAGGCAAATGATGCTTGAAAACCATCGGCGTACCAGCCATTTCAGGCGGCAAAAAAGCCAGTGAAATTTTGGGCGAGTGGCCTTCTTCCCGGCCCAAACTGGCCCAGAAAGCTACGTCAATAATCCGTTCAATCACATTTACAGAAGGCTCAGGTGCCAGATGCAGTGTACCATTGTGGCGGGCGGCAGAAAAATGCTGTTCAAAATGATCTGTTACAGCCGGGGAAGCAATCCGTGCCGCCTGGTAAGTTGGCTCCGGGATATTCCCGTCAAACGTATTGATGATGATTTCGTTCATTATTGCAGCGGCAGCATTCGGGTAAGCATCAAAACTAAATAAATCGATGTACACTGCAAATAATTGGTGTCAGCACAATGTTGTTTATTGCATCAGCACAATGCTTCTTTTAAGAGGTGTTTTTTGGGTCGATAAAAGCAGCATTCAGGTTTTCGGCCCGCGCTGATGGATGATCAGGCCGTTCAAAAAATTGCGTAAAATCTGATCGCCGCAAGGCTTAAAATTCGGGTGGTCCTCTTTGCGAAATATCGCGCTGATCTCCGTTTTGGTGATCCTGAAATTGGCCAGATCCAGCACTTTAATAATATCATCATCGGTAAATTTCATGGCTACACGTAGCTTTTTCATGATGTCGTTGTTGCTCATACTGTTTTTATCGGCCTAAAATTTACTTTGAAATCTCGATTTTTACTTTTTTGTTTTTGATTTTTTCCGCTTTCACCAAAGCAACGGTTTGTTCAATTTTATTTCGGTTGATAGCCGCATAAGCCGCATAATCCAGCACCTCGATCAAGCCCAAATCCACTTTGGCCAACCCGCCTTTTTGCAGCAGCAAACCTACCACATCTACTTTGTTTACCTTGTCTTTTTTGCCGGCAGCAATGTAAAGCGTCATCCAGGGCGAAGGCTGCGGTATCTTGGGTTTTTCGGGCAACACTTCTGCTTCCGGCAGCTCTTTTAAATAAGCAGGTTTCTCATCTGGCATCAGCAATAAATAAGAAGTTCCTTTGGCGTGCATCCTTGCTGTACGGCCGTTGCGGTGCGTAAAAGCTTCTTCGTTGTGCGGCAGCTGATAATGTACAATGTGTTCAATATCAGGTATATCTAAACCGCGCGAAGCCAGGTCTGTGGTGATTAATATATGGTGACTGCCATTCCTGAATTTGAGCAAAGCCCGTTCGCGGTCGTCCTGCTCCATACCGCCATGGAAAATTCCGTTGGGCAAACCGCGTTCCCAAAGCAAATCACTGATGCGCTCCACAGCTTCCCGATGGTTGCAAAAAACGAGCGTAGCCTCATTGCCAATTTTACAGATCAGCGCAAAAAGTGCATCCAATTTATCGGCAGCATCTGCCAAAACCATTTTCTGTTTCAGGTCTGGTGCCGAAGCACTATGTTGAAGGAAATCCAGCACAACCGGTTTATTGATCCCGGTAAAAGCCGGAATTTCATCCATTTTTGTGGCCGAGGTCAGGATTCGTTTTTGGATGGAAGGCATTTGCTTGATAATGAAAGCCATATCTTCCTGAAAACCAAATTCCAGTGCTTTGTCAAACTCATCCAGCACCAGTGTACGGATGGTTTCGGTATCAAAAGTATGCCTGCGCAAATGATGGGCAATCCGGCCCGGCGTACCAATTAAAACAGCGGGCGGCTGCGACAAATTGTTCAGCTCGATTTTCACCGGATGGCCGCCATAACAGCAATTCACCTTAAAACCGCTGCCGATCGTTTTGAAAACTTGCTCAATTTGCAAAGCCAGCTCGCGCGACGGCACCAGGATCAATGCCTGTACCGTTGCAATATCCGACTGAAGCAAACCCAGCAGCGGCAGCAAAAAGCCAAGCGTTTTCCCCGAGCCGGTGGGCGAAAGCAGGATGACATCGCCTTTTTTGGCAGCTGCAATTGCGGCCTGCTGCATTTCGTTCAAGGCATTTATGTGGAGGTTGGCCAGGGCTTGTTTGATCATGATCTTTTAGGTTGAAGCCAAAGTTAAGGTAAATATTAAGTTTCGACCTGTGCTTCCGGTTCACGATATTTTAGGTGATAAAAGAAGCATTTACTATTCTTACAAAATCCGGTAATTTCCTGTTCCTCATTTTGGATACAACAACAAGAGATTCGGCTATTTTTTCCCCTGCAAAATCTGCTCACATTTGTATCAGAAAATGATCTCCAAAAACTAAAATGATGAACACTATTGAAAAAACAAAATTAGGCAGCCAGGGATTGGTTGTTCCGTTAATCGGTTTGGGCTGTATGGGCATGACCAAAATTGCTCATTTCGACATTTATGGCGAGGCAGATGAAGCAGAATCTATCGCCACTATTCACCGCTCGTTAGAGTTGGGCGGCAACTTTTTAGATACGGCCGATTTATACGGCCCGTTGGAAAACGAAAGAGTAATTGCCAAAGCCATCAAAGGAAACCGGGATAAATACATCATCGCCACAAAGTTTGGTTTTGAAATTGACGACAACGAACAGTTGACTTGGCAGATCAACGGCAAAAAAGGGTATGTAAAAAAAGCGTTAGAACGTTCGCTCAAAAACCTGGGAACGGATTATATCGATCTGTATTATTTGCACCGCCTCGACCCAAACACGCCGATTGAAGAAACCGTGGAAGCGATGGGCGAACTGGTAAAAGAAGGCAAGGTTGGTTATATTGGCCTTTCGGAAGTGTCATCGGTAACGATCAAAAAAGCGCATCAAATTCATCCTTTAACGGCGGTACAAACCGAATATTCTTTGTTTGAAAGAAGCGTGGAAGAAGCCGGAATTTTAGCTACCTTAAAAGAATTGGGGATTGGTTTTGTGGCTTATTCGCCTTTGGGCAGAGGTTTTATTTCGGGAGAAATAAAAAGCCCGGATGATTTTCCGGAGAATGATTTTCGCCGGTCGATCCCGCGTTTTCAGGGAGAACAATTTTATAAAAACCTGGACTTGCTGAACGAAATCCAAAAAATAGCCGATAAAAAGAGTATCACCGCATCGCAGCTTGCCATTGCCTGGACGATTGCAAAAGGAGCCGTTCCGATCCCGGGAACCAAACGCGAAAAATACGTGGAGCAAAACATTGCGGCTGCCAGCATCAAATTAACGGAAGCAGAATTAAACAGCCTGGAAGCTGTTGTGCCGTTGGGCTTGGTTACCGGCGACCGTTATGATGCCGCTACGATGGCAACCATCGACCAATAAATAAATAGGAGATAAGGAAGAATTGCTGCCAAATTTTTCCTTATCTTGATTTTCTTAATTCAACTGTTTTATCGGATGAAAAAATCAATGGCACAACCTTATATTATCAATTCTGTTTCTGAGATGCACCGCATTTTGGCTTTGCCCAAACCGGAACACCCTTTGGTAAGTGTGATCAATTTTGATCATGTACAATGCTTTGCCGATGAAAGTTTGAAAAGTGTGGTTTACAATTTCTATTCTATCTGTATTAAAAAAGATTTTAAAGGCAAACTGAAATATGGGCAAAACTATTACGATTTTGATGAAGGCGTGCTGACTTTTTTTTCGCCCGGGCAAGTAATCAGCACAGAACTGACGGAGGATTTAAAACTTTCCGGCTATTGGCTTATCATCCATCCTGATTTTATTCAAAGTTATTCGCTAGCCAAAACCATTAAAGATTACGGCTACTTTTCTTATGCCGTAAACGAAGCACTGTTCCTTTCCGACAGAGAAGAAACGATGATTGCTTCGATCATGAAAAATATTGAGCAGGAATATTATGCCAATATTGACAACTACAGTCAGGATGTAATGATTTCGCACATCGAATTATTGTTGAATTATGCCAACCGCTTTTACAACAGGCAATTTATCACCCGCAAAAATGCAAGTAATGATTTGCTGGCGAAATTGGAAAACCTGTTGTCGGATTATTTTACCAATGGAAAAGTGCAGGAACTTGGTTTGCCAACCGTGCAGTTTGTTTCCGATAGTTTAAACGTTTCGCCAAATTATTTGAGTGATTTGTTGCGAACATTGACTGGCCAAAGTACGCAGCAGCACATCCACAATAAACTGATTGAAAAAGCCAAAGAAATTTTAACCACTACTTCTTTGTCTGTTGGTGAAATTGCTTACCAGTTGGGGTTTGAATATCCGCAATCGTTCAGCAAATTGTTCAAAAGTAAAATGCAGATTTCTCCGCTGGAATTCAGGCACACTTTTAATTAGCCGTTTTATGCAGATGCTTCTTTTATCGGTATAAAATGCCGGAGTTAAATTAGCTGAATTAGATTTAATCTACAAAGCTTCCCGATAAGCGATGATCTGTTTGGCCATTCCGTTAAAAATAAAAATATGAAACGGGAACATTGCCGCCCAATACAACCTGCCCCACAAACCATTCGGCCGGAAAGTGGCAATCTGACTGATGAATTTCTTGCCGCCGCGTTCTACAATCTTAAATTCCAGCCAGGCTTCGCCGGGCAGTTTCATCTCCGCATAAAGCAATAAACGTTTGCTGATTTTATCTGCCAAAAGCACGCGCCAAAAATCAATTGTATTGCCCGGAGAAACATCGGTATTGCTTGTGCGGCCGCGCCGGATGCCTACGCCACCAACCATTTTATCCAAAAAACCGCGGATATTCCAAATCCAGTCCCAGTAATACCAGCCACGATCGCCACCAATAGACCAAATATTTTTTAATACAGTGTCCGTATCCTGTTCAAACGGGATTTTGACTTTGTATTCTTTCGTCCCGTTTTGCGGCACTTTAACATGGTCCATAAATGCCGGGTCGAGGTAGCCTGTGTTCAGCGCATCTTTCCAACTGGAAACAATGGAATTTTGCTCGATTTTTTCAAATGCCAAATGAAGTGCTTCCTGGTAAGAAATACATTGGTGCGGAATGATTTGGTGGATGGCCTGATCGCGGCAAATGGTTTCGTTTTTCATGCTGTTGACCAAGCTTTGCGCCAGGGGATAACTGGTGGCCGTAACAAAATACAGCCAGTAAGACGAAATTTTAGGCGACAAAAAAGGCAAAGCAATCAGGTAACGTTTTAGTTGGCGCACTTCGGCATATTGCAGCATCATTTCCTTGAAAGTCAAAATATCCGGGCCGCCGATATCATACGTGTGTCCGAAAGTTTGCTCGTTCAGCAGCACATTTTCTAAGTAAAAAAGTACATCGCGGATGGCAATTGGCTGGCAGCGTGTGTTTACCCAGCGCGGCACGGTCATCACCGGCAGTTTTTCGGTCAGGTCGCGGATAATCTCGAAAGAAGCACTGCCCGAACCGATGATAATGGCTGCCCGAAGCACAGTCAAAGCCGCTTTGCCGGTTTGCAAAATATCTTCTACATGGCGGCGCGATTTTAAGTGTGCCGACAGATTTTCATCATTGGTAATTCCACTCAAATAAATGATTTGTTTGCAAGCCGTTTTTTGGGTTGAAGCAATAAAGTTTTCTGCCGATAAACTTTCCAGATCAGAAAAATCATTGGATTGAGCCATGGAATGCACCAGATAAAAAGCGGCATCCAGATCCGCAGGAAAAGCTTCAATGCTGTCTTCATGCAGCAAATCACCGGTAATCAACGTTACGCGGTTGCTAAAATCGCTGTTGTCATGAAACCGCCGTTTGTCTCGCACCAAACAAACTACTTCGCAGCCTTTTTCCAGCAAAACCGGGATCAGCCGCGTCCCGATATAACCATTGGCACCAGCAATTAATATTTTCATAAAACTGCAACACGTCAGGCGCAAAGGTGTTCTGTAAAAGCCTGACAGACAGGACAAATATTTTGTTGGGCTGATAATTAATCCGCTTGAAACTCTGATGCTTCTTTTATCGGCATAAAATTGGGATTAGTCATCCTGAACTTGTTTCAGGATCCCTCGTGAATGGTTGAAACTTTGCTTGTGAGATGCCGAAACAAGTTCGGCATGACTAATGCTTTTTTTATTGATATAAAATCAGGTTTACCGTCTGAGATTAAATCAAATAACGACAAAACACACGTCAGCAATTCCTATTATCTTTGGTTAGAAAATGTTGTTTTTATGGAGGAAGAAGAAAAACTAAACCGAATTGTAGAAGCGCGGATGAAGCTGAAAGCGCGTTTTGAAGAAAAAATGAAACTGACACCTTCCGTAGCAGATGATGCACCAAAAGGTTCCGGCGAAACTAACCGCCACGGAATGCCGGCCATCCCGATCGGGCAAACGGCAACGGTAAAATGGCCGGTTTTAGATCTGGGTTATCAGCCCAATATCCCGTTGGATCGCTGGCGGTTAACGATTGATGGTGAAGTAGAAAACCCAGTCCGCCTGACCTGGAAACAGTTGATGGATTTGCCGCAAACCAAGGATACGTCTGATTTTCACTGCGTTACCACCTGGTCAAAATTGAATATGCACTGGAAAGGGGTGAGCCTGTTGGATCTGGCCGCTTTGGTTCAGCCTAAAGAAACGGCCACGCATATACTGTGCTACGGCTACGATACTTACACTACCAATTTATCATTGGAAGAAGCCCTGAAACCAGATGTTTTGCTGGTACATACCTTTGACGGACAGCCGCTTAGCAAAGAACACGGCGGCCCGTTGCGTATGATCACGCCGCAACTATACGCCTGGAAAGGCTCAAAATGGATCAAGCGGATCCAGTTTTTAACAGAAGATAAACTGGGTTTCTGGGAAGATCGCGGCTACTCCAACACCGCTTATCCCTGGCGGAACGACCGTTATAGTGAGTGATTTTTTTACAGTTTAAACGGGTTGAAACCCATTTTTACAAAACTGGCCGAGCCTACGGCTCTTTGAAAACTGAAATTGCAGAGGCGTAGCCTCGATACATTTTATAGCAACGGGTTTTAACCCGTTGATTTTATATCGGTAAAAGAAGTATCAGGCTTTCCCGGACATAAGTTTAAACAACCAGACCGATAAAAACAGTACTGCAAATCCGTTAATTTTTAAGAATCTTTTTTGCCACAGCCACGTAGCAACTCTTAATTGTTTACTGACCTGCGGCGTATGAAAAATCCTTACTTTTCTTTGATGGCAATCGCCTGGCAGCACGCCCGGAAAAACCGTAAAATTTTTGTATTGGTATATGCTTTGTTTACCTGTGCAAATCTGGTGGCGGCTATCAACCCTTTTTTTTATGGCTGGTTTGTCAATTCCATTCAAAAAAACGGAGCCAAAATCATTCCTTCCGTATGGGTGTACGGTTTAGGTTTTTTAGGGTTGAAGCTTTTGGAATGGGCATTTCACGGCCCGGCACGCGTGATGGAACGGAAGCTGGCTTTCAATCTTTCTAAAAATTATTTGGATGATCTGTACCATAAAGTTATCCATTTGCAGGTAGGCTGGCACAAGGATAACCACAGCGGCGTTACCATCAACCGCATTCGCAAAGCTTATACCGCGCTTAAAGATTTTTTTCAGCAAGGGTTTTCTTACCTGCAATCGTTGTCCAAATTTATCATTTCATTTTCGGTGATGCTGTATTTTTCACCGCTTTTCGGCAGTATTGCCATTGTGCTGGGCGGTTTTACTTTTTGGGTGATCCTAAAATTTGATAAGATCTACATCAATTTCATTAAAGAAGTGAACGAAGCTGAACACGCCGTTTCGTCAAATCTGTTTGATAGTTTGTCTAACATGATGACGGTCATCACCCTTCGATTGGAAAAACAAGTTCACGCAGGTTTGATGGAAAAAATTAAATTAGTTTTTCCGCCCTTCAAAAAATTTGTAACCATCAACGAAATAAAATGGTTTACCGCCCAAATGTTGGTGGCCATGATTTATGTAGTGATGATTTTGGGTTATGTGTATCAGCAGCAGCACAGCGGCCACGTTTTTATGCTGGGCGGTTTGGTTACGCTGCTGGGTTTCGTTACGCAGTTTACCAGCGTTTTTAATGATTTTGCCCAGCAATATAATCAAATCGTGCAGTTTCATACCGATGTGGAAACGGCACGATCCATCGAAACCAGCTTTGAGCAGGAGCACAGGGCTTTAAATGAAAACAGTTTGCCCAAAGATTGGAAAAGCCTGACTATCCGCGATCTTACATTTATACATGCTAAAAACAGTATGCTGCAGCCGGTTATCGATACCCGTAGCCAGCTCAACTCCGGGCCGATTTTGAAAAAAGCCTATGGTTTAAAGGGATTGAATATGCAGATTTTGCGTGGACAAAAAATTGCCCTGATCGGCGAAAGCGGCTGCGGAAAAAGTACGCTGTTGAGTTTGCTGCGCGGATTGTATGCACCAACAGCCGGAGACCATGTGGAAGTAGATGGCCGGGCAGAGATGGATTTCAGCCATATTGCCAACGCGGTTACTTTATTTCCGCAGGAACCCGAAATATTTGAAGCCAGTTTTCAATACAACATCACGCTGGGTTTGCCTTTTGAAGCTGAAGAAGTGAACCGGATCTGCGAAATCACGCGGCTTTCGGCCGTGCTGCAAAACCTGGAAAATGGTTTGGAATCAGTGATCCAGGAGAAAGGCGCAAACCTTTCGGGCGGACAAAAACAGCGGCTTGCTTTGGCGCGCGGCGTGCTGGCGGCCGGTTCCAGCAGTCTAATTTTGATGGATGAACCAACCAGCAGCATGGACCCGAAAACTGAACAGGAAATCTACCTGAACCTTTTTAAAGAATTTGAAGGTAAAACCGTAATCTCCAGCTTACACCGGTTGCATTTGCTACAATATTTTGATTACGTGTATGTGCTGGACCAAGGCCGGATTGCAGAACAGGGAACTTTTCAGGAATTATTAAACAATGGAGAAATTTTTAACAAATTATGGAGTCATCAGCACAAACAAACGGCAGAAGCTGCAGCCTAAACCTGATTTTTACAATTTCAATTTTTACCCTATAAAAGAAGCATCAATCATAAAAAAAGCTGCAACGTAATTTGCAGCTTTTTTGTAAATTGTATTTTTATAAGCCTTGTTGTTCCTGCTCTTTTTGTGGCAGTTTTTTTACTAAATCGCTGGTTACTTGATCGCTATAAGCACCATAACCATTGATCAAAACGCCTTTTGTATCATCCACAACAGAAGAAATGGCATAAACGATGGCTTCATCTTCCGGGTCAGAAACGCCTTCAAAGCGGTAATGCCTGTCGATCATAAATTCTTCGGGATGTTCCTGCAAGTATTTTCCGGGCCCGTCGGCGGTGTTTTCAGTGATGTTAAAATCAGTAGTATAGCCATCTGCCAAAAGTTTATTGGTGATTTCGGACAGGGTAGTCATCGGTTCCATAAAGTAATTTTTTGTTGGGTTGATGGGCAAATATAACGGTTCAGCATAAGATTCGGTACTGAATTTATGCCGATAAAAACAGTATTTTGAAAAACTAATTTATTTGCTGTAATTTTTTGGCAAGCGGCCCGATAGTCAGGCCCTGAACGAGAATGGAAAACACAACGATGATATAAGTAATCAGCACAAACTCGTCGCGGTGCATAGAAAAGCTAAGCGACAAAGCCAGGGCAACAGAAATGCCGCCGCGCAAACCGCCCCAGGTAAGTATAGCAATCGCATTTTTTTCAAAATTAATTTTATGCCGAAGTAAAAACACCGGTACGATTACCGAAACCCATCTCGCCAGCAAAACCACCAGGATCGTAATTGCGCCGATCACCAGGATTAGGGTATTGATTTTAATAATGAACATTTCCAGCCCGATCAGCAAAAATAAAATAGCATTGAGTATTTCATCTATCAGCTCCCAAAATTTGCTTAAATAATCCCGGGATGTATCAGACATGACTTCATTTTTTACTTTGTTGCCTGTAATTATCCCCGCAATAACCATAGCCAGCGGGCCGGAAACGTGCAAATTGGTAGCCAGCAGATAGCCGCCGGAAACGATAGCCAGCGTAACCATCACCTCAACTTTGTAATCATCAATGGATTTTAAAGCCAGATAGCCAACATAACCCAGCATCACCCCGAAAATCAGGCCGCCAACAGCTTCCTGCATAAATAGCTTGCCTACTGCCAAAATGGAAAAATCGCCTGTGCGGGCAATTTCTGTCAGGCTGATAAAAATTACTACTGCCACACCATCGTTGAACAAGGATTCGCCGGAGATCTTTAGTTCTAAAGAAGATTGGATCTTTGCTTCTTTTAAGATACCTAAAACCGCAATTGGATCAGTAGGCGAAATAATGGCACCAAAAAGCAGGCAATAAATAAAAGGTATGGCCAGATGGAAGATGATGAACAAAAACCAAACCATGCCGCCTACCAAAAATGTGGAGATCAGCATACCCAAAGTTGCCAGCAACAGTACTGGCCAACGCTCTCTTTGCAATTTTGCCGCATTAATTTGGATGGCACCTGCAAAAAGTAAAAAGCTGAGCATAAAATTCATCAGCAGGTCCTGGAAATCTATGGAGGATACCAGTTTTACCGCTTTTTCTGTCAGCGCGGGCTTGTAGTTTCCGATAATTACGAGCAGGATGGACGAAACCAGCGACAGCACCATGATCCCGATGGTAGGTGGCCATTTGATAATGCGGAGGTTGATGTAAGAAAACACCGCTGCCAGCACAATGGTAAAGGTCAATATTTCGTTGGGGTTCATGCTTTGCCGCTTTTTGCCAAATATAAAATTTGTTTTTTGGCAGAAGCAGGTTTGATTAAACGGAAATTAGTTGGGGCTGCATCGGTTTGTTTGTCGCGGTTCATTTCGCATTTTAATAAGTGCGATCACGATCAGCATCAACCCAAAACCGCGGAAAAACCCATTGCAAAAATCGTTCATCCTTAAATATTCACTGAAAAGAAATGGGAACGATTGTACAAACAGGCCGATGCTTAACAGTAATCTTACGGTGCGGCTGTATTTTTTGTTTTTCATGAGGCTTTCAGTTGGTCGTTGAGTTTTTCGATATGGTTTAAAAAAGGTTCAAATTTTTCTTTTCGCCGCTGATAAGCCCTCGGCCTGAAATAAACCCAACCTACAAGCAAAGCCAAAACCGTTAACGAATATAAAATCAGGGCGAAATATGGGTTTTTGTAAACCATTTCGTACACATATAAAAGCAGCCCGATTGCATAAAATGCCATGCCCAGAACCTGCGTTTTTTTATAGTAAATGATTCGGTTCAACTGTACTTCCCGCAAATAGTTGATGAATTCCTGATTGCTGCAATTCTGAATTTTATAAATCCGGCCCAGGGATTTAAAGTTTGACCAGATCAGGATAGTCAAAGCAATCAAAATAAAAAATTGCCCCAGCCTTGTGCTTAACAATGCCGGTTGATAAAAAAATATACTGACCACAAATACGGCCGACAATAGCAATGTCATCACTGCCATCCATGCTTTTTTTACCAGTGTTTTTTGCTGATAGTTTTTAGAAATCGATTTAATTTCTTTTGCCTGCGGTAAATCGGAAGTATCGGCCGTTTGCCAAATCGCTTTCAGCTCATTCAAATTCTCCATGTTGCTTAAATTTTAGGCTGAGTTTTTCTTTAATCCGATGCACTTTTACCCGCACATTGGCATTGCTCAAACCAATGATAGCAGCAATTTCTGCCTGCGGCAAATCCTCCAAAACCAAAGAGATCAGGATGCGGTCGATTTCTTCCAGTTCGGCAATGCAACGGTACAAAAATCCGAGTTTTTCCTCAGGGGATTCCTCGATAATTTCTGGCAAGTTGACGGGCAGTTCCGTTTTGATGATCCGTTTAGATTTTTCAATCTCCCGCAAACAATTGTTCGTAGCGATGCGGAAAATCCAGGTGCTGATCTTGGAATCGTTTCGGAAAGAAGCCAGGTTGCGCCAAACCGAAATGAAAGTTTCCTGCACCAAATCGCGTGCCTAATCAGCATCGTTTACATAACCCATGCAAACCCGGAAAATTTGCGGCGCATATTGCTTGTATATTTCTTCAAACTCAGCCATTGCTTACACCAATTTTAGGTTGATAAAAACAGTATCGCTGCTAATTGCCAAACTCATGTTTGTGATTTTGCCCATGAGATACGGTGAGGAGGGAAATGTTACAGGGTGAAAGTTAGTTTTTAATGGTGATATTTTTAACGTGTAAATTGAAGGACACACCCCTAACCCCTCTCAAGAGGGGAAGCACAGTTTGCTACCTTTCTGTCTGCTACTTTTAACCGATAGAAAAGTCTGCAAGCGGTTTCCCCTCTTGAGAGGGGTAGGGGTGTGTCTCTTACAAAAAGGTTACTTCCCATGTTTCCCGCTCATCACAAAAACCAGTTTCCCGCCATTCATAAGCTGTTGGTGCGTGATAAAATGCTCGTTCAAAACCGCTCCGTTCAGCAATACTTCTTTTACATACACATTTTTGGCAGATTGATTTTTGGCGATAATTTCCAAAGTTTTTCCTCCGGGAAGTTGGATTACGGCACCATCAACCGCCGGGCTGCCCAGTGAATACTGATCTGATCCCGGCGCAACCGAATAAAAACCCAGCGAACTAAAAATATACCAAGCACTCATTTGGCCGGTATCGTCATTTCCGCCCAAACCATCCGGCGTTGGTTTGTACATTTTCGGCAAAATCATGCGGATACGTTCCTGCGTTTTCCAGGGCTGGTTAGTCCAGTTGTACAAATAAGCCACGTGGTGCGAAGGCTCGTTGCCATGCACATAATTGCCAATGATGCCGTCGCGTGTAATGTCTTCCGTTTCGGCAAAATACTTGTCCGGCAAATTCATCGTGAACAAAGAATCCAGACGGGAAATAAAACGCTTGTTGCCGCCCATCAATTTAATTAATTCGGTTGGGTTTTCCGGGACGAAGAAAGTATAGTTCCAGGAATTTCCTTCAATAAAACCCTGATTATTAGTAGATAAAGCATCAAATTTTTTGCGGAAAGTACCGTTTGCCAGTTTCGGGTGCATAAAACCATCCGAAGGATCAAACACGTTTTTATAGTTTTCAGACCGTTTGATAAACTCGTTATAAATATCCGTTTGGCCCAATTTTTTGGCCATTTGCGCAATCGCCCAGTCATCGTACGCATATTCCAAAGTGTTGGAAACTGAAACGCCGTTATGTTCATCCGAAATATAACCTTTGTCCATATACTCGCCGATGCCTTCATAATCACGTTTTCGCGCAGTGGCCACGCAGGCATCCAACGCTTTTTGTGTGCTAAAAGAAGCATTGCCTTTCATTACCGCATCTGCAATTACGGCAACAGAATGATAACCGGACATGCACCAGTTTTCGTTGCCGGAGTTTGACCAAACCGGCAGCATGTGCTCCGGGCTTTGGTCAAAATGCGCCAGCATGGATTTGATCATATCATCGTTCCGTTTTGGCTCGATGATGTTGAAAAGCGGATGCAGCGCGCGGTAAGTATCCCACAAAGAAAACGTGGTATAATTGGTAAAGCCCTGAGCCACATGCACATTCTGATCCAAACCTTTGTATTTGCCGTCCGCATCCATATAAATAGTTGGGTTGATCATGGCGTGATACATAGCGGTATAAAAGTTCTGTTTTTCGGCCAAACTTTTAGTTTGAATGGTAATTTTGGAAAGCTCCTGTTCCCACAGTTTTTGCCCTGCTTCTTTTACCGCATCAAAATCCCAACCCGGGATTTCAGTTTGCATATTTTGCAGCGCGCCGTCCATGCTCACCGGCGACAATGCCAGTTTAATCTTGATTTTTTCGCCATCTTCTGTTTTGAAATCGAAATAAGCCCGAAGCCTTTGTGCGGCCACTTCCGGGAAGTTTTTGCTTTGGTTGAATTTCCCCCAAAAACCTCTGTAAACCTCTTTTTTGGAATAATTACGGTTGCCGTAAGCGATAAAAGGTTTAGAAAATTTCATGGCGAAATACAAAGTCCGGTTTTTTGCCCAGCCATTGGTTTGGCGATAACCGGTTACCAAAGTATCGTTTACCACGCGCAAATAAGTCCACACGTTTTTATCGTCATAATTATAAATGCCAGCCATCAAATCCAGAATGATGTGTGATTGATCTGATTTCGGAAACGTATATTGATGGAAACCAACGCGTGTACTGGCCGTCATTTCCGCCGTGATGTTGTAATCGTCCAGCTTCACTTTGTAATAATCAGCAGCCGATACTTCGTTTGCATGGGAGAAATTGGAGCGGTAACCGCTTTTGAGCTGCGTTGCCGTGCCGGGATTGAGTTTGAGCTGCCCAACGGTTGGCATCACTAAAAAATCGCCCAGATCGGAGTGACCTGTGCCGCTGAAATGCGTATGGCTGAAACCGGTGATCGAGTGATCATCATATTGATAACCAGCACAATATTTGTAAACATCAGGATTGTATTTGCCGTTTTGTTCATAGCTGACCGTATCCGTTTCCGGGCTTAGCTGCACCATGCCAAACGGAACGGTTGCACCGGGATAAGTGTGGCCCATCCGCTGCGTACCAATAATCGGTTTTACATATTGTACTAAATCGGATGGCGATTTTTGTTGTGCAAAAGAAGCAAATGAACAAAAAATTAAACCGGTTGAAAGAATCGTATTTCTCATTACACAACAGTTGTTGATTGATTAAATAGGTGCAAACAATTATAAGCAGGAAATTTTCGGAAATTCAATTTTTGTGAATAAAACTGCTTTAGGGCCTGTTTAGGTTTACATTATATCTTCCAGTAAGCTTAGGATCAATAATTACATGCTTCTTTTAGGGCATACATTTTGATGCGCTATACTGTTTTGGCTAAAGCCTTGTTGTTTTCCGCCCTTGCTCACGGCCTGAAGGCCGTGGCAATTGAAACTCGATAACCATTTTGACGGAACAGGTTATTTTATTATTAGCTGATATATAAAAATTTAAAAACAAGTTATCCAAATTGCCACGGCCTTCAGGCCGTGGAGTGTAGGTATTTAGATACGGCTTTAGCCAAAATAGCCGAGAAGAAGTTTAAACAGGCTTTTAATATAAAAATTAGCCGATAAAAGAAGCATTGGATTTTCAGCCTTGATATGGCTTTTGTAAAATTTTTATGCTACTGCCCTGAACTTTCCTGCGGCATACTTCTTTTATAGGGTGAAATTTTACCTTCACAAAAAATCATCTGCACAAAATGAAAAAACTATTGGCTGCTTGTTTATGGGCAGCAACCGCTCAAGCTTTTGCACAAACTACCCCGGTTCCGGGCAGTAAATACGATCAGCATAAAGTATTTGATCCGAATTTTTATACGGATAAAGGCAACCAGTTTCGTACAGCCGGTGGTGCCCCAACTGCAAAATACTGGCAAAACCATGCTGATTATCAAATTAATGTGGCTTTGGATACCCTGAAAAAGCAGATTGCAGGCAGCACCACCATCACTTACACCAACAACAGCCCGGACGGCTTACCGTTTTTGTGGCTGCAATTAGATCAGAATATTTACCGCCGGGATTCGCGTGCCGAAGCTACCACGCCGGTTACGGGCGGGCGTTTTGCCAACAAAGCTTTTACGCAGGGCGACGTGATTAAATCGGTTACGCTGATTCGAAACGGCAAAACAGAACCCGCAAATTATTTGGTAACGGATACACGGATGCAGATCAAACTAAAAGATTCGCTGAAAGCATCAGGCAATAAAATCCAGATTAAAATTGATTACAGTTTTGAAATCCCGGAAAACGGGACCGACCGGATGGGCCGTGTAAAAACCGGCAACGGCTGGATTTATGAGATTGCGCAATGGTATCCGCGGATGGAAGTTTATGATGATTTATCAGGCTGGAACACGATCCCATACTTGGGCGCATCCGAGTTTTATTTGGATTACGGCAACATTAATTATACCATCACGGCTCCTTCCAACTTGATTATCACTGGTTCAGGCGAATTACTGAACCCGTCGGAAGTATTATCGCCAACGGTTTTGGGTAGATTGGCCAAAGCGCAAAACAGCGATCGAACGGTGATGATCCGCGATTCTTCTGAAGTGATCAAACAAAATAATTACTTTAAAAAGCCTGCACTTACCTGGCGTTTTTTGTGCAAAAATACCCGCGACGCAGCTTGGGCAGCTTCCAATGCTTTCGTTTGGGATGCGGCGCGGATCAATCTCCCAAGCGGAAAAAAAATCTTGGCGCAGTCTGTTTATCCCATTCAAAGCGGCGGGCCTTCTGCCTGGGGAAGATCAACAGAATATGTGAAAGCCAGCATCGAAATGGATTCCAGGCAATGGTATGAATTTACTTATCCAACAGCAACCAATGTGGGTGGAATTGTTAGCGGGATGGAATATCCGGGTATCGTTTTTTGCGGTGCTGAAAGTCGCGGTGCCGAACTTTGGGATGTTGCCAATCACGAATTCGGGCACAACTGGTTTCCGATGATCGTGGGTTCCAACGAGCGGAAATACGCCTGGATGGATGAAGGTTTTAATACTTTTATCAACCAGATCGACATCACACTTTTCAACAAAGGCGAATATTATATCAGGCCAGATGCAGAAGCTTCTGCACAATCTGCTTTCGGGCCGCAGGCAGAAGCAATTTTTAATACGCCGGATGTGTTGCAGGCTTCGTTTTTAGGTGAGGCAGCTTACAGCAAACCGGCTTTGGGCTTGAAGATTTTGCGCGAACAGATTTTGGGCAAGGAGCGTTTCGATTATGCTTTCCGGACGTATATCAAACGCTGGGCTTTTAAACATCCGTCGCCCTGGGATTTTTTCCACAGCATGGATAATGCTGCAGGTGAAGATTTAAGCTGGTTTTGGAAGGAATGGTTTTTTACAACCTGGAAGCTGGACCAATCGGTAAAAGGGATTGCCTACGTGCAAAATGATGCGGCAAAAGGAGCATTGATCACCATAGAAAACTTGGGTGAAATGGCTTTGCCGGTTACTGCGGCTATCACGGAAGCAAACGGCAAAACTGCAACCATAAAATTACCCGCAGAAATTTGGCAGCGCGGCGGCAGCTGGACTTTCCTGTATCCTTCTACCTCAAAAATAGATTTGGTAGTGCTTGATCCGGAGCATATTTTGCCGGACATCGAACCGGATAACAATACTTTTAGCGGGATAACCATGCCGGCCGGAACCACGGCAGTTACGGTAATCAACAAATATCTGGATGCCATTGGCGGTGCAGCAAAGCTGAGAACTGTAAAAGATCTGACTGTTACTTCTGCCGGCCAGATTTCGGGCATTCAAGTGCAGCAAACCAATCAATACAAAATGCCAAATATGTTTTCGCAAGATGTGAAAGTTCCGGCTTACAACCTCACCAGGCATACCACGGTGAATAAAGACAGCGTAAAAACATTGCAAAACAACGAGCCGATTCAGCTGACCCAAAATGATAAAGCTATTTTAAAGCAAGCTCAAACCCTGTTTCCGGAGCTGAATTATGGCAATGCTTCTTTTAGCACAGTTTTATCGCCGGGCATAAAAATAATTGGCAGTCAGCCTGCCTATCTCATCACGGTTACCAACCCGAATGGCAATATAATTAAATCGTATTATGACATGACTTCCGGGTTGAAACTGAAAGAAACAAAAACTATTTCCGGTATCACCACCACGTCGGATTACAGCGATTACCGCGTTGCCGTGAATGGAATTAAAGTTCCTTTCAGCATAAAAAACACTTTGTTTGGCGAAAATATTGAGTTTAAAGTTTCGGATGTGAAAGTGAATAGTGGTGTTGCGGATAGTATGTTTCAGTAAAAAATAGGATGCTTCTTTTATCGGCCTAAATTTGTGCTGATGGAAGATAATTAGTTTAAAAAAGCTCTTCGGAAACGGAGGGCTTTTTTTGTTGGTTTAGATTTTTAGCTTGAACTTATTTAAACTTTTATTCGATTTTTCAGGGCCAAAACATGTTTAAATACAAAATTACAGGAGGACACACCCCTAACCCCTCTCAAGAGGGGAAATCGCTTGCAGACCTTTCTAAATTATAAACAGCATTTAGAAAGGTAGCGAATTATGCTTCCCCTCTCGAGAGGGGTTAGGGGTGTGTCCTATTTTTAAATCATTGACATTCAAATTGTTAATGCAAAAAAGTTTAAATAACTTCTTTATAAAAAGTAGTTTATAAAATCTTATTTTACAGAAATTTATATTGATGATGAAAATATTATTTACTTTTTTTCTGCTAACTGTTGGCATTTCTTCTTTTGCACAAGATTCATTGTCTTACAAATCCTATCGTTCGGTTTGGAGTATCTCGCCGCGATTTGGCGTTGGTGATAAACAAACCAGGGCTGATTTTACAACTTATGGTAGTGTTGGTTTGCGCCGGGAATTCGCTTTGTTCAAATTGCTTTCGCTCAATGCAACTGCCAGTTACAGTTCTGTTTATGGCAGATATGGTAATCCGAATTTAAATGTTTTGGGGGCAGGTGCCGGACTAACTTTGTATCCAATCTACCTATTTAATCGAATTTTTGGTAAAATATACCCGAATCAAAAAATAAATGAAAAGGATTACAACGATCTTTATATAGATATTACGGCAGAATTTAGCTTAAACAATACAAAATATGGTTCTGCCGGAAATGTAAGCGGACCTCGTGTAGAAGCAAGTTTTCGTAGAATTTCCTTAAATAAAGCGCTTTTTTTAGTGCCTAAATTTGGAGAGCATCTGTTTGTATATCCAACACAGCTGGCAAACTTAAAATCAGATCAATCTTTTTTCTTTTACATCGGCGCAGCTGTAGGCCTCAACCCAAAACCAAAAAAATAGGTGATAAAAGAAGCACCAAGCAAAATCATCCAATGCTTCTTTTATCACCTAAAAATTTCAACCTAAAATTGTATTAATTAATCCCAATTCTTCCCCGCTAAAAACAGTATTATCCAAACATTTCAACGAGTCTGTCAATTGCGCCGGTTTGCTCGCACCGATTAAAACTGAAGTTACACGCTGATCTTTCAAAATCCAGGACAAAGCCATTTGTGCCAATGATTGCCCGCGTTGTTGTGCAATATCATTTAACTTTTTGATTTGGTTCAACTTCTCTTCCGTCAGATTATTCTCCGTTAAAAATCCAACACCTTTAGCAATGCGCGAATCTTCCGGGATTCCTTTTAAATATTTATCGGTTAATAAACCTTGTGCCAGCGGCGAAAACGGGATGCAGCCAACGCCTTCTTTTTCCAGCAGATCCAGCAAACCTTCTGTTTCAACCCAACGCTCAAACATGGAGTATTTAGGTTGATGGATGAGGCAGGGCGTACCCAAATCTTTCAATATTTTAATTGCTTCGGCAGCTTCTTTCGGTTGGTAATTGGAGATGCCGACGTACAAAGCTTTGCCCTGCCGAACCATCAAATCCAGCGCGCCCATGGTTTCTTCCAACGGCGTATCCGGGTCGGGGCGATGCGAATAAAAAATATCTACATAATCCAGTTTCATCCGTTTTAAACTCTGCTCCAAACTGGCCATCAGGTATTTTTTTGAACCCCATTCGCCATACGGGCCGTCCCACATTAAATAGCCGGCCTTGCTGCTGATGATCAGTTCATCGCGGTAAGCTTTGAAATCCTGGTGCAAAATGCGGCCGAAATTTTCTTCTGCGGATCCCGGTGGCGGCCCGTAATTATTGGCTAGATCGAAATGCGTGATGCCGCTGTCGAAAGCCAGTTTTAACGTGTTTCGGAAATTTTCCAGCACGTCCACATCGCCGAAATTGTGCCACAGGCCAAGCGAAACTGCCGGTAGTTTGATGCCGCTTTTGCCGCAGCGGCGATATTCCATATCTTGGTATCGGGCGGAATTTGCTAAATAAGTCATAATTGATTTTTAATTTTAATATGATAAAAGTAGCTTAAACTATCTTCAGCACAAACCCTAAATTGTAATTATATTCAATGCAATGGAAATTTATCCTGCAAATCCGCTTTAATTTTATGCCGGTAAAAACAGCATTCATATTTCACTTGCAATTACAACAGCTTTTATGTTGATTTAAACACCAATTCAAACCCCGATGAAACACTTCTTTTACACCTGTTTTTTAATGTTTTTACTTTCTGTTTCTTTGCAAATAAAAGCGCAAACCGTGGTGCCGCTTTATTCCGGTGCCATCCCAAATTCTATTTCCGGGCCAGACCAGGAAGTCAAAACCAACGATCAAACCAACATCAATTACAGCAAAGTTTCCAAACCAACGCTCGAAATCTACCTTCCGGCAAAGGAAAAAGCAACCGGCGCAGCCATTGTAATTTGTCCGGGAGGAGGTTATGCCTTTGTTTCTTACACGCACGAAGGAATCGAAATTGCAGAAGCTTTTAACAAAATCGGTGTGGCTGCTTTTGTGCTGAAATACCGTTTGCCAAGCGATGCCACGATGAAAGATAAAAGCATCGGACCGTTGCAGGATGTACAAATGGCGATCAAAACCGTTCGCGAAGGTGCTGCAAAATACCAAATCGATCCAAATAAAGTGGGCATTATCGGTTTTTCGGCTGGCGGAAGTTTGGCAGCTCTAAGCACATCTCATTTTAACGATCCGAAGATCAGCAACACGAACAACACCAATTTGCGGCCGGATTTTGCCATTTTGATGTATGCCGTCATCAGCATGACGGACAGCTTGGCGCACGGCGGTTCCAAGCTAAATCTGCTCGGCAAAACGCCTACTGCGGCTCAAATCCGTTATTTTTCAAACGAAATGAATGTTACGCCGAACACGCCGCCCACCA
>CAXSBZ010000032.1:0-35587 GCA_964236465.1 uncultured Sphingobacteriaceae bacterium | reverse complement strand
GTAAAAAGTATTGTAAATTTCTTCTTTTTCTGCGGAGGAAAGCCTGCGGTACAACAATTCAAAAGCACGAACC
The DNA here is from genome assembly GCA_964236465.1 of uncultured Sphingobacteriaceae bacterium. Taxonomy (GTDB): domain Bacteria; phylum Bacteroidota; class Bacteroidia; order Sphingobacteriales; family Sphingobacteriaceae; genus Mucilaginibacter_A. The sequence continues at coordinate 35,514 of CAXSBZ010000032.1, read as the reverse complement.
GAATAATCGACCAGTAAAAACAGCACGTCACGGTATGCCCAATCCGGGATTTGGCCGCCCCGGTTTTGTTCTACTGCTGAATGGATGGCCGTGATCTTGTCAATCGCTTTATTGGCCTGATCCAATTCCGAAAAAACGATCATCTGCGCATAAGTTACGGTAGAAAACAATCTGCCCAGCGGATCGGCCGGCAAACGACCGGTAAAATACAGCCAGTCTACCGCCTTGTTTAACGCAAATTCCGCCGAAGCACCAGCAAAAATAAACAGGGCTGTATCCGCATTGCTCCAGATTTTGCGTACGATTGAACCTTGCTCAGCAAATAATTTCATGTTGATTTAACGGAATTTCATTCGTTTTGTGCGAGTAATAGTGGTGCATTGTCATTTCGATACGAAGGGAAAAATCTTTATCGAAGAGGATGCTTCTTTTATCGGTATAAATTACGTCGTTTTGAAATAAACAAACCTGTGGTTGCTGGAGCGATGTTCTTTTGTCTTGATAGGAGACTACTTACGTGTTAGACCACGGGCAAAAATGATTTTTACAGCCATGGTTTTTAAATTCTATATTAGGATTTTAAAAACAGAACTATGTCGTTTGTTGAATGGCTTGCAGTTGGGGCAAACATTGCATCTATTGTTGGTTTGGTTGTTAATCTCAAACAGTTTAATATGAGAGCTATTTTCATAAATCCATATATAAAAGTATTTGGAGTGTCTTTGGCATTTACTGCTTTGGTTTTTTTAGTGCCGTGGAATAGGATCCATATTGATAGTAATACGCCAGCACAAAAGCAAATTATTGTACATGATACAATTACAAAAATAACAAATAAACCTATTTTAGAACTTACACCAATTGAAAAAAACCAAACTGTAGTAAGTAGTCAAAAAGTAAAAATTGTTTATGTGCCAATCAATCTAAAAAAACAATCTAAAAAAGATTTAAAAATATCAGATACAACATCTAAAAATCAAATAGCAAATACTGGTAATAATAATCAATCGGCAATAGGCAACAACAATCAAGTTGGCAAAAATAATTTTAATGGTGGTAATGGTTTGTATAGTACACCTGTCCATGTAGGCGACAATATAAATACTTCAGTCCCTTCTCCATTAACTGAAGATGAAATACTTTATATTTTTAACGAAACTGAAAAGATTTTAAACATAGATAAATTACCAAAAAAGTTAATGATAGCAAGTTTGAATTATACAAATGCTGTTGGTTTTTCAAACCAATTAACTACTTATTTTAAGCAGAAAGGTTACAAGGTTACACCTGCTTTTGCTATGTTAGATGCAGAATCTCCTGTTATTAAAGGAATCAAATTAATATTAAGAGGTAAAGAACTGACACTATATATTGGGATAATTGAAGATAAACCTCAAATGCCATAATACTGTTATTCCTTAACGTTACCTGTATTATTTAAAACGAGGAATACAGGTAAACCTAAATATTTTTAAAATTTATAAAAACGTTTTCACATCAACACCCAAAACATCAGCTATACTTTTCAGGCTAAGTAAATGGCAATTGCGCATACCACGTTCTAAAAAGGATAAGTTAGACATATCAATTTTAGTTAATATAGCCATTTCGTTTATAGGTATCTTTTTGGCTTTTCGGGCGGTTCTGATCTTAGCACCCATTTCTTTAAGAAATATATCGTTTTCCATTATTTAGTTAGTTTTTTCCATGTTAAAGAACCTTCACAATTAGCCAAAGCATCAGCAAATCTTTCATCCTGAAACGCTTTACGGTGGTTGTATCTAAATGCTGATTCATCACAATAGCGTTGCAAGTGTTTTACGCTTACTGAATGATGTATGCCATCAATTTGCTTTTTTAAGATATTCCAAAAGCCTTCAATTGAATTGGTATGCACTAAAATATCTTCTTTCCGCACATACTCTTTTTGTCTGTGGTTTACTCTTTTGTGCGTAAAGTCTAAATGAAGTTTATTGTAGGCATTGTGTTCATCTGTTACCATAATGGTATCAGGTGCAACAAACTCTTTAATGGTTGGTATTACGTTATCTGCATCAGTTTTAGCTATTACTTTAGTCTTTACACTACCACCGCGTTGAACGGCACCCAAGACCATAGCTTTATTACCTGGGCCACCTTTTACAGTTCTTTTGTGTGCGTGTTTGTTAGTTTCAGAACCGCCCACATACGTTTCATCGATTTCAACAATGCCATCTAATAATTCCGGTGCGGTTACTGTCAGCATTTCTCTAATCCGATGGTTTAAATGCCATGCAGTTTTTTGAGTAACGCCTAACCATGTAGCCAGTTGCAAACTGCTAATTCCTTTACTGTGAACCGCTAATATATAAGTTGCCAAAAACCATTTTTGTAAAGGGATTTTTGTGTTTTCATAGATTGTACCAACGGTAACGCTGAATTTATTACGACAAACTTTTTCACGGCATTTAAAAATTCTGTTGTTGGTAGCAAAGCGGCAAACATTTGTAGAGCCACAAAAAGGGCAAGCGGGTGTATTGCCCCACCTTTGGGCTTCTAAATATTCCCTGCATTTTTCTTCTATTGAGAAGTGTGCCTGAAAGTCGAATATGTTTTTAAATGTTTTCATAGCCTTACCATTTGCTTATACAAATATAAAATTTTGGTTTGACACAAAAGAATTTATTTGAGAAATTTCGTATTTTTTAATTCATCAATTAAAAAATGTTAATTGTCAAATTCAAATTAAACTTGCAACGTACTGATTTCCAACATAAATTCGTACTACATTTTAATTGTTAAATATATGCAAACTAAAATAACATTTAATAACTCACAACAAATGGTAAAAACGAAATTAGTTACTCCGACTTATGAATCACCTGTTACAGATTTAATAATAGAACTTGAAAAGCTGCGGACAAAAATTATGGCGGGTACAACCGACATCAACGTTTTTTACCAAATAAAAAATATATTTCATTTTTTAGAAAGCATAGGTTCTGCCAGAATCGAGGGCAACAACACAACTATTTCTGATTATGTAGAAACTAAGATTGACGGAAAACAATTGATAACAGTTGGAATAAAAGAAATTCAAAATATTGAAGAGGCTATTAATTATATAGAAGAAGCTATTTCTACAACTAAAATTGATAAAACTTTTGTAAGCCAACTACACCAGTTAGTAGTAAAAAGTCTTGATTATGTTGAGGGCGGGGAAGGTGATAAAACACCTGGCACTTACAGAAAAGTTAACATTAAGATTAATAAATCTCAACATACACCAGTTGATTGGTCGCTTGTTGACGATTATATGGAAGAATTAATCAACTTCATAAACGAGGAACATCTTCCTAAATATGATTTATTAAAAATCGCTATTGTTCATCATAGATTTTTGTGGATTCACCCCTTTACCAACGGTAATGGCAGAACAGTTAGGCTAATAACTTATGCAATGTTAGTAAAATATGGTTTTAATGTTAATTCTGGAAGGGCTTTAAATCCAACAGCAATATTTTGTAATAATAGAAATGAATACTATGATAATCTTGCAAAAGCTGATACTCAAACAGATGAAGGTATGCTTTCATGGTGTGAATATGTATTGACTGGTTTAAAAATGGAAATTGAAAAGGTGGATAAACTTGCCGATTACGATTATTTAAGAAAAGAAATTCTTTATCCGGCAATTGATTATTCTTACGATAAACAAATAATTAAAGAAATAGAAATGAAGATTTTAAAAAAAGTAGTTGATAAACAGCATATAACAGCAAGTGATATTAAAGGGTTATTTCACAACAAATTCAATTCAGAAATATCAAGACAAATCAAGATTTTAACTGACAAAAAAATGCTTGTACCCTTAGAAGCTAAAGCAAGAAAATATCGATTAAGATTTGATAATAACTATCTTTTAAAAGGCATTATTCATTATTTAGGTGAAAACGGATTTTTGCCCGAAAAGCATGATAAATTTATTCCTCAATAAAAAAAGAGGCATAAGCCTCTTAAAGATAACGTCCCCCGACGTAGGAAATAAAAGCGTAAGTATATCCGTTTTGAACCTCACAAACCAGCCGTCTCATTAGCGGTCTCTCATTAGGAGCAATTGGTTTAGTGGGGATTTCCTTTTTTGTAAATATACAAAATTGTAATTTAGCATCATGGCAAAACAAGACAAAAAAACACCAAAAGAAGCATCAGGCATTTTTCATAACATTATGAAAGCATCTGTAACACCGGTTCAAAATAAAACAAATGATAATAAGGAAATTATGACACGCAAATACGAATATAAAAGTTATCAATACTGGGTTACGGTTGAATCAACATTAAATAATTCAACAAAAGAAACGAGTTTTATTGCTTATGTTAACAATCAAAAACCGAAAGAATTATACGGTTCTCCTGTAAAAGACGGAAACGGGAATGTTATGCTTTTTGAAACTGTGTTAAGTGCTTTCACAAACGCAAATGCTGTAAAACAAAGCGAAATAGATAGTAAAGTGTAAAAGCATAGATTCAATTTTAATTGCTTTAATGGCTATTATTGATCTAAAACTCCCCGTGGTCTAACACGTAAGTAGTCTCCTCTTGATACAAAAGAACCAAAAAATCAAGACAAACCCGATTCCTCCGGGCGTTTTGTCTTCCCATCCCGCCTGGACTGAAACTAAAGTAAACAAACCAGCAGTGCTTTTTTATCCGTATAAATTTAGGCCGAAGAAAGAACTAAACATTAAATGAATAATCTTTCGTTTCAGATGACAACAAGATGAGCTTTAATTTTCTTGAAACCAATCGTTAAAAAACTTAATTCTTTTTGAAAAATCAACTTAAACAAATACCTTTAATTCATTGACCAACAAGCAGCCACATGGAAACCGAACTCTATCTTCCCCACAATTTCAGCACTGAAAAAAGTACGGTAAAAACAGCATCTGCTGCTATTCAGCCCTACGTTTATGCCTGCGTTTTTTCTTCCGTTTGTATCGTTACCGGTATGATCTGGGATATTTCCTGGCACACAAGCATCGGGCGCGACGGACTTTTTGCGCCGCCGCACCTCGTCATTTATTTGGGTGCAGTTTTATCAGGATTATTTTCCGGCTACCAGGTTTTAAAAACTTCTTTTTTTAGTTCTGCGGAGGAAAAATTAAAAGCCGTAAAATTTTGGGGCGTTTTCTACGGATCACTGGGCGCACTTTTTTGCATCTGGGGAGCTATCGCCATGCTCACTTCGGCACCTTTTGATGATTGGTGGCACAATACTTACGGCCTGGATGTTACCATTTTATCGCCGCCGCATACTTTGCTGGCCGTCGGCATGATGATGATTCAGTTTGGCGCGCTGGTTGCCGTTACAGCAAGTGCCAATCATTTGGATAAAAATACGCTTTCGCCCATACACAACTGGCTTTTTGCCATCGCGGCGGGTTTGCTGCTGACTAGTTTTTTCGGGCTATTTTCTGAATTTCTGAGCAAGCACAGGATGCACAAAGCGTTGTTTTACCAAATCGGCAGCCTGCTTTTTCCGCTTTATTTAATTACCGTTGCCCGCGCTTCAAAAATGAAATGGGCAGCCACTGCAACCACAGCAGTTTATACTACCGTGTTGCTGTTACTGCTGTGGATTTTGCCTGTGTTTCCGGCCACGCCGCGTTTAGGGCCGGTTTTAAACCACATCAATCATTACCAGGCTTTTGATTTTCCGCTGCTGATTATTTTTCCGGCCATCGTCATCGACCTACTGTTTTTCAACCTGAAAACTAAAAAAACATGGGTAAAAACAGTATTGGCTTCCTTGGCTTTTCTGGCCGTGTTTTTTGTGGTACAATGGTTTTTCGGCACCTTTTTGCAAACCTCAGTTTTGGCGCGAGGTGCTTTTTTCGGCGGTTCGTCCTGGTATTTTGGCAGTGATCCGAATTATGAATATCGATATGCTTTTCGGCCGGGAAATGTGGATACCGGTTTTGATCTGATCAAAGGATTGCTGATTGCAGCGGTGATTGCTGTTGTTTCCGGCTCTGTAGGCAATAAGTGGGGCAGCTGGTTAAAAAAAGTACAACGATGAAATTGATCAAACCATTTTTAGTTTTTATACTGATGCTGATCGGCACAAAAACTTTTGCGCATGTGGGCAGTCCGGGCGTAGTGTACGAAGGGAAAGCCGGCCCGTACAATATCATCGTCAACATCATGCCGCCGGATGTGATCCCCGGCACGGCAAATGTTTCGGTTTACATCGAAAATCAGGTGGTAAAAACAGTATTGGTGCAGCCCGTTTACTGGTATGCTGGTGATAAAGGTTCGCCCAAAGCAGACGAAGCTTTGCCCGTAAAAGGGACGCCCGGCCAATATCAGGCTTTGGTTTGGCTGATGCAAAGCGGCACGGCCAGCATGAAAATTACGGTGGACGGTGCGTTTGGAAAAGGCACGGCCCTGATTCCGGTGATGGCGGTTTCAACTGCGCAGCGCAATATGCCGAAATCTTTGGGCTGGGTTTTGGCCGGCTTGGCCGCCCTTTTAGTTATTTTAATGGCCACGATTATTGGTGCCAGCGTGAGTGACGGTTTGGTTGTTCCAGGAACGATTGAAGCCAAAAACCTCCGCAGAAAAAGAATAACCGGCGTGGTTGCTGCTTTTTTGATTTTGGGCTTGATGCTTTACGGTGGCTCCTCGTGGTGGAACAGCTGGAGCGGTAATTACAAAAAATATCTGTATCGCGCACCGCAGGCAACTTCCGGTATTTTAAATTACGATCAGCAGCGGATCCTGCATTTCCGGATTGATTCTAATTCGCTCAAAACAGATCATAAATCCATGAGTTTTATCGTGCCCGATCATGGTAAACTGATGCACTTATTTATGGTTCGAGAAAATTCGCTCGATGTTTTTGCACATTTGCACCCGATCAGAAAAGATAGCCTGAATTTTTTTGCGCCGCTGCCAAATCTGCCCGAAGGCCGTTATCTGATTTTTGCAGATGTAGTCCGTTGGAACGGCTTTACCGAAACCATCACCGATACAGTAATCGTTCCCCAAAAAAACCTTGTAAAAACAGCATCCGCAGGTTTGTATTCCACTTTTTTTGCTGATCCTGATGATACGTTTGTGATCTCCAATGCCAGCAACCGGACTGTCAATAATTTCCCCGGAAAAACCGTGCTGGTTTGTGGCAACCCAGGCGAAAGTATGCAGCTGGCAGATGGCTCGTCTGCCGTTTGGGAGCACGCTACTAATGTGCCTTTTGAAGCAAATAAAGTTTATCCGCTCACGTTTGCCATTCATGATCTATCCGGCGCAGCCGTAAAACTGGAGCCGTATATGGGCATGATGGGCCACGCCGTGGTGCTCAAATATGATGGTTCGGTTTATATGCACCTGCATCCGGTGGGTACGTTTTCAATGGCTTCTCAAGAAATTTTAGAGAGCCGGATGAAAGGAAAAGCTGCCATTCCGGTTGCCCCGGACCCGAAACATTTCCGCGATAGTATCGACCAGGAAATCAGCAAAATCAGGAACATGAGCGAGCCGGAGCGCAGCAAATTTTTGATGGCCGGCATGCCGGAAATGGCCATGCCCGAAAACCAACACCATAAAATGGATGCAATGGTAACGTTTCCGTACGCTTTCCCCAGTGCTGGAAAATACCGGATTTGGGTGCAGATGAAACGCAACGGCAAGATTCTGAACAGTGCTTTTGATGCCACGGTGGAGTAAATGGGATTTTTGCCATTCCGAACGAAGAGAGAAATCTTTATCAAACAATTAAAAATTTTTCTTTCGCTTTGAAGAAGATCTCTCCCTTTGGGTCGAGATGACAATGCGGCACATGTTGCTTGCGAAGTCAAACTAATCTCAACCATCACATTTCCAACCCATACTTCTTTTATCGATAAAAAATTAGGAATACCTTTGCCCGCGTGATTATTGCTGCTGTTTCTCCTCCACTATCCAAAAAAATACTACGTGCCACCGTTGGGCTGATGTTTTTTCTGGCCGGAATCACCTTCGCCAGCTGGGCATCGCGCATTGCAGGCATCCAGCAAAAATTAGGGCTGTCAGACACCGCTTTGGGCGGTATCCTGTTTACGCTGCCGGTCGGTTTGATGCTTTCGTTGCCATTTTCCGGCTACACCATTACCAAAATTGGCAGCCGGAAACTATTGCTGATCGCCTTGCCTTTGTACGCCATCGCCTTAACCAGTTTGGGTTTTTCAAACACTGTTTTTGAACTGATTATCGGGCTTTTCTTTTTTGGTTTTACCAGTAATGCCGTCAACATTGCCGTCAACACGCAAGCCGTGGCCACCGAAAAACTGTATGGCAAACCCATTTTGGCTTCTTTTCATGGTTTGTGGAGTTTGGCTGGGTTTACCGGAGCGGCCATCGGTACACTGATGATCGGCAAAGGCATCGAGCCGTCCGTCCACTTCAGCATCATTATGGTTTTGGTGATTATCGGCGTGGCCCTAACTTTCCGGTATTTGAAAGACGATACCGGGACCGTACAAAGCGGGCCAGTTTTTGTGATGCCTGACAGTTCGCTGATGAAATTGGGCGTGATTGCCTTTTGCTCCATGATTTGCGAAGGCACCATGTTTGATTGGAGCGTGATCTATTTCAAAAAAGTGGTCCATGCCGAAAATGCCTGGATTGCAGCCGGTTATACCGCTTTTATGGCTACGATGGCTACCGGCCGCTTCATTGCCGATTGGTTTTCGGGCCGTTTTGGGTTGAAAAAAACCTTGCAGCTTAGCGGCAGTTTGACGGCTACCGGACTCATGATTGCCGTTATTTTTCCCCAGCTTTTGCCGGCTATCGGTGGTTTTTTGCTGGTTGGTTTTGGCGTTTCTTCGGTGGTGCCGCTGGTTTACAGTGCTGCCGGAAAATCAAAAACCATGTCGCCCGGCGTAGCTTTGGCAGCGGTTTCTACCATTGGTTTTGTTGGGTTTTTGATTGGCCCGCCGATGATCGGTTTTATTGCTGGTGCTTTTAGTTTGCGCGCATCTTTTACGCTGATTGCCGCCATGGGTCTTAGCGTATTGATCGTATCCAGCAAAGCAAAAATTTGATATACTGTTTTTATCGGCCTAAAATCAGCGTATAAAGGCTAACCGAATCTCTGCTTTTTCAAATTTTCTTCTTTAAATCAGCATTAATTTTATTTTGTATTGATCTATGTTTTAAGTTGATAACAAAGATTGAACGGATCATTCAGCAGGTAATTGAAGCTGTTTTTATCTACCAAAATCTTTATATATTTACGGCGGTAGGTACATCAACCTCAATTATAAACCAATTATTTTTTTACAGAATTCGTAGATTCAGCCATACTTAATTCGTATATACACTTTCAATATTACTTATTTATAACCCTGCTTCAAACCAAATGATGATGAAATCCAAATTAAGCGTACTGTTTTTACCGGTGATTACTTCGGTTCTCATCCTGTCGTCCTGTGCAGGCAAAAAAGATACGCCGCAACCGTCCTATACCGCTCCTATAGCAGTGGTTCCGGTTGATAAAAGCTGGAGCTTTGAAACCACTCCGGTTTTTGCAGATGAATTTAACAATAGCGGCAAACCCGATAGCAGTAAATGGGCTTACGATATCGGCGGTGGCGGCTGGGGAAACAATGAGCTGGAATACTACACCAATGCGGCCAGCAATGCCAGCGTGGCCAACGGGATTTTAACCATCACCACGAAAAAAGAAGCTTTCAATAATATGAATTACACTTCTGCCCGACTTATTTCTAAAGGTGCCGGTGCGATGCTTTATGGCCGTGTGGAAGTGAATGCGAAAATACCTGCGGGCAGGGGCATGTGGCCCGCCATCTGGATGCTGCCGGATACTTATGCTTACGGCAGCTGGCCAAAATCTGGCGAAATAGACATGATGGAAAATGTGGGTTATGATCCGAATCCGGTTTATTTCACCATCCACACGCAGTTATACAACGGTGCCATCGGAACTCAAAAAGGTGCTAACAAAAGCATTCCGGATGCATCAACCGCATTCCACAAATACCGGATGGACTGGACACCTTATGCCATTCGCGGTTATTATGATGATGTTTTGTTGTTCATCTACATTAATGATGGGCAAGGATCAGCTTCCTGGCCTTTCGATCAAAAATTTCATCTGCTGCTCAACATTGCGGTTGGCGGCAACTGGGGCGGCATCAAAGGCGTGGACGATAGTGCTTTCCCGGCCACAATGCAGGTAGATTATGTACATTTTTATAAAATGATCGATAAGTAATGCTCCTTTTATCACCCCAATTTTAGGTCGATAAAAGAAGTATTTCTGCAAGATCAAAAACCAAAAAACCCAATTCATAATTTTCCGGCGTTCAAGTTTTAAATTTGATTTTAAATGAAAAAAAAATACATTTCATCTTTATCGGCATTGCTTTTAGCCAGTATTTTTCATCAGGCAAAAGCACAGAATGCTTCTTTTACCAGCAATAAAACGGCAACAGTTTATACCACTGCCCAAAACACAGATTACCGTTTGGCTAAAACCGCAACGTTAACTTTTGCGCCCAAGCCACAGCCGATAGAAACGGAGATCAGCGTTTTTGTTGATCCTTCCAAAACTTTCCAATCCATCGTCGGCATTGGCGGCGCACTCACAGATGCTTCCGCAGAAACCTTTTTTAAACTGCCGAAAAACAAACAGCAGGAAGTTTTGCAGGCTTATTATAGTACCGATAAAGGGATTGGTTATACGATGGGGCGCACAAGCATCCAAAGTTCCGATTTTTCCAGCGGCAGCTACAGTTATATTACCGAAGGTGATGCGGCATTAAAAAGTTTTAGTGTGAAGCATGATGAGCAGTTTCGCATTCCGTTTATCAAACAGGTGATGGCTGCTGCGGGCGGCAAACTCAATTTATTTGCCACGCCCTGGAGCCCGCCGGCTTTTATGAAAACCAATAACGATGTGCTGCATGGTGGCCATTTGTTGCCGCAATACCGGCAGGCTTGGGCTAATTTTTATGTGAAATTTATTAGCACTTATGAAAAAATGGGCATCCCTATTTGGGGTTTATCGGTAGAAAATGAACCGATGGCTACGCAAACCTGGGAATCCTGTGTTTATACGGCTGAGGAAGAACGGGATTTTATCAAAGGGTTTTTAGGGCCGACTTTGCAAAAAGCCGGTTACGCCAACAAAAAACTGATGGCCTGGGACCATAACCGCGACCTGGTTTATCAGCGTGCCAGTGCAGTTTTAGAAGATCCGGAAGCGGCAAAATACGTTTGGGGGATTGCTTATCACTGGTACGAAACCTGGACCGGCGGCGAACCGCAGTTTGAAAATGTAGAACGGGTGCACGAAGCTTTCCCAAACACAAACATCATGTTTACAGAGGGTTGTGTAGAAAAATTTGATTACTCAAAAATTAATGATTGGGCCTTGGGCGAGCGGTACGGCCGATCACTGGTAAATGATTTTAACGCCGGCACCACCGGCTGGACCGACTGGAACATTTTGCTGGATGAAAAAGGCGGCCCCAACCACGTGGGCAATTATTGCTATGCACCCATCATTGCCGATACCAAAACCGGCGAACTGCATTATAGCAACAGCTTTTATTATTTAGGGCATTTTTCCAAATTTGTTCGTCCAGGTGCCAAGCGCATTGTCAGTTCTTCCAGCAGAAGTGCCTTGCAAACGACAGCTTTTATCAATACGGATGGAAAAATTGCTGTGATCGTTTTAAACTTGTCTGATAAAAAAATTGATTATAATTTATCAATTTCCGGCAATGCAGTTGCGGCCAGCAGTTTGCCGCACTCCATTTCTACCGTCATGATTCAGTAGTTTTAGGGTGATATGGATGCTGTTTTTATCACCCCAAATTTAGGGTGCTAAAAACAGCATCATACAAAACTTGATTTAACGCTTTATAAAAATGAAAAAATACTTGCTGACTTTGCTTGTAACCCTGGCTTTTTGTGTGTTTCAGGTTGAAGCACAAAACAAGTTTATCACCGTAAAAGGAAAAGAGATCATCGGTACAAATGGCAAACCGATGCTGTTGAAAGGCACTAATTTGGGCAACTGGATGGTGCCGGAAGGCTACATGTTTAAGTTTAACGATGTTTCTTCGCCGCGCCTAATTAATGAAGCGATTACAGAAATGATCGGCCCGGACCAGGCAAAAGATTTTTGGCAAAAATATTTGGATAATTACGTTACCGAAGCCGACATCCATTACCTTAAAAGTACCGGCATGAATTCTTTGCGCGTGCCCTTTAATTACCGCCTTTTTACCAACGAAACTTACCTCGGCACAACGGATGAAAACCGTGGTTTTGTTTTGCTGGATAACCTGATTAAATGGGCGAAAAAAGAAAACATCTATTTGATTTTGGATATGCACAGCGCACCGGGCGGCCAAACCGGCGATAATATTGATGATGGTTACGGTTATCCGTTTTTGTTTGAAAATGACCAAAGCCAGGAGTTGACTATCAATATCTGGAAAAAAATTGCTGCTCGGTATCAGAATGAACCTATTGTGATGGGTTATGATTTGCTGAACGAACCAATTGCGCATTATTTTGATGCAGCCAAACTTAATCCGCTGCTGGAGCCGCTATATAAAAAAATCACTTCGGCCATTCGGACAGTTGACCAAAACCACCTGATTTTTTTAGGCGGCGCGCAATGGGACGGCAATTTTAGTGTGTTCGGGCCGCCTTTTGATCCGAAATTGGTTTACACTTTCCACACGTATTGGACGGATGTAAAGCAGGAAGTGATCCAGAAATATATCGATTTCAGCAATAAAAACAATGTACCGATTTATATTGGTGAGACCGGCGAAAACAACGACGAATGGATTAAAAATTTTCGCCAGCTGCTGGAAAAAAACAACATCGGATGGCATTACTGGCCATACAAAAAAATGGATGCTAAAAGCAGTATTGTTCAGTTTAAGCAACCTGCTGACTATGCACTTTTGATCAGCTATACCCAAAAACCAAGAACAACTTTTAAAGAAATCCGCGCAGCCGCACCGGCCAGCCGACAACAAATAAAACAAGTGCTGGACGAATTGCTGATGAATTGCCGGTTTGAAAACTGCACACCCAATAAGGGTTATGTAGAAGGTTTGGGACTGAAGCCATGATGTTTCTTTTAGCCTATGAAAATTGGGTTTGCGTTTGAATTACAGGGATTTTATAGATAGCCTATAATTTGATTTTTGGCTAAAGCCTGTTGCTCGTTGTCCTTACCCACGGCCTGAAGGCCGTGGCAACTGAGATCCAATCACCAACCAACCTTTTATTATCAACTAATAACAAATAAAAACAAGGTATTCAAATTGCCACGGTCTTCAGGCCGTGGATTGTTTATAAACGAAATATGGCTTTAGCCAAAATAGAGTTTAAACTTTACTACAGGTTTATCCCATGTTTTTCAACTCAAAACATAACCTCAATTAACGTTGCTTCACTCCTATTTAAACTTTAGGTTCAGGGTTACAATATCAGAATTAAGCCCTGTGGAGCGAACATAATGTCCGTACCGCAGTTCCAACGTGCTTAAATGCTGCCAGCCAAACACACCTTTTGGCGGCGAAAGTCGGATGCCTGTTCCCACAAAACTACTTTGCAGGGTGGACAAATCATAATCGCTGGTATAGTAAGTATCACTTGAATTGTGCTGGCCATAAGGTGTAAAATATCGAGTCCCGGTTTGGTTATTGTACCGGTAAAACGGACTGAGCGACAAAAAAGAAGTGAACTTGATGGGCACTTCAATTTCAGCCGTGTGCGCCCGGATACCCCAATTATCCATGTAATAACGGTAAAACGTGCGGATGATAAAACGATCATCCAAAAAGTAGTTTAGCCGCGCCGCAATAGGTAATTTGTAGCGGGCGGAAGGCAGGTTTTCTACCCTTTCAGAACCATCTGTAAAATAATCCCGCTGGTATTTTGTCGCCAGTAATCCATGCTGATAAGAAGGTTCTACGATGATCAAACCCTGCAAACGGGAGTTGATGACGTGAGACAGTGAAAAGGCACTGCTAAAAGAATTACGTGGGCTGTAATCTACATTTCTGGAATCCTGTTCCGAGCCGGAACCATAGCCGGCCGGCCGCAGTTCTACCGGCAAGATCACTTTCCAAGTATCTAAAAATGCCTGCAATTTCAGATCAAACTGCGTGTTTTTATCTTTGGAAGAACGGGTTAGATTGAAAGCTCCGCCGACGGATTCGTAGTCATATTCATGTGAATATGAGCCTGTAAAACCAAAAGCATTGCCTGTGTTCTCATTAGAATGTGTCCAATTGAAAGACGGATATACACGCGTATCAGACGAAGAGGCGGAAGAAATACTGCTTGGGTCAATTTTATCAGACGAAGCAGATGTGTAATGATCTACGCCCAGCTCAAACAAAAACGTGTTCTTTTTGCCACGCTTGTTAAACTTGGAAAGCTGCACATCAAAAGTATTGGCAAAATCCGTCAGCTTTTCCGTGCCAATTCCGCCGGTTACAGCAGAATTATTTCCGTTTTGATGATAATAACCTGAAATAAAATTGATCTCATCCACCTGCAACTTCCGCGATTGATAGCTGGAACTGTCTGTTTTTGTTTGAGCAAACGAAGTCGAAAGCCCTAAGTATAAGCCAACTATGCACAAATATATCTTTCTCATCTGCTATAATTCCTGATTAGTTACAACCGCAGCCACCGCCGCTTTTTCCGCCGTTTGCACCGGAAGCACCTTCTCGGTACAACTGAAAGCTTTGTTCAAATTTTTGTGCTTTGCGGGCCGAAAGCTCCATTTCCGCATCGTTGATTCGGTTTTTTTGATATGGCTTTACGGATGTACAGGAAGCCAGGCAGGCCAATATGGCCATTGCGGCTATAATTTGGGCGCTAAACTTTTTGGTCATATTTAATTTTTTAAGTTGATATTTTTAGAAGTATATATTTGGTTATGATCGTCAATAATAACGCAAGCAATTTGCTGCAGCTGGTTAATCAAATCCAGCCCGACTTTTACGCCCATCACCATTACCGGCGTAGCCATTGCATCGGCCAATTCGGCACTTGGGCAAACGATGCTCACACTTTTAACCCCGCTTGCTGGCAGCCCGGTTTTTGGGTTGATGGTATGTGAATATTTTTTACCGTTGATGATTGCATATTTTTCATAATTACCAGATGTGGCAATGGCCATGTTGCTAATATTTAAAGTTGAAAATGGCTGCGTCTTCTGGTCAGGATCGGCAATAGCAATCGTCCAGGGTTTGCCATCGGGCTGATTGCCCCAGGTAATCAAATCGCCCGCAGCATTCACAATGCCACTGGTGATGCCCTGTTTTTGCAATAAGTTTTTGGCACAATCCGCGGCATAACCTTTCCCAATCCCACCAAAACCAATGCGCATCCCTGCTTCTTTTAAAAAAACAGTTTGGTCTGACGGATTTAAAATAACGTTCCGATAATTGATCAGCCTGACGGAATCCTGCGCGGTTTTTTTATCAGGCAATTGCTGCATGTTCACATCAAAATTCCACAAGCTTTTATCAATCGAACCGTAAGTAATATCAAAAGCACCTTGTGTTAAAGCTGATATTTTTAAAGAACGGCCAATCAACTTAAAAACTTCTGCATCCACTTTAACCGGTTTAATCCCGGCATTGCGGTTGATTTCATTGGTTTGGCTATCCTCATCAAAGGTGGTTAAAAGAAGCTCGATCCTTTTGATTTCCTGCACGGCCAAGTCGGTTTTGCTTTCGGCCAGACCCTGATCGGCACAAACTATACTGATTTCAAAACGGTTGCCCATCAGCTTCAAAACCCGTTTGTGCACTGCCGGCTCCATACTGTTTTTATCGGCTATTTTTTGTTGCCGATTTAATTTCTTCCACAAAATTTTCCGCAGAAACATCCGGAAAGCCGTCCCACTTTTTCAATACTTTCCCGCTTTCGTCCACCAATAAAGTAAAAGGGAATTTGCCATCAGCATTGTATTGATCGGCCAAAGCTTCGTTCAGTTTTACCTGGTTTTTGTCTAATTGGTTTTTTTTCTGCCGAGGGAAATCAGCGCGCACTAATACCAAATGATCGGCAGCATAACTTTCAAAAACGGGAGATTCCAGTATTTCTTTGCGCAAACGGATACACGGCCCGCACCAGTCAGAACCGGAAAAGTTGATTACGATTAATTTATGCGATCTGGTGGCTTCGTTTTCTGCTTGTTTAAAGTTTCCCATCCAAGTTAACGAAGGTAAGAACGCGGCAAAAAGTATGATTATCAGTATTTTCATGTTGATTACAGATTAGGAATAAACCCTTAACGAAGTTCCGGTAAGTGTAGTGTTGTAAACCGTTAAAGCTCTGTTTGCCGGGCCATTGATTACTGCTCCAGAATTAGAAAAAGTGGCACCGTGATTGGCACAATAAAAACGGCTGCCGGCACCTTGATAAACCAAGCCATAGCTTTGATGCGTGCAGGAATGCTGCACCGAAATGTAGGCGCCGGCAAGTGTCCGGGCCACAAGTACACCGTTTGAAACCAGATAACCGCCGTTGACAAGCAGGGCAGCATTTGCAGCCGCGCTCAAATCAAGTGTAAAATCAATACCCGTCGGGCCGTTAACTGTACCGGAGGATGCACTGTCCGAACTTTTGGAACAACCGATGCAAGATAATACAGCAAAAGATGCCGTGCCAGCCCCAATAAGTGATAAAAATTCTTTTCTATCCATGATATTATTTTCTAAACAAAACAATTTGTGCAACCTGTTTCTTACCAAGAGAATCGGTAGATAAACAGAACGTCTCGGTTAAAGAAACTCTGATTCAAATAAACTATTATTACAACTAAAAGAAATAATTACGCAAGATCAAACTCAATCCTGAAGATAATTTGAAGTTTCAAATCTCCTTCATTTTACTTATTTAAAGCCTGTTTAAATTTATACCACATCCTTCGATATGCCAGAATTGATGCCATGCTTCTTTTACCCTGTAAAAATTGGTGTTTGCATCAATTCAAATAAATCAAATACTTGCCATTTCTTAGGTGATAAAAGAAGCATCGAAAATAGATTGAACAAAATTAAACGCCCTATAAGTTTTAGGAAAGCTGTAGTGTTTTATGGCGTTGTTTAAACTTATGCCCGGAAAGGCTTATGCTTCTTTTTACTGATATAAAATCAACGGGTTTAAACCCGTTGCTACAACATGTACCGAGGCTACGCCTCTACACCTTACAAACTTCATAGAGCTGTAGGCTCGGTCAATTTTATAGAAATGGGTTTCAACCCGTTTAAACAGATTGAAAATAACCACGAACCATAAAAGTTTAAACAACTTCCATATATAACTTAGGGTTATCTATTAATTAAAAATTTATTATATAAAACCCGCACTCCATATTTACTACAGATTCATTGCTTATTTTTATGCCATAAAAAAAGCATTCCAAATTATCATCCATTCTAATGACCGGTTCCGCAAAGTTTTTTTTCGATCATGCAACCCTGATTCAGGTATCGCTATTTGCGATATTGCTCACATCCATTTGGGTGGCCGAAGTTGTTTTTTGTGTAGATAAATTCTCGGCAAAGTGGCGGCATTCTTACACCAACTTCTTATTTATGTTCACGGCACTTCCAATCCAGTTGGTGCTAACTTTTTTTGTAGTAGCCATTTCCGGCTGGGCAGTTGCCAATCATTGGGGTATTTCTTTTTTGTTTCCGCACACCCACCACGTGGTACTTTTTTATGTACTTTGTTTTTTACTGCTGGATTTTTTCGAGTACGTCTATCATGTTTTTATGCACAAAACGGGTTTCTTTTGGAAGTTCCATTTGGTGCACCACACCGATCAGGATATAGACGTTTCTACAACCGTTAGGGAACATCCGGGCGAAACTTTTATCCGTGTTTGCTTTTTAATGGTTTGGGTATTCATTAGCGGTGCCTCCATGGGCGTGCTTGTGCTGCGGCAAACGGTGCAAAGTGTAGCCAACATTTTTGCCCACTCCAAAATCCGGCTGCCCAATAGCATCGAAAAAGCAATTGGTATCGTATTCATCACCCCAAATCTGCACCACGTCCACCATCATTACCAGCTTCCTTATACAGATAGTAATTATGGCGATGTGCTGAGCATTTGGGACCGGATTTTCGGAACTTTTAAAGAATTGGACACCAAGAATACTGTGTTTGGGATAGATACCCATTTTGACCCGGCTACCTGCAACAGCTTTAAAGAAACCGTAAAAATTCCTTTTTTAAAAATCACAAAGCAACCTCATGATACGCTTGGATGATCAAAAGCTTGAAAATTTAGTATGGTCCAAAAAGCAGAACTTCGGATAGGAAACCTGGTTAAAGCAAATGCTTCTTTTACAAGGTATTTATTGGTAACAGAAATTACAAATGATGTTGTGCAAGCTGATACCGGCGAAACTTTGGGATTCCATCAAATCCAGCCGATTGTATTAACGCCCGAAATATTGATCAATGCAGGGTTTATTTTTGGCCGTAGATTTTGCGGTCAGGATTTTTATGATGTAAAAAGAAAGAAAAATGTTTTTGGCATGGAGGCTTGGGAATTTAAACGCAACAACGAAAGTTTGATCGATGTAGCCCATTTTCATCAGCTCCAAAATTTATACTATGCCTTGAGCGGACAAGAATTGGGCATCATCATTTAAAAATTCAATTGCAGCTGATTGCTGTCAATTTATTACGAAAAACATCGAACTAAAATTCAACAATCTCTCTTACTGTTTTTATACTAAGTTTTTGTCGGATGTATTATTTATTTCATATACTGAAAAATGATTGACAGAATCATCAGTTTTTCGGTCAAAAACAAGCTCATTGTAGGTTTATTGGTGCTGCTGATG
Source organism: uncultured Sphingobacteriaceae bacterium (assembly GCA_964236465.1). GTDB lineage: Bacteria > Bacteroidota > Bacteroidia > Sphingobacteriales > Sphingobacteriaceae > Mucilaginibacter_A. The sequence continues at coordinate 16,618 of CAXSBZ010000032.1, read as the reverse complement.
GCTGCTTTTGGTATCTATTCTGCCAGCCAGCTACCGGTGGATGCCGTGCCGGACATTACCAATAACCAGGTGCTGCTCATCACCGTTTCCCCGTCGCTTGCTGCGCCCGAAGTAGAACGCCTGATCACGATGCCGATCGAGCGGATCATGGCTTCTTTGCCGGAACTGAAGGAAATGCGCTCTATTTCCCGCTTCGGCCTTTCCAACGTTACGGTTGTTTTTGATGATAAAGTAGATATTACCCGCGCCCGGCAGCAGGTGAGCGAGCGGCTCAATCAGCTGAAAACGATCATCCCGCCCGGCATCGGCGAAACTGATATGGGGCCAGTTACAACCGGTTTGGGCGAAGTTTACCAGTATTACGTGGTGCCAAAACCCGGCTACGAAAACCGCTACACGCTGACTGAATTGCGCACTTTGCAGGAATGGATTGTGCGCCGCCAGCTGCTCGGCGTTCCCGGCGTGGCCGACGTGAGCAGTTTGGGCGGGAAACTGAAACAATACCAGGTGGTTGTAAACCCCGAACGTTTAAAAAGCCTGGGCATCACACTGGATGAATTGTACAACGCCGTGCAGCAAAACAATGAAAACACAGGTGGTGCCTACATCGAAAAAGGGCCAAACGCTTATTATATTCGCACCGAAGGAATGGCTGCCTCACTGGAAGACCTGCGCAATATGCCGGTCAAAAATATCCGCGGCCTGCCATTAAAACTTAGCGAAGTGGCCAGCGTCCGCGAAGGTGATGCCTTGCGTTTTGGGGCGATGTACAATAATAAATACGGCGAAGTGGCCGGTGCCGTGGTGCTGATGCTGAAAGGTGCCAACGCCATGCAGGTGGTAAAAGAAGTGAAGCTGCGGGTAGAAGAAATCAAAAAACGCCTGCCCGAAGGCGTTACCATTGTGCCATATTACGAACGCAGCAAAATGGTGGGCAACTCCATCGCTACCGTGAAAAAAAACCTGATAGAAGGTGCCTTAATCGTGATTTTTGTGCTGGTTGTTTTCCTGGGAAACCTGCGTTCTGGGCTGGTGGTGGCTTCGGTGATCCCGCTGTCCATGCTTTTTGCGCTCATCATCATGAACCTTTTTGGCGTTTCGGCCAATCTGATGAGTTTGGGTGCGCTGGATTTTGGGCTGATCGTGGATGGTGCCGTGATTATTGTGGAAGGTGTGATGCATCGTTTTCGGGATAAAATTAACGAACATACTGGCGGTAATTTCTTGCAGGATGAGGTGAACGAAGAAGTAAAAACCTCAGCTTCCAGGCTGATGAACTCGGCCATTTTTGGTCAGATCATCATCCTGGTGGTTTACCTGCCCATCCTTAGTTTGCAGGGGATTGAAGGCAAAATGTTCCGGCCAATGGCTGAAACGGTTGCTTTTGCATTGGTTGGTGCATTTTTACTTTCGCTGACTTATGTGCCGATGATGACCGCGCTCACTTTAAACAAAAAAGCAAAAAAGCAAGAAAATTTTGCCGATAAGTTAATGGCTTTCATCCAAAAACGGTATTCGCCGCTATTGGAAACCGCTTTAAAACATACCAAAATAGTGATGCTGATTGCTGTGCTGATGTTTGGTGCCGCTTTTTTCATCTTCAAATCTTTGGGCGGAGAATTTATCCCGCAGCTGGAAGAAGGTGATTTTGCATTGGATGCCCGCTTCTTGCCCGGCACGTCTTTAACGCAAACCATCAAAGGGATGCAAATGGCTTCTGATGAGCTGAAAAAGTTTCCGGAAGTAGAGCAGGTAACCTGCCGGATCGGTTCCGCAGAAATCCCGACCGACCCGATGTCACTGGAGCAATGCGATGTTTTTGTGATCCTGAAAGATAAATCCAAATGGACAACCGCCAAAGATTATGCCGGACTGGAAGATGCTTTCAGCAAAAAACTGGATCAAATCCCGGGCTTAAATGTTGGTTTTGAATATCCGGTACAGATGCGTTTTAACGAACTCATTTCCGGTGCGAAACAGGACGTGGTGGTTAAAATTTATGGTGATGATTTGCAGCAACTGTCAACCCTGGCCGGAAAAGTGAGCAACCTGGCCGGCAAAGTAAAAGGTGCGGCGGATATCTACACAGAAAAAATAACCGGTTTGCCGCAATTGGTGGTGCATTATAACCGGGCGGCATTGGCACAATACAACCTGAACATCAGCCAGGTAAACCATGTGGTGAATGCTGTTTTTGCAGGTGAAAAAGCCGGGAGCATTTACGAAGGCGAGCGGCAGTTTGATGTGATGCTGCGCATGGCAGATACGGCGCGTTCCAACTTCAATAATTTAAGCCAGTTGCAGATCAACACACCCAGCGGAATGCAAATCCCGCTGAGCCAGATAGCCACCATCAGCGTAAAAGACGGGCCAAACCAGATCCAGCGGGAAAACGGGCAACGGCGGATTTCAGTTTCTTTTAATGTCCGTGGCCGAGATGTACAAAGCGTGGTGACCGATCTGCAGCAGCAGATCCAGCAAAAAATAAAAATGCCGGCCGGATATTATGCGGATTACGGCGGCCAGTTTGAGAACCTGAAATCGGCCAAAAAGCGTTTGTCTATCGCGGTCCCGGCTTCGTTATTTTTTATTTTGATCCTGTTGTATTTCGCTTTTAACCAGATAAAAGAAGCATTGCTGGTATTTTCGGCTATTCCGCTGGCGGCCATCGGCGGCGTTTTTGCTTTGTGGATACGCGGCATGTCGTTCAGTATTTCGGCTGGCGTGGGTTTTATTGCCTTGTTTGGCGTGGCGGTTTTGAATGGTATTGTGCTCATCAGCGAGTTTAACCGTTTGCGTGCCGAAGGCGAAGAAGATACGGACGAATGTATCCGAAAAGGCACGGGCAACCGCTTGCGGCCAGTGCTGATGACGGCTACGGTAGCTTCTTTGGGTTTTTTCCCGATGGCAATTTCTACTAACGCAGGCGCAGAAGTGCAGCGGCCGTTGGCAACCGTTGTGATCGGCGGGCTGATTACGGCAACGCTGCTGACGCTGGTGGTGCTTCCGGCTTTGTATAAATTATTTGGGGCGAAAAAACTAGTCAAAACCAATCCGAAAACACCTGTAGTTGCCGCGCTTTTACTGCTGTTTGCGCTTCCGGCAAAAGCACAGCAACCTGTGGGGAAACCGATCACCATAAATGATGCGATAAAAGAAGCATGGTCTGGCAACGCGTACCTCAAATCGGCACAAAACCAAACGCTGGCTGCCGGGGCAAATCTGGGTACGGCTTATGAATTGCCGAAAACGCAGGTGCAGTTTGATCAGGGCCGCATCAACAGTGCCAATACAGACAACCGGCTGGCGGTTTTGCAAAACTTTGCTTTGCCCGGCGTTTATACAGCGCAGCATAATTTTTTGAAGGCCGAAGCCGGTTTGACAGCTTTACAGGAAGAAGCTTTGCGCAACCAGCTGGCCTATCAGGTGCGGGATATTTATGTGCAGATTGCAACTGATCTGGCAAAATTGCAGTTGTTAAAAGCGCAGGATTCTATTTATACAGAGGTGATCCGGCTGGAAAAGCTCAGGTTTGATCTGGGGGAAACTTCGCGCATCAACCTGACCAGTGCCGAAGCCAGGGCCGGAATGCTGCGGAACCAACGCCTGCAATTGCTATCGGAAGTTGGTGTGCTACAAAGCCGCTGGCAGCTTTTGCTCGGCAAGGAACAATTGTTTTTACCTGCCGATCAGTCTCCTCCGCAATGGCAAAAAAACTTTTTTCCTGATTCGGCAGCAACCCTGGAAAACCCGGAAATCAGGCAGGCCAAACAGCAGGTTGCCATCAGCGAACTGCGGGTAAAAGTAAACCGTTCGCGGTTTTTGCCCGAAGTTACTTTGGGCTATAATAACCAGAGTTTCGTGGGGCCGGATATTCGTGATGGCAACGTTTTTTTATCGCGTGCCAACCGTTTTTCGTCTTACCTGGCCGGCGTGAATATTCCGCTTTTTTTTGCGCCTTACCGTTCGGCGGTTAAAGCGGCAACGTTTCAGCAAAAAGCAGCCGCTTATACGCTTACGGCCAGGCAAAACGAATGGCTGGGGCAATGGCGGCAGGCGGTGGTTCGGTACAACCAGCAGCTGCAATCCATCAATTATTACGAGTCGCTTGCGTTGAACCAGGCCGCCGAACTGCTTCGTACTGCAACATTGTCTTTTAGAAGTGGCGGCATCAGTTATATCGAGTGGGTAAATTATTACAATCAATCTATCCAGATCCAAACCGACCGGCTGGATGCTTTTTTGCAATTGGATGAAACCATCAACACAATCTGGTATTACCAGGCACAAGCTCAAAAACCATGAAAATCTTTTATATCTTATCCTTATCGCTACTGCTTTTTGGATGCGGCAGCAGCAGCGATAAAAAAAGCCAGTCGGGCCCGCAGCAACAGCCGCCGAAGGAAAAAGACAACAGCATCCTTTTCGGGCCGGAGCAAATCAAGAACGGCGGCGTGGATACCGGCCGTTTGTCGGATCATCTTTTAGCAAGCTCAGTGCAGGTGAACGGGCAAGTGGATGTGCCACCGGAAAATATGATTTCGGTCAATGTGCCTTTGGGCGGATTTTTAAAACGGACAACGATGCTACCCGGTGAGCCGGTGCGCAAAGGCCAGGTTTTGGCCACGGTAGAAAACCAGGATTACATCACTATCCAGCAGGATTATTTGACGGCCACCAGCCGGATGGTTTTTTTGAAACAGGAATTAGTGCGGCAAAAAGAGCTTAGCCAGCAGCAGGCCAGTCCGCTAAAACTTTATCAGCAATCGCAATCCGAATACAACAGCGAGCAGGCGCAGGCAGCTGGTTTGGCACAAAAACTAAGGATGATCGGCATCAATCCGCAGCAATTGTCGGCTGCAAGCATCAAGCCTTATATCTCCATCATTTCGCCGATTTCCGGTTTTGTATCGAAGGTGAATGTGAATATTGGGAAGTACATTAACCCAACTGACGTGCTGATGGAACTGGTCAATACCGGCGATATCCATGCTGCACTAACGGTTTTTGAGCAAGATATTTCCAAGATAAAAATCGGCAGCAAAGTAAAGATCAGTTTGCCAAGCATCCCCGGCCAAACGTATCCCGGAATAGTAATTTTGATCGGGCGGATGCTGGACAGTTCCCGGAGCGTGATGGTGCATTGCCATTTTTTAAAAACCGATTCGCGCCTGCTGCCCAATATGTTTTTGCAGGCTTCCATCGAAACCAAACCACAAAACACGATGGCCGTGCCGGATGGCGCGCTGATTAATTTTGGCGGCAAACCTTATATTTTTGCCGCACAAAAGAAGCTGAAAGATTCGGTGCTTTTCAGCATGATCCCGATTGAACTGGGCGTGCAGCAAAACGGCTGGAATGAGATCAAACTAAAAAAGCCGGAACTCAGCAAGCATTTATTTGTGCTAAAAGGGGCATTTTCCATTTTATCGGCCATGAAAAATACCGGCGAAGAAGATTGAAGTTGAATACTGATAATAAACTACTATGTTAATTTAAGAGCTTGATTAAAATTTATCTAATAGGTTTGTATGCTTCTTTTATCGCCCCAAAACTGGTAAACATTTGGTTTTTGATTGGGTTGATGCAGGCAACAATTTTTATAGGGTAAAAGAAGTATTAAGTTTTTTTCAAATAAATTTAAACAGACCCTGAACTTTTATTTATATTTCAAGCTATAACCTTGTTTTTGAATAGCAACAACGGAAGGACACACCCCTGACCCCTCTCGAGAGGGGAAGCATAGTTTGCTACCTTTCTGTCTGCTACTTTTGACTGATAGAAAAGTCTGCGAGCGATTTCCCCTCTTGAGAGGGGTGTGTCCTATTTTATTTTATATTCAATTTGTCAACAAAAAATAAGCCCAAACAACATTACCCAAAACCCTCACCAAAAAAACCATGATAAAAGAAGCAAACGATATAAAAACAACCAAGGCCGAGCGCGATTATGTGATCCAAAAAGTACAGCCCGCATTGCTGGGTTTGATGGATGGTTCTGTTTCTACATTGGCACCGATTTTTGCAACTGCCGGGCTGACGGGACGGCCAATCGACGCTTTTTATGTAGGTCTGGCCGCATCTTTGGGCGCCGGAATCAGCATGGGGCTGGCCGAAGCTTTGTCGGATGACGGCACCGTTACCGGCCGCGGCGCACCCGTTACACGTGGTGCCATTACGGCTTTTTCCACAGCTTTTGGCGGGATGCTGCATACGCTTCCGTTTTTGATAAACAACCTGCAAACGGCTTTGCACTTGGCTTATGCAGTGGTGGTGATCGAGTTGCTGATCATTGCTTTTATCCGGTATAAATTTATGAAAACGCCTTTAGTTTCAACAATTTTGCAGGTGATTGTAGGCGGTGGGATTGTGTTTGTAATTGGTATTTATCTGGGGAAAATCGGTGCCTGAGTTGCTGTTTCGAAAACCAAATTTACAGGCATAAAAGAAGCATTGTAAAATTTGGGTTAAATTTAAGTAGATCCTAACTAAGCAGTTGTTTAAACTTATGTACGCGAGGACTTAATACTTCTTTTACCGATATAAAATCAACGGGTTTAAACCCGTTGCTACAAAATGTACCGAGGCTACGCCTCTACAATTTACCAATTTCATAGAGCTGTAGGCTCGGCCAATTTTGTAGAAATGGGTTTCAACCCGTTTAAACCCATTTAAAATAACCCGAACAATAAAAAATTCAAACAACTTCTAACCCAAAATAAAGAATATCTAAAACTCAATGCTGAAAGTATGTAGTTGATCTGCAAAATGATATGCCAGTTTATACTTGTATTTGGAACAGATGTTTTTGATCACGGCCAAACCCAAACCAATTCCGTCTGATGACCTGCCTTTGTAAAAACGTTCGAATATCAATTCTTCCGGTAGCGGATTTTGATCACCAGAATTTTGAAACAGCAATTTTCGGCCAGCCAAACTAATCCTGATTTTTCCCGGGATTGCATTGTGTTTTATGGCATTGCTGAAAAGATTGTTAATCAATATATCAATCAGGTATTTGCTGGCCGTGATCTTCAAATCATTTACCTCAAATTCCAGGTCGATATTTTTATTTTGGATCATTTCCTGAAACTGCTGTATCTTTTCCAAAAGCAAAGTTTTGAGGTTTAATACTCCATCTTCCTGGATCAAACCGTTCTCAATTTTTACCAGTAAAAGAAGCGATTGGTTAAGCCGCGACAGCTTGTTGGTGGCCGAATAAATATCTGTAATTTGAGAAAGCTGGCCTGATTGCAAACGTTCGTCCTGGATCAAAGTATCCAATTTGGACGTGATTACCGCAATCGGAGTCATCATTTCATGCGAAGCATTTTCCGTAAAAGCTTTTAATCCCTGATAATCCATAATCACCCTGGATGACATGGTGGATACCGCAATACTCAGCTGCTCAAACTCTTCCACGTTGCTTTGATAAGTAGTTATCCGGGCTGAATTGGCCACCTGAAATCCTTGCACCTGAGACAAAATATTATAAAACGGTTGCCATAATTTATTGAGTACCAACTTGTTGGTAATAACCAGGATACTCAATAAAATAACGGTAAGCAATAAGGTGATGATTGAAATCACCTGGATCAGATATTCCGTGCTTTCTCTGGAAACAATTATTTTTACAATATAATTGTTGCCGTTTAGCGTGACCAGGGCAGCAACAGCCCGGCCTTGTTCTGCTTTTTTCTCTTTCAGATTGGTATAAACGGCATCAAAAAAACGGGTCGGATATTTGGTTAGCCCGGTTTTAGTAAAAGTGGTTAGGTCTTCATCAAAATCAACTTGTTTGGGCAATTGATGGTTTGTTTTGATGTACAGTTCTACTTCTTCAATTTCTTCAGCTAAATTATCATCCAGCTGGTTCCGGGCAATTTGATTGATAGCGATGTAGTAAATAATACCCGAAATCAACAGGACCGAAATACTGATGATGATGCTGGCTTTGTTGTAATGGGCGGCTAATTTCATGTTTAAATAAATTTGTAGCCAACGCCGTAAACCGAGCTGATAAAATCCCGGCTGGTAGCTTCCAGCAGCTTTTTCCGGAGGTTTTTGATATGTGTGTAGATGAAATCAAAGCTGTCCATCATGTCCATATCATCGCCCCACAAATGCTCGGCAATGGCATTTTTGGAAACCACTTTGCCTTTGTTTGCAATAAAATAAAGGAGCATTTCGTATTCTTTCCGGGTTAAAATGATCAAAGTATTGTTGTAGGCAACTGTCCTTCCGGTGAGGTCGATCACCATTCCTTCATGGTTTAAAATATGGTTTGTGCCGAGTGCTTTCCGGCGAAATACAGCCATCAAACGCGCTTTCAATTCGGCCAGGTGAAAGGGTTTTGTGATATAATCATCTGCACCGATATTCAGCCCTTTAAGCTTGTCGTCCAGTGAGTTGCGTGCAGAAATAATCAGCACACATTCATTTTTATCTTTGATTTTTAGATATTCTAAAACGGCAAAACCTTCGCCATCCGGCAGGTTGATATCCAGCAAAATGCAATCGTAATTATACAAAGCAATTTTTTGAAGTGCAGACTTTAAGTCAGCGCAGCCTTCGCAAATGCTGCCTTCTTCCGTAAAATATTTTTCTATATTTTCACGTAAGCCGTCTTCATCTTCAATAATCAGGAGTTTCAAGTTGGATTTTTTGACCAATGTAAACAATGAATTTGAAGCAAAATTGAAGAAGCAACAAGCTAAATTTGTTTATTTTGTAAAGATGATATTTTAGTTGCTTATCATTTTGCTAAATTCTACGCTGTTTGATACCAGGGCAAATGCTTCTTTTATCGCCTTAAATTTGCAGAAAAGTCTTTACACTGTTTGTTGTAAGCACTAATTACAAAAACAAAATTTACAGGCATAAAAGAAGCATGATGAATTTTCCCGGTACAATTTAAACAAGCTTTTATTTTTTGCAAAGATTTTCAGGCATTTTCCAAAACAGCTGCCTGATGTTAATTTAATATTATCAATAAGTTACTTCATTTACCAAGGGTTAAAAATTCAGAATTCCTCCAGATTTGATACGGGTTTTTGCGTAAAATCAAAATTTGCCCTCATGGTGAACCCGTACCATTTTAAAAAATCAGCTCTTCTTGTTTTTGCCCTCCTGAGTTTTTGCGTTTCCTCTTTCGCTCAAACCATTCGGGGAAAAGTTTTTGATTTGAAAACCGGAGAACCGCTCACCGGAGCTTCGGTATCGGCAGAAAAAGGCAGTTTTAAACAATTTACTTCGGTCAACTTGGATGGTTCTTACGTTTTTCGTAACCTAAAGCCAGGAATTTATCAATTGGAAGTCCGTTTTATCGGTTATAAAACAACAGCCGGAAAGGATGTTGAAGTAAGCAGCGATGCCGTTTCTACCTTAAATATCAAAATGGAAAATGCCAGCACTAGCTTAGTCGAAGTGATGGTAAAAGGCAGTGCCAGCAAAGAAACCGACCGCTCGGCCAGAGGGATCGAAAAAAACGCCAGCAGCATCGAGAATGTACTTTCTGCCAATACCATTCAGCTTTTGCCGGACGTAACCGTGGCCAATGCTTTGCAGCGGGTAAGCGGCGTTACCGTGCAGCGTTCGGCCAGCGGCGAAGGCCGGTATGCCATAATACGCGGGATGGACCAGCGTTATAATTCTACTTTGGTCAACGGCATCAAAATACCAAGCCCCGACCCTGCTTTTCGTTTTGTGCCGATGGATGTTTTCCCATCTGAAATGCTGGAACGTTTGGAAGTGATCAAAGCCCTCACGCCAAGCATGGAAGGCGATGCCATTGGCGGTGTGATGAATTTGGTGATGAAAAGTGCGCCGGACAGGTTTGTAGTAAGTGCCAATGTTTCCGGAGGTTTTTCTACATTGTTTTCAAACGGAAGATTGTTCAATGCTTTCCATGCTTCACCAAACAGCACTTCGCCGGCAGCAGTTAATGGCAACAGCTATGCAGCAACAAATAATGATTTTAACAATAATGCCCTTACAAGTAACCACAGTTTAAACAATCCTTTAAGTTCTACTGCCGGCCTTACCATTGGCGACCGCTTTTTGAATGGTAAGCTTGGCGTGGTTTTATCAGGAAGTTATCAGAATATTTACCGCGGCTCCAACTCCAAAGAATTGACACCAAATGCACAACCAACGATTGATCCGTTGCCCAACTCACCTCAATTTTCTGATGCTTATGACCGTACTTATTCCACCCAGACAGAACGTTTAGGAATTCATAACAAGATTGATTATGTGATCAATAACCAGAACAAAATCTCTTTGTACAATTTATACATCCGTCAAAATGAATTTGAATCCAGGCTGACTTCCGATACTTTGGGCTTAGGCACTAATTCGACGGGCTTAAACAAACAGGTAACCATTTCTAACAGGAGTACCTTAACCCGGCAAAACATTTATAATTCTACTTTGCATGGAGATCATGTTTTGGGTAGAAATTTAACTTTCAACTGGAATGCTGTTTATTCGGTTGCCAGCAGGCACCAGCCTGATCGTACTGAATTTTCTTACGATATCAACAGATCCTTAAACAGCGCAGGAACTGTGATTGCTGAGGCTGACAACAATACCAAACTGGCCCACCATTGGGAAAACAATAAAGACCAAGATGTAGCCGGTTATGGCAACTTCGTTTACAGCCCTAAAATTGCCAACCGGATTGTAGAATTTTCTTTGGGCGGATTGTACCGCCATAAAAACCGTGATGCAGATTACATCACTTATGGCCTGATTGGAGGCAAATCTACTTTATACAACAACAATTTCGGTGCGGTCCCTTTCGCCTTTAATATTGCCAGCGAAGGCATCGGCAGTAATAATAATGACCTCCAAAATAATTACAACATCAAAGAAGATGACAATTCTGAATACTTGCAGTTTAGGTTCAATGCGATTCCGAAGTTGCAGGTTTTGGGCGGTGTAAGGGTTGAAAATACATCCATGACTTATGCCACGCAATCTCCATTAACAGTAACCCAAAGAAGCGGAACCATCAGCTATACAGATGTTTTGCCAAGCTTGCATTTGAAATATGCAATTGCTGATAACCAGAATTTGAGGGCTTCGTATTTTGCTTCGATCAGCCGCCCTGGTTTTGGCGAAATTGTTCCTTATAAAGTTACCGGAGAATATTTTGACCAGGTAGGGAACCCATTATTAAAACACATTACTGCTGATAATTTTGATTTGAGATATGAGCTTTTCCCCGGCGGCGCAGACCAGCTTTTGTTAGGTTCATTTTTTAAAAAGATACACAACCCAATTGAATATTTTGTAATGCGGGAAGGAGCATCGCCCAGTGCGCAAGTTATCCAACCGCAAAATGATAATGGTGATGCAACCAACTACGGTTTTGAAGCATTGGCAACCAAATTTTTTGGGGTGATCGGGTTTTCTGTCAACTACACTTACACACATTCCAGGATTACAACTACTAAGTTGCTTTATTACAGAGACCCAACATTGGGATTACAGCAAAATTTTGTAAATGAAACGCGGCCATTGCAAGGTCAGGCCAATAACATTGGCAACGCCTCTGTTTTATTCAAAAGCGGAAAATTAGGTTTGGATATGCAAGTTGCTTTTGTTTATACCGGCGAACGGCTTGCACAGGTTTCGCCTTATTATAATTTAGATTTTTACCAGCATGCTTTTAACCAACTGGATTTTTCCTTTGAAAAAACCCTTGCAAAAAGAGTATCCTTTTACGGAAAAATAAATAACCTGACCAATACCGCCAATAAAATCTACCTAAAATATCCTCATGAAAGCATAAATGCCAAACAGCAGGAATTTTTAGGGAAACAAGACTTAAGCGCACAAACTTTAGTGCAAAGCGATTACTACAAAACCTTGTTTTTGGGTGGTTTCAGATATAAATTCTAATGGAAGTTTTACAAAATTACAGGATGAAAAGATTAATATATTTTAGCTTACTAATCGCACTGGCAACTACTGTTTTTAGCTGCCAAAAATGGAAAGGCGAGCACACCGATATTTATAGCTACACGCCGCCAGCTGCCAATCCGGTTAGTGATAAAGCACCGCTTTCATGCAGCAGCACCAGCACGGTGGTATCTGTAAAAGGCACAATGCTTACCGGAAAAACTTACAGCGTTGCAGACGGATGCGATTTGGTAATCAATGCAACAGACACACTGCTGATGCAACCCGGCGTAACGCTAAACATGGGCGTCGGTAGCAGCTTGATTGCTTTGGGCACCTTAGTGAGCAATGGCACACACGATCAACCTAATTCTATAAGTGTTCCAAATGTAGTAGAAAATGATGCGCCAGGCGGTTTGACAGCTGCTGCCGACCCGGCATTTTCCGGAAAATGGAAAGGGATCATCGGCGGTCCAACTTGTAACCTAATGGTTCTAAGATGGACGCATGTGGGTTTTGCAGGCTTGGCAGAAGGTAAAGCTACCTCAACCATAGCCGGTTCTGGGATAGGCAATCAATACAGTATTTTATTCGCCAACTATAAAGGCAACTTTATTATGGAAGATTCCTGGCTATATGGCGGCGTGGATGACCCGATCCGTATTTCGGCCGGTAAAATTGCCATTTTCCGCAATACATTTGAAAAAAATGGGGTTTCCGGCGGCGATTGCATCAACGTAAAAGGCGGAACGGTGGGCACAATGGCCTACAACTTCTTCATCGGCACAGCTACAAACGGACAAAAAGCATCCAACAAAGGCCAGGCAACCGGCGCGCCGCAAACCAACATTGTGATGTACAACAATACTTTTGTGAACGGCGGCTACCGGCAAATACAAAGCGGGCGCGGCGGTTGCATCAATTACGAAGAAGGTGCCGCAGGGAAATATTATAACAACGCAGCCATCAATTGTAAATATGGTTTCCGGGTGGTTGGAAGCCCGGTTGCCGATGTGGCGCATTTGGCTTACGGCAACAATTACCAATATGCTGATTCTTTAAGTGTAGCCAACCAGTTCTATCCAACCGGTTACATCACGCAGCCGCAAACTACGGATATCCCTTTGATCACCACTTCATCAAAATATCTTCCTGCTAATTATGCTTTAGGTTCTATTTATGATGGCAGCGATGTGGTACAAAAAAATAACCCGATGTTCCTGAATTTTCCGTTGCCAACCTCCGGGCATCCGCTGGCGCAATACAATGCCATCGGCACTTATAACTTTCATTTGCAGGCTTCTTCTCCGTTGATTGGAAAAGGCAATACCGGCGTTCAACCGTTGATCGTTGTCCCGTTAAATAAAATTTATGGTTTATCAGAAGCTACACCTGCCGGTGCAGATCTGGGCTGCTATCAATTAAACGGGTTGGGCAATCAGCATTAAAAGTTAAAGTTTAACCTTTATGGCGTTTTTTATTTAGAATAGCTCGAATGCTTCTTTTACCGGGTAAAAATTAGTAAAGTTGAGTTTGACTTGCCTGTCATCAATCATCATAAACGTCTATAACAGATTATGAACAAGAGGATAATTATATTGATTATTTTTGCCTTCACCAATTTTTACCTGATAAAAGAAGCATCGGCACAAACCACAGATTTAAAACTAATTTTTATCCGCCACGGCGAAAAACCCGTAAAAGGGGATAACTTAACCTGCCAGGGTTTGAACCGGGCATTGCTTTTACCAACTCTAATCAGTAAAAGATTTGGCGTTCCATCTTATCTTTTTGTCCCAAGTTTGGCTTTGGGTGAAGCCACCAAACATGCCCGGATGTTTCAAACGATAACGCCTTTGGCTATCAAATACAATCTCGCAATCAACAGCAGCCATGAGGAAAAAGATTCGGTGATGATTGCACAGGATTTAAAAAGCAAAACAGGTATAGTTTTGATTGTTTGGGAGCACAAAGCCATCAAATCCATTGTACATGCTTTGGGTGTTTCCGGTAATTTTGTTTGGCCGGATGATGATTACGACAGCATGTGGCTGGTTACTTTTAGCCAGGGAAAAGCTGTTTTGACAAAAGACAAAGAAGGGCTGAAACCTGCTGCAGATTGCGGAAACCTTTAATTTGATGTTGGCAATTACCGCAACTTTTCGACTAAAATATCAAAACCAAAGTTCCAGCAATAATCATTACGGCACCGATTGCTGCTTTTATCGACAAAGTTTCTTTCAAAATAACTACCGATAAAACGATGGTCAGGGCTACGCTCAGTTTATCTACCGGTGCCACCTGCGATACTTTGCCCAACTGCAAAGCTTTGTAATAAAATATCCAGGACAAGCCGGTTGCCAAACCAGACAAAATCAAAAATAAAACACTGTGGCGGGAAAGTTCTGTGATGCCTTTCAGTTCGCCCCTTGCAATCGCGATTCCCCAGGCAACCACCAAAATAACGACCGTTCTGATGGCAGTTGCCAGATCAGAATTAACATTTGTAACGCCGATCTTTGCAAAAATGGCTGTCAGCGAGGCAAAAAAAGCAGAAAGTAAAGCGTATATCCACCACATAAAAAAACGTTTAAAATTTAAGAACAGAATAGGTTAAATAAGTTTTCAAAAAAAATTAGCTTCCCAAATTTTCAAACCGGACGATAAAATTATGCGTGTGATCGGCATACTGATAAACCAAACCCCAGTTGTTGGTTGTACAGATTTGCCGGGAGATCGTCAAGCCCAAACCGCTTCCCTCTGATGCGGCAGATTTACTGAAACGGTTGAAAACTTCATCGGTTTTTAAAGGTTCAGCTTCTCCGCTGTTTCGGATAATCAATTCCTGCTGGTTCAATTCCATGTAAATCGTGCCACCGTTTTGATTGTGCCGGATGGCATTGCTGATCAGGTTATTCAGCAAAATCTCCAGCAAAACTTCGTTGGCGGTTACTTCTTTTACCTCGATAAAAGAAGTAACCGTAATATGTTTTATGCTAAAAAGCTCATTGAATTTATCCAATTGTTCTGAAAGCAAAGCATTTATTTGGATGCTTCTTTTATCGGACATTAATTGGTTTTCGATTTTTGCCAGCAGCAACATGGCCTTGTTCAAATGCGTCAGCCGGGCCACGCTTTGGTACAAACCTTCCAATATTTTGCTTTGGCTTTCCGTAAACTGATCGGTTTGCAACAGGCTGTCTAACTTAGAATTAATCACGGCAATTGGCGTCATCAGTTCGTGCGAAGCATTTTCGGTAAAGGCTTTCAGATCTTGATAATCTTTAATCACCTTTTCGGCCATCAAACTGATCGCTTGGTTCAGTTCGTCAAACTCTTCAATCCTGGAATCAACCTGCTTTGAATATTTTTGTTTGTCGGCCACATTAAAAGCTTTTAAACGAAGTAAAGAATTGTAAAACGGCTGCCACAATCTTCTCAAAATCAACCGGTTGATCATAAACAAAACTGTTACCAGGATCAAAACTACGGCGAGCGTAATCCCGAAAATAATCTGCACCAGATCGTCCGTTTCAACTTTAGATTCAACAATCAGGATTTTATATTTTTGATTGGCAACCATCACCGAACTGATCAAACCGCGGCCGGATTCTTTTTCCCTTTCTTTAGAATTGTAAAAATCTGTACGGATAAACTGTCTGTTGATTTTGGCGTTTCCGGCTTTTTGGAAGATGGTTTGCTGATCACCGGATTTAAAAACCTGCGGCAAACGATGGTTGAGGCGTACGAACTCGAAAATTTCCTGTTCTTCCACTTCCAAATCCTGATCCACCTGCCGGTTCAAGATCAGGCTGATCACTAAGTAATAAATGATACCAGTTACCAAAATCACCAGGATTGCAACCAGTAGGTTTACCCAGTTGTACTTGGTCAGCAATTTCACAGATCGGTAAATTTATAACCCATGCCGTAAGCGGCCTGAATGTAATCTTTGCTGCCTGCTTCTACCAGTTTTTTGCGGATGTTTTTAACGTGCGAATAAATGAAATCGAAATTATCGACCACGTCAAATTCATCACCCCACAAATGTTCTGCAATGGCATTTTTAGATACGATTTTCCCTTTATTCACCATAAAATATAATAGCAGAGCATATTCTTTGCGCGTAAATTTGATGGTATGATCATGAACGTGTACCGTTTTGGCTTGCAGATCAATACTGATTTCGTTGAATTTAAACAGGTTATTCCCGCCAAAAGATTTACGCCTAATAATGGCCATTATCCTGGCGCGCAACTCCGACAAATGGAAAGGTTTGGTTAGGTAATCATCGGCACCGAGGTCTAAACCGCTCAGTTTATCTTCCAGCGAGTTTTTTGCAGAAATAATCAAAACGCCATCCGGATGATTGTTCTTTTTCAACACCTCCAACAATGCCAGGCCATTGCCGCCGGGCAGCGTAATATCCAGCAGAACGCAATCGTAACGGTACAGATTGATTTTTTCGCGGGCAGCAGTAAAGTTTACCGCCGTTTCGCAAATATTGCCCGCCTCGGCAAAATAAGCTTCGATGCTTTCCCGCAAACCTTTTTCATCTTCAATAATCAGTAGCTTCACCTGCTAAAAGTAAAAAGAGATTTTGGATAAATGCTGTATAGTGCTTTGCTGCAACATACTTTGCACCTGTTTAATTTCTACCGATCAAAAATAGAATGCTTCTTTTATCACCTAAAAAATGGCAAGAACTTAGT
>CAXSBZ010000031.1:0-36746 GCA_964236465.1 uncultured Sphingobacteriaceae bacterium | reverse complement strand
CTATTTTAAAGCCGGAAACTGTTTGCTGGATCGCTTATCCCAAAAAAAGTTCGGTCATGGTTTCTGATTTGGAAATTGGACAGAATTGGAAAAGTACAATTTAAGAATTGTGTCGGCAGCTTCCATTAACCAAACTTGGACGGCTTTGCGTTTGCGGCCAACGGATCAGGTTAAAAAATCAATGGTTTCTAACGTTGCTATCCAAAGCAATGAACTCAATCAATTTATCGATACGAAGAACCGGATTGTAGTTTTGCCTGAGGATGTAAAACTGGTTTTGCAACAGTAACCGGCAGCTTTTGCCAATTATCAAAAACTGGCCTACAGTCACTAAAAAGAATATTTGGTTTGGATACTGACGCCAAACAAGAAAAAACCCGGACGGGCCGGGTTCAAAAAATGTTGAAGAAGTTGGCGGAAGCGAAGTAGTTATTGAAAATGGAAGCTTAATTTGCCAATGCTTCTTTTATCGGTATAAAATTGATCTTAAAAGCCTTACCCCCTGCCCTCTCTAAAAAAGAGGGAGTCAAAATTTACTACCTTTCTATTTTCTGCCTTTCACCTTAAAACCTTTCACCTCTCAACCTCAAAAAAACCTACAAATCCATTTGGTATTCGTTGATGGCGTCTTTGCTTTCCAACTCAGAGTGGCCCATCAAAAATTCATCAACTTTTCGGGCGGCTTCTCGTCCTTCGGAAATTGCCCAAACCACTAAAGATTGGCCACGGCGCATATCGCCAGCCGTAAAAACTTTGCTTACGTTGGTACGATAGACGCCTTCTTTTGCTTTCACGTTTTTGCGTTCATCCAAACCAACGCTCAGCTGCTCCAATAAACCGGTTTGCTGCGGATGGGAAAAACCCATGGCCAGAAATGCGCGCTGGCAAGGCAATTCGCGTTCTGAACCTGCAATTTCCTGAAATTTTACGCGCTGGCCCAAAGCATCTTTTTCCCATTCTACATCCGAAACCACTACACCTTTTAAATTGCCGTTTTCGTCGCCGGAAAACCTTTTGGTCAGGATTCCCCAGAAACGTTCGCAGCCTTCTTCATGCGAGCTGGACGTTTTCATTAACTTCGGAAAACTTGGCCAGGGCATCGCCAAAGTACGTATTTCAGAAGGTTGAAAATTTACTTCAAACTGTTTTACAGAACGCGCGCCCTGCCGGTTGGACGTGCCCACACAATCCGAACCGGTATCGCCGCCACCGATGATAATCACATCCAGATCAGTGGCTACAATGTTTTCATCGGTAAAAGAAGTATTGCCCACACGCTTGTTCTGCTGTGTTAAAAAATCCATTGCGTAATAAATACCTTTTAAATCACGGCCGGGAATTTCTAAATTACGCGGAATAGTAGAACCTCCGCAGAGAATTACCGCATCAAAATTGCGGATCAATTCCTCAGCTTCCACATCTTTTCCAACTTCTGTATCACATTTAAAAACGATACCGTCTTTTTTCATCACTTCTAAACGGCGGTCAACCACGTTTTTCTCCAGCTTAAAATCAGGGATTCCGTAGCGCAGCAACCCGCCCGGCTGGTCATCCCGCTCAAAAACGGTTACCGAATGTCCGGCTTTGTTTAGCTGTGCTGCCGCTGCCAAACCTGCCGGGCCGGAACCAATTACAGCTACTTTTTTGCCCGAGCGGACCAATGGTGCCGTTGGTTTAACATAACCTTTGGCAAATGCTATTTCTATAATGTGTTTTTCGATCTCTTCGATCACAACAGCCGGTTTGTTGATGCCCAAAACACAGGCCGACTCACAAGGCGCCGGACAAATACGGCCGGTAAATTCCGGGAAATTATTGGTAGAAGACAAAATCTGATACGCTTCTTCCCAGTTTTTTTTGTAAACTGCATCGTTAAATTCCGGGATAATATTGCCCAACGGACAGCCGGAATGACAGAACGGAATGCCGCAGTTCATACAGCGTGATGACTGTTCATGCAGTTTTTCGTCAGAATAATTGCCTACAAATTCCTGATAATTTTGTACACGTTCCTGTACAGGTATTTTTGGCGGAAGCTCTCTTCCGAAATCTTTAAAACCGGTTTCTTTTCCCATTTATGCTGATCAGATTGTTAAAGGCTCTTTTTGTTGTAATACTTTTTTGTACTCTTTCGGAAATATTTTGATGAACCGGAAAGATGCAGCCTGCCAGTTATTAAGCAGATTTTGCGCAACGCTACTTTCGGTTAACTGAATGTGTTTGCGCAACAGCGTGATAATTTCTTCCTCATCTGCATGGTCCAATGTATCCAAATCGACCATTTCCTTGTTGCAGTTTTCGCGGAAGGAATGGTCTTCATCGTAAACCCAGGCAATGCCGCCACTCATGCCGGCAGCAAAATTACGCCCGGTTTTGCCCAGAATTAACGTGCGGCCGCCGGTCATGTATTCACAGCCATGATCGCCGATGCCTTCTACCACGGCTGTAGCTCCGGAGTTGCGCACGGCAAAACGCTCGCCTGCCTGCCCACGGATAAACATCTCGCCGGAAGTAGCTCCGTACAAAACTACGTTTCCTACAATGATATTATCTTCCGGTATGAACATGCTGTTTTTAGGGGGGTAAATTGCGATTTGCGCGCCGCAAAGGCCTTTGCCCACATAATCATTGGCTTCTCCTTCCAGCTCAAAAGAAATCCCTTTGGTAGCAAAAGCCCCAAAACTTTGCCCGGCAGAACCGCTAAACTTATAATTGATCAATCCCGCAGGCAAACCTACAGAACCATAAATTTTAGAGATTTCATTGGATAGCAGCGTGCCAACTGTGCGGTCCGTATTTTTAACGATAAAAGAAGCATACACCGGCATCTGGTTTTCCAATGCTGGTTTGGCTTGTTCCAATAATTTCCAGTCGATGATATCATCCATGCCATGATCTTGCTTTTCGCTGTTGTAAAGTGTGTGTTCGCGCGCATTGCTAACCGGATGCAGCAATGCTGAAAGATCAATCGTTTTGGCTTTCCAATGATTGATATTTTCGCGGACTTTTAAAAACTGTACACGGCCAACCATTTCATTAATCGTCCGGAAACCCAGTTCGGCCATCACTTCACGCAGTTCTTCTGCCAAAAACCGGAATAGATTAACCACGTGTTCCGGCCTTCCGCTGAATAATTTGCGCAGGTCAGGATCTTGCGTGGCCACACCAACCGGGCAGGTATTGAGGTGGCATTTCCGCATCATAATGCAACCGCCGGCAACCAAAGCTGCCGTGGCTACGCCCCATTCTTCTGCACCCAACAAAGCGGCAATAGCCAAATCTTTGCCGGTTTTCATCTGGCCGTCGGCTTGTAAAACCACACGGCTTCTCAATTTATTCCGAACCAGCGTTTGATGTGCTTCGGATAAACCCAGCTCCCAGGGCAGGCCAGCATGTTTTACCGAACTGATGGGCGATGCACCTGTTCCGCCATCACTTCCGGCAATCAAAATCACGTCGGCATGGGCTTTGGCCACACCAGCTGCAATTGTACCAACACCGGCTTTAGAAACCAGTTTTACGTTGATTCGGGCAGCACGATTGGCATTTTTCAGGTCGAAAATTAATTGTGCTAGATCCTCAATTGAATAAATGTCGTGGTGTGGCGGCGGCGAAATCAACCCAACTCCCGGCGTGGCATGGCGTACTTTTGCAATCCAGTCA
This sequence comes from uncultured Sphingobacteriaceae bacterium, assembly GCA_964236465.1. GTDB lineage: Bacteria > Bacteroidota > Bacteroidia > Sphingobacteriales > Sphingobacteriaceae > Mucilaginibacter_A. Next base: position 33,083 of record CAXSBZ010000031.1, on the reverse strand, counting down.
TCTACTTTATGGCCAGGCAGTTGCCCGCCTTCGCCCGGCTTGGCACCTTGCGCCATTTTGATCTGCAATTCATCCGCATTGGTCAGATAATTAGACGTTACGCCAAACCGGGCTGAGGCAATCTGTTTGATGGACGAGCGCATAGAATCGCCGTTTTCCATCGGTACATAACGGATTTCATCTTCGCCACCTTCGCCAGTATTGCTTTTTCCGCCAATTCGGTTCATTGCAATGGCGATGGTGCTGTGCGCTTCGTGAGAAATGGAACCGAAAGACATCGCCCCGGTTGCAAAACGTTTCATAATATTTTCTACCGGCTCTACTTCTTTTATCGCTATAGATTCCCGGTGATGGGCAAAATCCAGCAAACCCCGGATGGTGTACATCCGGTCAGTTTGCTCGTTAATTAGCTTGGCGTATTTCTTATAAACATTGTAATCATCGGTACGCGTAGCATGTTGTAGCAAATGCACTGTTTCCGGGTTGAATAAATGCGCTTCTCCCCGGCGCGTCCATTGATAAATGCCGCCTTCCGGCAGCAATTGGGTTTCTTTTTTAGAACTGCTGAAACCGTTGACGTGCTTGCATAAAGTTTCGCGGGCAATCTCATCCAAACCTAAACCACCAATACGCGTAATGCCACCAGTAAAATAGTTGCTGACAACCTCTTTATTGATCCCCAGGATTTCAAAAACCTGTGATCCATGATAAGATTGCAGTGTAGAAATTCCCATTTTAGAGAAAATCTTGAGCAAACCATCACAAACAGCTTTGATATAATTTTTGGAAAGTTCTGGCACATCCAGTGTACTTTCCATTTTGCCCTGGTGCGATAAAGTATTGATCGTAGCCAAAGCCAGGTAAGGGTTGATCGCGGTAGCACCAAAAGCCAGCAAACAGGCAAAATGATGGACTTCCCAAATATCACCAGCCTCAACCACCAAACCAACGGCTCCACGCAAACCTTTTTTGATCAAATGGTGATGTATGGCAGAAACAGCCAGCAAAGAAGGTATCGGCGCATGTTCGGAATCCACTGCACGATCAGACAAGATCAATACTTCAAAACCATCCTGAACGGCATCTTCTGCATAACGGCACAGTCTGCTCAAGCCGTTTGCCAAAGAACCAGGCAGATTATCAGCTTTGAAATACGTTTGCAAAGTTTTGGCATGAAACAAACCGGTATCGATACTGCGCAGTTTTTCCAGCTCGTAATTGTGCAAAATTGGTTGGCTGTGCTCTACGCAATGGCAGTGCATTTTATCTTCATCCAGCAAATTGCCATTGTTGCCGATAAAAGTAACCAAACTCATCACCAACCGTTCGCGGATCGGATCAATTGGCGGATTGGTAACTTGAGCAAAAAACTGTTTAAAATAGCTAGAAATATGCTGTGGCCGATCTGATAAAACAGCCAGCGGCACATCCGTTCCCATAGAACCAATCGGCTCTTTGCCATCCGTTGCCATCGGTTTGATAATGGTTTCAATATCTTCCCGTGTGTAACCAAAAACCTGCTGGTATTTAAAAACGGATTCTTTGGTCAGGTTGGTAAAAGAAACCCGCGGCTCGGCCAGTTCATCCAGCCGGATCTTATAATTTTCGAGCCAGTTGCCATACGGTTGCCGGCTGGTAATTTGTTTTTTGATCTCTTCATCCGTAATGATTTTTCCTTGTGCGGTATCCACCAAAAACATTTTGCCTGGCTGCAAACGGCCTTTTTTTACCACTACTTTTTCATCCAGCGGCAAAACACCTGCTTCCGAAGCAACGATTACGCGGCCATCATTGGTAACCACATAGCGTAACGGACGCAAACCATTTCGGTCCAGCAGCGCGCCAATAATTTTTCCATCGGTAAAGTTGAGCGCAGCCGGACCGTCCCAAGGTTCCATCAGCGTGGCGTGATATTCGTAGAATGCTTTTTTTAGCGGGTCCATTTGCTCGTTGCCGTCCCATGCTTCGGGCACCAGCATCATCATCACGTGCGGCAGCGAACGGCCGGAGTGCATTAATATTTCTACAACATTATCCAAACAGGCAGAATCCGACTGGTTGTTATCGATCACCGGAAACAGGATTTCCATTTCTTCCTTGGTAAAAAAAGAAGAAACGTAAGAACGGATGCCGGAATAAAACCAATTCAAATTACCCGTCAGCGTATTGATCTCGCCGTTATGGGCCAAAAACCGAAAAGGCTGGGCTAGTTTCCAGGAAGGGAAAGTATTGGTAGAAAACCGGGAATGGATCATCCCAAAACCGGAAGTTACGCGCTCATCCCGCAAATCGGTAAAATACTGGCGAACCTGATAAGTGGTCAGCTGGCCTTTGTAAACAATTACTTTGCAGGAAAATGAAGTAAAATAAAAATGCTCTGCACCGGTTTTGATGGTTTCGCTTACTGTTTTGGTGATCAGCCGACGCAAAACATACAACTTGCGTTCAAAATCTTCCGGGTTGTGAATATGATGCGGCCGCGCTACAAAAAGTTGCTCTGTGTTTGGTTCGGCAGCGCGGGCAGTTTCGCCAATGCAAGAAGCATCAACCGGCACTTTACGGTAGCCCAAAATCTGCAGGCCCAATTTATCACAAGATTGTTGGATGATGGTACGACATGCTTTTTTTACACCAGAATCTTTGGGTAAAAACAGCATCCCCACGCCGTATTCTCCCGGCTCTTTCAAAGATATTTCGTCCGAAGTACATTCATCCAGCAAAAAACCGTGCGGAATCTGGATCAGCAATCCGGCACCATCGCCGGAGTCCGGATCGCAGCCACAAGCACCTCTATGCTCCATATTTTCCAGCATGGTGAGCGCATCGGCAATGATATTATGCGATTTATGCCCATTGATATGCGCTATAAATCCGGTACCGCAGGCATCATGCTCGAACTGAGGATCATATAATCCCTGTTGATCAGTTTCAATTTGCTTCATTGTGTAGGTTAGAAGAAATAAAATGGTAGCTTACTACACGAATATATGCTAACCGGAGTAAATTTTTATGATTAAAAAGTATTTTTTAAGAATCTTTAAAAAGTAAGTTTTAAACAACAATTTTTTAGATAAAAGCTAATAAAAAGAAGTAAAATTTATTATAATGGTAATGTAGATTTAATGTTTGTTTATCTTGAACAAAGAAAATTTAATAGATTTTCCTGTAAAGAAATAATCGGAAAGATAACGAAACAAAATTTTAATTGTACTTTCAGGATATTTTCAAAAAACAAAAACTTCTCCTGTCAGCAAAATTTAAAACCCGGTTTCAGTTCATATCATTAGCAGAAAACCAACCTTCAATTGCTGCGCCCGAAGTTATTAGCTGCACAGCGAATTATTCAACCAAAAACTTAAAACTATGTCAGGGATCAACAAAGTAATTTTAGTAGGGCATTTGGGCAAAGATCCTGAATACCGGCACCTGGAAGATGGTGTTGCAGTAGCCAGTTTTCCATTAGCTACGTCGGAAACTGTGTTGAAAGACGGCAAAAGAACAGAACTGACCGAGTGGCACAATATCGTTTTGTGGCGCGGGCTGGCTGATATGGCACAGCAGATGCTGGGCAAAGGCAAGCTGGTTTACATCGAAGGCAAACTCAAAACCCGTTCATTTGAATCCAGGGAAGGCGTAAAAAAATATACCACAGAAGTTGTGGCAGAAAACTTTAAACTGCTGGGCCGGAAAACCGATTTTTCTGCTGTTGAAGGATTAGAAAATTTGAAAGCTTAATTACCTGAAAACAAAGAAAGTGCAAAATCAATTGCACTTTCTTATTATTTATCCTCCTGATCCTGGTCTGGACCAGGTTCCAAATTATCCTCATCCGGCGTAACAGTGGGGATTTGTTTAGCCAATTCTTCGTTATTTTTCTGCTCAGTTGATTTTTCTTTTTCCTGATTTTCCGGTTCGGTTGCCATAATTTGAGTGTTTTAGTTATTCTATTTTAAAAACACAAATTATTACTTTTGTTTGGTTTGGATGTGATTACTGCCAATTAACTATTTTTCGGGTTGTGGAATTATTTAACCAGACCGGGAAATCAGTTATACATTTCCTGGTTTTTAGTGTTGATGAAACGGCTTGCAAAAAGCGAAATATCCCGGATCCGGAAAGAGAAAACTGCACCTTCTGTACGATCAATTTTCAGATCTTTCATCGAGTCGCAGAACAAACGAATACGGTCATCCCAAATCTCTACATCAAAAGCAAAATAATCTTCTTTATGCTGATTGACAAGGCTTTGCATAACTTCATGCGGAGCAGTTACCTCAATCCTGTCGCCGATTTTGAAGTTGGCAGGATAGTGAAAAAGCAAGGAAATGCTGCAGCCATCAGGCAAAAACTGTGTAGTTTGGTTGATGATTTTTTCGGAGATATTCGTATTCATAAGTTTGATTTTTTAAATTGTTCAAACTCATTATTGCAAGCATCAAACCAAAACCGCACACTGTTTTTATCACCCTAAAATCAGCATCAGATCAAACCCAAAAAATAGGTGATAAAAACAGTATGGTTCAGTTGGAAAGTTTTAAGCTGATATTGAAATTTCATTCTTAAGCTGATGAATAAACTCAGGAATTTTATCCAAGTAATTTTTTTCTATAGACAGCATTTTTACAAAAGCACTGCCCACGATAGCTCCGTTTGCATACGCACAGGCTTTGGCAAATGCAGCCCGTCCAGAAATCCCAAAACCGATCACCGTTGGGTTTTGCAATTGCATGTTTTTGATCCGCTTAAAATACAATTCTACCGTATCCGAAACTTCCAAATTTTTTCCGGTAATGGAGGAGGATGAAAGCAAATAGATAAAACTCTGGCTCAGCTGATCGATCTTCCTGATCCGTTCTTCGGAAGTAATCGGCGTTACCAAAAAAATATTGCTCAAGTTGTTCTCTATGAAATATGGCCGATACAGGTTTTCATATTCCTGCATCGGCAAATCCGGGATAATCACGCCATCGGCACCTACTTCAACCGCTTTTTTACAAAATTTTTCAATGCCATATTGCAACATCGGATTGAAATAACCCATCAGCAAAACCGGTATCGAAACCCGTTGGCGCAGTGATTGCAACTGCTCAAACAACATATTCAGGTTCATGCCGTTATTGAGTGCCGTTTGCGAACTGTGCTGGATTGTTGGGCCGTCAGCAAGCGGATCAGAATACGGAAAACCGATTTCCAGAAAATCTACGCCTGCTTTTTCCAAAGCTTCGGCAATAGCAACCGTCGAATCCAAATCCGGAAAACCTGCTGTGTAATAGATCGATAACAAGTTTTCTTTTTTAGTGGCAAAAAGTTCGTTCAGCCGGTTCATAGATTTTTTGTTGAGGATGAAATTGTGCGATGCTGTTTTTATCGGCATAAAAACAGTATTAGGTTTTATGGTGATGTGTCAGAAGGAGTTTGCTCAACGTTTTGTCATCCTGAACTTGTTTCAGGATCTCACGTGAAAAGTAACAAACCTGTCCTGTGGGATGCCGAAATAAATTCGGCATGACATTAAAACCCGAAATGTTTAATGTAAGTCGTTAAATCCTTATCGCCGCGACCGGAAAGACAAACCACCACATTTTCATCGCCTTTAAACTTCATTTTCTTCAGCTGGGCCAAAGCATGGGCGGTTTCTATGGCCGGGATAATGCCTTCTAAACGAGAACATACTAAACCGGCTTCCATCGCTTCATCATCTGTAATGCTCACATATTCAGCACGTTTGATCTTGTACAGATGCGCATGTTGCGGCCCGATCCCCGGATAATCTAAACCCGCAGAAATGGAATACGGCTCAACAACTTGTCCGTCATCCGTTTGCATCAAGATAGTGCGGCTACCATGCAAAACGCCTTCGCGGCCCAAAAAAGTCGTCGCCGCAGATTCACCGGAATCAATGCCTTTTCCGGCTGCTTCTACCGCCACTAATTTTACGCTTGGCTCATCCAGAAAATGATAAAACATGCCCATCGCGTTGCTGCCGCCGCCCACGCAGGCAACCGCATAATCCGGCAATTCGCGGCCAGTTTGTTCCAGCAATTGTTTTTTGGTTTCCTCGGAAATAACCGCTTGAAAACGAGCCACCATTTCCGGATATGGATACGGCCCAACTACCGAGCCGATGATATAATGCGTATCTTCCGGGTTGTTGATCCAGTCGCGCATAGCTTCATTTGTCGCATCTTTCAAAGTTTTACTGCCGGATGTTGCCGGGATAACCGTTGCGCCCAGCATTTTCATCCGGGCCACATTTGGTGCCTGCCGCTCGATGTCAACTTCTCCCATGTAAACAACGCATTCGATGTTCTTGAGCGCGCAAACCGTTGCCGTTGCCACGCCGTGCTGACCGGCACCGGTTTCGGCAATGATGCGTTTTTTGCCCAAACGCTGCGCCAGCAAAATCTGGCCGATGGCATTGTTGATTTTGTGCGATCCGGTGTGATTAAGGTCTTCCCGCTTAAAATAAATATTTGCACCATACAATTCTGAAGTGCGCTTGGCTAAATATAAAGGCGACGGACGGCCCACGTAATCGCGCATCAGCTGGTTAAATTCATCGATAAAAACAGCATCGGTTGTAATTTCCAGGTATTGCTGCCTTAATTCCTCAATGTTCGGGTACAACATTTCGGGGATGTATGCACCGCCGAAATCACCGTAATAACCTTGTTCATCAACACCGTATTTCATTTGCTTAAGGTTTTATTTTGAAAGAAGTGAAGCATTTTTGGATCTTATCAACTCAAAAGCTTCAGTAAGTTTTTCTATATTTTTTAAGCCGGGTTCATCTTCAAAACGGCTGTTCAAATCCAATCCGTAAAAGCCGGGATGTTTAAAATTTAATACAGAACCAAGGTTTTCATTACCCAATCCGCCACTGATAAAAAAAGGAACATTCAACTGATACTTTGCCAACATTTGCCAGTCGAAAACATTGCCGGAGCCGCCGTGCGCAACCGTTTTGGTATCGAACAAAAAGTAATCAACCACATTTTCGTAAGCTTTTAGCTGATCGAAATCAAAATGATCGTCCACCCCAAAAGCTTTGATCACCTGTACTTTATCTTTCAAAGCGGCGCACATTTCCGCAGGTTCATTTCCGTGCAGCTGCACGGCATCCAACTGATAAGTTTGAATAATATTTTTGATCGTACTAAAATCTTTATCCACAAAAACGCCCACTTTTTTTGCCGATAAACGAAGCATTGCTAATTCTTCATTTACCTCATAACCCACAAAGCGCGGCGAATGCGGATAAAAAATAAAACCCAGATAATCCGGCTGCAAAGCTGCAACTTGCAAAACGTTTTCCGGAAACTTCATGCCACAAACTTTAATTTTCATCACGCCTATTGTTGCAATAATAATTTAAAACTGTTCAATGCTTTTTTGCTGTGCAAAGATACACTTGCTTCCTCAAAACAGGCAGCAAATGATTTTTCAAGGCAAATAGTTTTGATCGCCATTGCCGCATTGCAAAGCACCACGCTCGTTTGCGCTTTGGTTGCTTCATCGTTCAAAACATTGGTAAAAACCGCAGCCGCTTCGGCAACTGTGTGGCCGCTGCTGATCTGTGCCGGTTCTAATTTTGCAAAACCCAACTCACTGATCTGATAAATCTGCTCGCCGGAATTGGAAAAAGTTTTGAAATCCGAAGTTAAAGAAATCTCATCATAACCATCCAAAGCATGAACAATGGTGTAATTTTTATCCGTTTTTTGATACAAATAAGCGTAAACGCGGGCCAGTTCCAAGCTAAAAACGCCCACCATTTGGTTTTTTGGTTTTGCGGGATTGACCATTGGCCCAAGCATATTGAAAAAAGTTTTCACCGCGAGTTCTTTGCGGATCGGTGCAATAATTTTCATGGCCGGATTGAATAAAGGCGCATGCAAAAAGCAGATCCCGGCCGTTTGGATACTTTTTTTAAGCTGATCCTGATCGTTTGTAAACCGATAACCCAAATATTCCATCACATTGGAAGAACCCGAACCGGAAGAAACGCCATAATTACCATGTTTGGCCACCGAATAGCCAGCCCCAGCCACCACAAAAGAAGCCAGCGTAGAAATGTTGAACGTATCTTTGCCGTCGCCGCCGGTTCCGCACAAATCAATCAGGTTTTCTGTTTCCAAATCTATTGGTACACACAATTCCAGCATCGCATCGCGGAAACCTTCCATCTCATCCACCGTGCTGCTGCGCATGCAATAAGCCGTAATAAAAGCAGCCATTTGTGCCGGATTGTATTGCCCGTGCGCCATGTTGATCAGTATATTTTTGGATTCCTGCTTAGTGAAACTTCTGTTTTCAAATAAATGATTTAAAATAGCTTTCATGTAAATTTTGGTAGATGGAACGGATTGCTAAAGGAGCAAAATGCGGCGCAAAGCATAACAGTTCGTTTCTAGATGCTTTCTTTATGCGTAATAATTTGTTTGAGGTTGAAAGCAAAGAAACAAATATCCGAAAAAATCCAGGCCACGCAAATCCGCAGTTGTAAATTGCATCAGCCCGAAAAATACAGGCTAAAAACAGCATAAAATAATTTTGACGTTTCAGGGCTTTTTTTAAAATTCGATCAATTTATTTTTCATACTTCTTTTATCACCTAAAAATCATTGGCCGTTTTATTTTTGAAATTGAGACAACACCCGGACATCAAATTTACAGGCATAAAAGAAGCATTGTAAATATTAGGGTGAAAATTTAAATAAGAGGTTGTTTAAATTTATTTAGGAAGTTGTTTAAACTTTTGTTGGCATTATCAATTCGAATATCAATAGTTTAAAATAGGACACACCCCTAACCCCTCTCAAGAGGGGAAGCATAGTTTGTTACCTTTTTAAACGCTATGTATAATTTAGAAAGGTCTGTGAGCGATTTCCCCTCTTGAGAGGGGTTAGGGGTGTGTCCTATTCTGAATGCTAATATTCAATTTGTTAACACGCAAAAAGTTTAAACAACTTCTAAGTTTGATTTCAGAAATTATGCCGATAAAAGAAGCATTGCCCAACATCTGTGGCAACGCATGGATAAATAAGTTTTTTGAAATCCCGACAGATCGCACTACCTTCCGGCAAGCTTTCCGCTCATGACTTTTTTGATCCTTTTTCTTTGCATCGCCGGCCTGATTGTGCTCATCAGTGTAGCCAAAGTGCACCCTTTTCTGGCTTTTTTGCTGATCTCGATTGTAGCCGGGATTGCACTCGGATTACCCTTAAATAAAGTTGCCGGATCGATGGAAAAAGGCATTGGCGATATTTTATCGTCGCTCGTGATCCTGATTACTTTGGGCGCGATGTTTGGCAAATTGGTGGCTCTAAGCGGTGCTGCACAACGGATTGCAACGGTGATTGTAAACGCTGCCGGACAAAAAAATATTCCCTGGGCCATGATGGCGATCGGTTTCATCATCGGCATCCCGCTTTTTTACGGTATCGGTTTTGTACTGATGGTGCCGCTGATTTTCTCCGTGGTTTACAAATACAAACTGCCTGCTGTGGCTGTTGGTTTGCCCATGCTGGCCGCGCTTTCGGTTACGCATGGTTTTTTGCCGCCGCACCCTTCGCCTTCCGCGCTGGTGGTTCAGTTTCATGCCAATATGGGTTTAACGCTGATGTACGGTGTGGCATTGGCTATCCCGGCAATCATTATTGCCGGGCCGGTTTTCTCCTCAACTTTAAAAAAAATACCTTCCAGTCCGCTTAAATCTTTTATAGCCGAAGAATTGCCTGAAAGCCAGTTGCCCGGCACTTTCAATAGCTTTTTTACAGCTGTTTTGCCGGTTTTATTGCTGATGGGAACCACCATTGCGTCTTTCATTATACCTGCGGATTCCCGTTTTCACACTTTGATTGGCTTTCTCGCTGCGCCTTCTGTTGTGCTGATTATCGCCCTAACTTATGCCACATTTTCCATCGGGATTTTACAGGGCAAAAGCATGGTTAAAGTGATGGCTTTTTATGCCGATGCGGTGAAAGATATCGCTTCCATCCTACTGATTATTGCCGGTTCCGGCGCGTTAAAACAGGTTTTAACGGATACCGGGATCAACAATCAGTTTGCCGCTTTACTGCAAAACCTGCACATCCAGCCGCTGCTTTTAGGCTGGCTCATTGCCGCAACCATCCGCGTTTGCATTGGTTCGGCAACGGTTGCCGGCTTAACTACGGTTGGTTTTATTTTGCCGATTATGTTGGGCTCGCACATCAACCCAAACCTAATGGTGCTTTCCGTTGGTGCCGGAAGTTTGGCTTTTTCGCACGTCAACGATTCCGGTTTCTGGCTTTTTAAAGAATATTTCAATCTGAGCGTTAAAAACACATTCTTGTCCTGGTCAATTATGGAAACTATTGTTTCCGTAGTTGGCTTAGTTGGCGTGCTCTTATTAAACACAATTTTATAACGATAAAAACAGCATGGAAAATTTAACTGCAGACGAGCGTTTTGAGCAATTGGGATTAACACTGCCGCCAGCACCAACACCGCTGGGCGTTTACAAACCCTTTTTGATCGACGGAAAATACTTGTACATCTCCGGCCATGGCCCCGTTTGCAACGATAAAAGTTTGATCATCGGCCGTATCGGCGAAAGCATCAGCATGGAAGATGGGAAACTGGCTGCTCGGCAAGTTGGCTTAGCGATTTTATCCACCATCAAAACCAATCTGGGTAGTTTAGATAGAGTAAAACGCGTAATCAAGGTTTTGGGCATGGTCAATTGCACGGCCGATTTTGAAAAACACCCTTTCATCATCAACGGTTGCAGCGAACTGTTTGCGCAAATTTGGGGCGAAGAAAACGGCATCGGCACACGCAGTGCAGTCGGGATGGGTTCGCTGCCGGATAACATCCCGGTAGAGATTGAAGCTTTGATGGAGTTGTGCTGAGATTGATTTGAAATTTATACCGGTAAAAACAGCATCAATCTGCAAAACAATTTTTAGTAAATTTGAGATATGGAAAAGCTGATCATCAACGTACCGGAAGAAAAAAGCCAATTGGTAAAGCAATTATTAAAGGAATTAGGCGTAACTATTGAACAGGAAAAAATGGATATGGAAGCTCATTTAAAAGCAATAGCTGAAATTCCTGTTTGGAGTGATGAGGAACTGAAAGCCTTTGAGGAAACTACTAAGCACTTTAACAGTTTTAAACCACAGGAATGGTAATTGATACAACTATTGTTATTGAACATATTAGGAGCAAAAACAAATCGGCCACAACGTTTCACAACCTGACAAGCAAACAAGAAGTTTTTATCTCTGCTGTTTCGATCTATGAACTTTATATTGGTGCAGGTACCATAGACAAAGAAGATAACATAGTATTAATTACACGCAATTTGTTTGTCCTTCCGTTTACTTATCCTGTTTCGCTTAAAGCGGCCCAAATTTTTCGTCAGCTTAAATCAAAAAACCAGCTAATTGAGTTCCGCGATATTTTTATTGCTGCAACGTGCCTTGTAAACAATTTGCCTATCACTACTTTAAACCGAAAGCATTTTGAGCGGGTTGAAGGTTTAGAAGTTGCTTAACAACCTTAAAAGCATCACTGATTTTTGTCCGATAAAAGAAGCATGCAAACCCAACTTTGGTATCAAATAAACAATACCGAAAACCTGCAAACACCTACACTCGTGATCTATCCTGATCGCGTTAATCAAAATATTGATTTACTAATTAGCCAAATTGATGATGTCGACCGTTTACGCCCGCATATCAAAACCTGCAAATCCATCAAACCGGTTTTGCTTATGCTGAAAGCAGGAATTACCAAGTTTAAATGCGCTACGATTGCCGAAGCAGAAATGCTGGGCATGGCCGGTGCGCCGGATGTTTTGCTGGCCTATCAGCCGGTTGGTACCAACATTTATCGGTTTTTGGAACTGATGAAAAAGTTTCCGCAAACCAGTTTTTCCTGTTTGGTAGATCATCATTTCTCCGCAGAAAAACTGAATGAAATTGCGCTGGAAAATTCGACCCAAATTAAAGTTTATGTTGATGTAAATGTAGGTATGAACCGGACCGGCATCAACCCAAACCAAGCTGCCGAACTTTATAATTTTTGTGCGATAAAAGGCGCCTTGCAACCAGTTGGACTTCATGCTTATGATGGCCATATCCATGAACCTGACCTGGAAATCCGCAGAAAAGAATGGCATACTGTTTTTAGGCAGGTAAAAACAGTATCGGCAGAAATAGTTAAAAAAGGTTTTGACCAGCCCCAAATTATTGCCGGAGGAACGCCAACTTTTCCGTTTTATGCTGAGGAAACTGAAGTAGAATGCAGTCCGGGCACGTTTATTTATTGGGACGATGGTTATCAGCAGCATTTCCCGGAACAGCTGTTTTTACCTTCGGCTTTGGTGGTTGCGCGCGTGATTTCTTTGCCGGATGAAACCAAAATTTGTTTGGATTTGGGTCATAAATCCGTTGCTTCGGAAAGCGGTTTGCAGCAGCGCGTCCGGTTTTTAAATGCACCGGATTTGAAGCTGATCAGCCATAGCGAAGAACATTTGGTGGCTGAGGCTGGCGCAAACCATCCGTATCAAATCGGCGATGTTTTGTACGGATTGCCTTACCACATTTGCCCGACGGTGGCTTTGCATCAGTTTGGGATCACCATTGAAAACAACGAAATTACCGGCAACTGGGAAACTTTGGCCCGAAACCGAAAAATTACCTTATAAAAACAGCATGTTTATTGTTGATGCCCACCTCGATTTGAGTATGAACGCGCTGGAATGGAACCGCGATTTGACGAAACCTGTTGCCGAAATCAACGCCCGCGAACAAGGTTTGACCGATAAACCGGATCGTGCCAAAGCCGTGGTTTCGCTGCCGGAACTGCGAAAAGGCAACATTGGTTTGGTGGTGGCCACGCAGCTAGCGCGCTACGTTTCGCCGGACAATCCGCTTCCGGGTTGGCACTCGCCGGAGCAGGCCTGGGCGCAAACGCAGGGGCAGCTGGCCTGGTACAAAGCGATGGAATATGCCGGGGAAATGGTGCAGATCAAGGATTTGGCTTCGCTGGAAAAGCATTTGGAGTTGTGGGAAGGATGTCTGAATTTGGATTTGTTGGAAAGGGGTGATTTATTGGATTGGAATGATGAAGATGGCAAACGGGATAATGATTTAACTGATTTTACTTCCGCAGAAAAGAAACCGATTGGTTACATTTTGAGCTTGGAAGGTGCGGATTCTATCCTTTCCATGCAACATCTGGAGAAAGCGTATCAGGATGGTTTGCGCGCGATTGGCCCGGCGCATTACGGTTCGGGAAGATATGCGCAAGGCACGGATGCAACCGGTTTTATGGGCGAAAAAGGCCGTGAATTGCTGCGCGAAATGGAACGCCTGAACATCATCCTGGATGCCACGCATTTGTGCGATGATAGTTTTTGGGAAGCTTTGGATCATTTTAACGGTGCTGTTTGGGCAAGCCACAACAATTGCCGCGCGTTGGTAAACCACAACCGGCAGTTTAGCGACGAACAGATTAAAGCCTTGATTGAACGCGGAGCCGTAATTGGTGCTGCCCTGGATGCCTGGATGATGGTGCCGAACTGGGTTCGCGGAAAATCAGACCCAAAAGCGATGAACTGTAATTTGAACGTGGCGATTGATCATCTGGACCATATCTGCCAGCTGGCTGGGAATTGTTTGCATGTAGGCATTGGTTCTGATTTGGATGGTGCTTTTGGCCGGGAACAATGCCCGTATGATTTGGAAACGATTACTGATCTGCAAAAATTTGATCACTTGTTAAAAGTTAGAGGATATAGTGATGCGGATATTAGTAGTATTTTGCACGACAACTGGATTCGGTTTTTGAGGAAGGCTTGGGGTTAGTTTTATTATACACGGATTGGAAATCCTTAGCTCAAAAGATCGGGGTTGCAAACCCCAACTAATAGGTGATTAGTTAAGAGGAGTGGCCGCAGTTGTATTTCTAATAAAGATGATTGCATCATACATTTTATTTAACATTTGATAAGAGCCTTTTCCTGTAGCCTGCTCCTTTTCATTGTAGGAACCTCCCATGGAGCGGGAATGCACCTTGGTATTTAGGAATTGTGTAATAATTGGGTTTGAAGATGCGGTCCCGAAATCTATAATGAAGTTAGGAGCAAAAACTTGTGCAAATACGAAGTCGCTTGAGTTCTTTATTGTAACATCTGGAATCGTATAAATAACTGTTTTCTTTTGCTCACTGTTCCATCCGCTCATATAGCCCGAATTAAATCCGAACCCCATCGCATAATAACCCGCACCAAACTTTTCATTTAAATAATAGCCCATAGGCAAATTATTATTTAGCGTTTTATCTTTAGCTATGTGCAGGTTATGGGCCCAAACAATTGTTTTATCCTGGTTTTCGTGATCGTAAATCCAACTGATGTTATCTGCCATATACTTGTCGCGCACGATGTCCATGTTATATCGAAAGGGCGCAGCTTTAGCGTCGTCAATCGTTTGTATAACTGCATTTACAATTTGATGGTCAACACTACGCTTAGATGGAATGTCACCAGCAATGCTGGCTGACAACTCTGTTTTTAAACTTTCCAGTAAGGGAAGAATTTCTTTATTTGGTTTGGTATAGGCCCAATTTGATATGAAATCCAGTCCTTTTGATGCTTGCGGCGATAAAGATATTCCGAGTTCAATTAGCTTTCCCTTCAATATCTCACTGGAATTGAAAGCAAACTGCATATCACACCCATAAAATCTCACCCGGTCTTTGATCGGTTTAGTTAAGTTGTAATTTCGGACCCACTCTACCAAATCGAGAAACTCCTTGTTATAGTAAATTCCCAAGGTCATTTTCCTTAGTCCATCTTTCACCGTTCCCTTACCATATAGCACATAATCATTCATTGCGAATGTTCCGGCAAAATCTGCTTCAAATACGATTGTTTTGAAATCCTGCACAGTTACCAGATATTTTATCATCCGTTCTTTCGTGGTGAAAAATTCTTTTGTTCCATGGGTCGCTTCTCCTAATGCCACAATTCTTTTTCCAGCTAACAACTTGTCGAGTTTCTGCAAGTCGCCAAAACTACTATCGGCTTTTGTAGTTTGTAGCGGCATTACCGCTTCATTAAGCGATGAAATCAAGCTTTTCTGTGCAGCTACATTTAAGTAGGATAGACATAGTAAGAATATAAAACAAATAGCGAAATGCTGATTTTTATTTAGCATAACAAAAGGCTGGTGATAAACTTAATAACCTATTTTACAATTGAATATCAATAATGTCCAAGAAAAGAGAAGCTGAAGCCACTCTTCATTTATACTTTAGGCCACAATCCGGTTTCCCGAAATAAGGATTTCTAATCCTTAAAACTAATAGATAACTGACCTATAAGGTTTCGAAAAACCTTATAGGTCAGTTATCTATTAGTCCGACCAGTCCGGGTTTACAACCCGGACTTTCGAGCCAAAGATTTGCAATCCTTCAATTCATTTCCCAGAAACCGAAAACGGAAAATCCTCCTTCTTCACTCCCCGATTTTTATTTGGCTGAGCCGACATGCCAAAACTAATATTCCCACCCTGCATCAAAGCTGAATGACTTAACCAATTCATATCATAAGGTTTGCCGTTCACGCTCATCGTGCTGACGTATTTGTTTTCTACGGAATTGGATGCTGCGTTTATCACTACTTTTTTGCCGTTCTCCAAATTCAAAGTAATTTTTTTGAACAGCGGCGCACCCAAAACGTATTGATCCGAAGCGGGCGTAACCGGATAAAAGCCCATCGCCGAAAACAAATACCAGGCAGAAGTTTGGCCATTATCCTCGTCTCCGCAGTAGCCGTCCGGCGTGGCTTTGTACAGTTTATTCATGGTTTCGCGCACCCAATATTGCGTTTTCCAGGGCTGGCCGGCATAATTATACAGGTAGATCATGTGCTGGATCGGCTGGTTGCCATGCGCATATTGCCCCATATCTGCAATCTGCATTTCGCGGATTTCGTGGATCACCTGTCCGTAATAACTATCATCAAAAATCGGTGGCAGCGTAAACACAGAATCCAATTTCGCCGCAAACCGCTCTTTGCCGCCCATCAAATTCATCAAACCATTGATGTCATGAAAAACCGACCACGTATAATGCCAGCTGTTGCCTTCGGTAAAAGCATCGCCCCATTTAAACGGATTGAACGGCGATTGGAACTTTCCGTCCTGGTTTTTACCGCGCATCATATTGGTTTCCTTGTCAAACAGTTTCTGATAGTTCATGCTTCTTTTAGCATACAAATCTGTCTCTGCTTTTGGCCGTCCCAATGCTTTTCCTAACTGCGAAATCGCGAAATCATCATAAGCATATTCTAAAGTCCGCGCCGCGTTTTCATTGATTTTAACATCGTAAGGCACATAACCCAGCTCGTTATAATATTTTACGCCGGTACGGCCTGTCCCTTCCGGGCCTTCGCCGTTGGCACCATGAATCAGTGCTTCGTACAACTTATTAATATCGTATCCGCGCAAACCTTTCAGATAGGCTTCGGCCACAATCGAAGCTGAATTATTACCCACCATCACATTGGAATATCCCGGGCTCGACCATTCCGGCAGCCAGCCGCCTTCCTTGTAATCGTTGATCAAACCTTGCTGCATTTCTTTGTTGATCGAAGGATAAACCAAATTCAAAAATGGGTACAAAGCGCGGAAAGTGTCCCAAAAACCAGTGCCGGCAAACAGGTAGCCGGGCATTATTTTTCCGTTGTACGGACTGTAATGCTGGATAACTCCCTTAGCATCAATTTCGTACATTTTGTTGGGGAAGAAAAGTGCACGGTAAAAACAGGAATAAAAAGTGTGCATCTGGTCTGATGTGCCACCTTCTACCTGGATGTGGTTCAGCGTTTTGTTCCAAACATCTTTGGCTTTGGCTTTGGTTTGATCAAAGCTGTCGTCTGCCAGTTCGCGTTTCAGGTTGAGTTCGGCCTGCTCAAAACTGATGAAAGACGATGCTGTTTTTACCCCTACTTTTTCGCCTTTTTGGGTTTTGAAACCGATGATCGCACCTGCATGATCGGCCTTGATTTCCAGCGAATCCTGTGCCAAAGTTTTACCGTGCCAGGCTTTGGAAATGGTGAACGGTTTATCAAAAATCACCACAAAATAATTCTTAAAATTTTGCAGTTTACCGCTGGCATAGCGCGTGGTATAGCCAATTACCTTGTTTTCCTTCGGGATGATCTTAATGTACGAACCTTTGTCCAGCGCATCTACCACCACAAAAGAGCTGTCGCTTTTCGGGAAGGTAAAGCGGAATTGTGCGGCTCTTTCTGTAGGTGTAATTTCTGTAGTTACATTTGCATCCGCCAAAAAAACACTGTAATAATAAGGTTTTGCAACTTCAGCTTTGTGCGAAAACCAGCTCGCGCGGTCATCCTGCGTAAACTTTAAATGGCCGGTAACCGGCATGATCGCAAACGCGCCGTAATCATTCATCCAGGGCGAAGGCTGGTGCGTTTGCTTAAAACCGCGGATTTTATCCGCCGCATATTGGTATTGCCAACCGCTGCCCATCGGCCCGGTTTGCGGCGTCCAGGTGTTCATCCCCCAAGGCAACGCAATGGCCGGGTACGTGTTTCCGTTGGATAAACTCGGTTTAGAATCTGTGCCCATTAATGGATTGATCCATTCCACCGGGTCAGAAATCTGTGTAACCTGCTGGGCAGAAGCTGTAAAACTAATTACGGTGAAAATTAAGGTCCAAATCTTTTTCATGCTGTAGTTTTTATGGTTGATAAATTGGTTTATGCTTATAAATGTTTGTACTTAATTAGGTTATATCTCAATCTTCTTCAAAAGGGGAATTGCACAGGGGCTACCTTTCTAAATTAACTTTTAATATATTCAGAATGATATACGCCTTGGCTCTCCACTCCTTCAGGTGCCAGGGGTTAATTCTGCGGACGGTCAGCCGGCAAAACGCCCCAGCTTGCATTGGGTTTGCTGCCCATTTCAAACATCAAATCTCCGCCTTGCTCCAACTCTTGATAGGTGATATAAGAATGGCTGAATTTTCTGCCATTAAAAGAAGCATCCTGAATATAAATGTTTTGCGCACTGTTGTTTTTAGCGATGATGTGCAGCGTTTTTCCGGCCGCTAATTTTACGGTTGCTTCGTTAAAAAGCGGACTGCCGAACAGGTAAACACCACTTGCCGGATTTACCTGATAAAAACCCAGCGACGACAAGATGTACCAGGCCGACATCTGCCCAACATCTTCATTCCCAATAATACCATCCGGTTTGTCGGTGTAAAAATTCTGCATGATGAAACGTACTTTTTCGGTTGTTTTCCAGGGCTGACCGGCGTAAGCATACAAATAAGTGATGTGGTGCGATGGCTCGTTGCCATGCGCATATTGGCCGATCAAACCGGAAATATCTGGCGATTTTTCTTTGCCCATGTCGCCTTGTGCCACAAAAAGCGAATCTAATTTTTGGATAAAAGGTTTTTCGCCGCCTTGCAAAGCAATCAACCCTTTTACGTCCTGCGGCACCAGCCAGGTATATTGCCAGGCGTTTCCTTCGGTATAATCGCCAACTTCATGGCGCGATTCAAACGGGCTAAAAGGCGTGCGAAACTGGTTTTCATTTAACCGCGCACGCATAAAATGCGTTTTTGGGTCGAAGTAGTTGCGGTAATTTTGCGCACGTTTGCTGAAATATTGATAGTCATCTGCCTTGCCCATTTGTTTCGCCATCGCCGCAATCCCCGAATCGTCAATGCTGTATTCCAAACCCATGGCAACCGATTCGGCTGTGCTGTCTGCCGGAATATAACCCAGCTTTTTCACAAACTTCAATCCGCGGTCATCGCGCATTGCACTTGCTTTTACGGCTTCAAAAGCCAGGTTTGCATCAAAACCTTTAAAACCTTTTAAATAAGCATCGGCCATTATCGGCACAGCGCTATAGCCCACCATCGTATTGGTTTCGTTGCCCATTAAATGCCAAACCGGCAGTTTGCCCTGCTGCTGATAAATGGCCAGCATCGAGTTGATGATGTCGCTTATTTTTTCGGGTTGGATTAAGGTGTAAAGCGGGTTTAAAGCGCGGTACGTATCCCACAAAGAAAACGTGGTGAGGTTGGTGAATGCTGCTTTTACATGCACTTTTTTATCCGTTCCCCAATAGTCGCCGTTGTGGTCGTTAAAGATAGAAGGCGCAATCATGGTGTGAAAAAGCGCCGTGTAAAAAACTTTTTTCTGGCTTTCGGATGCTGTTTTTATGGTTACTTTTTTAAGCTGGTCGTTCCATTTCTGATCGGCAGCGGCAACCACCTGGTTAAAGTTCCAACCCGGGATTTCAGCCTGGATGTTCATCATCGCATTTTCCATACTAACCGGCGAAATACCTACTTTTACCAGCACTTTTTCGCTTTCGGTTGTGGTAAAAGTAACTACGCCTTTTACTTTTTTGCCCGTTAAAGCCGTTCTGGTTTTTGCTGTTAAACTATCGTAAACCGAAAAGTTTTTGATGGGTTTGGAGAAGACCGCCGCAAAAAATACCCGCTGGTCTTTGGCCCAGCCGGTAGAGAAACGGTAGCCGGTTATCGTAGTTGAATTCACCTGTTGGATAGAAGTTTCCACCGGCCTGTCCCAACCAATGCCTTCCTGCAAATCAATCAAAATATGGGCGTCGTTGCTCTTTGGAAAAGTATATTCATGGAAGCCAACCCGTTCTGTCGCCGTTAATTTTACACCAATGTTATAACGTTTCAGCTTCACCGCGTAATAGCCAGGACGAACGGTTTCATCCTGATGACTGAAAAGCGAAACATAACCGCTTCGTATATTTTTCACGCTACCTTTTTTAACGATAACAGGGCCAATTGTAGGCATCAAAGAAATATCGCCCAAATCACCAATGCCGGTCCCGCTTAAATGCATGTGCTGGAAACCCACAATCGTAGAATCAGAAATATGGTAGCCGGAACACCAATCCCAGCCTTCCGACAAATTACTTGGGCCTAACTGCACGGCACCAAAAGGAACATTGGCACCCACAAAAACGTGCCCGTGGAAACCTGTTCCGATGTACTCGTCAACATATTTGGTCAGGTTTTCATGCTGATTTTTACCCGGTAAAAGAAGCATGTGCTGCGCTTTTAAAGCAGGGGAAAATCCAGTAGTCAGAAGCAGGAACAAGATGTAGCTTTTGAAGTTGTATTTGGTTTTGTTCATCATTTTTTGGTCGATAAAAGAAGTATCAAAACTGGAAATTTTTGCTTAATGAAGTTCATGCTTTTTGATAAGTAATTTTCGCCGAAGCAGTTTTCAGCGCAGCCAAAGCACCGTCTGTAACATTGCCAAACAGCGAAACTCCGGCAGCACCGTTGTTCAATGCGTTTTCAATTCCCTGCTGTACTTCGCCGTCGTTTTTAAAATCCGGCATGTACAAACCGGCGTATAACGGAAATTTTCCGTTCAAAGCTTTGACACCTTCGGCAACGGCCTGGCCAATCCACGCTACGTTTTCTTTATAAAAGCCATGGTAAATCATCGGGCAAACGCCGCTGATGTTCCAGTTTACCCAATCCTGTTTTACGTTTCGATGCGCAATATCCGGTGTTGGGAAAACGGCTGCCGTAATTGGTTTTTTGTATGATCTGGCTACGTTCGTCAACCGTTCTACCACTTTGTTTACGCGCTGGTAACGGAACAATCGCCACGAAGGACTTGCCTCCGGAAACTGCACGGTATCAATATCAATCCCGTGTTCGGTTTTGTACGCAGCTTTGCAAATCGGGCAGTAGCAATAATCGTATTCGGGCAGCTCGCTGGTTTGTACAATTTTATAATTGTCCCACAAATTCACCGGCAAAATCACATCGCAAAAACGCACATAATCCAGGTGGATGCCATCAACATAATCCTTTTTCAGGGCGTTGGCGTAATCGTTTTCGAGGTATTGCTTCACTTCCTCGCGCGAAGGGCAAAGCCAGCGGTAATAATTGACGTATGGCGGATGATCGGCACAGGATTCGCCTTTCCGGTTCACCGCATACCATTCCGGATGCGCGTCCAACAACGATTTTTCGCCTCGGTTCATCGTCCAGATCCAACGGTGCGCTTCCAGTTTTTTGGCTTTCGCTGCGCGGAAATGCTTTTCGCTGTCGTTCTCAAAAAATATCCCGCGGATGCCCGCATCGTAATATTTTTGGTAACGTTCGGCCAGTTCCTGTTCGGTATCTTTTAAGTTTGGGTTGGTCCAAACCCAATGCTTCCACCCATTTTTAGGTACTAAAAGAAGCATTTCTGCGTTGGCTGCTTTTGGCAAAACTGCGGCCGACAAGCCAGCCAGTAAACTCGTTTTTACAAAATTCCTACGGTTGCTCATGGTTTCGGTTTTATCGTTTCAATCAATCCTTCATCGTTTATGCTGATGGCTGCGCTTCCTTCGGCCTTAATTGTAGCGTTAAATTGCCTGGCCGAAGCATCCATTTGCAACCAGTTTTCCCGCTCTCCGATCTTTGGTCTTTCATCAATATTCAGTTCGGCTAGCGTTGCGGCATACTTTCCGTTTTTTTGCTGATACTGCTTTTGCCGGTAATAAACCAGCCATAAATACTGCTTCTGCAACTCCGAAAAAGGCAGGGTAAAAACAGCATTGCTGCTGCGCGAAAACTGCAAATAGCCCCAGCGTTCCGGGTAGTGCATGTTGATTACGCCTTGCGGCGACCAAACCCAATTGTGTTCGGGCAAATCTTTTCCGGCCGTATTTTTTAGTTTGCTATTTTTATTTCCGTCGATTTTCGTGTCCCACTCAACCCTAGAAAAATTGATGCGCCACAAAGTTCCTTCTTTGGGAACATAAAATGGAAAACCCATCCGTAAAGCTTTCAACGGAATGGCCATTTCTACTGTCCAGCTTTTGTCTTCGTCTTGCGGATGGTTTAGCGTTCCATCAATTTTAACCCCTGATTCCAATCCTTCCGCGTCCCAACCAATCAGCGCATCACCGCCGTTGCGGTAAGGTTTCGGCAAAAAAAGATCAAAAATTTTGTTGATCGCGTTGATCTCGATCTCGAAATACTGGTGCGTATTGTTGTCCGGGTCGATAAAAATTTCAAAATCATTATCCTTAAAAATAATATCGTCGTGATGCGTTTGCATGGCCCAAACCTGCGGTTCTTGCAACTCAGCAGCGATAAACAAAGTCGAATCATTCCACAGCATTTTTACACGGGTTTGCAGCATTGGCAAGGGCTTCAGGCTACCTTCAATATCTACAAAATCGGTTGTCCAGGCGGCTTTTTTCCAGGCATCTTCGCTCAGGTTTCCATTGATGTTAAAAACCTGATCGGTATGCTGCACCACGTAATTTTTGGGCGTGCTAAACAATTGTTCCAATCCTTTAAAATGGTTTTGGGCCATCAGCCCGGAGCTTCCCGCAATCAGCAGAAAACTTAAAATAGCAATGCTTCTTTTATGCCTTAAAAATTTGTTTATGTTCAATTTAAATGGTTTTTAGTTTGATGTTTTTACACTGATAATCGCAATTCTTACAACTGTGCAACACCTCATTAATCGGGTTTGCAGGGATATTGGAAAAAACACCACTGCTGATTTTCTCCCGATCCGTACCGTTTTTACTGGCATAAAAGAAGTATTGAGGTTTGGCCAGGATCATTACATTTTAATGTTTTAGCCAGCTGGAAGGAACTGCTACCGGAGTAGAACCGTTCAAACTGTATTCCAATTTCAAGACATAACCGCCGCCACCTTCTACAAAGTCCAGTGCAATGGGCTGTAAACCAGCTTTTAGCGCAACTTGTCCGCTTTTTTCAGCCGGGCTGTGCCAGCCGTCGTTGTTCACCACTTCTCTTCCTGCAATATGCAAGATGCCGCCATCATCACAAGTGAGGTAAAAGCTGTAAATCCCATCAGCCGGAACTGCCAAAAAACCGGAATACTTCAACCCAAAACTTGGTGCCAATGCTTCTTTTGGCACTGCAATTTCATCAACCCTGACCGCAATTTTGGGCGTTCCCGACATGAGTTTTGCCGATTTATATTCGCCCGGATAATAATTACAGATCAAACCATTCGCAATTCCGGCTGGTTTTGCCGGTTCGGCCAGCGTTTGCTGCGTGTAATGCAGATTATAAATATCACCCCGAATATTTTTTGGGCTGAAAGCCGCCAGCCGGATGAACATGGATTTTTGTATGGTAAAAGAAGCATTCAATTCGGTAGAATTACTGTCCGGCAAACTACCATCCGTAGTGTAACGCAGCTTTAAATCCGGCAGCGGTTTCTGCGGGTTTAGCGTAGTAGAATCAACAAAAACACTTTGCTCCACCAAACCCAAAACATCCGGCAAACGGTAATGCACATGCAGTGCATCCAGCCGCGGAAAATTCATGTTTAACCGCTCTAAATAACTGTCATACAAGTCTTTGTTCGTCCACAAGCGTTCTGCCAAAGCGGTCATCCGCGGAAAAATCATGTAATCTGCGCGGTTTTCTGTCGGGATACGTTTCGACCAAGTATCGGCTTGCGCACCAATAATATTTTTAGCTTCTGCGGAGGTTAAACCTACCGGAATCGGGTTGAAATGATACACATCGGTGATTGAATGCTGATCCGGCTGATTGTCAAAATAAAGCGGGTTTCCGGGCGACATCACCACCGGGTTACCATTTTTGGCCGCTTTAATTGGCGCGTTCGGCAACCAGCTGCGCCAGTACATCACCATCGCAGTCGGGCTGATGCCGTCTTCCAGTATCTCGTCCCAACCAATCAGTTTCCGGCCTTTAGAATTAAAAAATTTTTCCA
The DNA here is from genome assembly GCA_964236465.1 of uncultured Sphingobacteriaceae bacterium. Classification (GTDB taxonomy): domain Bacteria; phylum Bacteroidota; class Bacteroidia; order Sphingobacteriales; family Sphingobacteriaceae; genus Mucilaginibacter_A. The sequence goes on along the minus strand of CAXSBZ010000031.1, from coordinate 9,265 downwards.
TCCGGTTGATGAAATAGCTTTGCAGTTCGGCGGTGGTTTTGATGCTGTTTTTAGCCATGAAAATTTTGGTACTTTCGGATTGTTCCCAGCTGCTGCGGTCCACTTCATCGCCACCAATATGGATGTATTCGCTCGGAAAAATCTGCATGATCTCCGTAAAAACATTCTGCGCAAATTCGTACGTGCTTTCGTTGGCCGGGCAAATCGGCGTGGTAAAAAGCTTGCCAAACTTGCTGCCGCCGGTACAACTTAAAAAAGGGTAAAGTTTAATGGCTGCCATCATGTGGCCAGGCATATCAATCTCCGGGATGATATCGATGTGGCGCGCTAAAGCGTAAGCCACCACGCCTTTCATCTCTTCCTGTGTGTAAAAACCGCCGTACAAAGTTTTACCGTTTCGTTGGATCAAGTGTTTGGGGTCCAAAGCTAAATCAGGATTATCTTTTGATTGGGCAATCATGGCCGAATCCTGGTTGTTGAATTCCCGCCAGGCACCTTCTTCCGTCAGTTTCGGATATTTTTTGATTTCGATGCGCCAGCCCTGATCGTCTGTTAAATGCAGATGGAGTTTGTTGAACTTGTACAAAGCCAGCAAGTCGATAAATTTCTTCAGATAATCCACCAAAAAAAAATGACGGGCAACATCCAGGTGCATTCCGCGCCAGGCAAAAGCCGGATGATCGGAAATAATAACCGCCGGAACTTCCAGTTTTTTGAGTTTATTTTGCGGATGCTCGTCTGTAGGCAGCAACTGCCGGACAGTTTCTACCGCGCGAAACATGCCTGCCGGTTCTCGCGCCACCAAAATCAAAGCATTTTGGGTAATGTTAAGCTGATAACCTTCCGGCGTTTTAACGGCATCATCATAACGCAGCGAAATGTTTCGCGCCGCGCTGCCGCTGCCTGTTTTTAATGGTTTGCCGAGGTATTGTTCAAGCAGTAAATTGAGTTGTTCGGCTTCGTTTTGAAAGCGTTCATCCGAAGAAATCAATTTTGTATTTGCAGTGATGCTGAACGTACCTTTTCCGGCAGTTAAAGCCGAAGGATACGGAATCAGCGGAAATTTAGCATCCGCTTCTTGTGCTTCAGCATAAAAAAAACTAAAGCAAAACAGCAAAGTAAAGCAAGCGATGTTCCGGCAGAAACGCATTTTCATATCAAATCAACTGTTTAGCAGATGTGGTTTTTGCTGATAGGTTTTCCACAAAAACTCACCAAAAATGGTATTGGCCCAGGCAAACCATTTGCGGGTAAAATCAGCGGGGTTGTCCTGGTTAAAAGATTCGTGCATAAATCCCGTCCCGGCGTGTGTGGTTTTGAGCATTTGGATGCAATGTTTAATCTCCGCATCATTCGTGCTGGTTAGCCCTCGCGCAATAATGCTGAGGGGCCAAACCATGCCGTCTTTACCCACGTGCGGGCCGCCAATTCCTTCTGCTGCCCTGCCTTGGTAGAAATAAGGGTTGCTACCAGATAAAACAAACTTTCGGGTGTTTTGGTAAATCGGATCGGAAACCGAAACGGCATCCAGATAAGGCAAAGCCAGCAGACTTGGGATATTGGCATCGTCCATCAGGTTGTGGTTGCCAAAACCATCTACCTCAAAAGCATAGATTTGTCCGAATTCCGGGTGCTGAATGATGGCGTATTTCTGCAAAGCCTGTTCTACTTCTGTTGCCAAAGCTTGCAAATCCGACACCAGTTTTTCATCCTTAAAAACAGCATCAACCATTTCGGCAGCTTGCTTTAAGCTGATGACGGCAAAAAAGTTGGACGGAACGAGGTATGGAAAAATTGTGGCATCATCACTTGGGCGGAACATCGAACAAATCAGCCCGTTTGGTTTTACGGGGAAACCGTAGCCTCCCATTGGCAGCGTATCAGTTGGCGACGAGGTTTGACGCTGAAAATGGTACGGGCCTTTGCCGGTTTTGCGCTGCTGCTGGCGGAAAGTTTGCAGGATCAGTTTTATAGAACTTTTCCATTCGGCACCAAACGGCTTGGTATCGCCGGTTTCTTTCCAATAACGGTGCGCCAGCCGAATGGGATAACACAGCGAATCGATCTCATATTTGCGTTCGTGGATGCCGGGCTTCATATCCGTACGGTCGGTTTTCCAATCGCTTATTTTAGTTTCGTCTTTATAAAAAGCATTGGCATAAGGGTCTTTTAAAACGCATTGCGCCTGCCGGTTAATCACACCGGCGATTAATTGGCGCAGTTGTTCGTCTTTTTTGATGAAAGGAAGATACGGCCAAACCTGCGCGCAGCTGTCACGCAGCCACATCGCATCGATGTCGCCGGTGATGACGTAAGTATCCGGCCGTGCTTCTTTTAGGGCATAAAAAACAGTGGTATCCAGCGTGTTCGGGAAGCAGTTTTCAAACAGCCAGGCCAGTTCCGGGTCTTTTACTTTGGCTTTAAACTGAACGATGGCATCTTCTACCGCTTTGCTGGTAAAGTTGCGTTTGCCTAAAGCCGGACGATGGCTCTCGTAAGGAACCCATCCCGCAAAAACATTTTTGTTAATGAGCAAACCAGCAGAAAACAAACCAGCTTGTTGCAAAAAAATACTTCTTTTCATAAGTTCAGGTTATAAGAAATTGGTGCAGAATTAAAGGTAATCCTTTTTCATGGTATAATTTTTTAAACCGATCTGATGTCCTTTCATCCCATAAAACAAAATAAACAGGTAGCACGGAACGAGCAGCCAGTAGGCGTTTGTAGGGTTAACCACATCTGCCAAACGGCCGTAAGCCAGCGGGATCAAGGCACCGCCACCAATCGCCATAATCATGAACGAGGAACCGATTTTGGTGAAACGGCCCAAACCAGCAATGGCCAGCGGCCAGATGGCAGGCCACAAAAGCGAGTTGGCCAAACCGAGCAGCGCAATAAATAAAACGGAAATATAACCGTTGGTAAAAATGGCACAAAGTGAAAAAAACACTCCTAAAACAGCGGATACTTTCAATGCCTGCTCCTGTTTGAAATATTTTGGGATGCAGATGATGCCGGTGATGTAGCCGATAATCATCCCGAATAAAGTACAGGTGGTGAAAAACTTGGCGGTTGACAACGGAATGCCCTGGCTCGCACCGTAACTGATGATAGAATCGCCGGCCAAAACCTCTACCCCAACATATAAAAACAAGGTAAAAACGCCCAGCAGCAAATGCGGGAACTGGAAAATACTGGTTTTATGGGTGTTGGCCGCCGCTACGGTTTCATCTTCGTGATCGGTATCGATTTCGGGTAAAGTGGAAAATGAGATCAGAATGGCCAGAATGATCAGAATTACCACAATTACAATGTACGGTGTAATTACCCGATGGGCAAGCAGGTTTAATTCGGTTGTTTTCTCTGCTAAAGGCATCGAAACTAACCTTGCTTTCAAACCGTCAGCATTTTTTAGCGTGATCGCCCCTAAAATAATCGGTGCAATCGAACCGGCTACTTTGTTGCAAATGCCCATAATGCTGATCCGTTTGGCGGCACTTTCTGCCGGGCCCAATATGGTAATGTACGGATTGGAGGCGGTTTGCAACACGGCCAAACCAGTGCCCTGCACAAATAACCCTACCAAAAACAGTACGTAAGTCCTGCTTAAAGCCGCTGGGATAAAGATCAGCGCACCAACGGCCATGATGCCTAATCCGAAAGACATACCGTTTTTGAAACCTGTTCTTTTTAACAGCCAGGCAGACGGGATCGCCATCACCAAATAAGAAATATAAAATGCAAAGGCAACTAAGTAAGATTGAAAATTGTTCAGCTCGCAAGCCAGTTTCAGGTATGGGATCAGCACGGAATTCATCCAGGTAACGAAACCGAAAATGAAAAACAGGGCACCGATAATTAGGATGGCTTTGGAGCTTTTGTCCGGGTTGATACTTGTTGATGAAACGGCCGGGTTGGAAACATTTTTCATTGTATATTTATTTACGGGTTAGTTTTTAGGTGATAAAAGAAGCATTGCTTTTGTTGCTGTCATTTCGGTTTCTGCTGTCATTTCGGTTTTTTTTGTCATTTCGGCCAACGGGAGAAATCTTCTTCAAAGCAGCTAAATATTTTTGTCATATTTTTTGGTTGATAGACTAATTTTTAGGTGATAAAAGAAGCATTACTTTTTTGTCATTTCGGCTTTTTGTCATTTCGACCGAAGGGAGAAATCTTCATTCGATAAAACAGATTATACTGCTTTAAAGAAGATCTCTCACTGCGGTTGAGATGACAACACGGTTAATATTTAATCCATTTTATATCGCACAAAAGCTTCCATCGCTTCGTATTCTGCCATACCGAGTTTATCGTAAGCACAGGCCGTTTCGCGGTTGCGGTCTTCTGCCCTCACCCAAAATTCGCGCGCATCATCGCCCGGAAAAACCGGCAGGTCTTTTTGCGACTGGTGTTTGTAAATAGCCAAACGTTTGCGGATCACCTCCTGCGGAGAAAGCGGCACGGCCATTTCAATTTCATGCGTTTCAAACTCGTGCCAGGCACCGCGGTACAGCCAAATCCAGCAGTCTTTTGTCCAGTCTTCATCTTTCAAACGTTTCAGTGCTTCGATCATGATGTTGAAGCAGATTTTGTGCGTGCCATGCGGATCGGCAAAATCTCCGGCGGCAAAAATCTGGTGCGGCTTCACTTCCTGCAAAAGCTTGATATTTTCCTGAATGTCATCTTCAAAACTCACATTTTTCTGCACTTTTAAACGGTCATAAAAAGGCAAATCCATAAAATGAATATGATCGTCCGGCACGCCGGCAAAACGCGCGCCGGCAATGGCTTCACCTTTGCGGATCAGGCCTTTTACCGTTTTCATTTCCTGCGGATCATCTTCGTTCGGCTGTTTATGCTGAGAAAAATCGCGCATCGAATCATATAACCTTTCCAGCTGCGTAGCTTCCTGGTGCTGACTTTTGGCAAAATCGATGGCAAATTCTATAAAACGCAGCGCATCATCATCCCAAACGGCATTGTTGCCCGAAGTTTGGTAAGCCACATGCACATCATGGCCCTGATCAACCAGACGGATAAACGTGCCGCCAACAGAAATCACATCATCATCCGGGTGCGGCGAAAACACGATGACCCGTTTTTTGGCTGGCTCCGCGCGTTCCGGCCGCTGGCTGTCATCGGCATTCGGTTTGCCGCCCGGCCAGCCGGTAATGGTGTGCTGTACCTGGTTAAATATATTGATGTTGATGTTGTAAACTGGGCCTTTTTCGGTGGCTAATTGCGCCATACCGTGGTTGTTGTAGTCTTCTTCTGTTAGTTTCAAAACTGGTTTGTTTACCGTTGTGGCCAGCCAGATTACCGCTTTTTTAATCAGTTTATTTGTCCACAGGCAATCTTTAACCAACCAGGGCGTATTGAAACGCGTCAGTTGTTCGGCCGCGCCTTCATCCAGCACAAACTCCACGTTGTCAGATAGTTGCAGATAAGTTGCCGGTACATCCGAAGAAATCTCCCCTTCCACCGCTTTTTTAATGATGGAAGCTTTCTTAGCGTTCCAGGCCATCAGGATAATTTCCCGTGCTTTAAAAATCGTCCCGATGCCCATCGTAATGGCTTTTACCGGCACGTTTTCTTTTCCGCCAAAATCATGGGAAGCATCACGCCGCGTCAGATCATCCAAAGTAACCAAACGCGTGCCCGAGTTTGGTGCCGATCCCGGCTCGTTAAAACCAATGTGGCCCGTTCGGCCGATCCCCAAAACCTGCAGATCCAGGCCGCCGTAAGCACTAATCTTTTTTTCGTATTCCAAACAAAAAGCGGCTACATTTTCCTGCTTCAGCGTGCCGTCCGGAATATGGATATTTTCCTTTTTGATGTCGATATGATCAAACAGGTTTTCGTTCATAAACGTGACATAACTTTGCGCCGCATCCGGTTTCATCGGGAAATATTCGTCCAGGTTAAAAGTAATTACGTTTGCAAAACTCAAGCCTTCCTCTTTGTGCAGCCGGATCAGTTCCGCATAAACCTTTACCGGTGTGGCGCCTGTTGCCAAACCTAAAATCGTTTTCTCGCCTTTTTCGTTTTTAGCGTTGATCAAACTGGCTATTCTTTTCGCCACTTTTATAGCGGCAAAAGAAGCATCGGGATATACCGTTACGGGCAATTTTTCGTAGCGGGTTTCTTCCAGCAAATTTAAACGGGCCATAGTTTTTATATTTAGTTTTGTGTTGATTGAGGTTGAATCAGGTTCTTATTTTAGGTTGATAAACTGTTCGGGCAAGTTCCAGCCGCTGACGGAAAGCTGCGGATCAGTAGTTTTCGATGCGTTTTCTATCACTACTTTTTTGGTTTCGCCGGGAAGAACGGAAATATAATTATCCGAGTAAAAAACTGGCAAAACCCGCTTGTGCGTCGCGCCATCCACCAGCGACAAACGGTTAAAAAATGCCAGCGGTGCTCCAGGCGGATTGCTTAGCGTAACCTCAATTTTGCCGTCGCTTAGTTTTTGTGCCGAGGTTTGCAGCTGCGACAAAGCCAGTTTTTGCAACCCGGAATAATTGCCGCTTGCATCCGGCAGCCAGTAAATATTCTCGCTCAGTTTATTTTTGTTTTTGTCGAGAATTTGCAGGCACAAAAACACGCCATTATTTTTTGCGCGCTGCGCCACTACTGTTTTTACCGGCAAAAAATTTTTGACCGATGAAGGCTGCACTTCTACAAAAACCTGCGTAACCAAGCTGTCTGCTCCCTTCATATCAATCGTTCTAACGGTCAGCATCAAGTCGCACCGGGTTTCAAAAGTATTGTTGACGACGGAAACCATGCCCGTAACCGGATTATATAGGACGTGCAGCGGCTCGCTTCCGCTGTGCAAACCGTACAAACAAGCATTCGGGTCCAAGTAATAATCGTACATCTGCCCGCGCATTGCCGTCCAGGGGTTTTGTGTTTTCCAGATGATCGTGCCGGTGTACCAGCTCCACATATGCGAACTGAAACCTTCTATCAGCCCGCGGTACTGATCGTAATTGACCAATTGTGCTTTGGCTGCAAAATCCCGGGCGTCTTTCGCTTTGCCGTAGGGATCAATAAAAGCATCGTAAGCAATGTATTTGTGGTAATCCCACAGGGAATCAACTTTAGCAGTTTTGTTTTGGGTTGAATATTCCGGTGCGATTAGGTTTTTTTCCGGAATGAAACGTTGCAGCGACTCGTAATCGCTCAAGCCAACCGAACCAATTTCGGAATTAAAAGGAAAAGTACGTTCCTGCCAAAAAACAGAAACCGGTTGAATGCCGTAAGGCCCGTCGCCGTTGCCACCCAATGTATTCATCGACATTTTTTCAGAGTTGGAATAATCTACAAACCAGCGTGTGCCGTCCAGTTTCGGCATCAAAGTATCGCGGACGTCCAGTAAAATATCTTCCGGCGGTGTAATTTCATTTCCACCGCACCAAATGGCCAGCGAAGGATGGTTTCTTATGAGTTTGATTTGATCGGCAACAGATTTTAAATACAGCTGATGGTCGTCGGGATATTTGCGGCGCGTCCATTGGTCGTCGGCTTTCATCGGGTCCAGCCATTTGCCGTCTGCATCGCCCGAAATCCAGAAATCCTGGAAAACCAGCAAACCATATTTATCGCAAGCCTGGTAAAATTCCGGCCGCTCTACCAAAGCACCGCCCCAAACCCGAATTAAATTTAAGTTCATATCGCGGTGAAAACGGATTTCCGCATCGTACCGCACATCCGAAAAACGCAGCATCGCATCCGAAACAATCCAGTTGCCGCCTTTGATAAATATCTTTTGTCCGTTTACTTCCACTTGCCTACTGTGCGTTTCATTGTTCCAGCTTGTGGTAATTTCGCGGACACCAACGGAAACGTTTTCCTGATCAGAAACCTTGTTTCCAGTAACAAACCGGATTTTTGACTTGTATAAATTTTGCGGACCGTAACCATGCGGCCACCACAACTTTGGGTTTTTTAGGCTGAGGCCGGGAACGGAAACTTCCTGAATAGAATTGGGCTGAAGCGTTACGTTTTTAGAAACCGTGTTTCCATCCAAAGTAAATTGCAATACTCCTTTTACCACATAATTCTTTGGGTTTTGCAGTTCGGCCGATGCTTTGATAATGGCTGGTTGCTGATCGCCTGAAACTTTCCGCATTCCCGGAACTACGGTAATTACATGCGGGTTTAGCAGGTTAACTTCCCCTGTTTTTTCGATGGTTACTTTGTCCCAAATACCAGTATTCCGGTCGCGCATCGGCACAATCCAATCCCAACCGGCCGTATATTGCAAGCCTACGCCTTTGGCAATCCGGCCGTCGCCGCCTTGTCCGCCAGGTTTGCCAACCGGATTTGGTGGATAAACCAGAACAGCCAACTGGTTTTTCCCGTTTTTATTGATCAAAGAAGTGATGTTATAACTCTCCCGCAAAAACATGCCGACGTGTGTTTTTGGATTGACTTTTTTGCCGTTGAGATAGATTTCTGCGGAATAATTGATCCCCCGAAAATTCAAATAAACTTGATTGCCATTTGTCGTTGCTGCTTCCTCAAAATCTTTTACAAACCAATAAGTATAATATTCTCGGCCGGTTTGGTAAATATCTTTGATGCGTTCGTTGTTCATCCCGTAAAAAGGATCGGGTACTTTTTTATTGTTTAAAAGCGAAGTTAAAACCGTACCGGGAACCGTAGCAGGCATCCAATTTTGGGTTGAAGCATTTGGTTGCGATAAAGCTGTTCCATCTGCCTTAACTTCCGAGATCGGCGCACATTTCCAACCAGAATTTAATTCATAAGCAGTTTGTGCCTTTGCCACCGACACTAAAAAAACAGTGATAAAAACAGCATGGGCAATTGCCCTGTTGCAATGTGCAACTATTGATGTTTTTAAAAACCTAAGTTTTGTTTGTTCGGGCGGGGTTTGCAAAATTATTCAGGTTAATAGTTGGTAATTAGGTTGAAATATAATGCTTCTTTTAGCACTCTTTTTTAGGTAGATGAAATGGTCAGGTATTTCTTTAAAAATAACTTTTGCTACTTGGTTTTATAATTTAGCTTACATAAGCAACTTCTTCTATCGCTGCCAATTTATCTTCCAGCTTTTTGCCAAAATTTTCTACCACCAGTGCTGCGCCGCCGATTAATTGCGCTTTGGTATTTAAGTTGGAGATGATAAATTCGGTATAATTGGTCAGCATCGGGATGCAATGTTCGTTGATGGCCTGCTGGATTGGTGCCAGCCACAACTTGCCGACAACGCTTCCTTTGCCGCTTAAAACAATAGCTG
>CAXSBZ010000030.1:0-38205 GCA_964236465.1 uncultured Sphingobacteriaceae bacterium | reverse complement strand
GATAAAAGCAGTGCCGGCAAGAGCGCAATAGAAGCCGCTACTACCGTTTTATTAAAGTTATATCTTGTCATTGTGTTAATCTCTTTATAAATGGTTTCAAAAAATGTTACAATTAGTTAAAGATGTAACGTGCGCCTATTTGTGCCTGCCAAGTCGTACCTAAATTAGTGCTTGGGCGGAAAGATGAAGTAATAGGCACAAGGTTTGTCCTGTCTTGATAAGGGAAAGAGTATGTTGCCCTGCCGCTTGCCGGATCAATCCCTTTGTAAGATAACAAGCTGATTGTACCAGAAGTAAAACCGTTAAAAGTAGTTTGATATAACCCCCAATTTGGGTTTAAAAAGTTGCCTAGGTTTACCATGTTGAAAGAAATCTCCAGGGTATTGCGTTTTCCATTTTTCAGGTCGATATAAAAATCCTGGGTAATATTTAAATCAGCTCTTTTGAAGTATGGCAAAATAGCACCATTTCTTTGCGCATATTCACCTCTGTGTTTACTCAAATATGGATCTTGTTTGATAAAAGCATCTAATTGCGCCCACTGCTGGTCGGCAGTACGCGGGTCAGTAGTATTATCTCTTACAATAACTATATCGCTTTGATTTTTCGGGATGTACATCAAATCATTTGTTGCCCCATCATTATTCGGGTCGCCGCTGGTGATGTAAGAAATTGCCCCATTGTTTGCTGCTTCAAAGAAAATACCTATTGAAGTCGAACCGTGTTTCAGGTAATCTTTTTTGTAAGATAAAGCTGCTATAACGCGGTTTGGCTGTACATAAGAACTGTTAGATAAAGCAGTTGAATTAGGGTTTCCCGCTACTGGGCGCGTACTCCATATTGTACTGGCTGTAGAACCGCCATCATTTACATCTTTAGATCTGGTATAAGTATAAGCAATGTTGGCATATAAACCGTTCGTAAAGTTTTTCTGTAACTGGCCAGTAATAAAGTACGAGAAACCTTTGTTGGTATTGCTCATGTAAATAGCTGGGGAAATAGAAGGGTTTGTAACCATATTTCCGGTAAACATACTTCTTGCCGTGTATCTGATTTGTCCTTCAGCCCCCGGTAAAGTAGTATAGGTGTCAGATAGTGCTATGTTTTGATGATAAACAGCATTGATATCTTTGGTATAAGCAGCTTCAATCGTACCGATGATACCGAAAGGCAATTTTTGGTCAACAGCTAAGTTTGTCCTGAAAATTTGAGGATACTTAAAATCCCGGGAGGTTGCATCGATTTCATAAGCAGTGTTAGCTTGTGCTGTTCCAGGGGCCGGACGGTTACCCTCAGTACCCGGGTTAAACAACAAGCGCGGATCATTAGGTGTAGCTGCTTTGGTTACTGTATTAGATCCAAATAAAACACCATTGTTCGATAATTGGTTTGATATCCAAACATAAGGAACCAAGCCGGTGAAAACACCCGTACCACCGCGAACCTGCGTATTTTTATCTCCGTTCACATCCCAGTTGAAACCTACTCTCGGCGAAAACAAAACCTTGTTCTTTGGTAAGTGGGCAACATCCAGTTTTATACCTTGCTGAAAGGTTAAAGCATCTACATTGGGATTGCTCTGCGCTGTGATTGGAAAATAGTTATAATCAGCCCGGATACCATAAGTTAATTTAAAGTTTTCGGCAATATTGTATTTATCCTGTGCATAAAAACTTAAATTGTAAGCAGAAAGATTGGCAAAAGGAAATGAACCGTCCGGCAAAGCTGAGTTACGAAAAGTATAAGCAGCTGCAGGTTGATTTGTTAAAAAATCTGAGGCTGAGTTAAAAGTGTATAAGCCATTGTAATCCGGGGCAAAACCATTTACATATTTATTTAACTGATTGCTTGTGCCAACTACAATTTCGTGTTTACCGGTAAAAATAGTTAAGTCGTCAGATAGTTGTGTAGTATTGGTAGATAGCAAGTTGCCCGCACTGTACAGTTCATAACCAAAACTGGTTAAAAGTGAAGTAGAGCCAACACCATTGCCAATATCTACCATCGGAAGATTTGAACTTCCCAATACACTACGATAATCACGTAAAGCAGTGTATCCTGCGGTCAATTTGTTGGATAAAGTGTTGCTGATGCGGCTGTTCAACTCCACAATGCCGATATTAAAGTTGTTGTTGATTTTGTAACCGGAACCAAAAAATGGTAAAGTAGTTAAAGATGGTGCGCGTGAAGTACCAAAACCAACACCGGCGTTTGTAATCCCGGAATTACTTGCTGGTACTTCCCGGTATGATTTCAAGTAAAAATACTTCGCACTTAAGGTATTTTTATCGTTGATATTCCAATCTAATTTTACAGTTGCTTTATCGCTGTAGGTGTGATAATTATAACCTTGATAAGGGCCAGGGTTATAACCATAATCCGTTTTTAACTTATTGCTAATAGCATCTAATGTAGCAGCGTCCGCTTGAGAAACAGTCCCTCCCGATGTTTGCCCAGGCTGAAGGGCTGTAAAACTTGTGCCTGGAAGACTGGAACGCTCCTGCTCTCCAGAGGCGAAAAAGAACAACTTATTTTTAATGATTGGCCCACCAATGCTTGCTCCGCGTTGGTTGTAAGTAAAAGGCGTTTTTGCAAGATCGGTTACACCTGCATGATAGCCGGTTAAACCTACGCCCCTGGTAAAACCATAAACTGTTCCGCGGATATTATTTGTACCCGAGCGTACAACCGTATTGATACCTGCACCGGTAAAAAAGCCCTGCCGAACATCAAAAGGGGCAATGTCAACTTGTATTTGCTCGATTGCATCTAAGGAAATAGGCTGCGAATTGGTTTGGCCTCCCAAAGTGCCCGACAAACCAAAAGAGTTGTTAAACAAAGCACCGTCAACCGTAAGGTTATTAAAATTGCTGCTTCTGCCACCAAAACTTAATCCGTTTGCTGATGGTGTTAAACGCGTAAAATCCTGTAAAGAACGGTTCACTGTTGGCAAACGGTCAATTTGCTGCCGGGTAATGGTTTGCCTTGCACCTGTACGGGATTCATCAAAAACCTGGTTTTGCCCTGCTGTAACTACTACTTCTTTCAGCGTTGTTGTATTTTCTGCCAAAGCTGCATCAACCCTCAACTCTTGCCCAAGTGTAGTAATCAAATCATTCTGTACATAATCATTTAACCCCACAAAAGAAATACGGATGGTAAAAGGCCCTCCTACACGGACGTTAGGAATGTTGTAACGGCCATCAGCCCTGGTAGCAGTAACATATTTGGTTCCGGAAGGCGTATGGATAGCAGTAACAGTTGCTCCTGGCAAAGGGCCCCGGTTATCTTTAACCAAACCTATGAACGAAGCTGTTGTAACACCTTGTGCAAATACAGTAGTTCCAAAAAACTGTATTGAACAAAAAATGAAGAGCATTAAGAGTAAATTCTTCCGCATAAATGATTTTTTTTTATAAATTAATCGGTGTAAATGAGTTACTGTTTTGTCTTTGCAAAGATAAGGCTTCAACAAAATATTATATTAAGTTAATGTTAACTTTCTCAATTAATTTCTCAACAAAACTTCCAACTTTTTGCACAATTTATTGATAAACATATTATTTTTCATATAAATTACAATATTTAGTTGTGTTTTTTAAAGATTAGCTTTGTGAATAATATAAAATCGATCCCGCTTTTTCTCCTAAACAAACCTCAATTTTCTTTAGCTTTGGCATTAGTATAAAAGTTTATAAAAAGGATAAATATGAATTACGATGTCATTGTTATTGGCACAGGTCCCGGTGGTTATGTGGCTGCTATCCGTGCAGCGCAATTGGGTTTTAAAACGGCTGTGGTAGAGAAAGAATCTTTAGGCGGCATTTGCCTCAACTGGGGCTGTATCCCCACAAAAGCATTGATAAAAAGTGCACAGGTTTTTGAATATATCAATCATGCAGAAGAATATGGTTTGAAAGTTTCCGGCAGCGAAGTGGATTTTCCAAGCATCATCAAAAGAAGCCGCGGCGTGGCCGATGGCATGAGCAAAGGCATCCAGTTTTTGATGAAAAAGAACAAGATCGACGTGATCATGGGAGCCGGAAAATTAAAAGGAAAAGGTGCAGTAGAAGTAAAAGCTGCCGATGGTTCTGCCAAAGAATATACTGCTACAAACATTATCCTGGCAACCGGCAGCCGCTCCCGCGAATTGCCGAACCTGAAACAAGACGGCGTAAAAGTGATCGGTTATCGCCAGGCTATGAATTTGCCGAAACAACCGGCAAGTTTGGTCGTAGTTGGTTCTGGCGCCATCGGCGTGGAGTTTGCCTATTTTTACAATTCTATCGGCACAAAAGTTACGATTGTAGAATATTTGGAAAATATTGTTCCGGTTGAAGATGAGGACATTTCCAAGCAACTGGCGCGTTCTTTCAAAAAAATCGGCATCAATATCATGACGGGCTGCACAGTAGAATCGGTTGACAGCTCCGGCGAAAAATGCAAAGTCAATATCAAAACGCCAAAAGGCAATGAAGTGATTGAAGCTGATATCGTACTTTCTGCTGTTGGCGTACAAACAAATCTGGAAAACCTGGGCTTGGAAGAACTCGGCATCAAAACTGATAAAGGCAAAGTTTTGGTGGATAATTTCTACAAAACCAATATAGAAGGCATTTTTGCCATCGGCGATATTGTAAAAGGCCAAGCGTTGGCACACGTTGCTTCTGCGGAAGGAATTATTTGTGTGGAGAAAATTGCTGGCAAAAACCCGGAACCTTTAAACTACAACAACATTCCGGGCTGTACCTATTGCTCACCGGAAATTGCTTCGGTTGGTTTTACCGAAAAAGCGGCACGCGAAGCTGGTTTCGACATAAAAGTTGGCAAGTTCCCATTCTCCGCTTCCGGAAAAGCAAGTGCATCGGGCACAAAAGACGGTTTTGTAAAAGTGATTTTTGATGCTAAATACGGCGAATTTTTAGGCGCGCACATGATCGGGAATAATGTAACCGAAATGATTGCTGAAGTAGTTACCGCCCGCAAACTGGAAGCAACCGGGCACGAAATTATTCATACCGTGCACCCGCACCCAACCATGAGCGAGGCCGTAATGGAAGCTGCTGCCGATGCTTACGGCGAAGTGATCCATCTGTAAATCAATTATTTACAACTAAATAACCTGATACTTCTTTTATCATGCAAAAACCTGTGGCAACGCAGGTTTTTCTTTTTAACAGAAAACACAATTTACACATGCTTCTTTTATCAGCATAAAACCAAAAGAAGTAAAACTCGAAAAAATGGCCTGGTTCTATCTCATTTTGGGTGGTTTGTTTGAAGTAGGTTTTACAACCTGCCTCAAATTTTCCAACAATTTCAGCAATTTAAAATGGAGTATCGGCTTTTTCATTTGCATCACTTTAAGTTTTTTATTGATGAATAAAGCCATCCAAACGTTGCCAATCGGTACGGCTTACGCGGTTTGGACAGGCATTGGTGCTACCGGATCTGTCATTATAGGAATTTTGATTTTTAAAGAACCCGCAGATTTTTGGCGGCTGTTTTTTATTTTCCTGCTGATCAGTTCTATTTTGGGTTTGAAACTGGTATCAAAATGATAAAGCTATTATTACATTAATTATTATTTTTGTTTGAATGCCAAAGGTTTTAGAAATTAACGGATATAGATTTAGTTTCTATAGCAATGAAAATCAAGAACCTGCGCATATTCACATCATTAAAGGCACGGCAAATGCAAAATTTTGGTTAGAGCCAAAATTAATTGAAGAATATTCTTATGGCTTTAAACTTACAGAAAGGCGAAAAATAAAAGCTCTTCTTCAAGAACATTATAATACACTAATTAATAAATGGCATGAGCACTTTGAAAATTAACCATCCTGATAAAATTGTAAATAAAAAAGCTAAAGACCCTTTTGATCGTTTGATTTTTGAACAAGGTTTGCGTGCAAAACAAGTGCTTTTATCTGATAAAAAACTGGATAGCTTGGTTGTAATTTTAACCAATGGTACAATACTAAAAATTGCTTTAAGCAGCTATCCAAAATTAAAAAAAGCAAGCCAAGCTGAGTTGAACCAATGGGAATTAATTGCCGATGGGATTGGCATCAGATGGGACGCTTTGGATGAAGATCTGTCCATAAAAGGAATGATTAAAGAATCGGCATTAAACGAAGCATTGCACCAATTACAAAACAATTTCAAATCCAAGCTTGCCATTATTTAGATTGTTTATTTAATCTTGATACTTGCTTCTAAATACTTGATACTTTTCTTTTCTCATGCAGCTCCACGCCATCAACACCGGATTATTCAAACTTGATGGCGGTGCAATGTTTGGCGTGGTGCCGAAAACTTTGTGGCAAAAAACCAACCCGGCAGACGAGAATAACCTTTGTACGCTGGCCATGCGTTGCCTGCTGATCGATACTGGAAACCGCTTGATTCTGATTGATACCGGCATTGGCAACAAGCAAAGCGAGAAGTTCTTGTGCCATTATTTTTTGCACGGAAATGCTTCTCTTGGTCGATCTTTAAAAAATTTAGGTTTTTATGCGGATGATATCACCGACGTTTTCTTGACGCATCTTCACTTGGATCATGTTGGCGGAGCGGTAATTTTGAAAGATGAAAACCTCATTCCAACTTTTAAAAACGCTACTTACTGGAGCAACGAAAAACATTGGAACTGGGCTATCAACCCAAATGAATGCGAAAAAGCTTCCTTCTTGAAAGAAAACATATTGCCCTTGCAGGAAAGCGGACAGTTACAGTTTATCGATCCTGGCAATGCTTCTTTTACCGACCTTTTTTCGGTGCGTTTCGTTTCCAGCCACACGGAAGCGATGATGCTGCCGCAGATTTTCTACAAAAACCAAACGCTCGTTTACGTGGCTGATCTGCTGCCCACAATCGGACACATTCCGCTGCCTTATATTCCAGCTTACGATGTGTTTCCACTGCAAACGCTTATCGAAAAGAAAGCTTTTTTAGAAGAAGCAGCTGATCAAAATTATATCTTGTTTTTGGAGCACGATCCAAAAATCGAATGCTGCACCGTAAAAAGAACCGAAAAAGGCATCCGATTAAAAGAAACTTTTAAACTAAACGATATTTAGGCCGATAAAAGAAGCATCACATACATTCCTCCTAATAATTTTTATCGAATACCAATAAATGCTATTTCTGTTTGAAGTAATGGTAGTTTTTTTACAGATATTTTTTATTTTTGAATGCTTTTATTTAAATACATCAAATAAGGTAAAATTTATAAATGAGACAACTCAAAATAACGCAATCCATAACTAACCGTGAGTCGCAATCATTAGATAAATACCTTCACGAGATTGGAAAAGTTGATTTGATCACCGCCGAAGAAGAAGTAATTTTAGCACAAAAAATCCGCGAAGGCGATCAGGCAGCGTTAGAAAGATTAACCAAAACCAATTTGCGTTTTGTGGTTTCTGTAGCCAAACAATATCAAAATCAAGGACTTACGCTTGGCGATTTAATTAATGAAGGGAATTTGGGACTAATCAAGGCTGCCAAACGATTTGACGAAACCAAAGGCTTCAAATTTATTTCCTACGCCGTTTGGTGGATCCGCCAATCCATCCTGCAAGCCATCGCAGAGCAATCACGTATTGTGCGGCTGCCGCTCAACCAGGTTGGTTCATTAAGTAAAATCAGCAAGGCTTTTTCTAAATTGGAGCAGGAATTTGAGCGCGAACCTTCTCCGGAAGAACTGGCAGATATTTTGGAGACCACCGTTGATAAAATTTCGGATACTTTGAGCAATTCCGGCCGGCATGTTTCTATGGATGCGCCATTCGTTACCGGCGAAGAAAATACGTTGCTGGATGTGCTGGATAACAAGGAACCAAACACCGATTCGATGCTGATTGATGAATCGCTGGCTGAAGAAATCCGCAGATCGTTGTCTTCTTTAACAGAACGCGAACGCGAAATCGTAATGTTGTTTTTTGGTTTGGGTGGAAGTAGTCCGTTCTCCTTAGAAGAAATCGGCGAAAAATTTAGCTTAACGCGGGAACGGGTTCGCCAGATCAAAGACAAAGCATTGCAGCGGTTGCGCCACACTTCACGAAGCAAAATTTTAAAATCTTATTTGGGATAAGCTTTTTGTCATCCTGAACTTATTTTAGGATTTCTCATCAAAGGCTCTAACCGTTGCTTGTGGGATGCCGAAATAAATTCGGCATGACCAAGAAATCAGGAGCCTGCTTTAATCAATCTTGCTACAAACATCGTATCCGATCTCCGTTCGTAACCTTTCAATAATTCCGAAGATTCCAAAATTAAACCTGCTTCTTTTACCAGGTAATTTACAACCTCTTCGTTTTCTTCGCGGAAAGCAGAGCAGGTGATGTAGATCAGTGGTTTGCCCGGTTTTAGATATTTGATCACATTTTGTGCAATCGTTCTTTGTAATTGCTGAAAAAAAGCAATCCGTGAAACCTGGAATTGGCTGATCATTTCAGGCGTCCGTCCCCAGGTTCCAGAGCCGGTACAAGGCACGTCCAAAATTATGCCGTCGAAAGTATAATCGTGTAGAATCGAATCAAAATTTTGAGTAAGGTCAATCACTTTTTTCTGGTATTTGCGGATTCCTACCAGCCCGAAACGTTCGTCCAGGTTATCCAAAACGGATTCCCGGATATCAGAAACCACTAATTTTAAATCCAGTTCCTGCTCATGTAACAGCAGTGATTTTCCGCCTGAAGCTGCGCAGGCATCCCACCAGTTTTCCCATTTTTGAGGTTGAAAATAGCGTGCGGTCATTTGCGAAGATTCATCCTGCACTTCAAAATAGCGCTGCTGCGGAAATACTTGATCCAATTTGGTTCCGTTTGGAAGTGCCAGGCAATGTTCGCTTTTCAGTTTAAAAACAATCCCAGCATCGGCCAAAGTTTGTTTCGCCACAAATTCATGGCCTTTTTGAATGCGGATAAACAAATCCGGCTGCAAAAAAAAGGATGATAAAAACAGCATCGGATCAATTCCCGCAGACAAATGTTTGGCAAACGGAAACACCTCTTCTAGCCGGAAATCAGGATACTGTTTTTGCAGTACCAAAATCTTATCGCTGGTTGGCAAAGCAATCTGTGCGGACAAATCCGGTTTAAAAAAACTTAAAAAAGAATTTTCCTGCTGGTTGCACAAAAACTCCGCAGCAAACAAACGCTCTTCCACTGGATAATTTGCCAACGCTTTTCCCAATCGAAAATAGTTGTAAATCAGTCGGGTTGCAATCCGCCGGTCGGTAGAACCCATTTTTTTGTTCAGCCGGAAATAGCCGGGCAAAAACTTGTACAAAGGCGTTTCCGCCGGATAGTTTTCCAGCAAAACCAAAAAAGTACTCAGCTGGTTTTCTGCCCTCATTGCACCGGTTTCAAAGTATAGTTATCGTATTGCAACAATTCTACATTCGTGTTGATCCAGCCGTAACCTTTTTTTTGCACAAAAATATAGTGGTTGTTTTGCGGATCAGTATTTGCAGATTGTAACTGCTTGAAATCAAAACTGGGATCGGCCGTCAGCCTGGCAAAATACATTCCGGTATCAAAACCTTTAAGCGCATATTCGCTGGGTTCTGTGTGATACGTTTTGCTAAAAGTACGGATTAGGTTGATCGTTTCTGCTGATTTATAATCAATCTGTGCGGCAGAAGTGATACAAGTGTGCATCTTTTCCAGCAGTTCCGGCTGCAAAAAAGTGGCTTTGTTCCAGTTGGGATGACCGAAAAGCTGCACCGGATACGTATCGGACAAATCACCCAAAGCCTGCAAAGTGATGCTTAAAAAAGAACGATCGGTTGACGGGACCACGAAAATATTTTCCGATGTTTTGGACAAACTGGGAAGCAAAGCCGTAAAATCACCTTTGGCAATCGTAATGTCCACGATCTTAATCCGTTTCCGGCTCAAACTGTCGATGCTTCTTTTAAAGGGTAAAATATATTTATTCTCTTCTGTATAGCCTGAACGCAAAATATAAACTGTTTTCGGCCGGATGTTTTCCTGGATATACTGCGCCACCCGCATCGCATGAAACTCCAAAGGCGGTGTTAAAGTAATGAGCATCTGGTTGTTATATCCCGCCGGGGAAGCAGCAGAAAGTGGCGAAACCAAAGGCTTTTGCAAACTATTGATGCTGGCCGAAAAGGCTTGTACGCCAGCCGGAAAAACCGGGCCAACAATCAGATCACTGCTGCGGATAACCGGATTTGAAGCCAGCTTTTGCGCCTGGCTCACTTCATCGCGCGTATCAAAAACGCTTAGTTTATAGCTTTGCCCGCTGCCCGATAAAGAATCTAAAGCCAGTTTAAAACCTTCATAAAAATCGACCGCAATATTCGTTTTCAGCAAGTTTTTGGTAGAAGTATTACTGCTGAGGTCAACATGGTCCAGATCAAAAGGCAACAGCAAAGCAATGGAAGGAACCCGTTTTGCCTTTACAACCGGTGGTGCTTCGGTAACCGGTTTTGCAGCTGCGGCCGATTTTTCTGCTTCGGCTTTTTCCTGGTTGATCTGCACGTCAGTTTTTACGGAAGGCTGCTGCACAACCGGCCGGATTTTGGGCGAACAGGCAGCCAAAAAAAGTACCGATAAAAACAGTATCGCCTTATTCCCACTCAATTGTAGCGGGCGGTTTCGAGCTGATATCGTACACAACCCGGTTAATTCCTTTAACATTATTGATAATTTCGTTTGATATTTTTCCCAAAAGCTGGTACGAAAGATGGCACCAATCGGCCGTCATGCCGTCAAGCGATTCTACCGCGCGCAGGCAAATCACGTTTTCATACGTCCGCTCATCGCCCATTACGCCAACCGATTGCACGGGCAAAAAGATGGCTCCGGCCTGCCAAACCTGATCGTAAACGCCTGCTGACTTTAGATTATTAATGTAGATGGCATCCGCTTCCTGCAAAATGGCCACTTTTTCCGGCGTAATCTCACCCAAAATCCTGATCGCCAATCCGGGGCCGGGAAAAGGATGCCGGCCTAAAATATTCGGATCAATTTCCAAAGCTTTGCCCACTTTCCGCACTTCGTCTTTAAACAAAGTGTTCAGCGGTTCTACTACTTTTAGCTTCATAAAATCGGGCAAACCGCCAACGTTATGATGTGATTTGATGGTTGCCGACGGGCCTTTCACCGAAACCGATTCGATCACATCCGGATAAATGGTTCCTTGCCCCAGCCATTTTACGTTTTCTATGCGATGCGCTTCGTCATCAAAAACCTCAATAAAAACACGGCCAATGGCTTTGCGTTTTTTCTCCGGATCGGACAAACCTTGCAGCGCATCGTAAAAACGCTGTTTGGCATCTACGCCTTTCACGTTCAAACCCATGTGCTGGTACGAATCTAAAACGGATTGGAACTCATCTTTCCGCAGCAAACCGTTATCCACAAAAATACAATGCAGGTTTTTGCCGATAGCATGATGCAGCAAAACGGCCGCAACAGAAGAATCCACGCCGCCGGAAAGGCCTAAAACTACCTGGTCATCACCTAATTTTTCTTTCAGGGAAGCAATGGTGGTTTCGACAAAAGAATCAGGCGTCCAATCCTGCTGGCAGCCGCAAATATCGACCAAAAAATTTTGCAGTAACTGTTTGCCGTCGATGCTGTGCGTTACTTCCGGATGAAATTGGATGCCGTAAGTTTGCGTGCCTTTGATTTGATAAGCGGCCACTTTTACAGAATCGGTGCTGGCAATGATCTCGAAATCATCAGCAATGGAAGCAATCGTATCGCCATGCGACATCCAAACTTGTGAGTTGGTAGGTATTTGTTTGAAAAGCGGATTTTCTTGGTTGATGTATTGCAGATGCGCGCGGCCATATTCGCGTGTGCTGGAAGGTAAAACTTCTCCGCCCGAAAAATGAGCTAAATATTGCGCACCATAACAAACGCCCAGAACCGGCAAACGGCCGTGAAAAAGCTGATAATCAACATGCAACGCATCGGCCTGACGCACGGAATACGGGCTTCCCGAAAGAATAATACCTTTTACAGATTCGTCAAATTTGGGCAGGTGGTTGAAAGGATGGATTTCGCAGTAGATGCTCAATTCGCGGACGCGGCGCGCAATGAGCTGGGTAAATTGCGAACCGAAATCAAGAATAATGATTTTTTCTTGCATCCGCGAAGATACAGAATCTGGGGAAACGGTAAAATTGGATTTTGGGGTGATAAAAGAAGTAATACAATTTCCGTGCTGTCGTTTCGACGTTAGGAGAAATCTTCATTAAAGCGGCTTGTAGTATTCGATGAAGATTTCTCCTAACGTCGAGCTGACAACGCGAATGAACTAATTAACGATGCTGTTTTTATCGACCTAAATTTGGGAAGAAGCTCCTTCGGTAGCAGCGTTTTCCTCTTCCATAAAACTTTTGGTTTCCAGCACTTCTTCCTCCAAAACTTCGTCGCCCAGCAATAATCCCCAGGGTTGCAGGTTTTCTACCCGGTCAAAAATAATTTTCATGACCGCCATCACCGGAATGGACAAAAACATGCCTGCAATTCCCCAAAGCATTTCGCCCAAAATAACGCCCAGAATGGTGATTAAAGCGTTGATGCGGACTTTGGAACCGACAATCATTGGCAATAAAACATTGCTGTCGATCAAGTGCATTGATATGATCGTCACGCCTACCAAAATCACTTTTCCGGCAGCTGCGCCGGTGCTTAACGTAATTAAAACACTGATTAGCAATGCCGTAGCAATGCCCAAATAAGGAATGATGTTGAACAAGCCGGTGATCATGCCCAGCAGCAAAGCGTATTGCAAGCCACCGATCAGGAAAATGGTGGAGCACACGCCGGAAACGACCAGCATCTCCAACATCAGCCCCAAAATATACTTGGAAATGATGTATTTGATGCGTTCTACGATTTCAAAAACGGCGATGGCATTTTCTTTTTTGAAAACGGCAATCAGAAACTGCAGCAGCAAACGGCGGTAAAAAAGTACGAAAAACGTATCGATGATCACCAAAACCCAAAACAGTAAAACGGATGAAGCTGTCATCAGCGTAACACCAATCGCACCAGAACTGCCGCCTTCCGCAATTTTATCGGTTGCACTGTGTACTAAGTTCATTTGTTTGCTTTGGTTGACGTGGTAATTGGCCCGCACCCAGTTCAATATGCCATGGAAGGAGTTGTTCAGTTCGATTTTAATTTTTGGCCAATTGTCTAATAAATCAGTTAGTTGTGATCCAACCAGATATAATACCAGCGTAATTACGGCCAGCATCAGCAAAACAGCCGTCATGGAAGCTGCACTTCGGTTGAAATGAAAATGATCTTCCAGAAATTTGCCCACAGGCAGCAGCAAAAGTGAAAACAACATGGCAAAAACCAGCGGGCAAAGGATTTCTTTGCCAACGATGATCAGGAAACCAAGAGCGATAACGGTGAATAAAATTAAAGCCCAGCGGGCATAAATGGGTATAATTTTTTTCAAGTTGCGGCTATTTTAGGAATTGGTGTAAGAAGATAAAAGCTTCGTTAACGGAACTTACATTTTTTTGTTCGGTTCCTTTATAGTGAAACAGATGCTTCTTTTATCGGCTAAAAATCAGCATAAATTTGTATTAAAAAAGCAAATCTATCTGATCTGAATTTTTGCTTGAACCGAATTTGTATTTTTGCAGCAAACTATTATCATTAAATGAAAGCGTTTTACGGAGACTTGAAGCTGGGGATTTTGGGCGGCGGACAATTAGGGCGAATGCTAATCCAGCAAGCCATAAATTATAATGTTACGGTGAAAGTGCTTGATCCTGACCGCAATGCGCCTTGCAAAAAGCTTTGTGATGAATTTGTGGTCGGCACGTTGAGCGATTACGAAACCGTTTATAATTTTGGCAAGCAGGTGGATTTGCTCACCATTGAAATTGAAAAAGTAAATGTTGATGCGCTGGCACAATTAGAAAAGGAAGGTGTGCTGGTTTATCCGCAATCTCGAATTATCCGGCTGATCCAGGATAAAGGTTTGCAAAAACAGTTTTTTAAGGAGAACGATATTCCGACGGCCCATTTCAAAATCATTTCTTCGCCGGAAGAATTGAAAGAAAGCCATTTTCATTTTCCGTACATCCAGAAATTACGAAAAGACGGCTATGACGGCCGCGGCGTTTACAAAGTTTGGGATGAATCGTATCTGGCCGGAGCTTTTACCGAACCGAGTTTGGTTGAAGAATGGATTGATTTTGAAAAAGAGATCGCGGTGATCGTTGCCCGAAATATCCAGGGCGAAGTTAAAGCGTTTCCGCTGGTGGAAATGGAGTTTAACCCGGAAGCCAATCTGGTAGAATTTTTGATTTCACCATCACTCCATAGCTTTGAAATCCAGCAAAAGGCACAGCAAATCGCCGTTGATATTGCCGAAAAATTAAGTATTGTAGGGTTGCTGGCTGTAGAAATGTTTCTGGATAAAAACGGCAATATTTTGGTAAACGAACTGGCACCACGCCCGCACAACAGCGGCCATCAAACCATTGAAGGCAATGTGGTTTCGCAGTTTGAACAGCATTTGCGGGCTATTTTTGGTTTGCCTTTGGGTGATACTTCGAATTTGCACAACGCTGTGATGGTCAATATTTTGGGTGAAGAAGGCCATGAAGGACCGGCGGTTTACAAATGCCTCGAAGATGTTTTGAAACTGGAAGGCGTTTACGTGCACCTTTACGGCAAAGCTTTGACCAAACCGATGCGCAAAATGGGCCACGTAACGGTGGTGGATGCAGATCGGGAAAAAGCAATTGAAAAAGCGCGATATGTGCAGAAGACTTTAAAGGTTTTGAGTTAAAGTAGGGGCGATTCATGAATCGCCCTCAAATCTTTACTACAGCTGGGCTATCCATGCTTCTTTTATCACATTAAATTTGGGCGATTTATAAATCGCCCCTACCAACAAAATAATAATGAACGAAGAAATAAAAATCGGCATCATCATGGGCAGCAAATCCGATTTGCCGGTGATGCAGGATGCTGCTGATGTTTTAAAAGAACTTGGCGTTGATTTTGAAATCACGATAGTTTCTGCACATCGCACGCCGGAACGCATGTTCAGTTACGCCAAATCTGCTGCAAAGCGTGGTTTAAAAGTGATCATCGCCGGTGCAGGCGGTGCAGCTCATTTGCCCGGAATGGTAGCTTCGCTGACGCATTTGCCGGTGATTGGTGTGCCGATTAAATCCAGTAATTCTATTGATGGCTGGGATTCGGTACTTTCCATTTTGCAGATGCCAAACGGGATTCCGGTGGCCACAGTTGCTTTAAATGCGGCCAAGAATGCCGGTATTTTGGCCGCGCAGATTTTGGCGGTTGGTGATGATAACTTGGTTCAAAATCTGGTTCAATATAAAAATGAGCTGGCTAAAAAAGTAGAAGAATCTGCTGCAGAAATGAAGCAGGACGGTTTTGATTGTGATTTTTAGGCACTAAAAGAAGTATGCTACATTGTCATTCCGACCTTAGGAGGAATCTTATTTGAAGCGGTTGATTTTAAAAGTTTGAAGAAGATTTCTCCCTTTGGGTCAAAATGACAAAACCTTAATTTAGCTGTGGATTGCTTGGGAAATTAACTATGTGTGCATATTTTTCACCCAAATTCGTTACCGCATCTTTCCACAAATTTTCTTCATCATTAAAAATCAAATCCGGATTAAATTTATCGGATACAATCCAACTGTTCAGCTCCAGTTCGCGGTTTAGCTGTTGCGTGCCCCAGCCGGAATAGCCCAGAAAAAACTTAATTTCATGATTGCTGATTAGGTTGAGCTGGAACATCATTTTAACGGCTTCGAAATCTCCACCCCAAAAAATACCATTGCCAATTTCCAAGCCGCCCGGAATTTTATCCGGACAACGATGCAAAAAATGAAGCCGCTCATTGTTGCAAGGGCCACCACTGTACAGTTTGGCATCCGTTTCCGGAAAATCAATCACACCGTCGTTCACATATAAACCTGAAGTGTGGTTCAGCACAAAACCAACTACGCCGTCGGTGGTATATTCGGTTATCAAAACCACGGAACGTTTAAATTCCGGGTCTAACATAAAAGGTTCTGCAATGAGCAATCGGCCGGTTGCCGGTTTGATGGTATTCAACATAAATTTTCCTCCTGTTGTGCTACGAATTTGCTGATTTTATCCTGATGCTTTTTTTATCGGCATAAAAATATCAACTAAATATTGAAACGGGAAACTGATTACAGTTTGAAATCTGGTCAACTTAAAAAAGCATTGCTAAAAGAAGCATCAGTATATTTTTTGTGTTGAAAATTTACGTTCGATACAAACGACAGCTAACCGGCATTTTGTAAGTTTGCAACAAATGGAACAGGAATTAATAGAAAATCTGAGACGGGATTACCGCTTGGCCACGTTATCGGAAGCGGATGTAAACCCAAACCCAATCAAGCAGTTTGAAAAATGGTTTAACGAAGCCATCAACGCAAAGATGTACGAACCAAATGCCATGACTTTGGCTACGGCAACAACAGACGGACGGCCGTCTGCACGCATTGTTTTGTTAAAAGGTTTCAGCGAAAATGGCTTTAAATTTTACACCAATTATTTGAGCCGGAAAGGAAAAGAATTGACCAAAAACCCTTTGGCCAGTTTAATTTTTTATTGGCCTGAAATGGAACGGCAAATTCGGATTGAAGGGACGATTGAAAAGCTGAGCAAAGAATATTCGACCACTTATTTTCACTCGCGGCCAAAAGGAAGCCAGATTGGTGCGGTGGTATCACCTCAAAGTCAGGAGATTAGCAGCCGTCAGGAACTCGAAACCAAATGGCAGCAATTGGAACAGGAGTACGAAAACAAGGAAGTGCCGAAACCGGCGCATTGGGGCGGATATATTGTAAAACCGCGTTTGTTTGAATTTTGGCAAGGCCGCTCAAGCCGTTTGCACGACCGGATTGTGTATAAAAAAGCGGATCAGCAAAACTGGAAAATCGTTCGTTTGGCACCATGATTTTTGACGAACTCAAGCTTCTTTTATCGGCACAATTTGGCGAAGACGTGATTTTGGGCGAAGAAACCAGCGGTCTGCAACCTGCACTGCTGATCGACCCGAAACAGATTGCCCTGGTTTGCCTTTTTCTGCGTGATCACCCCAAAACTTATTTTGATTTTCTGGCGTGTTTGACCGGTGTTGATTATCACCAGGAAAACCGTTTTGGTGTGGTTTATCATTTGTCGTCGCACCCTTTTCAAACACGGTTGACACTCAAGATCAGTATCGAAAAACCGACCGATCCGGAGCAGCTTCCCTCCTTCCCAACTTTGGTAAATGTTTATCGTACAGCTGATTGGCACGAGCGGGAAGCTTACGATTTGCTGGGGATTGATTTTGAAGGACATCCGGATTTGCGCCGTATTCTGCTGCCGGATGACTGGGAAGGTTTCCCACTGCGGGCAGATTATAAAAGTGCCGAATACTACAAAGGCATCAAGATTGACTAACCGGCGGACACGAATTTTAGTATGGTAAACGAAGCATTCAAAAAATATCAGCAGCGCATCCAAAACCTGAGTGCGGAGGAACTGGTGCTCAATATGGGTCCGCAGCATCCATCAACCCATGGTGTTTTGCGTTTGGAGTTGATTACCGACGGCGAGATTGTGAACGAGGTGATTCCGCATATTGGCTATCTGCACCGTTGTTTTGAGAAACATGCGCAATCGATGTCGTACCAGCAAACCATCCCATTTACAGACCGGCTGGATTATTTATCCTCCATGAACAGCAGCCACGCTTTTGTAATGGGCGTGGAACGGATGCTGGGCATCGACAAAGAAATACCGAAACGGATTGAATACATCCGTGTTTTGGTGTGCGAACTGAACCGGATTGGATCGCATTTGATTGCTTTGGGTACTTACGGGATTGATATTGGTGCTTTTACGCCGTTTTTATGGTGCTTTCGGGATCGTGAACACATTATGGGTTTGCTGGAATGGGCTTCAGGCGCGCGGATGCTGTACAATTATATTTGGGTGGGCGGCTTGTTTTACGATCTGCCGGTTGGTTTTGAAGAACGCTGCCAGGAGTTTATAGAATACTTTAAACCCAAAATGACAGAACTGAATGAACTGCTGACCAACAACCAGATTTTCATCAACCGCACGGCCAATGTGGGCATTTTACCTTTGGATGTCGCGATAAATTATGGCTGTTCCGGGCCGATGCTGCGTGGTTCCGGCTTGAAATGGGATTTGCGGCGCGTGGATGGTTATTCGGTTTATCCCGAACTGGATTTTGAAATTCCGGTTGGAAAAGGTGAAATGGGAACCGTTGGCGATTGCTGGGACCGGTTTAAAGTTCGGGTTGATGAAATTGGCGAATCTTTAAAAATGATTGAACAATGTATCAGCCGGTTGCAAAAAGAGCTGAAACGGACACCGGACTTTGATCCGCGCGGCAAGCTTCCCCGCAAAATTATCCCTAAAGCACAAGATTATTATATGCGCGCCGAGAACCCGAAAGGCGAACTGGGCTTTTATTATATCGCCGACGGTAAAACCGAAATCCCGAAACGTATCAAAGCGCGCGGGCCAAGTTTTAATAATCTTTCTGTGCTGCCAGCAATTAGTAAGGGCGTGATGATTGCTGATTTGGTAGCAATTATTGGTTCTATCGATATTGTTTTAGGCGAATTGGATCGCTGATGAAATCTTCCGTCTTGTCATGCCGAACTTGTTTCGGCATCTCATTATAAAGGTCTAAAACTTACTCTTTGCCTGAGGGATGCCGAAACAAGTTCGGCATGACAAACTCAGTTGAGTTTTATGCCGATAAAAGAAGCATTATCAATCATACACTTTCACTATAAAAACTGCTGCCTGATTTTATGCCGATAAAAGAAGCATTGTTAATTATATACTTTCACCATAAAAACATAATTTTTCAGCTTGATGATTTGCTGCTCGCGGTTCAGCTTTGAAAGGCTGTTTTTACTGTTAAAGATAATTTTCCGACCGGTAGAATCAACCGGAATGGCTTGGATAGCTTTCATCAAATAACTGGATTTGGTGGCAAAAGCGGCACCATCTACCTGTGTTTGCTTGCCTTTGATCATCCCGATCACATTACCGGAATTATCCAGCAATGGCCCGCCGCTGTTGCCCGGATTTACAGGAATGGCAACCTGATAAGCCAGAGAATCATTGTCAAAACCAGTAAAAGAACTTAAATAGCCTTCGCCGATCACGACGGAATCTTTTGGATAACCGATCGTCAATACACCTTCGCCCAAGTTTGCTTTTGATTTTTTAAACGCGTAAGGAACAGGACTTAAACGTTTAAAAGCAGAATCTGTGATACGCAACACAGCCAAATCATACTCCTGATTGACATAAACCGTTGAAACTTTAAAAGATTCGCCGCTGGAATTTTGTACGTAAACAGAATCTGCACCATTGATCACGTGGTAGTTGGTAATGATATCTCCACTGCTGTTGATTGCAAAACCTGTTCCGCCGAAATTGCCCGGATTAGAGATAGATTTTCGGGTAGTTTTGCCTGTAATATCGCGAATAAGGGCGTTTTGAGATTTTTTAACTTTGTCCAGATCGCGGCGTAAAGCGTTGTAGTGTGATTGCTGGTTTTGATTGTTGAAGTAGCCCGTAAAAAACAAAGTAACCATCACCGCAAAAATCGCTACAGATGCCGCAACCGAAATTTTTGAGTGGTGATTGCGCCACAACGTAATGATCCTACTTTCGTGGATGCCCAATGCTTCTTTTACTGCATCAATATTGATCTCATCGTGGATCGCGTTCAGCTTGTTTTCAAAATCCAAGCGTTGCTGCCAATCAGCCAAGGTTTTAATAAACTGCTGATGCTCCGTGATGCGGTTATCGATGCTGAGATCTTTTTTTCGCAGCAAATCAAACTCAGCTAATTCCGGCCCGGAAAGCTCATTATTGAGGTATCTTTCTATTAAATTTAATAGTTGCGGCTCATTCATTTTCTTTCAATTTTATAGCTGAAAAAACAGCTTTTTTAAACGTTGCAGGCATTTGTATTTCTGCGTTTTTGCATTATCCGGATTGGTATAACCAAACTTGTCACAAATCTCCTGCATAGATTTGTTTTGCATATAAAAATCCTGGATGATCGTTCGGCATGGTTCGCCCAGCATCAGCATAGATTCTTCCATTTTACTAAACTGCAAATCGCGCAGTTCATGTTGTTCAACATCATTTTCAATAGGCAAAAAATCGTGTACATCTTTCAGTTCACATTCTTTGTTGCTTTTCTGGTTAAGTTTTTTCAGCCAGATGCGCCTGCAAACAGAATAAATATATGTTTTCAGTTTGCTGGTCAGTTCAAAATCCCCGGCCTTAACTTTATTGTACAAAATGATGATGCTTTCCTGATACACATCTTTTGCATCCGCTTCATTTCCGTTGTTGCCCAGCACCATTTGCAGCACCATCGGAAAATGCACCTTGTATATACGCTTTAAAGTATCAGGCGAATTGTTTAAAATCCCCAGTATGTCTTCGTTATCTGTTGGTACAGAACCTTTTAATTTAAAACTCACCTATTAATACAATTTGTACAAAAATGTAACCCATTTCCCGAAAAAAAAATATTTTATGAATTAACGGGTTACCTTTTTACAAATTGGGTATTAAGATAAAATTCACCACAAAAAAATAAAATCAAATGAAAAATTCATTCAAATTAGGCTTTTTAGCTTTAGCAATCACCATGTCTGTTGCTGCTTGCAATTCAAACAAAGCTTCAACTTCTGCTGATTCAACTTCAGTATCTTCTTCTACTACTGATACTGCATCCAAAATGATGGATTCTACCAAAAAGGGTATGACTTCTGGTATGGACACTGCAAAAAAAGCTGTAGGCTCAGCTATGGGTACAGCTATGGATTCTACCAAGAAAAAAATGTAATTATTTAAATTAAACAGGATTAAATCATTAAGAGTTAGTCCTGTTTAAATTTATTTTAAAACCACTTATGAAAAACGCATTCAAATTAAGCTTTTTAGCTTTCGCAATATCTTTATCTGTTACTGCCTGCAGTTCAGATAAAAAGGCAATGGGAACATCAGATTCATCCAAAGTGGGTTCTGCTGCTAACAGTACAACTACCACAGATACTACTGCTAAAACGGATACAACCAAAAAAGATACAACTAAAAAAATGTAATCTGCGTGTAATAGATTTATTTTAAGTTATTTTTTTGCCGAATTTGTATTAGCACTAAACAATCAAACAACTCAATATTTGCCCCTATGAAAAAATCTTTCAAATTCGGCTTTTTAGCTTTTGCAATTTCTTTGTCAGTTGCTGCTTGTACTTCTAACAAAACTACTGGTTCAGGTTCTGATACTACCAAAACTACTGAAGGCAGTATGGCCACTACAGATACTACAAAAGTAGATACACTTGTGAAAGATACCACTGCAAAAGACACTACTTTAAAAACCAAAACAACTACTACCACAACTAAAAAAATGTAAATTTTAGTCTTTAACATAAACAAGGCTGTGCACTTTTGCATGGCCTTTTTTATTGAATCCAATTTTAGGCCGATAAAAGAAGCATTTCAAATCATCTGATTTAAACCCAACAAAGTTTCCGGTAATTTTTACTTTTGCAGCTTCATTTCAAACCTGCTGCTATGCCTTTGTCTCCGCTTTCTGCGATCTCGCCTATTGATGGCCGATATTATCAAACCACCAATCAGTTAAGCCAGTATTTTTCGGAAGCAGCACTCATCAAGTTTCGGGTTTATGTTGAAGTAGAATATTTTATCCAACTGTGCGAACTGCCTTTGCCACAGTTAAAAAGCTTTGACCATCAGCAGTTTATAAACCTCCGGAAAATTTATACATCTTTTAGCGAGGAAGATGTGCAGGCCGTAAAAGAGATCGAAAAAACCACCAACCATGATGTAAAAGCAGTAGAATATTTGCTGAAAAAACGTTTCGAGCAATTGGGTTTAAGTGATTATAAAGAGTTTATACACTTTGGTTTAACTTCGCAGGACATTAACAATACGGCTATTCCCTACTCGTTCAAACTCGCTGTAAACGAGCAATACCGGCCGGCAATTATCGCCATCATCGATCAGCTTAAAACCTTTGCCGATGAATGGAAAGACGTTTCCATGCTGGCCAGGACGCACGGTCAGCCAGCCTCGCCAACGCGCTTGGGCAAAGAAATCCTGGTTTTTGCAGAACGGTTGGATGAACAGATGCAGCTACTCGGACAAATTCCGTTTGCGGCCAAGTTCGGCGGTGCCACCGGTAATTTCAATGCGCATCATGTAGCTTATCCAAACGTTGACTGGAAAGCTTTTGGAAACAGTTTTGTAAACGATGTTTTAGGTTTGAGCCGATCGCAATACACTACGCAGATTGAACATTACGATCATTTTGCTGCACATTGCGATAATTTGAAACGCATCAATAATATCCTGATCGATTTGAACCGCGATATCTGGACGTATATTTCCATCAATTATTTCAAACAGAAAATCAAAGCCGGCGAAGTTGGTTCTTCTGCGATGCCGCATAAAGTAAACCCGATTGATTTTGAAAATTCGGAAGGAAACCTGGGTTTGGCTAATGCTTTGTTTGAACATCTGGCTGCCAAACTACCCATTTCCCGCTTGCAGCGCGATTTGACGGATTCGACCGTGCTCCGCAACATCGGCGTTCCGTTTGCGCATACCATAATTGCTTTTAATTCGATCAGGAAAGGCTTGAATAAACTGGTGCTAAACGAAGCAGCGATCCATGCAGATTTGGAAGAAAACTGGGCTGTTGTAGCAGAAGCCATCCAAACGGTTTTGCGCCGCGAAAGTTATCCAAACCCTTATGAAGCTTTAAAAGAGCTGACGCGTGTTTCCGGAAAAATTAATGCAGAAACCATTGCTGATTTTATAAATAGCCTGGACATTTCTGCGGAATTGAAACAGGAACTTGGCATGATTACGCCTTTTAATTATACCGGGATTTGAGCGGATTAGTCAACAAGCCGTAAAAAAGTACCGATAAAAGAAGCATTGCACAAAAGCGTATTTTATATTTGTAATTTTATAAAAAATAGAACGTCATGAATATCAACGTATATACTGAAAGCACGCCGAACCCAGCCACAATGAAGTTTATTGTAAACAAGTTGCTGATCAACGGAAGTGCCGATTTTGCAACGGTAGAAAGTGCAGAAAAATCTGCTTTTGCCAAAGAACTGTTTAAATTTTCTTTTGTGAACGGTGTTTTCTTTGCAAGTAATTTCGTTACCGTTACCAAAACGGAAGGTTCAGACTGGAACGATTTGGAGCCGATTTTGAAAGAATTTGTAAAAGGCGCGGTGGAATCTGAATTGAGCGTTCAGGAAAAAGAACAGGAAGTTGTTGCTTTTGAAGGTGATGATGCCGAAATCAAAATCCAGCAGATTTTGCATGATTACGTTCGCCCGGCGGTGGAGCAGGATGGTGGCGCGATCACTTATAAATCTTTTAACGAAGGCGTTGTTACGGTTGAGTTGCGCGGTTCTTGCAGCGGTTGCCCATCATCAACCATCACTTTAAAATCCGGCATTGAAAGTTTATTGAAACGCATGGTGCCGGAAGTTACGGAAGTTGTTTCTGAAGCTTTGTAAATATTCATCCCAATTTTTTATAGGGTAAAAGAAGCATGTTGAATTGATCGACATGCTTCTTTTTTTTGTACTTCAATTTTAAACGTATTTATATTTTAATTCAATTTTTTGAGGTAGAAACTTGTTTAAATATGAATAATAGAAGGACACACCCCTGACCCCTCTCAAGAGGGGAAGCATAGTTTGCTACCTTTTTGGCTTTAGAAAGGTCTGGGCCATATTTCCCCTCTTAAGAGGGGTTAGGGGTGTGTCCTGTTTTTAATAAATTGGTATTCAATTTATTATTAAAAATAAACAACCTCTTTATAATGTAAATTAATCAGGAGCTCAAGCAAGATTTAGCAGTGGGATTGTTTTTATATTTATATCCCAATTAAACCTGAATATGGCTGCTGTAAAATATTTTCTCATTTTTTTGTTTGCACTAAATTTTGCAGATGTAGTTGCCCAAAATAACTTAACGGTTACTTCGCCTGATAAAAATATAAGTTTCAAGTTGCACACAGATCAGGCCGGACTGGTTTATCAGGTTACTTACAAAGGAAATTTATTACTCGATAAGTCGCGTTTAAATATCAGCTTTCAAAACGGCGGCGCGTTTTCTTCTGGTTTGAAGTTTGATCGGCATAGAATCCAGCATCTCGAAGAAAACTATGATTTGATTGTGGGCAAAACCAGCAAAGTCCACAGCACATGTAATCAATTGCTGGTTTGGGTTACCGAAAAAAAAGGTTTAAAACGACAACTCAACGTAGAAGTGAAAGTATTTAATGATGGTGCCGCTTTTCGTTACCTCATTCCTGGCCAGCACGAATGGAAAAGTGTTGACATCACCGAAGAAGCAAATACTTTCAACCTCAGTCAAAACCCGCTTGTACTTACCCTTTTTCGCGAAAATTATACCACTTCGCACGAAGGGATTTACAGCAAACTGCATTTAAACGAAATCAAAGCTGATACTTTGATGGATCTGCCAACGCTTTTTTCCTTTCCAAAAGGCATTTATATGGCTATTACTGAAGCTAACCTGCGGGATTATGGCGGCATGTATTTGATTAAGCATCAAGGAGTTTTGCAAAGCAGGATTTCGCCTCTGCCAAACCAAACAGCTATCAAAGTAAAGGCAAAACTACCGCATCAAAGTCCCTGGAGGGTAATGATGATTGGCGACAGATTAGGCACTTTGATCGAATCAAATTTGCTGACTAATTTAAGCGAACCCTGCCAAATCAAAGATGTTTCCTGGATCAAGCCCGGCAAAACTACTTTTCCCTGGTGGAACGGCAATGTTACGCCGGATACTTCGTTTGCGCCCGGCAATAACTACGAAACCAATATGTATTACGTAAATTTCTGTGCTAAAAACAGCATTGCCTATCATACCGTGGTAGAATATGGTTTGCACGAATGGTATGTGAACGATGGCGCCAACTTTTCGCCTGGCCCGCACGCCGATCCTTCCAAAGCTGTTCCGGGTTTGGATATGCAGCAACTTTGCGATTCTGTAAAAAAGGTTGGTGTAGGCATTCGGGTTTGGGTACATTTTGCTGCTTTGTACCCCAAATTAGAAGAAACATTTGCCCAATACGAAAAATGGGGCATCAAAGGATTGATGTGCGATTTTATGGATCGAGACGACCAGGAAATGGTAAATATGCAGGAAGAAATATTGCAAAAAGCGGCGCAGCATCATCTGCATATCCAGTTTCATGGTGCTTATAAGCCAACCGGTTTAAACCGCACTTATCCAAACGAGTTTACGCGGGAAGGAACGCTGAACTACGAAAATGATAAATGGAACAACGTTGTTACGCCTGATGCCGATATCAATATCCCGTTTACGCGCGGGCTGGCCGGTTCCACAGATTATCATTTGGGCGGTTTCCGGGCGGCAAACCCTTCTACTTTCAAAGTTCATTATACTGCGCCAATGGTTTTAGGTACGCGCTGCCACATGCTGGCCATGTATGTGGTTTTGGAGAATGAGCAGGGCATGGTTTGTGATTATCCGGATGCTTATATCGGGCAGCCCGGTTTTGAGTTCATCAAAGAAGTACCGATTACCTGGGACGAAACGAAAGCCATCAGCACAAAACTAAGTGAATGGGTTACGATTGCCAGGCGCAAAGGCAGTGATTGGTATTTGGGGACGATCAACAGCAATACGGCCAGAAACTTGGAAACGCCTTTATCTTTTTTGCCAAAAGGTGATTACACAGCCGAAATTTACAGCGATGCGCCGGATGCGAACATCAACCCAAACCATTTGATAAAAGTGATTGAGAATGTAAGCAACGAAACTATTTTGAATACTGTTTTGGCGGCTGGCGGTGGGCAGGTGATTAGGTTGTGTAAAAAGCTTTAGGTGAAAAGGTTAATGAATAAATTGAAAGTTTATTAAAACTCATGATTAAGGAAGTAATTTCTGAAGCTTTGTAGGAAGAATAGGTTTTTAATTTTACAGGGGTAAAAGAAGTACTATGCTTCTTTTACCCCTGTTTTTTTACTATAATTACTCTTGTTTAAATATAATTAGTTACAGAAATTAAAATATTAAAAAAAATTAATTGTAACTGTATAATTTAATTAGCAAATCAACCTCTTAATCCACAAAAGTTAATTACACAAACTTCACTCCGTTTATAAATAATACTACTAAGACAAGCAATGAAATTTAAAAAAGTATCGATTAAAAATTTTAGAAAACTTGAAGATATATCGTTTGATTGCGCATCAAATATTACAACTATTGTTGGGCCAAATGGAATCGGAAAAAGTTCAATTCTTGATGCAATTAGAATAGTAAAAGCTGTTCTTTTACCATCAAGCAAAGATGAAATGCAACAGTCTTTACAGTTTTTAGGTGTATTCTCTCCACATGTAGGACAAATTTTAGTTGAGACTATTGCAGGAGATTTAACAAAACCTGTCACAATGGATCTTCGGATTGAAGTCTCGCAAGAAGAAATTGCTTTATTGAAACAAGATTTACACAATTTTAATATTCTTAGACTTCAAAACCGAATTGGGCAAAATAATTTAGCAAGTATTAACTTAATTGCATTTTTATCATCACCTGTTGGAAGTCAACAATTAAGCGAGGTGCAAAAAGAAACTGAAAAATTTTTAGAAGAATTTGAAAAAACTAATATAGCTCAGATTAAGTTTCAAATATTCCAAAATCAGGCAAACGGATTCAATGGGTTCCATCAAGAATTGATAAGCTATTTGTTTAGAAGTCCAATTTTTTCTGAAACATTATTTACCGTATTTACAGCTGATAGAAATTTTCCGACTGGTGATACAAATATTCAGTTAGGACAAAATGAGATAGGTCAACAACTTCAATCTTATAGTATTCAACCTCAAGCAAAATTTGCAAGATTAAAAGCTGCAATTATCTCTTTCATAATGATTAACGGCAATAATATATCGCCTATTCAAAATGATTTTAAATTAATTTTTGATAGCTTAATACCTGGTAAAGAACTGGCCGGGATTAGCCTTGAAGAAAGAACTGGTAGATTATCAGTATTAATTAAGGAAACAGGTACAAGTAGAGTTTATGACATAGACTTTTTAAGTAGTGGAGAGAAGGGGCTTCTCCTAACGTTATTTTTACTATTAAGAACTGTTAGAGAAAGGGGAATAATTATATTAGATGAGCCAGAATTACACTTAAATCCAGCAGTATGTAAGAATATTATTCCTTTTCTGAAAAAATATATCTGCGACGAAAAGAAAGCTCAAATAATACTTACAACACATTCCGCTGAGATTCTTGCTGATACTAAAGAGAGTAATGACTGTCAGCTTTTACACTTGATTGATGCTAAAACAATAAGTCCTATTTACAAAAATGATAATGAAGAAGCTCAAGAGGCTATCAAAGGTTTAGGTATTACGACATCTGATTTGTTGTTTAATAAAGGTGTAGTATATTTAGAAGGAACAACAGATGATGAATACATCTATGAAGTGCTAAAGGGTGTAGTTGATGGATTTAAAATACAATCGCTTGGAGGTAGAAGTATTGTTGAAAATGAAATTAAAGTTTTACAGGAAGCAGATAAAAGAGGTGAGTTAAAGGGATTCCATATTTTTGTTATTGATTTCGACAACAAACCTACTTCCTTAACTAGTACTAATAACGTTAATGTTATACAATGGGATAGATATTCTTTTGAAAACTATTTATTAAACCTAACATACTTATATGACGTTGTTAAAGACGATCAAATCAAAAACTTTCCTTCAAATAGAGGAGAATTTAATAAACGTGTTAAAGAATTAGCATTTTCTCAAATTGAAAGCATTTGTGTTTATAATACAATTGAGAAACTTACTCCAAAAACAATCAGTGCTTCTAAACCAGAAACTAAATCAAAAAATATAGAAGAAATATCACAACTTTTTTCTGACAAAGTTGATTTATTAAAAAATTCTCTCAGTTCATTTAATAAAACCTTTTTCGAACAAGAATTTAAAAAAGATTATGAGCAAAGAAAAGCCGAGATGGAGTTGGACTGGGAGGAAAATTGGAAAGTTAAATGTAAGGGTAAAGACCTTCTGACTTTTGTCTTTAATGAGTATGGGATTCGAAATTATAAAAAATTCATTAAAGATTTAATCGCAATAAACAAGGGAAAAGATTCTGATGAATGGAAAATTCTAAAAGCTAAACTACATACTATAATTTCTAAGAAATAGTATATAAGGAATTTAAGAATAAAATCTAAGTTAAAAAGATAGGTTTACTTTATAACCCTATCTTTTTAACAAACCTTACTCTTCAATCGGAAAAAACATTTGAATCTTTTCCAACAACTCCTGGCTAACCTTTCCATTTGTAGCAATTACATCACGCGTTTTTAGCATTCCATCACCTCCGCCAAAATTAAAAGTTAACAAAGCATCAAAAGAGTTTGCAACCATCAACTTTAACAATTCACCGTTTTTAATTCCGTTCCATTGCATTTCCCGAACTGTGAATATTTCATGTTCAGAATAATCAAGTTTTAAGCGTTTGGGTAAATTTTCGTCAAGCAATAGTCGCATACAATTGCTCTACATTTTTAGAAGTTAAAAGCTTGTTGGCAATGTCTAATATTGCTATAGCTTGTGTTTTTGATACGGTTGGAAAATCATCTAAAAACTCGTCAAGCGAAACACCTGCTTCTAAATGGTCAAATAAACTTTCAACAGGTACGCGTGTATTTTTGAAAACAGGTTGTCCGCCAAGAATATCCTGATCTACTGTTATAATATCTTTAATATCCATATTGGTAAATTTAGAATTAAAAGTACAAACCAAAATTTATGAGGTAAAAGAAGTATCCAACTTTTCTTACTTAATCTCTAATCTTTATTTTTTCCTAAACGCAAACAAAATCTTATTCAACAATTCCTGGCTAACCTTTCCATTTGTAGCAATCACATCACGGGTTTTCAGCATATTTCCACCTCCGGCAAAATCAAAAACCTGCCCGCCAGCTTGTTTGACGATGATGATGCCGGCAGCCATATCGTAATCGTTCAAGTTGTATTCGTAATAAGCATCAAAACGGCCGCAAGCGGTATAAGCCAGGTCAACCGCTGCGGAACCTAAACGACGCAATCCGTGGCAGCTTTGCATCAAATCTTTAAACAAGTTCAGGTAAGCATCAGCCTGATCAAAATTGTAATACGGAAAACCGGTTGCAATCAAACTATCGGCCAAAGTTGGCCTGTCGGAAACATGGATTTCTTTGCCGTTTAAATAAGCCGGCGCGTCTTTCCAGGCGTAAAAACATTCATCCTGATTGATCTCGTAAACTACGCCCAAAACAAGTTCTTCGTATTCTTTTAAAGCAATGCTTACTGAATAAACCGGCAAACCATGGATGAAATTGGTGGTGCCATCCAGCGGGTCAATCACCCAATTGTATTGCGATGCTGTTTTTACCACTGTTTTTTCTTCGGTGATAAAACCTGCTTCGGGCAAAAGCTGCTGCAATTTGGCCACAATCATTTCTTCGGAAGTTTTATCTACATAAGAAACCATATCGTTCAAACCTTTAAATTCGACACGGTCGACACGAAATTTTCCGGCTTCAGTGCGGATAAAACTACCGGCTTCTTTAGCCAGCGAAACTACTTCCCGGCATAATATTTCTAAATTCATTTGGAACCTCTTTTTATATTGAATGAAAAAAACTTGTGGACAAAATAACTGGCCACGCCCAAACTCAGCGCGCCAATTATTCTTGCCAAAGGCGGATACATTTTAAATACGTAAACAAAAAGCCGCAGCATCAGCAAATTAGCAAAGAAACCAACAAATGCAACCATGAAAAACCGTAAAAACTGATTTTGTGATGAAAGTTTGGAATGTGCAAAAACGAAGTATTTGGTGAGCAAAAAATTGCAAACAATGCAGCAACTGTAAGAAATAATCAAGGAAAATATATCCCCGGAAATAGTGTAATTGAATATTTTTACGCTATGACTGATAAAATAATAGTGGTAAACGAAGTAATAAACTAAACCATCGACCATAAAACCGACGCCTGCGGATAGAAAAAAAAGAACTACCTCGTTTTTAAGCAGCTTCTTGACAAAAGGGTTTTTGGTTTTTATCGGCATTAAATTGGGGTGATGCTTCTTTTATGCCTTAAAAATGCCTGCGCAACAAAGCCAATCCCGGTTAAAACCAAAACGGCTGATATAAATTCGGCCTGGGTAAATGCAAGACCGAAAACATGATATTTGGTATTGACGCGAATCAGTTCGATCAAAAACCTTTCTACCCCGTTTAGGATCAGGTAAATGCCAAACATCAACCCTGGCGTTTTGATGTATTTCCTCAGCCACCACAAAAAAAGGAACAGTGCTATGCAAATGACAGATTCGTAAAATGAAGTGGGATAAACCGGCACCGGCAATTGATGACAAAATTTGCCCACGCAGTCTGGTATCTGCACGCCTTCATCGCCTACATTATGCGGAAACCGGAAAGCCCAAACCCAATCCGGTGCCCAGCTCAACCAGTTTGGTTTTGGGTTGAGATTGGCAATTCCCCAATCGCCATCACCGGAAAGCTGGCAACCGATGCGGCCAACGCCATAAGCAATCATCATTCCCGGCGAACCAATATCGGCCATGTGGATGAGTTTGATGTGGTTTTTGTGGGCGATGTACATCACCGCCGCACCTCCGCAAATCAAGCCGCCGTAAAAAGTTAAACCGCTAAAACCGACCATCATCCCAACCGGATCTTTTACAAACTCGTGCCAGTTTTCGAGTCCGTTGAATAATTTGGCACCGGCAAATCCCCAAAAAGCGGCCCAAACCAGCATTGTGCCCATCAATTCGTAAGGGTGTACCGTTATTTCCTGTGTTTTGGGTTGAGGCAAAGCTGACTTTTTCTTTTCCGCATAAGCCCAATAAGCAAAAGCCGCGGCCAAAATAATACCACCCAACCAATTGCCACGTGTAGAAAGCAAAAATTCTTGCGGATTAGCAACCAACATTTGGTAGTTAAAAACAGCATCCAACAATTTGTAACCGAGGAAAAAACCGAAAACCGCGTTGCCCGTCAGCTCTAAAACAGAAGCAGGTTCGCCGGTGGTAATCGTTTTTTTGAAAGGATGAATGTAGCCAAGCTTTTCTTTCCGCTTCATTTCCTGCTCAAAAGCCCAATAGGAAACGATGAATGCCAGGGCGACAAAAAAACCAAACGTTTGGATCGGAAGCGGAATATTGATGCCAGTTAAGTATCGGATAAGATCAGTTATGGTTGGAAACATGTGCTCAGTTTTCGAGCGAAGATAAAACTAATGAATCAGAATTTCTGCTGTTTCCTCAATTTCCATGTCGCCGGATGCAGCAATGGCTGTTAAAAGTACCGGCCGAATTTCATTCACCATCAAAGGATCATAAGTGGTTTCAATCTTGACGTAATTTCGGGTGAAGCCATGCATCAAACCATCGTTGGTTTCGCGCTCGAAAAGTACATCAGCTATTCTTCCAACTTGCGATTCGTAAAATGCCCTGCGTTTTTTACCGGATAAAATATGCAGCATTTTACTACGCTCGGCACGTGTAGAACCTGGCACAACGCCGGATAGTTCTGTTGCCAAGGTATTTTCCCGTTCGGAATATGTAAAAACATGCAAATAGGAAACCGGCAATTCGTTCAAAAAATTATAAGTATTAATGAAATCTTCGCGTGTTTCTCCTGGAAAACCAACGATTACATCTACACCAATGCAGCAATCGGGCATCAGTTCTTTGATTTTTCGGATGCGTTCTACGTATAATTCTCGTTTGTAACGGCGGCGCATCAAACTTAATATTTTGTTGGAACCGGATTGTAGCGGAATATGAAAATGCGGCACAAACCGTTTGGAAGCAGCCACAAAAGCAATGATTTGATCGGTAAGCAGGTTTGGTTCAATAGAAGAAATCCGAATCCGGTCGATACCTTCCACTTTGTCCAAAGCTTTGATCAAATCAATGAATTTATACTGACGGATGCCATCGATCAACCCAAAATCACCCAGGTTCACGCCGGTCAGCACGATTTCTTTCACACCGGAAAAAGCAATTTCCTGAGCTTGGCAAATTACGTTGCTGATGGTATCACTCCTGCTTGCCCCGCGTGCCATCGGGATGGTGCAGAACGAACAGGAATAATCGCAGCCGTCTTGAACTTTCAAAAACGTGCGTGTACGATCACCAAAAGAATAAGAAGGAATAAATTGGTTTGCTTCTTTTACCGGTGAATTATAAACAAGTGCTTTAGGGTTTTTGGTGAGATCGGTAATATGATCAACTAATTGGAATTTCTCAGCAGCACCCAAAACCAAATCCACGCCCTCAATTTCAGAAATTTCCTGTGGCTTTAATTGCGCGTAGCAACCTATAATGGCCACATAGGCCAGCGGAGAAATTTTCAAGGCTTCTTTTACTACCTTTTTACATTTGCGGTCGGCATTTTCGGTAACCGAGCAAGTGTTGATCACGTAAACATCAGCTTGATCAGTGAAGTTAACTACATCATAATCAGCTTGTTTAAACTGCCTGCTGATAGCAGAAGTTTCTGAATAATTGAGCTTGCAACCGAGCGTATAAAAGGCAATTTTCCTATTCATTGTAAGCTGCAAAGATAAAAAATATAGGGTAAAAGAAGTAGGAGGATTATTGAATAATAGTTAATGGTTCATTGTTTATGGAAAATACAGGCACTGATTTTTGTAGGGTAAAAGAAGCATTGTCATTTCGACCAAAGGGAGAAGTCTTTTTTCAACTTTTGCAATTAACCGCTTTGATGAAGATCTCTCCCTTCGGTCGAGATGACAAAAAATTAGTGAAGCTTACTTTTCCCCTTCGCTCCAGCGGTAAGTTTCGTGCTCCAATCCTACCAAATCAATAATCCGGTTTACCACCGTCATCGCCACTTCTTCAATCGTTTTTGGGCGACTATAAAAGGAAGGCACAGCTGGGCAAATGATGCCGCCAGCTTCGGTTACGGTTTGCATATTGCGCAAATGGATCAGGCTCAACGGTGTATCTCGTGCCACCAAAATGAGTTTTCGCCGTTCTTTCAGGATCACATCGGCTGCGCGCGTGGTCAGATCGTTGGATATCCCGGCAGCAATCCGCCCTAAAGTTCCCATCGAACAAGGCACAATAACCATGGTATCAAAACGCGCAGAACCGGAAGCAAAAGGTGCCCAGAAATCAGCTTTATTGTAAATTTTGAAAGGCAATTGCTGGTAACTTTCATCATCCAGCTCAAACTTCCAAACATCGCGGGCATTGTCAGACATTACAATGCCGACTTCCAGGATCTGATCCTGCAAAAGCTGCAATTTTTCCAGTAATAATTTGGCATAAACAGCACCGCTGGCACCGGTTATGGCCACTACAATTTTTTTCTTCATCAATTTTCAGGCGATAAAAACAGCATCGCTATTTTAGATTTTCTTTATTTTTCTTCATCGATTTTGGGGCGATAAAAGAAGCATTGCTACTTTAAGTTTTCTTCAATCAGCAGCTGGATAATCCCATCTACCATGCCTACTTTCGGCACAAAAATATTTTTAATTCCGGCCGATTTCATTACCGTGATAAAGATCAGCGCAGCCGGGATAATTACATCGGCCCGATCATTATTCAAACCCAAAACCTGGATACGGTCTTTCAAAGAATACGAACTTAAATGATGGTGCAAACTTTTCAACTTATTGAAAGACATGGGCTTACCTTCTTTTTCTTCCGACAATTTAAATAGTTTATTGATGTTTCCGCCTGTGCCAATGCCAGTAATATCTTTATAAGATTTGGTTTTAAAAGTTAAAAACTGCTCCATTTCTTTCCAGGTTTCGGTTTTATCCTGATTGTCCAGAATACGGATGGTGCCGATATTGAAAGATTGCGACGCCACCAAAACACCGTCTGAAAAAAACGATAATTCGGTGCTTCCGCCGCCAACATCAATATACAGATAGTTCTTTTTCCGGTCCAGTTTCTCTTCAAAATGACTTGCATAAATGATATTGGCTTCCCGCTGTCCGCCAACAATTTCCAGATCAATTCCACCTTGTTTTTTTACCTGCTGCACAATTTCCTGTCCGTTTGCCGCTTCGCGCATGGCCGACGTAGCGCAGGCCAAATATTTGGTTACACCATAAACGTCCATCAGGTTTTTGAAAGCCAGCATCGTTTTCACTAAGTTTTCTACTTTTTTTGGGGAGATTTTATGGTCGATAAAAGCATCATCGCCTAAGCGCAACGGCACCCGGATCAGTGTATTTTTTTTGAAAGTAACGGGGTTGGCAGTATCCATCACATCCGCAATCAGCAGGCGCACGGCGTTGGAACCAATATCAATAGCAGCGTATCTCAAAATATTATTTCTTCTGTTTTAAATAATTATAAATATCAAATTGCGACCGGATTTTTATCTTGTCGTCTGTTTTATGATACCGGTTATTGTTCAAACTATTTATTTCCCGGGCTTTTGT
The DNA here is from genome assembly GCA_964236465.1 of uncultured Sphingobacteriaceae bacterium. Classification (GTDB taxonomy): domain Bacteria; phylum Bacteroidota; class Bacteroidia; order Sphingobacteriales; family Sphingobacteriaceae; genus Mucilaginibacter_A. Next base: position 3,543 of record CAXSBZ010000030.1, on the reverse strand, counting down.
GTTGTCGTGAAGCTGGATGTTGATCAAATCCATAATTTCCTGTTTCAGGTTTTTCTCCAGGATCGGGAAACCTACTTCCACCCGATGGTCCAAATTTCGGGTCATCAGGTCGGAAGAAGTCAGGAATATTTGCTCTTTTCCGCCATCGGCAAAAATATAAATACGTGCATGTTCCAAGTATTTATCCACAATGCTGATTACTTCAATATTCTCACTAAAGCCTTTCACACCCGGCACCAAACAGCACATGCCACGTACAATCAATTTGATTTTGACACCCGCATTGCTGGCTTTGTATAAATAACCAATCATTGCTTCATCAGCCAAGCTGTTCATTTTCAGAATAATATAAGCCGGAATGCTTTTTTTAGCATTGGAAATTTCGCGGTCGATCATTTTATACAACAGCTGTCGCGAATCAATCGGAGAAACCAGCAAATTTTTGATTCCCTGCGGAACAGTGTTTTTTTGCAAAGCATCAAAAATCGTCACCAAACTCAAAGTAATTTTTTTATTAGCCGTCAGCAATGTATGATCAGCATAAATCTTTGCTGTTTTTTCGTTGAAATTTCCGGTAGATAAACAAGCGTAATAAGCAGTTTTTTTATTTTCCAACCGCTTTATCAGGCATATTTTAGAGTGCACTTTGTAGCCGGAAACGCCATAAATTACTTTCACGCCTTCTTCTTCCAGCCGCCTGCTCCAAAAAATATTGGCTTGTTCATCAAAACGCGCTTTTAGTTCGACCAGGCAATGGACAACTTTTCCATTTTTCGCAGCATTGATTAGCGCATTGATAATCCTCGAATTTTCTGCCAGCCGGTACAAAGTAATGCTGATTTCTTTCACATTCGGATCAATCGCAGCTTCACGCAAAAAATGGATAACGTAATCGAAAGACTGATACGGCGTGCTGATCAAAAAATCCCGCTTGCTAATCATGCCCAACAAGCTTTTGCCAAAAGACAAATGCGGAACTTGCAGCGAAGGCAGTTTAGGATATTCCAGTTCCGGCCGCCCAACATTCGGAAATTTAATAAAATCTTTAAAGTTGTGGTAGCGGCTGCCGGGAATCAAACTATCTGCTGTCAGCTGCATTTTTCGCACCAGATACGAAAGCATGTCCACCGGCATTTCCGTATCGTAAAGCATCCGCATCGGCTTGCCTTTTTTACGTTTTTGCAGGCTTTTGGATAAGGATTCGATAAACTTTTCGCTCACTTCCTTATCCAGGTCCAACTCTGCATCGCGCGTAAGCTGGATAGAATAAGCTTCAATCACGTCGTAATCAAAAATGAAAAAAATATCGTCCAAACAGTAACGGATAATATCATCGAGCAAAATAATAAACTTAAGCTGATTGGTTTCCGGCAAAACCAAAAAGCGCGACATGTTTTCAGGCACTTCAATCATAGCCAGTTTAGCATTGCTTTCTTGGTCCGTTTTGCTTAATCTCACGAAAAAATAAAGTGCCTGGTTTTTCAATTCCGGAATAGGCATTTGTTTGTTCAGCATCACCGGAACCACGTTGGAAAGCAGCTTTTCGCGGAAATAACTTTTCACAAAAGCTCCGCGCGACACGTTCAGCTGTTTATCATCCAGGATAAAGATTTTTTCTTCGGCCAGTTTTTTCAGGAGGATATTTTCATACAGGTTGTTAAACTTTTTTTCCTCCTTGATTACCAGATTTTTGATTTGGCTTAAAACCTTGCGCGGATTATAGCCCAGGATTTCCTTCGCCTTTTCGTTCAGGTTGGCTAACCGATTTAAGGTGGCCACGCGAACGCGGTAAAATTCGTCCATATTGGAAGAAAATATGGCCAGAAAACGGACTCTTTCGATCAGCGGCACGGCTTCATCTGCGGCTTCCTGCAAAACCCGGTCGTTAAAATAAAGCCAACTGATTTCGCGGTTGGTTAAAGGAATATGTTTGGAATTCATAGCATACTAACAACAAAAAATTCCCGTAAGGTTGTGCCGGGAACGTAAAAATTGGTATCTGATTGTTGACAAATCCTCCTTAGGATCAACAATAATAACAATTCGGATTAACGGTCAACCTCAGAACCGGTTACTTCTGCCGGCGTAATCTCGTCTGTTGTTACGGCTTTTGGCTTGCGTGGCGCACGGGTACGTTTTGCGGGTGCAGATGCTTCTTTTACCGCCTCTTTTTTGGCTTTTTCCTGTGCCTCAATTTCTTCTTTTTTGCGGCGCGGCGCGCGTGTGCGCTTCAGCGGCTCCGGGGCTGATGCTTCTTTTACCACTGGTTTTTCGTTGGGTGTGGTCAGCGATTTATCAATTGCCGGAACAATTGGTTTTGCTACCGAGCGGCTGGAAATAGCAGCAGTTTTTGCAGATGTTTTGCTTGCTTTAGACAGCACTTTATCTACTTTAACATCTTTGGTTTTAGCCGGTTTGCCTGCCGGTTTATCTTTTGGGCCATTAGCTTTTGCTGTTGCTTTCTGTTCTTTTTTTAAGGCTAAATTTATCTTCTGCGAAACAGCTTTACCAGCTTTGGAAATCTCTTTTTTCAACTTTTCTGCATCATGGCCCAACCCTTTTACGGCTTCCATAAATTTATTTGTTATGCTGTTTTCAAGGTCTTTGTTTTTTACTTTTGATTTTTCTTTCTTTTTCATTATTTGTTTTCTATGTTGATAATATAGTGAGAGATCGATAAATTTATGATATTGTGCTAAATTGCTACCAAATTTTTATTTCTGATAAAGCTATCAGATAAAATCCAATTCATTTAAAATAAAACTACTTATTATGCCTTCTTTCGATATTGTCAGCAAAATTGATGCACAAACCTTAGACAATGCCATCAACAATGCCAAAAAAGAAATCCTGAACCGTTTTGATTTCAACGATTCCAAAAGCACGGTGGAGCTGGACAAAAAAACCAACGAAGTAACCATTGTAACCGAAAATGACATGCGCTTGAAAGCTATTCAGGATTCCATCATCAGCCGGATGATAAAGCAAGGTTTGGATCCGAACGCTATGGATTTTGGTAAGCAGGAATATGCTTCGGGCAACATGATCCGCAAGGAAATCAAAATTGTGGAAGGCATTGACAAAGAAGCTGCCAAAAAAATCGTTAAAAAAATCAAAGACAGCGGTTTGAAAGTGCAAGCTTCGATTATGGACGATCAGGTGCGCGTAACGGCCAAAAAGATTGATGACCTGCAAGCCGTGATTTCACTTTGCCGAGGAGAAGATTTTGGACAGCCGCTGCAATATAGTAATATGCGGAACTAAGGTTAGCTGTAGACGCCGGCTTACGGAAAAATTGCGGCAGGAAAAGCAAATTTTAACCAAATCTAATTTTTTTCCCGATTCAATTTTTACCCGATAAAAGAAGCATATTCCTTTTAGAGTATCTTTTTAATATTCATTGCACCGAAATTTTCATTGTTGATTTTTGCTGGGAAGCAACTTAAATTTATACTGCTAAAAGAAGCATTGGAGCCAAAAGAATTTCCGGCTAAATATAATATCTTTCGCCGTCGGATTTGATTTTTCCGGCATCTAGCAAAC
>CAXSBZ010000029.1:0-39213 GCA_964236465.1 uncultured Sphingobacteriaceae bacterium | reverse complement strand
AAAGCTTGTCCGGGTTTGGCATTTTTAGAATCCGGGTCGCCGCCCTGGATCATAAAATTTTGGATCACCCGATGAAAAAGTGTGCCGTTATAAAAACCTGCTTTGGTCAATTTGATAAAGTTATCACGGTGTTTCGGCGTTTCGTTATATAGCCGGATAATGCACTCACCATAACTGGTTTTTATCCGAACATATTGATTTTTAGGTGCTTTAGCAGAAATACTAAAAGTGATTAGCAGTAAAATAAAAGCAGAAGCAAATTTTTTCATGGTAAAAGAAGCATGGTTAGCGTTTGGATTATTGTTAATAGTTCATGGCCGAAAGCTAATGGCTGACTGCTCGTACCTTACAGCTCATTCCTCTTCCTCAAAATAACTAATCACCAACGATTTCATCACCATTTCCTGTTCCATTAAAGTATAATTTGGGATCGTTTTAACGAGTTTCCAGTGCGGCCAGCCATCCTGGTCCAAACCTTCCAGTTCGTAAAAACCCAACTGGCTAAACAGTTTGCAAGTGGCAATGTGCATCAGTTCTTCTTTTTGCCGCTTGCTAAATTTTTGCGGGCCTTTGCCCAGTTCCTGCACGCCAATCAAAAAAAGCATCACTTTGATATCGGGCACGTCCGAATCAAAATCCTGCGCAATGCGTTCCTGCAAAGCGGCCCATTTGGTGTTTGTTTCTGCTGCGGTCATACGGGCAAAGATAAGTGTTGATGCTATTTCTACCCATACAAAATTTAGGTGGATAAAAACAGCATGGCTTTGCTGTCATTATATTGTTACAGCAAAATTTAGGTTTAAATTGAAGATAAAGCAACAGATTTAATATTTATAGCTAAACATTTCAACCATTATCAGTTTAAATAGAAGATATTTGTAAAAAACTTTAAGCTGTTAAAGTACCGTGAACAAACGTAAAGCACCTGTAATTTTATCCTGGTTGCTGTTGCTCTTTTTTGCAGCAGGCCAGTTTATAATTTATGCGCATCAGCATCATATTAAATCTAATGCCTTAATTGTTGATTCTCATCGCGCTGCCAATCAGCAGATCATCTACGAAAAATGTAACCTTTGCGACCAGATGCACCACGCGCCGATCAATTTGGTGCAACCATTATGCTACACTTATCTTGTAACTCCGGTTGTCCGGCTTTACATTCCTGTCTGTCATCATTATAAAGCAAACGCTTTGATCCATGCTGACGGATTGTCTCCGCCGGCTTTAGTTTAATTCTGCAATTACGGTTCACGCTAACCGGATTATCATTTATTAAACATTCTACAAAAGATTTTTTATCTTATGAAAATAAAGCTATTCAACTACTTGTTGTTATTGCTGATAAGCATTACAACCATTTCGGCTACGGTTACAAAAGTATTTGCCGATGATGCAGTTATCGGGACATTGTCCGGCACGATAACAGATAAAGCAGATGGCAACCCTATTTTTGGTGCCTCTGTAAGTATCCCTGATTTAAAGACGGGAACTTCTACCAACGCAAAAGGGCAGTTTATACTGAACCACGTACCCAAAGGTATTTATGTGGTTCAAATCAGTTATCTGGGTTATGCTACGGTTACGCAACGGGTAGATTTTTCAAAAACCAGTGTGCTCAATATTCAGCTACAAGTTTCTGCTGTTGAATCTGGCGAAGTAGTGGTTACCGGCGTGAGTAGGGCTACAGAAATTAAAAGAAGCCCGATACCGCTTGTGGCTGTGGGTAAAGAATATTTAGACCGGCGGGCTGCATCTGGCAATATCATTGATCAGATTGCAAATTTGCCCGGCATCAACGCGGTTACTACGGGCCCAAACGTATCTAAACCTTTTATCCATGGTTTGGGCTACAACCGGGTTGTTACTTTGCAGGATGGCATCCGCCAGGAAGGCCAGCAATGGGGCGATGAGCACGGGATCGAAGTAGATCAAAATTCTATTGACCGGGTAGAAATCATCAAAGGACCGGCAAGTTTAAGCTACGGTTCTGATGCAATAGGCGGCGTTGTCAACCTGATTACTCCTGCCCCTGTTTCTGAAGGTAAGGTTTTAGGATCAGTACAAGGGCTTTACGGAACAAATCAAGACTTATTAAATGGTTCCTTCCGCTTATATGGCAATCAAAATGGTTTGGTATGGGGAACAGTGCTATCTGCTAAGGAAGCAAAAGATTACCAAAACCAGCACGATGGGCGGGTTTACGCTACCGGCTACCAGGAAAGAGATGCCAGGGTAATGGTTGGCCTGAACAAATCCTGGGGCTATTCTTATTTCCATGCCTCTTTATTTGATGATTTGCAGGAGATCCCTGACGGAAGCCGTGATTCTGCTACCCGGCAGTTTACCAAGCGAATTACAGAAGGCGATATGTTCCGGCCAATCGTATCTGCTTCCGAATTAAATTCTTATCATATTCCAACCCTGCACCAGCACGTACAACTTTACCGAATTTACAACAACAGTAATTTTGTTTTAGGTGATGGGAGCCTGATTGTAAACCTGGGCTACCAGTTTAGCCATCGCAGGGAATACACGCATCCGGAAGATGCCGATATTGCCGGCTTAAACTTGCATTTAAGCACTTATACTTATGATGTTAAGTACAACTACAATTTTGCAAATGGTTATGAAGCCACGCTTGGCGTTAATGGGCAATACCAAAACAATACCATCGGCCAGGCAACGGCCTTTCCAATTCCTGCCTATCATCAGTTTGATGTAGGGCCTTTTGCTATCGTCAGAAAATCTTTCGGAAAATTAGACCTGTCGGCAGGTGGCAGGTATGATGTCCGCACATTTAACGGACAGTCAGCTTACATCGATACATTAAGCGGCAGCTATCCACAACTATACGAAGGCAGCAACCCAACTACTGCCCCTAATGTAATTCCACAGTTTGCGGCATTAAACAAAACATTTTCTGGTTTTTCCGGAAGTTTTGGCGGAACCTACAATTTTTCTAACGCGTTTTTATTAAAAGCAAACATTGCCCGCGGTTTCAGGGCACCAAGTATTGCCGAACTTTCTGCAAACGGGCCTGATCCTGGTTCGCAGATTTATCACGTTGGCAACAGTACCTTTAAACCGGAATTTAGTGTGCAGGAAGATGTTGGTGCTTTTCTAACTTTGCCAAGCGTTTCTGTTAGTGTCGAGCTTTTTAACAACCACATTCAAAATTATATTTTCCAGCAGCAACAATTAAACGCCGATGGTACACCTGCCGTTAACCCGGCATTTCCTTTATATTCTATATTTACTTATGTGCAAAGCAAAGCACGCATTCAAGGCGGCGAAGTTAGTTTAGACATCCATCCTTTGCCCTGGCTGCATTTTGAAAATTCGTTAACCTTAACCTACGGCAGAAATTTAGGCACTGGTGGCCAGGTTGCCGATAGTTTAAAATATCTGCCTTTTATCCCTCCTTTACACACACATTCCGAACTGCGGGGCAGTTTTAACAAAGGCTTTAAAACCTTCAAAGGCTTGTATGCTTTTGTTGGCTTTGATCATTATAATGCACAAAACCGTTTCTTTTCTGCTTACGGAACAGAAACTTACACCGCAGGTTATAATTTATTAAGTGCCGGCATCGGCGGAAACGTAGTGAACAACAAAGGGCAAACCATTCTGAGGTTATTTATCGAAGGTACCAACCTGGCCAACGTGAATTACCAATCCAACATGAGCAGGCTTAAATACTTTGACAATGGTAATGTGCCTGCTGGTGTTCAGCCTGGTATTTTTAATATAGGCCGTAATATCAGCTTTAAAGTGATTGTGCCTTTTGACTTTTCACCAAAAAGTAAACAGCTATAATACAATAAATTAAAAAAAAGCCTTGCATTCGTGCAGGGCTTTTTTGTTTTTAAGCAGATGCTTCTTTTATCGCCCTAAAATAGCAGCCCAACATTTTAGAGCGATAAAAGAAGCACCATTAAACGGAAGGAGAGAAATTTTTTAAAGAGTTAGATTTATACTGTTAAAAGATATCTCTTCCTGCGGTTGAGATAACAGCGATTTTCAGTTCTTGACAAGCTTTTTAAAAGCTTTGCCGGAAAGTATACGGCACAATCATTTCCTAATTTTCAGCAGATTTTTTTAATACTTCTTTTACCACCTCAAAAATGTATATTTGATTATGCACACCGTGGAGAAGAAAAAATATACCGAAACCGACTACCAGCTGCTGGAAGAAAGCGCGCCTTTTCAACTCATCAATGGAGAATTAATCATGTCGCCAGCACCAAACTCGTATCATCAGATACTTTCAGCAAGATTATTTAAAATTGTTGACGGTTTTTTAGATAAATTAAATTCTGACGGAATCTGTTTGTATTCGCCAATTGATGTGGTTTTGGATGATGAAAATATTTTCCAGCCCGATCTGATTTATATTTCTGGTGAAAGAAAATCAAAATTGTTACAAGACCGGATTATGGGCGCACCGGATTTGATCATCGAAATCCTGTCGCCCTCAACTGCCTATTATGATCTCCGCCAGAAAAAAGATTTTTATGAACGTTTTGGGGTAAAAGAATATTTAATTGTAGATCCCATCAGAAAAGATGCCGAATTATTTGTTTTGGAAAATGAATATTTTGTGTTGAAGCAAAAAGAGCAACAAAACGGAACGGTCAAATTGGAAGTTTTGCCCGGGTTAGAAATCGATCTAAAAAAGTTATTTTCCTGAAATACAGTTACTTACTTCTTTTACCGATATAAAATGCAGATTTTAGAGAAAAAAATATATACCGAAACCGATTATCAGCTTTTGGAAGAAGGCGCGCCTTTTCAACTCATCAACCGAGAATTAATTATGTCACCAGCACCAACCTCGTATCATCAGTTATTATCGATCCGGCTTTCTTCAATGATTCAGGTTTACTTGGAAAAAATTGAATCAGAGGGAATTTGTTTGTATGCTCCAATTGATGTAAGGCTGGATGATGAAAACGTTTTTCAGCCGGATATAATTTATATTTCCGCAGAAAGAAAAGCTGAATTGTTTCATAACCAAATTATGGGCGCGCCAGATCTCGTAATTGAAATCTTGTCGCCATCAACTGCTTATTATGATTTGAAGCAGAAAAAGAGTTTTTATGAGCAGTATGGCGTGAAAGAATATCTAATTATCGATCCGATCAAAAAAGATGCAGAGCTTTATTTTTTAGAAAACCAAGAATTTATGTTGAAGCAAAAAGAGAAGCAAAGCGGAACAATTACTTTATCCACTTTGCCGGGTTTACAAATCGATCTGCAAAAGTTATTTTCCTAATACTGTTTTTACCGGCATAAAAACAGCATCCGGTAAAAAAATTATTCTACACCTTTTACCTTCATTTTCAACAAATAAATTCCTTTAGAAGCGGTGATAAATAATTGATCACGGTTTTTTCCGCCAAAGCAAAGGTTCGCCGTCCAATTTTCAGGAATGTTGATGTGCTCAATTTGCTTTCCTTCAGGATTAAAAACCGTGATTCCGTTCCCAGATAAATATAAGTTTCCCTGATTATCCAGCGTGATGCCATCTGCTCCTTTTGCTGTAAAAAGCTGTCGGTTAGTAAGCGATCCATTGGCTTCAATTTCATATTTATAAGTTTTATTGGCTTGAATATCTGCCACATACAACTGTTTTCCGTCCGGCGTGCCTACAATTCCGTTGGGTTGTTGCAGATCATCGGCAACCAGCACCAACTCCTTTTTTCCTTTTGGCAGATAATACACTTTTTGTCCGTTTAAATCCGGTTTTTTCCGCGTCCAGTAATCGCGTTGATAATACGGATCGGTGATGTAAATCCCGCCTTTCGCATCGATCCACAAATCATTTGGCCCGTTCAATAATTTTCCTTCAAAATCATCAACCAGCACTTTTATTTTTCCTTTGGGAGAAATTTGCCAAAGCTGATCATGCTCGTCTGCACAGGCAATCAGGTTTCCTTTTTTATCAAAAAATAAACCATTGGAACGACCGGTTTTATCCAAAAAAACAGAAAGTTTACCATGGATATCGTATTCCCAGATTTTATCATTTGGCTGATCGGTAAAGAAAATATCACCTTTTTTATCAACCGCCGGGCCTTCTGTAAAGCTGAACTGTTTAGAAATTAAGCGTGGTTTTTCTCCGTCTGCAATTACCGTTGATTTTGAAAGGATTGTATCCGAAGAAATCACCGAAGTTCCTTGCGAATAACATGCAACCGGGAACAAGGTTGCTGCAAGAAAAATGTATTTCCGCAGCATACTTCTTTTATCGATAGTTTTTTTGAGTGGGTTTTGTTTAGGCAGCGTAGCGCAAATTGAATTCATGGCAATACTTAAATTAATTTCTCTTAACAATCCTCAAATTAACTATCTTTCTTCCAAATAAAAACTCGAATGAAAAAACTCTACTTTTTACCCTTGACTATTTTTTCCCTTTCCGCTTTTGCACAAACTTCTTACAAAGGCGAAGTTGCCAAAAAAGCCGACGCGCTTGAAAAACAAGTAATTGCCTGGCGGCGCGATTTCCATGAGCATCCGGAGCTGGGCAACCATGAAGTGCGCACTTCGGGCATTGTAGCCGATTATTTAAAATCTTTAGGGATCGAAGTAAAAACCGGCGTGGCCAAAACGGGTGTGGTTGGGATTTTAAAAGGCGGAAAACCAGGTCCGGTGGTGGCTTTGCGTGCCGATATGGACGGGCTGCCGGTAACGGAACGCGTGAATTTACCCTTTGCATCCAAAGTAAAAACGATGTACAATGGGCAGGAAGTAGGCGTGATGGCAGCTTGTGGCCATGATTCGCATGTGGCCATTTTAATGGGTGTGGCCAAAGTTTTATCATCCATGAAAAGTGAACTGCATGGAACCGTAAAATTCATTTTCCAGCCGGCAGAAGAAGGCGCACCCGTTGGCGAGGAAGGCGGTGCAGCATTAATGGTAAAAGAAGGCGTGCTGGAAAACCCGAAAGTGGATGCTGTTTTTGGCCTGCATATTAATTCGCAAACGGAAGTCGGCAAAATTACGTACCGTCCGGGTGGCACTATGGCAGCCGTAAACGATTTCAAAATTACGGTAAAAGGGAGGCAGGCGCACGGTGCTTATCCCTGGTCGTCGGTGGATCCTGTTGTTACTTCGGCACAAATTGTTTTGGCGTTGCAAACCATTGTGAGCCGGAATTTGAATGTTACTGAAAACGGCGGCGTAGTTACAGTAGGTGCGATCAACGGTGGAAATCGATCCAACATCATCCCGGAGCAAGTGGAAATGTTGGGAACGATCCGAAATTTAAGTGCTGCGGATGAAAAAATGTTTATTGAGCGCATAAAAACCATTGTTCAAAATACCGCCGCCGCGGCAGGTGCTACAGCTGAAGTGAAAATCCCCTACACCACGCATTATCCGGTAACTTATAATAACCCGCAGCTTACAGAAATGATGCTGCCAACTTTGCAATCCACGGCCGGCAGTGCTAACGTACTTTTGCGCCCGGCCGTAACCGGAGCAGAAGATTTTTCTTTTTTTGAGGAGAAAGTGCCCGGCTTGTTTTTCTTTTTGGGCGGAATGCCGAAAGGAGGCGACCCTTTAACGGCTCCTTCACATCACACGCCGGATTTCTATATTGATGAAAGCGGTTTTACTTTGGGCGTAAAAGCAATGTGCAATCTGACGCTGGATTATATGGCGATGAAAAGCAAATAACACTTTCCCGGCACCAAATTTTAGATGGTAAAAGAAGCATGGCCGAAGAAAAGAAGCAACCGGAATTATATGTAGTAGGTGCCGGTCCTGGCGATCCTGAATTGATCACGGTGAAAGCTTACAAGTTGTTGCAGCAGGCCAAAGTGATTTTGTATGATAACCTGGCCAATAAGCAACTGCTCGATCTCGCCCCAAAAACCTGCGAAATGGTTTACGTAGGCAAACAACCGTACGGCGAGTACACGCCGCAGGAAAAAATCCTGGAACTGATTAAGCAATATGCTTTTGCAAAAGGACAAGTTATCCGTTTGAAAGGCGGAGACCCATTCATATTCGGCCGCGGTTTTGAAGAAATTTTATTCGCCCGAGAAAATGGCATCAAAACATTTTTTATTCCCGGGATTACGAGTATGCAAGCTACTGGTTTTGAGAATATTCCGCTCACGCACCGCAATTTGAGCGAAAGCGTTTGGGCGATCACCGGCACTAAAAAAGATGGTTCGCTTTCTGCGGATTTGCGTTTGGCGATGCAAAGTAATGCAACGGTTGTGATTTATATGGGCATGAAAAAGCTGACCGAAATTGCAGAAACTTATATAGCAGCCGGAAAAGGATCGGTTCCGGCAGCCATTATCCAACATGCTTCTCTGCCTTATCAAAAATCTGTAAAAGGTTTGGTTAAAGATTTGCCGGAAATGGCAGAATCGCAAAAATTAACTTACCCGGCTTTGGTGATTATTGGTGCTGTGGTGGGGATTGGTTAGCAGATCCAGCTGGTTATTGTAAACCCAAAATAAGTATATTTGTGAACATGAAACTAGTTTTAGACATCACGACAGAAGCCCAAAAGCAAAATATTATTCAAATAGCCAAACAGTTAAATATTGCTGTTGAGGTTTTAGAAACAACTGAAGAAGAGGAAGATGCTGCTATGGTTCGTGCTATTTATGCAAATGCGCAAGGTGATATTTTATCATCCGATGAAACCAAAGAATTTTTGGCGCACTTGGCCAAATAACTATGCAGTACATTATTGAGAGAAGCTTTGCCAAGTCTGCTAAGAGTTTACCAAAAGATGTTCAGCTAACAATACTTAATTTTATCGAAGAAATTGAAGCTACCAATCAAATTACCAGCCTCAGCAACATCAAGAAGCTTAAAACAAATAAAAAAGACGAACGGGAATGCTACCGTTACAAAACTGGCAATTATCGTTTAGGATTTATTTTAGAAAAAGATAATCTCGTTAGGTTTGTTATTGCTGATCACAGAAGAAATATTTACAAGAATTTTCCGTGATTTTATTCATCTAATTATTAAACACATTTTTTAGCTTATCAAAAGCTGTAAAAAGTTTGTTGAAAGCATTCGTATAAATGGATAAGTTAATTTGTTATCTCTGATTGATTAGTTAATTTTCACAAAGATTTATCACCAAGTTGCAACTGCTTTCCATTTTTATACGAAATAAAAAGACCAATAACACCGGCCGTAATACAAACATCAGCTACATTAAATATACCTGTCCGGATATTTTGAATGCCCAGATTCATAAAATCTGTTACATGCCGATCGTGCAAAATCCGATCTGCAATATTTCCGATTCCGCCTGCAAAAATTAAAGCAAAAGCCAAAATGCGTATGATGTTAAATTCTTTTATGTTGATAATCGCATAAAAAAATAAGGCCAGCAAAACCAGTAACGGAATGATGCTTAACAGCACAAAATTGTAAGGCTGAGGCAAATTGGCACCCAAACTTAAAGCCGCACCTGTATTTTCTGCATATTCCAATCTAAATGTATCATGGAAATAGGAAGCCGGTTCCTGATTCATCAAATGATTTTTTGCCAAATTTTTAGTTACCTGATCGCAGCTGATCAACGTAAAAGAGATCAAACAAAACAGTATTATTTTAATCCCGGATTTCATACAACAAGGTTATTTGATTTGAATAGATTGAATAGCTGCATCTCAAATTTACAGTTTATTTTTCCTGATTCACCATTACCAACAAGGTTTTCGTTAGCACTTCTTTCCGGGTTTTCCGGTTCAAAAACTTCCCTTTTAAACGCGTTACCAAATAATCATCAAATGATTTGAGCAGGTTGATTTTCCAGCCTTTTTGCTTCAATTGGGTTGCAGCTGCTTCGGAAGCATACAGCAAAAAAGGTTTTTTCGGGAGATTTCCTTTTTCATTCACCAGAGCCAGCGGCCGATTTAAGTAAAATTCCAAAGCATGCGAATATTCTTCATTTTGCAACTGCGCTACCGGCAAATCCGGCATACTGTTTTTATCGACGAAAAATGCAGCTTCACTACCGGATTGATATTTTAAAAGCGAAGGATAAAAGTTTAAATTGAGATATAAATTGATGAATATCGAAACCAAAACCGACTGAAAAAGCAATTTATGTTTGCTGCCGAATGCTTCTTTTATCGATATAAAAATGAAAACTGCAATTGCTGCGGTCAAAGGCAAAACCGTAAAAATGCTGATGTTTTCGGCGCGATAAAAATATTGCAGAATCAAAATAATCAGGATCAGCAAAACCAAAACTACACTTTGCGTGATGCGGATGGCGTACCAACCTTTTGCTGTTTTTATGCTGATTAAATACTGCGCCGTAATGATCGCAAAAAATGGGAAAATAATGGTGATGTAATGCGGCAACTGGAATTTGGAAGCTGAAAAAACCAGGAAAGTCAGTAGTGCGCCGCTGATGCAAAACCATTCGCGTTTTTGATGATTTGGGTTTCTAAAAAACTGAATAACAGCAATATACAGCAATATTGACCAGGGAATAAAAGCCCAAAGTACGGTATGAAAAAAGAAAAATTTATCGCCGCCGCCTTTAATTGGCCCGGTATTAAAAAACCTGCCGAACTGGCTGTCCCAGAAAAAGAATTTGATGCCGGAAACGTTGTGGCTGCCGAAAACTAATTTCTCTGGATGCAGATCAAACTGCTGATACAAACAGTAAATTTCGGGTGCTAAAAACAGCATCACCAAAACGAAAGCCAGCAGCCAGCGCGGATGGAAAAGCTGTTTCCAGTTTTTGGTGAAAATGAATTGTCCGGCAAAAGCACCAAAAATCGGGATCAAGGCAAAAATACCTTTCGTCATGACGGCGCAAGCGGCAAAAATGCAGGCCAGAACCAAATGCCCAATGCTGTTTTTATCGAGTGTTTTATAGAAATGATAAACCGAAGCGATGATCAAACCGGTGAGATAAGGTTCGGCACGCACATCATTATTGGAAATGATCAAATGTTCGGAAGTGAAAAAAATCAAAACAGAGCACAACGCAACTTCCTGATTATAAAGCTTTTTGCCGAAAAGATACGTGTAAACGCCGCCCATCAGCACAAATAAAATAGCCGGCAATTTATACGCCCAGGTTGTAAAACCAAACAAATTGAACGATAAAGCCGTTACCCAAAATGGAAAATGCGGCTTATCGAGCCAGTCTTTTCCTTCTGAAAACAGATTGATATAATTGTGCCGCAGCACCATCGTTTTGGCAATGCAGGCATAAAGCGGGCCATCCAAACCCAAAATCGGCACAGATATGCCGCTGAAATTGAGCAAAACTGCCGCAGCGATAAAAAAATAAAGCCAGTTATACAGCGATTTTGTTTCTACGGCAAACATAATTTCAGGTTGATACTGTTTTTATCGGGTAAAAATCTATTTCAAAAAAACCTCTGTGGCACCGTAACCAAACTTTTCTTTGCGGGCATCGGCAAAGGTTTTTACCTGCGGATGTTTGCTCACTACTTTATGGATTTCGTGGCGCAAAATGCCGTTGCCCACACCATGAATAAACACGATTGACGGCAACTGGTGCACAATTGCCGCGTCCAAAGTTTTTTGAAAGCGATCCAGTTGCGTTTTGATAATGTCGCTGCTACTTAAAAACTGGTAATCTTCGCGCAGTTTTTCAATGTGGAGATCAACTTCTTTGAAAGGTTTTTCTATCACTTTTTTCTCCTCCGCAGATTTAAAAAAGCTTTCTTTCAGCTTTTCAGCATCTACTTTTACTTCCGCAGTATCCAACTGAAACTGCCAGCCTTGCTGATTTAAAATATGAACGGCAGTTTTTGCACCGGCAAAATCTTTGGCTTTAAAACGCTCGTTGTGGATCAGCGGATCCAGAAAATCAGCTTTTTGTTTACTGTGATAGAGTATTTGGAAAATAAATTTTGGCCAGATAGCCAGATCGGGCAGCGCGGCAGAGTAAACTTTTACAGCCGTTTTCGGGTTGATCTGCCCGGCAAATTCACCTTTATATTCTTGGTTTTTTTCGGTGCTAAAAGAAGTAAGCAGCGTGTAGGAAGTATTGTTGATCAGATAAAACTGCACCACAGAAGTTACCTGTTTTTCCGGGATGGCAGCTAGATAAATCCCTTTCGCCACAAACGCTGCCGAGGCTACTTCTGTCTCAACTTCCTGCTCTTTGGCAGCGGCAATTTTGCCTTCGCGGCCATACACGGAAGTTACTTTAGCGGCCAAAACCGGTATTTCAAAATCATCGTCGCCGGTTACGCCGATGGTTTGCTCATCAAAAATCCGGGTGATAAAACCTTCCCTTTTTTCTTCCACAAAACGTACAAAATCACCTAATTTAAATTTCATTATTTTTAATTCCTTATTATAAAAGTCGTTCCAATTTTTAGCTGAAATATTGATGTAAAATCCTGCATTGCAATTAGCGCAGGCGAACAAATATTTGGATAAAATTAATGATAAAAACGCCTTTACCTGCAATTCAATTTATTCTGGCCAGTAGTAAAGTGGAAGTAAAAGCGAGATCAACAAAGGCATACATTTTACGGTTTTCTTCAAAAAATAAAATTCCTGCCTCAACAAAGCGTCCGGTTTTAACTTATAACTGTAACTTTCGTGCTTCTTTTACCGGTTAAAAATTATGCTGCATATTCAATCTTTTGCCAACAATCCGTATCAGGAAAACACGTATTTGCTGTATGATGATAGTTTGGAATGTGTCATTATCGATCCGGGCATGTACACCGCCGAAGAGCAAAATAAAGTGGCAGGTTTCATCCGCAGCAACCATTTAAAACCGGTTTTACTGCTGAATACGCATTGCCACATCGACCATGTGCTGGGCAATAAATTTGTGTTTGATCAATTTGGGCTGAAGCCGCAATTCCACGAAGGCGAGCTGCCATTGCTTACAGGTGTTCCGGGTTATGCGCCGCAAATGGGCATCCGTTATGATGTTTCGCCTTTGCCCGAAACATTTTTGTCCGAAACCGGAACGATCAAATTCGGAGAAACAGAATTGAAACTGATTTTTGCGCCCGGCCATTCGCCTGCACATTTGTGTTTTTATGCTGAAAAAGAGGCTGTTTTGATGGGTGGCGATGTGCTTTTCAGGGAAAGTATTGGCCGCACGGATTTGCCCGGCGGCAACACAGCGCAACTCCTGAAAAACATTGAGGAAAAATTATTTACGCTGCCCGATAAAGTGGTTGTTTATCCCGGCCATGGTCCCGAAACCACCATCGGCCATGAAAAAGTGTATAATCCATTCCTGAATTGAACGTTAAAAAAAGTACCTTAAAAGAAGCATCGACCCAAAATTGAATACCTCTGCATTTATAGCCCGGCGTTACCTGTTTTCTAAAAAATCAACCAATGCCATCAATATTATTTCCGGCATTTCCATGTTGGGCGTGCTGGTGGGCAGTGCCGCGGCGATCCTGATTATGTTTGTTTTTAATGGGATTGAAACACAGATCGTTTCGCTTTACAGCAGTTTTACGCCTGAACTGAAGGTGCTTCCGGCAAAAGGAAAAACCTTTGATCCGGGCATTTTGCATTTAAACGATTTGCGAAAACTGCCTGGCATGTATTCTGTAACCGAAGTGCTGGAAGAAAAAGTGCTGCTGCGCTACGGCAAAGGCCAGTTTATTGGTACGATAAAAGGTGTGGGCGATGATTTTTTGAAAAGCCAGCATTTAGACAGCACGTTGCAGGCCGGTTCTTTTACGTTGAAGGAAGACGGCCAAAACCTGGCGGTGATCGGTGCTTCGGTAGCCATCAGTTTGGGCGTCAATACCAAAGATCAGCTGGCCATGCTGCAAGTTTATTCGCCAAAACATAATGTGATCAATTCTTTCAACCCGATGGACGAATTTGTGCTGCGGAGCATCGTGCCTTCGGGCGTTTTTTCGGTGCAGCAGGAGTTTGACGATATGGTGATCACGCCGATTGCTTTTACGCGGGATTTGTTGGATGAACCCCTAAAAATATCTTATGTAGAACTGAATTTGCAGGACGGGGCCAACGTAAACCGGATGCAGCAGCAATTGCAGCAGCGGCTGGGCAACAATTTTGTGATCAAAAACCGGCAGCAGCAAAATACTTCTCTGTATAAATTGTTGAATTCCGAACGGTGGTCGGTGTTTTTGATCCTGACTTTTGTGCTGATTATCGCCATTTTCAACATTGTTGGTTCGCTGACGATGCTGGTGATGGACAAGCGGAAAGATATTGCCATACTGACCAGTTTGGGTGCCGATAAAACCCTGATCCAACGGATTTTCTTTTACGAAGGCATGCTGATCACGGTAGTTGGCTGTATCATCGGCATGACAACCGGATTCATATTCGCCCTGCTACAGCAAAAATTCGGTTTTATCACGATGGGCGGTTCCACAATGGTGCAGCCATATCCGGTAACGCTAAAGGCAAGCGATTTTTTGCTGGTTTTCGTTACGGTAACGGGCATTTCTGTCATCGCTTCCGGCATCAGTGCCCGTTTGAGTGTACAAAAGCTGGATGAAATTAAACAGGAACTGTAACTTAGCAGCATGAAAAGGATTATTTTCATTGGTATTGTTTTGGGGTTGATGATTGGCAGCGCATGCAACAAGCGCAACAATGCAGAAAGCAAAGTTTATAAAGGTTTGTACAGTTTTGGTTTAGAAGTAAAATCTTTTAAAGAATGCAGCACCGGCCGCGAATATTGGGTAAAAGACAGTTCGGGCAAGCTGGAGCTGGATTACTCAAACATGAACTTTGAAAAGCCTTACGAACCAGTTTATGTAGAAGTGGAAGCCATGAAAATGAAGTCCGGACAGGAAGGCATCGGTGCCGAGTTTGACAGCACCATGGTGGTAACCAAAGTACAAAAGATCACGCGGGAAATCCCAGAAGATATGTGCAATTAGCAGCATTACTACATTCATCAATTGCTTGGCATTATGCAAAAAAATACCTGTAAAAGAAGCATTGTCCTGTTTTTACTGCTTGCTTTATCGTTTGCCGGCAAGGCACAATCTTTATCAGAAATCCCCAAAACAGGCAAAGGTAAAACGGTGATGCTGGATTCGTACTTCAACAACGAATTTATAAAGGAT
Source organism: uncultured Sphingobacteriaceae bacterium (assembly GCA_964236465.1). Classification (GTDB taxonomy): domain Bacteria; phylum Bacteroidota; class Bacteroidia; order Sphingobacteriales; family Sphingobacteriaceae; genus Mucilaginibacter_A. The sequence goes on along the minus strand of CAXSBZ010000029.1, from coordinate 24,142 downwards.
TCAACCGGCCGCAGCATTTCTTTTCATTACAAATGGAACGAAACGGGCAATAATGGTTTCAGCCTTTTTAAAAGCGTTTTTAATAATTATGGTGTAAAAACAGCAACGCTTTATGCTGCGCCAACGGCTGCCAATTTAAAAAGTTCGGCTATTTATATTATTGTTGATCCGGATACGGAGAAAGAAACCGCAAAACCAAACTACGTAAACGGGCAGGACGCGAACGAAGTTGCGGCTTGGGTTAAAGCCGGCGGCGTGCTGGTTTTGCTGGCCAACGATGCGGGAAACTGCGATTTGGAACATTTTAACATTTTGTCTGAAAAATTTGGCGTTCACTTTAATGATGACGTTCATAATAAAGTCATTGGTTCGCAAATTGAATCTGGCACTTTACAGGTTCCGCCAACTGATTCGATCTTTAAAACGGCAAAGAAAATCTACCTCAAAGATATTTCTACTTTAAAAATAAGCCCGCCTGCCAATGCTTCTTTTACCGATGAAAAAACGGTGTTAATGGCAACCGCAAAATATGGCAAAGGAACGGTGTTTGCCGTTGGCGATCCATGGTTTTACAACGAATATGTAAACGGGCGAAACCTACCGCCGGATTACGATAATTTTAAAGCCTGCAACGATCTGGTAAACTGGCTGATTCAGCAAATTCCGTCCAAATAAAAGGATCTTGTACCAATACTTCTTTTACCTGCGTTTTTCATGGTTACTAATTTTATGCCGATAAAAGAAGCATCAGCATAAAAGCAATTGTTTTGATCCTGTTTAAAAAAATGATACTTTTCAACACTCCTATAGCGTAACCAAAACCAAGCGGAATCCGACCATGATTTTATCAAAAAGTAATTTAAAGGCTATTTATTATTCCGAAGTCATTGTTCCCGATGAAGCAATTTTTAACCTGCCGGAAAAGGTTTTGCAATTCGGGACCGGCGTTTTGCTGCGCGGGTTGCCGGATTATTTTATTGATAAAGCCAACCGGCAAGGCGTTTTCAATGGCCGGATTGTGGTGGTGAAATCAACTTCAACCGGCAGTTCTTCAGAATTTGACGATCAGGACGGCTTATACACTTTGTGCGTAAAAGGTATTGAAAACGGACAAAAAGTGGAGGAAAATATCGTTTGTTCGGCCATTAGCCGGGTTTTAGCAGCAACAGAAAATTGGAAAGAAATTTTGGAATGTGCGCGCAATCCTGAAATGAAAATTGTGGTTTCCAACACCACAGAAGTCGGGATTTCTTTGGTAAAAGAAAGTATTGAAGCCAATCCGCCTGCTTCTTTTCCCGCAAAATTGTTGGCTTTTCTGGTAAAACGTTACAAAGCTTTCGGCGGAAACGAAACGAGCGGAATGGTAATTATCCCAACCGAACTGATTGTAGGAAACGGCGAAAAGCTAAAGTCGATTGTGTTGGAGTTGGCTAAATTTAATGGGCTAAACGAAGCATTGATTAGTTGGATCGATCAGCATAATTCATTTTGTAATTCATTGGTTGATCGCATTGTGCCCGGAAAACCGGATGCCGAAACTGTGGCTACTTTTCAGGAAAAAGCCGGTTATGAAGACAAGCTTCTAATCGTTTCTGAAGTTTACCGTTTGTGGGCGATTGAAGGCGATGAAAAAGTAAAATCAGTTTTAAGTTTTGCCGAAGCTGACTCAGGCATCATCATCGCGCCCGATATAGAAATTTATCGTGAATTGAAGTTGCGGATGCTGAACGGCACGCATACGCTGAGCTGCGGACTGGCTTTCCTCACCAATTTTAGTACAGTAAAAGAAGCAATGGACAATGCAACAATTTCCAATTTTGTCAGTGCTTTGATGAAGGAAGAAATCGCTTCTGCCATTCCTTTTGAAGTAAGCAAGCAGCAAACAGATGAGTTTGCGGACAAGGTTTTGGACCGTTTCCGCAACCCGCAAATCCAACATCAATGGCTTGCGATTACGGCACAATATTCGGCCAAATTAAAAATGCGTGTAGTGCCGGTTTTAATGAAGCATTACCAAAAATCACAAGAAGTTCCTGCCCGAATTGCTTTGGGTTTTGCCGCATATTTGCGTTTTATGCAAGTGCAAAAAGAAGAAGACGGAAAATTTTACGGCGAAGCAAACGGGAAAAATTATTTGATTAACGATGACCAGGCGCAGTATTTTTATGGCATTAAAAACAGTACGCCGACTGATATTTTTGCTTATAGCATTTTAAGCAATACAGAACTTTGGGGGACAGATTTGACCTTGTTTCCGGGATTTTTATCTGCTGTACAGCAGAATTATAATGTTATAATCGCTGATGGTGCTTTGGTGGCGATGCAATAGTTAGCAAAAATTTCAAATACAGTACGTTCTAGAATGAGAAAAATAACAATTATTTTATTTACCCTTTTTGTTTCGACATTTTCATTTGCGCAGAAAGCCGAAATCGTAGTAATTGGAAATATTCATCAACCTGTATCTAATTACAATTCTGATACAATTGTAAACATTCTCAATACAATCAAACCTGATTTTTTATTACAAGAACTAGATAATTCTTTTTTTACTTCAGATTTTAAGTTTAAAGAAGAACCAAAAGAAAATGAAGGACTGGCTTCAGTAAAATATATATCCGAACATCCAAATACTAAAATGAGACCTTTCGATTTTGAAGGGAGAAATGAATATCGAAAAATCAATGGATTTAATCCTACTGAAGGACTTGCTGTTGGGTTACTTGATAGCTTATACAAAGAAAATAAATTAACCAAAAAGCAGTCTAAGGTTTACAAAAAATACAATGATATTTTAAAACTATTAGAGATTGCTGCATCCAGAAATGCAAGAAACTTCAATAATTTTAAAATTGACAAAATATGTAAAAAACGACAATACTATCAATATCAGAAACTATTATCCATTATGAAAGATAGAGCTGACTTTTCTAATTCTTTTTATACTAAACCTGATGGAGAAAAGATATCCTATGAAAAAGGATTTAAATTAGCATCACAATTTTGGGATTTAAGAAATAAAACAATGGCTCAAAATATTCTAAAAATAGCAACTGAAAATCCTGGAAAAAAAATTGTGGTTCTCACAGGATTTATGCACAGATATTACATTATTAACGAGCTAAAAGAACTTACTACTAAAAAGAACAATATAGAACTCAAAGAATTTTACGACTATTAAAAAACTTTTGCTAATAGTGGGTTTATAAAATCAGAGCTCACAAACTATAAGTATGTTGGTAATTTTACAAATGACAAGGAAAAATCTAATGTTGAAACAGGGATATTTTAGAAACGTATTGCCGCAAACTAAACCTTGAAACAGGCGATTTTTCAGATATGTGGCAATATATAGCAGGGCATATTATATTAGCGTTATAGGGGCTGGCAAGTGTTAAATACTTCTACAACGCCGAAAAAATTAAGATCAATACAAAATGAAAAACTTGGTTTTAAAGGTTTATCCGGCTGATAATGTGATTGTTGCATTGACGGATTTGCCGCAGGGAACGGTTGTACATTATCAGGATCAACAATATACTTTAACAGATAATGTGCAGGCTAAACACAAGTTTGCCGCGCAGGATTTTGAAACCGATGCCGACATCATCATGTACGGCGTTTTGGTTGGCAAAGCACAAACTTTTATCCCAGCCGGCGGCGTTTTAACCACCAAAAATATCCACCATGCAGTCAATGATTTTTTCATCGGCGAACGGCATACGGAATGGAACAAACCGGACATTAGTAAATTTGCTGACCGTACTTTTTTTGGTTATCCCAGATCTGACGGTAGCGTTGGCACAGCAAATTACTGGCTGGTTATCCCAATGGTTTTTTGTGAAAATAGGAATTTGGATGTTTTGGAAGAAGCCTTGATTACGCCATTAGGTTATGGCCGGAATAAAGTTTATGCTAATCAGGCGCAGGAACTGATTGAAATGTACAAGGCAGGCAGCGATGTTGCGCAGATTTTGATTGCAGAAATGCCTTATACAGAATTAGTTACAAAGCAGGAACGGTTGTTTCCAAATGTGGATGGCATTAAGTTTTTGGTGCATAACGGCGGCTGCGGCGGTACGCGGCAAGATGCGCAGGCACTTTGCGGTTTACTGGCTGGCTACATCACGCATCCAAATGTTGCCGGGGCAACCGTTTTAAGTTTGGGTTGCCAAAATGCGCAGGTTTCTGTTTTGAATAAAGAAATTAAAAAACGGTCGCCGTTGTTTGATAAACCATTGTTCGTGCTGGAACAACAAAAAGTTGGAACAGAAGCGGATTTGCTTTCGTTGGCGATCAAGCAAACTTTTGTGGGACTAATTTTGGCTAATAAAAATACGCGCCAGTCTTCGCCAATCAGTAAAATTTGTATCGGATTAGAGTGCGGCGGTTCTGACGGTTTTTCCGGGATTTCTGCCAATCCTGCCATCGGTTATACTTCGGATTTGCTGGTTGCAGCTGGTGGTTTGGTTATTTTGGCCGAGTTTCCGGAGCTTTGCGGCGTGGAGCAAAACATAAGCGACCGTTGTGTGGATACCGAAAATGCCGAACGTTTCTCTTACCTGATGCGCACTTATAATGAGCGTGCAAAAGCCGTTGGTTCTGGTTTCGACATGAACCCTTCTCCCGGAAACATCAAAGATGGTTTGATTACGGATGCGATTAAATCCGCCGGAGCTGCCAAAAAAGGCGGAACATCGCCGGTGGTTGAAGTGCTGGATTATCCGGAGAAAGTAACCAAACCCGGTTTAAACTTATTGTGCACGCCGGGAAACGATGTGGAATCTACTACAGCAGAAGTTGCTTCGGGCGCAAACGTAGTTTTATTCACAACCGGTTTAGGCACACCAACGGGCAATCCGGTTGTGCCGGTAGTCAAAATTGCCAGTAATACCAAACTGTACAATAAAATGCGCGATATTATCGACATCAATACCGGAACCGTGATTGAAGGAGAAGAAACAATTGAACAAGCGGGCGAACGTATTTTGGATTACGTAATCCGCGTGGCCAGCGGCGAGATTGAAGTAAGTGCCATGCGCCACGGCCAGGATGATTTTATTCCCTGGAAGCGCGGCGTTTCTTTGTAAAACCAATGCTTCTTTTATCGACCTAAAATTGATATAGCGCTGGCATAGCGTAAAATAAATTAACCAATGAAACCTTTTTTGGACGAGAATTTTTTGCTGCAAACACCAACTGCCCAAAAGCTTTATCATGAGTTTGCCAGGCATTTGCCCATTATCGATTACCACAACCATTTGCCGCCGGATCAGGTTGCGGGCAACATCAACTTTAAAAATTTAACGCAGGTTTGGCTGTATGGCGATCATTATAAATGGCGGGCTATGCGGGCCAATGGCATCAACGAAGATTACATCACCGGCCAAAAAAGCGATTACGAAAAGTTTGGAAAGTGGGCAGAAACCGTTCCATACACCTTGCGCAACCCGCTTTATCATTGGACGCACTTGGAATTGCAACGCTATTTTGATATTCACGATTTACTATCGGTAAAAACAGCACAAAGAATTTATGATGAAGCTACGGCAAAATTGCAAACGTCGGAATACTCGGTTCAGAGTTTGTTAAGTAAAATGAATGTGGAAACAATTTGTACGACAGATGATCCGGTTGATAATTTAGCTTTTCATCAACAATTAAAAAAAGAAGGCGGTTTGGTAAAAATGTTGCCTGCTTTTCGCCCGGATAAAGCGATGAACCCGGATGATTTAGAAGTTTTGAACACTTATATTGATAAACTGGAAGAGGTAACTAACACGTCAATAAATAGTTACGATGCTTATTTATCCGCTTTAAAATCCCGTCATGATTACTTTGCGGAAAATGGTTGTTCCGTTTCCGATCATGGTTTAGAGCAGGTTTATGCGGAGGATTATACGGAAGAAGAGATCAGCAATATCTTCCAAAAAATACGTGCTAAAAGAAGCATTAGTTATGAGGAGAACTTGAAATTTAAATCAGCCATGCTTTTCCAGTTTGCCGTTTGGGACCACGAAAAAGGCTGGGTGCAGCAATATCATTTGAGTGCGTTGCGAAACAACAACACGCGGATGTTGAAACAGTTGGGACCAGATACCGGCTGGGATTCTATCGGCGATTTTAACCAGGGAAGACAGTTGTCCAAATTTTTAAACCGGTTGGATTCGGAAGACCGTTTGGCAAAAACCATTATTTATAACCTAAACCCTGCTGACAATGAATTATTTGCTACGATGGCTGGCAATTACAACGATGGTTCTGTTGCCGGGAAAATGCAGTTTGGTTCGGCCTGGTGGTTTTTGGACCAGAAAGATGGCATGACGAAGCAAATCAACGCTTTGTCCAATATGGGTTTGTTGAGCAAATTTGTGGGCATGCTAACGGATTCGCGCAGCTTTTTATCCTTTCCGCGGCACGAATATTTCAGAAGGTTGCTTTGCAATTTATTTGCCGAAGATATAGAAAATGGGGAATTGCCCAACGATCTGGAATGGACCGGAAAAATCATTTCTGATGTTTGCTACTATAACGCCAAAAACTATTTCAACTTTTAAAATGGGCAAAATACTCAGTTTCGGCGAGTTGTTGCTGCGGTTTTGTCCGGACATAGAAGGCAATTGGCTCCAACAAAACTCACTTCCTTTTTTTGTAGGCGGTGCCGAATTAAATGTAGCTACGGCTTTGGCTTTGTGGGATTTGCCTTCGGCTTATTTAACTGCGCTGCCCGAAAATATGTTATCGGAACAGATTGTTCATTATCTGCGGCTTAAAAACGTTGATACTTCATCCATTATTTTTCAAGGAAACCGAATCGGAACTTACTATCTTCCAAAAGGAAAAGATTTGAAAAACACTAGTGTTATTTACGACCGTAATTATTCGGCTTTTGCAGAACTTCAACCCAGAACCATTGATTGGAATGCTGTTTTTAGCGGTATTTCCTGGTTTCATTTCAGTGCGATTTGTCCGGCTATCAACCAAAACGTAGCGGATGTTTGTGAAGAAGCTTTAAAAGCGGCTTCCGAAAAAAATATCTTTATTTCATTGGATTTGAACTATCGATCCAAACTTTGGAAATATGGAAAAAACCCGATTGAAATTATGCCAAACTTAGCGCAATATTGTAACCTAATTATGGGTAATATTTGGGCAGCTAACCAAATGTTGGGAACTGACTTGGATGAAAATATCCATAATATTGGCACAAAAGAAAACTACCTCGAACACGCTGCTAAAACTTCCGAAGCTATGATCAAAGCTTATCCCAATTGTAAATATGTGGCCAATACTTTTCGTTTTGGCGATCCGGGGATTGAATATTACACTACTGTTTTTACCGATGGAAAATTGGAGGTTTCGCAGGAATATATTTCGGCGCAAATTGTAGATAAAGTGGGCAGCGGCGATTGCTTTATGGCTGGATTGATTTACGGCTTGTACAAAAAGCAACCGGTAAAAGAAGTATTGGAGTTTGCAACCGCTGCGGCTTACGGCAAATTATTTATTGAAAGTGATGCGACGAATATGGCTGTGGAAGAAGTAAGAAAAATGATCAAAAATGAGCAGTAAAAAACAGCATTCTTTAAAACTGATATTGGAACAAGGCACTTTGCCGCTGTTTTTTTATCCAAATGCGGAAGTGAGTTTGGAGATCACCCGGACGATTTACAAAGCCGGCGTGCGCGTTTTTGAATACACCAATCGCGGACCGGAAGCTTTAGAAAATTTTAAGTTGCTGCGGAAGACGTCCAACGAAGAAATGCCTGACCTGGAACTGGGCATCGGAACAATTAAGTCGGTAAAAGAAGCACAAGATTTTTTGGCGGCAGGGGCAGATTTTTTGGTTAGCCCGATTTTAAACCCAAAAGTTGGGCAAATGGCTTTGGAAGCAGATCTGCTTTGGGTTCCGGGATGCATGACGCCAACAGAAATTTTTTTGGCACAAGAAAATCATGCGGCTTTGATCAAACTTTTCCCGGCCAATATTTTGGGTGAAGCTTTTTTGACTTCCATCAAAGAAGTGTTTCCCGGCCAGCTTTTTATCCCGACAGGCGGCGTAGAGTTGACCCAAGAAAATTTGACCGGCTGGTTTAAATCGGGCGTAAGTGCTGTTGGATTGGGGAGCAAGTTGATCAGTAAAAAAGTAATGGAAGGCAAGCTTTATGATGAGCTTTTTTATGCCACAAAGGAAGCACACGAACTGGTAAAAACTTGCAGGTAAATTTGAAAAAAACGGATATGAAAACAGGCAGGTACCGGTGGACGATTTGTGCTTTATTGTTTTTTGCCACAACCATCAATTATTTAGACCGGCAGGTTCTGAGCCTTCTTTCGGGCAAACTGGAAGAAGAATTTGGTTGGACAAATACCGATTATGCCAATATCACGGCTGCATTTCAGTTTATTTATGCCATTTCCATGCTTTTTGCCGGCCGTTTGATTGATAAGTTAGGCACGAAATGGGGTTATGCAATTGCCATCATTATTTGGTCTTTTGGTGCCATTTTACATGCAAAAGCTATCCCGATTGGTGGCGCAATATCTTCTGTTTTTGCATTGGTTGGTATTACTGGCTTGTCCGTATCTGTGTTGGGTTTTATTTTTTCGAGGGCCGTTTTAGGTTTTGGCGAATCAGGAAACTTTCCGGCAGCTATTAAAGCAACAGCTGAATATTTTCCTAAACAAGAGCGTTCTTTTGCAACAGGTATTTTTAATTCGGGTGCCAATGTTGGAGCTATTTTGGCACCGGCAACAGTGCCTTATATTGCTAAGATTTGGGGTTGGGAAACTGCTTTTTTAATTATCGGCGGGGTAGGTTTTTTATGGCTGATCTTCTGGTTTATTTTTTACGACAAACCTGAGCAGCAAAAACGGTTATCTAAAAATGAATTAGAATATATTTTACTGGATACGGATGAAAAAGTAATCGTTCCGAGTGAATCTGAAACAGAAGCGAAAAAAGTTTCCTGGTTTAAATTATTGGGTTATAAACAAACCTGGGCTTTTACATTTGGTAAATTCATGACTGATGGTGTTTGGTGGTTTTTCCTGTTCTGGCTGCCCTCTTTTTTAAAAGCACAGTACGGAATGGAAGGCACCTCAATCTCTTTTCCGTTGTTTGTTTTATACAGCATGACGATGTTTGGCAGCATCGGCGGTGGCTGGTTTCCGGCCTATTTTTTAAAAAAAGGTTATAATGCCTACGAAGGACGGATGAAGGCAATGCTAATCATCGCTCTATTTCCATTAGTCATTTTATTAGCTCAGCCATTAGGGCATTATACCTATTGGGTCCCGGTAATTTTAATTGGTATTGGCGCATCTGCCCATCAGGCCTGGTCTGCAAATATATTCACCACCGTTTCAGATATGTTTCCTAAAAAAGCCATCGGCTCCATCATCGGCATTGGCGGTATGGCCGGCGGTATTGGCGGCGTGATCGTATCCAAAACAGGCGGCGCGCTCTTTGATCATTACAAACTACTTGGCCATATCCAAACCGGTTATACCATTATGTTTACTTTTTGTGCCATTGCTTATGTTATTGCCTGGACAATTATGAAAACACTTGTGCCAAAGTTTGCGCCGATCACGGATATTTAGCTGCTGCTATCAGATTTTTTATTTTACTTTGAAAATTTAAACATGCATGAATTCTATCAAAGTAAAAAGTATAATTTTTTGTCTGCTCTCTTGTTTGCTGTTTTCCGCCTGTTCGGTACTCAAAAAAACATCGATAAAAGAAGCATCAACCACCATCAGCAGTCTGAAATTTTTGGACGAATATGATCTGCCCTACAATCTGCAATACAAAAATACAACAGTTGGCGGTTTATCTTCTATTGATTACGATGCCCAAAACGATGTGTATTATTTGATTAGCGATGATCGTTCCGAGATCAATCCGTCGCGTTTTTATACGGCCAAAATCAGCTTGGTTTCCAAACAAATCAACAGCATAAAAATGGTTGCGGTTACTACTTTGCTTCAGGAAAATGGCCAGCCTTACCCGGATTTGAAGAAACACACCAAACAAACTGTTGATCCGGAAGCGATGCGTTTCAATCCAAAAACCCATCAATTAATTTGGAGCAGTGAAGGAGAACGTATTGTAAAACAAGGAGATACGGTGCTGATTGATCCGTCTGTGAATGCTGTTTTTACCACAGGAAAATTTAGCAGTACGCTTTCATTACCCAATAATTTGAAAATGCACGCTACCGAAAGCGGCCCGCGCAGAAATGGTGTTTTAGAAGGCTTGACTTTTGCCGATAACTATAAAATACTTTATGTAAACCTGGAAGAACCGCTGTATCAAGACGGGCCGCGCGCAGATTTGACAGATGTAAATCCGCTAATTAGAATCTATAAATTCGACTGGAAAACGAAGCAAAATACGGCGCAATATGCGTATAAACTGGAGCCGATTGCTCATCCGGCAAAACCCGAAAACGGTTTTAAAGTGAATGGCGTTCCGGATATTCTTTCCATCAATAAAAATCAACTTTTAGTTACCGAACGTTCTTTTTCGGATGGACATGAAGGTTGTGTGATCCGCGTTTTTCTGGCGGATTTAAGCGGTGCTGATAACGTGATTTCCAATTCTTCTTTAAGCAAAAACCCGCCGCAGCATTTGGTCAGTAAAAAGCTGTTGCTCAATATGGATGATCTGAAAATTTATATTGATAATGTGGAAGGTGCAACTTTCGGCCCGACACTTTCAAACGGACACAAATCCATCTTATTTGTAGCGGATAATAACTTCAGCAAAACTGAGAAAACACAGTTTTTTCTGTTTGAGGTGATGCCGTAAGCCGATTGGTGATACTGTTTTTAGCAGCTAAATTTTTATATTTGATTTATGAAGTTAGTAATCGAAAACATTAAAACTGAGCACTATAAATGGCTGGCAGAAATGGCTAAAGCACTTGATTTCAAAGTTGTTGAAGTTGAATTGTCTGATGATGATGAAGATGAATATCTTTTAGCAGCAATGGAAGAAGTGAAAGATGAGCCAATTGCTACGCAAGAAGAAGTTGAAGATTTTAAAGCCTGGTTAAAGGCAAACAAATAATCATTTTTTAAAACTAATTTGGGACAAATTATCTATAATCATCATTAATGAAGGTAATTTATCGAACGTCTTTTTTTCGCGACACCAAAAAATCATCAAAAACGCTATTAGCTGATTTAGATAGCATTTTACTAAACTTAGAAACAGCTGCATCATTAAAAGAGATAGAGCATCTCAAAAAACTTAAAGGTCATAAGTCAGCTTACAGAATCAAACTAAACAATTATCGTTTGTGTTTTTATTATCAAGATGAAAGTCTAATTATAACCAGGTTTCTACCAAGAAAAGACGTTTATAAAGTGTTTCCTTAAAATTGTCGGCAGGTAAGTCAATAACTTTTCAGAATTTTATTCCGATGAATAACTTACCTCCTTTAGCCGAACGGATGCGGCCGAATAACCTGGACGATTACGCCGGGCAGCAGCATTTGGTTGGGCAAGGTGCCGTTTTGCGCCGTGCAATTGAATCGGGCAATATGCCTTCGCTAATCTTGTGGGGACCACCGGGCGTTGGTAAAACTACTTTGGCCAATATTATTTCTCAATCACTTCATCGTCCATTTTTTGCTTTGAGTGCGATAAATTCAGGTGTAAAAGAAGTACGCGAAGTCATTGAAAAAGCTTCGTTGTTGAAAAAAGGCGGACAACTACAACCCGTTTTATTTATTGATGAAATCCATCGTTTTTCCAAATCGCAGCAAGATTCTTTACTCGGCGCGGTGGAAAAAGGGATTGTAACGCTGATTGGTGCCACCACTGAAAACCCATCTTTCGAAGTTATTTCGGCTTTACTTTCACGTTGCCAAGTTTATATCCTCAAAAATTTGACAGAAGATGAACTGATCAGCCTGTTGCAAAAAGCCATTAAAACCGATACTGTTTTTAGCACTAAAAAAATTGAAATTGAAGAATATGAAGCATTAATCCGGCTTTCCGGAGGAGATGCACGCAAGTTGCTTAATATTTTTGAACTTTTGATGAATGCTTTGGATAGCAACGAAATCACGATCACCAATAAATTAGTGCTCGATAATGTGCAGCAAAATATGGCTTTGTACGATAAAGCCGGCGAGCAGCATTACGATATTATTTCGGCTTTTATCAAATCTATCCGTGGCAGCGACCCGAATGCGGCGGTTTACTGGCTGGCACGAATGATTGCCGGCGGCGAAGATGCTTCTTTTATCGCCCGAAGATTGTTGATCTTAGCTTCGGAAGATGTGGGCAACGCCAACCCGAACGCACTGCTTTTGGCCAACAATTGTTTCCAGGCGGTAAATGTAATTGGCTGGCCCGAATCGCGGATCATCCTTTCGCAAACGGTCGTTTATCTGGCCACTTCGCCCAAAAGTAATGCCAGTTACGAAGCGATTGGCAAAGCACAGCAATTGGTTACCCAAACGGGAGATTTGCCGGTTCCTCTGCACCTGCGCAATGCACCAACCAAACTGATGAAAAACATCGGCTATGGCAAAGAATACCAGTACGCACATGCTTTTGAAGGAAATTTTGCCAATCAGGAATATCTGCCGGAAACCATTAGCGGAACGAGATTGTATGAACCAGGTCAAAACCAGGCAGAAGCAAAGGCGCAGGAACGCTTGAAGGAGCTTTGGAAAGGGAAGTACGGGTATTAATTCGATCTTTTAATATTTAATTTTTATACTAAATTTGTTAAGTAATCCATTTGAAATGATAGTTATTTTAGAAAACTTCAATCAACAACATATTGGGCTTTTAAAAGAAATGGCTGATGTTTTAAACTTCAGGATTAAAAACTTTGATGGTTCTTTGCCTGAAGTATTTCCTTCAGATACCACTATTTCTCGATCTGAAGAAAAGGAAATGACCCAATTTTCTATGCAAGCATCAGAGCAATCACTGGCAGAAATGTGGGACAAAGAAGACGATCAATATTGGAATTCTTACCTGTAAAAACAGTATTCTATCATGCAATATAATCAAGGCGACATTGTGCTGTTGCCTTTTCCGTTTACAGATCAGCAAGGGTTTAAAGTCAGGCCGGGAATTGTGGTTTCTAATTCATTAGTGAATTATACTTCTAAAGACGTTATTATTGTTCAGCTTACAACTCAAAATCCAACCAACAGAAGTTTAACTGTCGAAATAAACAATAACCATTTAACTGTTCCTTTCAAAGCTCCACATAATGGGCAGTATGTTTATTGTAAAAAAGTATTGGTGATTGATGCTGATCTGATTATCAAGAAAATAACATCGATTGAAGACGTTTCTAAAATGAAAGAAATTTTAGAAAAAATAAAATCTGTATTTGACATAGAAAGCGGCTTATTTAAAACTAATTAAAATTCAGCCCAGACTTTCTTGCAGCACATTTGGTAAAACCTTACTTTACCAACAAATTAAAACCATGACCAAAATTTTCTTCCAACACGAAATCAAATCTTTTCTCCGCACGGTTGGTGCAGGCAAAGGAATTGCCATAAAAGTGGTTATGGGTATTTTGATTTTATACCTGTTGCTCAACGTGCTGGCACTTGCTTTTTTTATGGATAAAATTTTGGAGGAAGTTTTTCCGAATGAAGACCTGATCGCTGCTTTCTGCAAAATCATTTTATACTACTTTTTGTTTGATCTGCTATGGCGTTTCCAACTGCAGGAACTGCCAACTTTGCAAGTGCAACCTTATTTGCATTTGCGCATCAAAAAAAACGAAATTGTACGTTATTTGTCGTTTGCTTCCCTGCTTTCTACTTTCAACTTGTGGCCGGTCTTGCTGTTTTTACCCTTCATTTTTAAAGTAATTTGGGTTGATGCCGGGCATGGCACAGCTTTCATTTTTATCATCGCCATCTTGGCTTTTACAGTTTTTAATAATTACTTAAGCCTGTTTATCAAGCGGAAAGCCAACCTGAACGGCCGGGTTTATATCAGTTTTGCGCTGTTGCTGGTGCTGGTTACGACTGCGGATTTCTCCTGGCATCTGTATTCGATCCGCAATTTGTCTTTTGCATTTTTTGGCGGTTTGATCCATCGTCCTTATTTGGTTTTGCTGCCGGTTATTTTTGCTGCAGTGATGTATTTCATCAACTTCATTTACCTCAAAAATAATCTGTACCTGGAAGAACTCGGAAGCAAAAAAACTGCCTATAAAAACAGTACCGATATTCCGTTCTTCAATCGTTTTGGTAAAATCGGTGACCTGGCCTCCAACGAAATCAAACTGATTTTGAGGAATAAAAGAAGCCGTTCTGCTATTATCATGACGGGTGCTTTTCTGTTTTACGGGCTGCTTTTTTACACCAATCCGCATTATGGCGAAGGCATGAAACTTTTCTGCGGCACATTCATGACCGGCCTTTTCATCATCAATTACGGCCAGTTTATGTTTAGCTGGCAAGCTTCTCATTTTGATGGTATTCTAATCAGCAAAATCTCTTTCCGGGATTTTTTAAGGGCGAAATTCCTGCTTTTCACCACCGTTTCCACAGTGGCTTTTTTGCTCACGCTGCCTTATGTTTACTTCGGCTGGCACGTCATCTTCGTTCATTTCGTCATGTATTTGTGGAATATCGGCGTAAATACCGTTATTGTGCTGTTTTTTGCCAACCGAAATTATAAACGAATTGATCTTTCTAAAGGCGCATCTTTTAATTGGGAAGGCGTTGGTGCCACGCAATTGCTGATGGGTTTGCCCATTTTGCTGGCTCCGTTTGTTATTTACTGGCCAAGTTCCTGGCTCGGCCATGCAGATATTGGCTTAATATTATTGGGCATTATCGGAACCGTTTTTGTGCTGACCAGAAGTTACTGGATCAAACTATTGCAAGCGGACTTCGAAGGAAAAAAATATACCATTGCCGAAGGTTTCAGAAACAAATAACCATGATTGAAATTAAAAATCTAACAAAAACTTATGCCGGCGTTACCGTTGTTGATATTCCTGAACTGCATATCCAAAAAGGTGAAACCATTGGTTTGGTGGGAAATAACGGTGCCGGGAAAACAACTTTATTTCGCATGATCCTGGATTTGATCCGGCCGGAAAGCGGCGAGGTTTTATCCAACGGAAAAAATGTAATGCACGATGAGCAATGGAAAGATTACACGGCTTCTTATTTGGATGAAGGCTTTTTGATCGATTACCTTACGCCGGAAGAATATTTTTATTTTGTGGGAAGCTTGCACAACCAAAACAAGGTTTATGTTGATGAAAAGCTAAACAATTTGACAGATTTTTTCAATGGAGAAATCCTGCAAAAAGGCAAGTACATCCGCGATCTGTCCAAAGGAAACCAGTGCAAAGTGGGCGTGGCGGCCTGTCTCCTTCAAAACCCGGAAGTTTTGATGCTGGATGAACCTTTTGCCAACATCGACCCAACTACACAAATCCGTTTGAAAAACCTGCTCAAAGATTTAGCCTATAAAAACAGCATGACCACCATTGTTTCCAGTCATGATTTAAACCACATCACCGATGTTTGCCAGCGCATTTTGCTGATGGAAAAAGGACAAATCATCAAAGATATCCAAACCAATCTCAACACGCTGGAAGAGCTGGAAAGCTATTTTTCTGTTTAATTTTGGCGCATGGTAACAATCAGACATGCGACGCTGGCAGACGTAACAGCGATACATCTTTTAGCACATAAAATTTGGTGGCCAACTTATGCTGAGATTTTGGAAAAAGAACAGATCCAATTTATGCTGGATATGTTTTATGCGGAAACGAAGCTGAAAAAGCAGATCAGTAGCGGCCAGCAAAGTTTTATCCTTTTAACAGAAAACGAACTGCCGGTAGCTTTTGCCGCTTTTGCCGCCGATTCCGAAAACCAGGAAGTGATGGTTTTGGAGAAGATTTATTGCCTGCCCGAAACGCAGGGAAAAGGTTATGGCAGGCAGCTGCTTGATTTTGTAACTACAGAAGCGCGGTTAGCAGGAAAAAATATCCTACAGCTCTACGTTCACCGGCAAAACAAGGCCAGAAGCTTTTATGAAAAAATGGATTTTAAGGTGATAAAAGAAGTAGACCGGCCGCTGGGTGAATATGTGCTGACGGATTTTGTGATGCAAAAGATGATAAAAAAATAAATTAAATGATAAAAATTTAAAACAGGTTTCCGAATCTGTTTCCCGTACAAATTAAGGTTAAAGAAAGTGCAGCAATGTCTCCGATGCTTTCGGTTGAACCAGCAGGAACAATCCGGCCAGCATTGTATTAAGTTTCATAAACTTCCTTTCGGATAAGTTTCAGCATAATCGACTACTAATTACGACAGCATTTTTGTAGCTCCAATAGCAAAACTCGATAGCATAACTTTAATTTTCTGTTAACGGGTAAATCTTGATCGATTTAAAATTCACTTTTCCATGCTTTGCATAAAACCATAAATAGTTTCCATTTTGCTCGTA
The DNA here is from genome assembly GCA_964236465.1 of uncultured Sphingobacteriaceae bacterium. Taxonomy (GTDB): domain Bacteria; phylum Bacteroidota; class Bacteroidia; order Sphingobacteriales; family Sphingobacteriaceae; genus Mucilaginibacter_A. The sequence continues at coordinate 7,672 of CAXSBZ010000029.1, read as the reverse complement.
GGTACGGTTGATAATAGTGCGCCGATGATCAATATCTACATCTATAATTCCGTTTTTCATCACTATATCCAATTTAATTAGCTTGTTTAAGCCATCCACAGCTTGAATAGTTGTGTTGGCCAGGCTAACTGTTTTAGTGTTGGCAGAAAGGGTAAGTTTGTAACCGCCCTCGGCCTTTTCGCCCGAATGTATGTATAAACCATATTCTTCGTTTGGCCCTACCGGATCAATTTCCAGAGAAATCCTGCAATTTATTGGAACATTTTCTATATGGGCAGTACCAACGCCACCAGGTGAATTAATTAGGAAGCTGTTTGCATTTATTGCGGATGCCTGTAAATCGGTAAAAATTTTACTATCAATTGCCCCTCCGGTTTCTGGTATCATTTCTTCCGGAAATCTGGTGTCCAGCGTTCCGTCAGCTTCCTGCACAATTTCCCGGAAGAGCGAATTGCCGCCAAAAATTTCATGGTTGTTGTCCTGATTGTCTTGCCTGCTTGGCACCCAGGCTGCAGCTATTCTTCTTCCGTTTTTAAATTCTGCTGTTTTTGCAACGTTTGACCAATCTTCGTTTAGTGCTTGGTATCGTGGTTCTTCCCAAGGGCCGTAAGATTTTTTTGATTTTACGTAGAAAGTATTGCTGTTGTCACTGTAAACCAAATAATACCAGCCTTTCCAAAAGAAATAATCCGGGCATTCTGGTACAGAACCCTGGCCTGTTAATATGGGCTCTTGTACGGTCCAGTTTTTTAAGTCTTTTGAGGTCAAATGAACAAGGCAACCGGCTGCCCGTTTTAATGCAGGGTTTTCCTGTTCGCTGGACACGAATAAATGAAATTCGCCTGTGGCATCTACAAATACTTTTGGGTCTCTAAAACTTCTTTTACTGTAGCCGGGGGCTGAGGTATAAAATGGATTAGGTTTTTGCTTATCAAAATGAACCCCGTCATTGCTGATGGCGTAGCTTAACTGCTCGTTTATCTTGCCTTTATCAAGCAGCCTTGTGGCGTAAAACGCGTAATATTTACCCTTGTAAAAAACGACCGAACCTGTGCAAATAGACTTTTCCCAGGACTCGTCAATTCCTAAAACAATAGGAAACTGCTGCCAGGTTTTTAAATCATCTGATTTGCTTAATACCCACTGATGGCCGCCCAATCCACCAAGGCTTTTATGATGTGCAGAATCGAGCAGCCAGTAATAATAGTAAGTGCCGTCCTTGGAAAAAGGTATGCAATCTCCCACAAACAAATTGCCTTTGGGTTTAAAATATTGCATGCTTTTGGTTGATTGTATGGTTGGGTCATATTTAACACCTAACTGCGCTTTAACATTGAAAGCGGCGAGAGTTAGTAAATAAATCAAAATTGGTTTTTTCATTTAAATATATTTAGCGTTTATTTAAATTTTGTTCGATATATTTTATCAACATAAATTATAGATACCAGTTTTTGTATGCTAAAAGAAGCATGACGAATTCTTCTGCTATTTGTGAAACAGGTTTTTACTGAGCAGTTAAATGCCTTTAGGGCTAGTGCCAGAACGCCAGCGGTTTTCAATTTCTTCCGGTGATTTTCCTTTTGTTTTAAAGATATAGCAATAGCCCCAAAACAAACTGGTTATACAAACCAAATGCATGAGCCACATAAGTGTAGCCAATCCCTAAAGAATCTATCAGTTTCAAAAATGTAAAAGCGATGATGGCGTTAAAGCCCTAATAAAACTGTTGAAACCAAAGTGCGCAAAGCAGGAAAAAGAATTTACAGCTTTATGTTCACCGGCAAAACAAAGCCAGTAACTTCTATAAAAAAATAGATTTTAAGGTGATAAAAGAAGTACCCCGGCCGCTGGGTGAATACGTGCTGACGGATTTGTTGATGCGAAAAGAGTTGTAGGTTTTTAGGATAAAATTAATAAAAAGCTTTAATTATTTTTTAATTGCCTTGCTATCGGCAGCAAAAATCGTCCAGGGATAAGCTTTCATATCTCTCAGATATTGTCTTTGCCATGCGTATTCTGGGTGCTTTTTAAAGAAAGGGGCAGCCAAAAAATCATCTCCGCCGGGATGTCCCATGTGTGCCCAAAGTTGCATGGTTTTGGCCAATGCCGTCGTGGTTACTTTTCCCTGTACGGCACCCATCGGGTAGTAAGGGCCTTCGTTCCATTCCAGGCAGCCTTTCGGGTCTTCATCAACATGGCCATCAATCACACAGCGGTTTGCAGCATTCATCTTGTGCAAGGCATCGTAGCGGTCGCCTTCTATTGTTTTGCCTGTTTGGGCATCCAGTTTTCCTTTGTAATCAACAGCGACCAGTTTTTGCAGCCTTAATTTTCGGGCATTAGGAGAAGTAGTTTTATCATTTACATTAAAAGTAGTTTCTTCCTTGATCAATTTAGGATCACTTGGAAAATTTGAACCAATGATCGCAGTATCTTTTGAGCGCCAAACCTGATAATCTTTCAACCCAAGTTCCAGTTTTGCCACTTCATTGGTTTTCGTATCACCAATCAGCCAATCGTTTGCATAACCACCGTTATTATCCGTAGTCATGATTTTTATCACATCATCAATGCTATTGCTGTACTGGGCTGCTTTGCGGGCACGGACAAATTCCGGGGTTTTGGTAGAATCGAACTTGTTGAATCCGGTAATCGTGGTTTCGGTAATTAACAAGCCGTTGTTGGTCTCTACAAAATCATCACCGCTATGGATCAATCCCGGCAAGGCATCCATCAATATGTGGTTGCCTTTTTCGGGGATAATATCGGCAATTACGTTCCAGCGTTCGCCAATAATATAATCTGTCCAATTGTTATGGCCCATTACTATTTTACCATCTTTGGTATAGCTGCCGTTGGCAATAAAAGCACTGCAATTACCAGGTGCACGGTTATTGCCACTGCCTGGTTTTTGTTTATTCATCAAAGTAGGCACATAATAGCTGACCAATTCGATATTGGCATTCAATGCGGTAATATCTAAGGAATCATATTTTAAGCCTTTTGCCTGCAAACCTTCGGCAATGCCTTTTATTTCAGATTGATATTCTTTGTCAATCTTTTTCCACATGAAACGCTTTGACGCATTCCGGTAAAATTGCCAATCCTTACCGCTTGTATGTGGAAAGTAAAACTGCATCATTTTGATGACAGAATCAATTTCTTTTGATAACAGATAGCCATGCTGATAACCAATATCAGCAGGCGAACCTTCTAAATGGACATATATCCAGCCGTTTTTATCTTCCCGATGCGCCTTTGCCAAACGGTTGTGGGCAGATTGTTTAGACTGACAACCAAAAGCAAGGGCCGCAATGATAAAAAGGGTGTGTTTTAAAAAAGCCTTCATGTTAAAAAGAATCAAAGTTTGGGTCAAGATACTGAAAATTATATGCTAAAAGAAGTATTGGCATTGTATCATTAGTTTCATCCGGTATGGCTGTAAGTTGTAAACATTCTTTAATGGCAGCCAGCTTATGAGCAATGAAAATACTAAGATTGACACCATAAAAAAATGGATTTAAACCAACAGCTTAAACCCATTTATCAATCAAACTTAAAATAGAGAACTGTTATTCAGCCTTCATTTTCAAGAAATCAACTAATTGGTTTTCCAGCAATTCAGTATTGTATTCTAATCTTTCTTCAGAGGTAGTTTCATTATCCGTAACCACAATATTATCATCAGAAACGGTAACGGTTAAAACTGTTCCGGCAATAACTTCCGGAAACGAAACATTGATGATATCATAAACATGAGCAAATTCAATCGCTAAAGTTGAATCTAACTTTTCATTTATATAATCAGGAAATTCTTTTTTTAATAGATCAAAAAGTGCTTCAGCACTTAAAGGCTGGATGTTTTGAATGGAAGTCATGGAGATGAAAATTTTGTGTTAAGATATTACTTGGATTATAGAATAATGTTTGTTGAAAAAATTGTGTCCGTTTACTCCTCCAGTTTTGGAATCCGTTTCGGCGTATCTTTTCCACTCACAATACTTCTCGAACTCAATGCAATAGCACGGATGGTCGCCGTAATATTGTTCACATCCATCGAACTAAACTCATCTTTTACACTGTGGTAAAGCTTGTCCGAATCAATCTGATCGGTAGAAATGGTGTGTGCCGGAACACCAACTTTGGCCAGCGAAGCATTGTCGCTCCGGTAAAATAAGTTTTGCTGCGGATACGGATCAGGATAAAACTTAAAGCCCGTGCCTTCCAGGTTTTTTTGCAGGATCGTGCCAAAATCAGATCGCTCAAAACCGGTGATAAAAGCGGAATTCTCTCCAAATTTAGATTGCTTGCCAATCATTTCAATGTTAAACATGGATACTGTTTTTACCGGGTCAATTTGGGTGGCGAAATAAGCCGAACCAAATTCGCCGATTTCCTCTGCCGTAAAAGCCACAAAAATAAGCGTCCGGGCATTGTTGTTCAGCTTTTTATAATATTTGGCCAGTTCAATTACGGCCGTCGTTCCGCTGGCATCGTCATCGGCTCCGTTGGCAATCGAATCGCCTGCAACAGCTTTGATAATGCCCAAATGATCATAATGGCCGGAAAAAACCACGTATTCTTCTTTTTTAGTTTTTCCCGGGATCATTCCCGCAACATTAAACAAAGGCAGTTTTTCTACTTTCCCTGTGTATTTTACGGCATAAGCTTTTACATCGGTAAAATCGCCCAGAACAAAAACCAATTGTTGGTTGGGGTTGATTTCTTTGCTGATGCTGCCGCTGTTATTACGTGCTGCCATCCGTTTAAAAATCGGTTCAAAACTTGGGTCAACCAGTACCATCGTTTTTTTATTGCTGCTGATCAATGTCCAGTATTCGTTGATAAAATTCTTCCCGGCACTAATTTTTACAGTTTCAACATCGGCGTCGTTGTTCCAATTGAAAGAAGCTGCGCCGCTAATGACAACCACGTTTTCTTTCGGCACAATATTATTGCTGATAGAAGCCGAAACTGCTACAGGCATACTGCGGTACATATTAAAGTTTTGCCGGTAATCTTTATTGTTCGGAAGCGGCAGCAAACCAATATTTTTGTATTCGCCTTCGATAAAACGCGCTGCTTTTTCAATGCCCGGCGTAAAGGTGGCGCGGCCTTGCATGTCATCTGCCGAAAGCGTTTTGATCACGCGTTCCACATCGGTTTTGCTGATGAGTTGCTCCGGCGTTTGCGCAAAGGAATGACCACAAAAAAGTATCGATAAAAACAGTATCCGGTTTAATTTCATAATTTTTAGGATGAAAAAGGTGATTTATCAAAGCAAATAACCAAGGCCGAAAAATACAATTTTAAACCGAACCGAAAAAAAGCAGGGTAAAAGAAGTATTTAAGTTTTCAAATCCTCGCGCTCAAACTTGCGCTCAGCACGCTTGCTGATGCTGTTTTTAACCAAAGAAATATTGGTGTTGATGCGATGATCCTGCACGGCATCGGTAACGGTCATGTCCTGCTCCATATCTTTTTCGGCAAAGTGGATGTTGGCTTCTTCGGTTTTGCCCAAAGCCACATCATACGGCCCTTTCGGCGACATCAGCTTGACCAGTACCGGCAAACATTCAAACAAAATAAACAAATAACTGATGAACGATTGTGCGAGATAAGTATCCAGTTCGCGCGTGCCGTTCGCGTTGTACGAAAGCTGTCCCAAAGCCCAATTCCGATCGGCAAAACCGGCCACATTAGCCAAACTATCCAGCTGATGATCGTTAAAAAGTTTGGTATCCGTAACGCCTTCTACATTTTTTCGGTTACCAATATATTGATCCATTTTAAGTTGATCATCACGAACGGTGTTCAAACGCGCTTCTTTCGCCTTCAAAACCGCATCTTTTTGCTTGGCATACGTGCCGAAACCAGTCTTGCCGGAAGTTTGGTTGGTTTTATCGCCAAAAATTTCCTGGTTTAATTGGTAGCGGGAGCGGGTTATATCTTTTTGCAACGAGTCCCTTTCTGCTTTAATATCGGCTGCTTTAGCCAGGTCCATGCCATATTTTTTGTTGAAAGTGATACTCATGGTATCGATTTTTGAACGCTGACCTTTGAGGTAAGAGGATTTTAGTTTGTTGCGAATCTCTTTGTCAAAAATTTTGAGTTCCAGCGGACGGGAAATCACGATTCCGATCATGATGGCCAGCAAAATCCGCGGTGTGGCTTGCAGAATCTGAGAATTTATAGAACCTCTTTTATTGATGCTGCCCACAATATAACGGTCCATGTTAAAAATCGCCGCGCCCCAGATCAACCCAAACAAAATAGCGAAAAACGGTGCGCCGGGGTTTCCGCTGAACACGAAATACATGGCATAACCGCCGGATAAAGCGGCAAACAAAGCCGTAAAAAATATCGTTGCGCCGATGCCTACATATTTATTCAGCTCGATCGGATACTTTTTTAAAGTATCTACATGCACGCCGGAGCAGAACCAGAAAAAACGGTTTACTTGTTTCATTTTTCAAAAGTACATAACAAAAATGCTATCCTGCTCATATTTAGGTCGATGCTTCTTTTATCAATGCTTTTTTTACCTGATAAAAACAGTATCCGAAGAAAACGGTCATCGGTATGAATAATTATTGCGCAGCTGTTAAAAGTGGTTTAAAAATCAATTAAAGCCTTAACTTTGAAGTATAATATTTACAACAATGAAAGAAATTAGTGTTCAGGAATTAAAAGAAAAAATGGATTCGGGTGAGGATTTTCAGCTGATCGATGTGCGGGAAGATTTTGAATACGAAATGTCAAACCTGGGCGGCGAACTGATCCCGCTGAGTGGTATTTTGATTGAATCTGGCAAAATAGATAAAACGAAACCTGCCGTAATTATGTGCCGCAGCGGCAAGCGCAGTGCTGCAGCGATTATGCAATTGGAGCAGCAGGGTTTTACGGATTTGTACAATCTGAAAGGCGGAATACTGGCCTGGGCTGAAGAAATTGATCCGGAGATACAAGTTTACTAAAATGGGTGCCAAACTGCTGCTCAATATCCTTTACAACCTGAGTATTATTTTGTGTGTGATGCTGATTTACTGGAGCATCAACCATCATCGCTACGACTGGACAGCGGCCGGGATTTTCATCATCGTGGTAACCATTATTTTGAAAATCAGGCTGACAAAAGAAGTACGCGCATTGCAAAAAAATCAAAAAAATTAATCAAAAAAACAAATGTTGTTAATTATTCTGGGCGTTATCCTGCTAATCACCGGCAGCTGGTTTAAACGTACGCCTTCCATCAACCCGGCTTATAGTCCAATTATTTCTATCGCCGGTATTGCCATGCTTCTTTTAGGGCTTAGTTTTTCGGTTTTTAAAGTGGTAGAGCCAGGCAGAGTTGGCGTAAAAACTTTATTTGGCAAGGTTGATAATGATGTGCTTTCGAGTGGTTTGCACCTAATCAACCCGCTGGTTGATGTTACTACTTTTGATGTAAAAACCCAAAACTATACCATGAGTGGTGTAAGTGCCGAAGGCCAGCGGGAAGGCGATGATGCCATCCGTATTTTATCTGCCGATGGGTTGGAAGTAACCATTGATCTGTCGGTACTTTTCCGTTTGAAGGCAGACCGTGCGCCTTTTATCCTGCAAAACATTGGTGCCGATTACGTAGATAAAATTGTTCGCCCAGTTTCGCGTACCGCCATTCGCGATAATG
>CAXSBZ010000028.1:0-41318 GCA_964236465.1 uncultured Sphingobacteriaceae bacterium | reverse complement strand
TTTTCTTCAGCGCGTGCGCACCGAAAAGGGAAGTCATCTGCGTTTCAAAAGAGCGTGCAAAAAGCCCGTCGATATCATGGTTGCAATCATCCGCAAAAACGAAACCGCCGTTTTGCACATATTGCTTAAAGTTGGTTCTTTCGATTGCGTTGAACTGCACTAACTTATGGCCGCTGAGGTAACAAAAAGGCGATTCAAAAATTTCATTGCTGCCCAAATCGATAATTTTTTCCTGCGGATTAATTGGGATCGTAGTATATTCAATCAGCGAATTCAAGATGTTGGAGGGCATCCGCTGGTCCGTGTCCCAATCACCGGAAGTGTAACGCAATCTTGTAAAAGTAAACTTAGCCGCATTCATCGTCCTAAATTATTGCAAATTTGACGCAATACTTCTTTTATCGATGTAAATCTTGTAAAGTTTCTGCTACTATTTAATAGTTTTCTAAATCGAAGGATTTTTATTTCTATTTTTCTCGAATAACAAATCGGGTTTGTCGCCTTGTAATTATAAAATGTTTTGGAAACTATAGAAATCACTATAAAAAACCTACTTGCCAAGCTTTCGTCGCTCAAAAATGAAATCCAAAAAGTCATTATCGGCCAGGATCAGGTTTTGGATGAAATGCTGGTTGCCTTGCTCGCCGGGGGGCATTGCCTGCTGGAAGGCGTTCCCGGATTGGCTAAAACTTTGATGGTCAGAACTTTATCGCAAGCTTTGCATTTATCTTTCCGCCGCATTCAGTTTACGCCGGATCTGATGCCGACAGATATTGTAGGCACCGAGATTTTGGAAGAAGACCACATAACCGGCAAACGCTTTTTCAAGTTTAACAAAGGGCCGCTTTTTGCCAATATTGTTTTGGCAGATGAAATCAACCGCACGCCGCCCAAAACGCAGGCCGCTCTGCTGGAAGCCATGCAGGAATTTGAGGTAACTTACGGCGGACAAACGTATCCTTTAGACCGTCCGTTTTTCATCCTGGCCACACAAAACCCGATCGAGCAAGCCGGGACTTATCCCTTGCCCGAAGCACAATTGGACCGTTTTCTACTCTACATCAAAATCGGTTATCCAACCGCGCAGGAAGAATTTGGCGTGCTGAACAGCACCACCGGCAGCAAAAAAGTAACTATAAACCCGATTTTGGGTGGAGAAGAAATCCGTCAGTTGCAGAGTTTGGTGCGCGATGTTACGATCAATGATGATTTAATCCATTACGTCAGCAGCCTGATCCGCGCCACGCGGCCGGATACCACAACCGTTCCTTTTGTAAAAGAATGGGTGCGCTGGGGTGCTGGCCCGCGCGCCGGGCAAGCGTTGATTTTAACCGCCAAAGCACGCGCTTTATTTAAAGGAAGATATGCTGTTCTGATGGAAGACATTCACAATATGGCCTATCCGGTTTTGCGCCACCGCATTTTAATGAATTTTAAAGCTGATGCTGAAAATGTAAGTTCGGATAAAGTAACGGAAGAATTAATTAAAGCGATAGAACGGCCAAAAGTGATGGCTTGACGATACTGTTTTTATCGACTTAAAAAAGGTAAATTTGTTATAAACGATAATCCAAAATACCATGTCAGAAACGGAACAATTAAAACAAAACATCATACAATGCTTAGATCAGGCTAATGAAAAAGTGCTGCGAATGATCCAATCCATTTTACAAATTGAGCAGGAACATGATTTTTGGGATGACCTGCCGGAAGAAGTAAGAAATGAAGTTGATGAGGCTTTATTGCAAGCAGATAAAGGAATAATTAAAGGCAAACCTCATGACGAGGTTATGAAAAAATACCTTTAATGGATTATGAAATTGTTTGGCTCCCGGATGCAGAAGAAAGGTTTGATGCAACTATCGAATATCTTAGACAACGGTGGTCTGACAAAGAAGTACAGGATTTTATCAATTATACCAATCACGTTATTCAATTGATTCAAGCAAACCCAACGATATTCAAAAAATCAACAAGAAGAGGAATTAGGGAAGTTCTAATTACATCACATAATTTATTGCTATATCGAATTGTCAAGACTGAAATCCAATTAGTTACATTTTTTGATAATAGACAAAATCCAAAAAAGAAATATCGATCAACCTAATCATGTCCTCGCTCCTCGATCCTAAAATCGTCATGTCTATCAAAAACCTGCAATTGGCTGCCAAAACAGTGGTTGACGGTTTTATGAGCGGCGTGAACAAAAGTACGATCAAAGGGCCGGGAATGGAATTTAGCCAGTATAGAAGTTATCAGCCCGGCGATGATTTGCGTTCCTTAGACTGGAAAATGTTTGCCCGTTCCGACCGTTATTACATCCGCGAATCGGAAGTGGAAACCAGTATTGCTATCCGTTTTTTGGTAGATGCCAGTGCTTCCATGAACCACGAAGATAATGGCTATAAAAAGAGCACTTATGCCACTTATTTAACCGCATCGCTGGCTTATTTGGCTAATTTACAGGGTGATGCAACCGGTTTGTATGTATTGCAAAACGGCGGTCTGTTTTCTTTGGTGCCGAAGCAAAGCATGCAGCATTTGAACCGCTTGTTTTATCAGCTGGAGAACCTCAGCCCGGCCGGAAAATTTACAGAAGCAGTAAATTATAAAGAGCTGTTTGCTGGAACAGGAAAACGCGAACTGCTTATTTTCATCACTGATTTTTATGAAGAAAATAACGAAATACTACAATTGCTGGATCAGCTTTCAACTTTAAAACATGAAATTGTTGTCTTTCATTTAATTGGAAAAAACGAATTGGAACTTGATTTTGCAGGATATTCTACTTTGGAAGATCTGGAAACCGGACAAACCATACAAGTGAACGCCACACAAGCCAAAAAAATATACAAACAAAAGTTACAAGAACGCCTGGCTCAAATCAAAACGCAACTGCTGGACAGAAATATTTTTTATAGATTGATCAGCATGGACCAACCTTTGGATTTGGCCTTGCGCGATTTTTTGAACCAGCGGATGAAAGGGTTTTAAAGGAGGAAGTTGATAGACAATAATATATGGTTAATAGATAATAGTTCGTGGCTAATAGCTGAAGGCCGAAAGCTGATAGCAGAAAGCTTAAAAAATAAATTTCAAAGACGCTGAAAGCTGATTGCTGACAGCTGAAAGCCCAAAAATGCTTCAACTACTAAACCCTTTATGGCTGTGGGCAATTGCCGGATTGATCGTTCCGATATTGATCCATTTGTGGCATATCAAAACCGGCAAAACGCTCAAAATCGGCAGCATTGCTTTGCTGGGCGAAAGTGCCAAGCAAAGTTCGCGCAATTTCCGCGTAACAGATTGGCTGTTACTGCTTTTACGCTGTCTGTTATTCCTGTTGCTCGCACTTTTATTAACCGAACCTTATTGGCAAAAACAAGCAGAATCAGCTAAAACAAAAGGTTGGGTTTTGATAGAAAAAGAACCGATAAAAGAAGTATATGCACATTTTAAACCGCAGGTAGATTCGCTGCTGAAAGCTGGTTATGCACTGCACCAATTAGACGCTTCTTTTAAGAGCATAAAATTGGAGGAAATTTTAAAAGATACTTCCCAAAAAGTAAATAGCAATCCAAATCCGCCTCGCTCCTACTGGAGTTTAATTAAGTTGCTGCAGCAGCAATTACCGCAAAAATTACCAGTTTACTTATTCACTTCCAACCAATTACAGCATTTTCAAAATTCAAAGCCAGAACTCAATTTCAATCTCCACTGGAAAACTTTTACGCCTGCCGATTCTGTTTCTACCTGGATTCAAAATGCTTATTTAACTTCGGGAGATAGCATTCGCATCATTTTGGGCAACAGCAAAACTTTGGGTACTTCTTTTAGCAGTATAAAATTGCAGTCCGGAAGCGGCAATTCCCATTTTCTGGTTTCTTTTGAAGCAGGAAAACTGGTTGTCGCTTTAAAAAACAACCCGCAATTAGCTGTTCCGGTTGATACTTCCACCTTAAAAATAACCGTTTTTCAAAACCAGTTTCCGGCTGATGCAGCTTATTTACAAGCAGCGTTGCAAGCCGTAAAAAAGTTTAGCGGCCGGAAAATGAAGATCAGTTCTGCAAGCAATTTCAACCAGATTGCAGCTCAACAAAACTGGGTTTTCTGGCTGTCAGATCAAAATCCGCCCAAAAACCTCAACCAAAAGCTGGCTGAAAACGGACAGCTTTTTCAATACCAAACCGGCAAACCACAAGCTGTAAATTCCTGGATCAGCAGCGGAAATGATTTTACAGAAAATCAGTCTGAACCGATTCATTTATACCAACATTTTTTGGTTGATAAAAGAAGCATTGCCGATTTACAAACGATTTGGCAGGATGGATTTGGACAGCCGGTTTTGAGTTTGCAAGAATCCGGAAACGTTAATTTATATCGTTTTTATACCCGTTTCAATCCATCTTGGAACGATTTGGTTTGGAGCAGCGATTTCCCAAAAATGATGCTTGAACTGATTTTGAAAAGCTATCCGCAGCCAGATTTTATGCGGAACGACAAACGGATTATCAGTGCAAACCAACAGCAAGTTTCCGTAGCAAATTCTGCAAATGCTTCTTTTATCAACCCAAAATTGGTGGATTTGACCGACTTGAAACACGCTTGCTGGATCGCCTTATTTTTGGTGTTTCTATTGGAAAGGATTATCTCTATTCGGACTAAAAAACAGGAAATTTATGGTTGAGGCTAACGGAAATTACATCATCAGCAACTGGCAAAAAAGATGGCGGAGCAACAATATTTTGTCGCTTGCCTTGCTGGCTTTGGCGGCGGCGTTGTTTTTTTGTGCGATTTTTCATGCGTTTTTTACGATTTCGTTTTGGTGGGTTTTGCCGCTGTTTTTCCTTTTCGGTATTATCCTTTTGCTGGTAGATCCTTCCTGGAAAATCAACGTTCCGGATGTTGCCCGTTATCTCAATGCTTATTTTCCGGAGCTGGAAGAAAGTACCGAACTGACTTTAAAACCGGCAGCTTCATTAAATTTGCTGGAGCGTTTGCAAAAGCAAAAAGTAGAACGGATTTTGCCGCAACTGCCTCAACCTAAAGCATTTCACAAACGTTTGAAACTGGCGGTCCTCATTTTTGCTGTGGCTTTTTTGCTGAGTTTTTTGTTGTGGAGATTTCCTTTTCATTTCAAATCCAACCATTTTACCTCGATAAAAGAAGTATCAAACGGAACGGAAAAGCAAGCCAAACCAGAAGTTATTTTGCCGGAGATCGATCACTTTAACCTAAAAATTACGCCGCCGGCTTATACCGGGAAAAGTAGTCGTGAGCAGGAAAAATTTAGCATCATTGCAGAAGATGGCGCGATGGTCAGCTGGGAAATCAGCACTACAAAAGCCGTAAAAACATTCAGTTTTATTTTTAATGACCACGAAAAACTGGCCTTAAAAGCAGCAAATGCAGATCGTACTGTGTGGAAAATTTCCAAAATGATCCATGCGCCGGGCTTTTATCAGGTGAATCTGGACGGCAAAATTTCGGAATTGTATCAAATAGAAGTGGTTAAAGATCAGCCGCCAGTTATTCGCATTTTATCGCCAAAACCAACTACGGTTATTGATTTTGGCCAGCCGCAAAAAACCTTGTTAAAAACAGCATTGAGCGATGATTATGGTATCCGCGAAGCTTATATCAACGCCACAATTGCCAGCGGAACGGGCGAAGCGGTGAAATTTAAAGAACAGAAAATCAGTTTTGATGCAGCATTTAACGGCCATCAAACGCAATATCAATTACAGAAACAACTGGATTTGAAGCAATTAGGAATGCAGCCGGGCGATGAACTATATTTTTATGTAAAGACGACGGATAACCACAACCAGGAAACGCGCTCGGAAGTTTACATCGTTTCGATTGCGGATACGGCCAAATTGATGCAAATGGAAGGCATGGTAAACAGTTTGGATGTGAAGCCGGAACTGTTTAGAAGTGAGCGGCAGATCATCATTGAAACCGAACAATTGCTGAAAGAAAAAGATACGATCAAGATAGAAGAATTTAAAAAACGAAGTAATAATTTAGGTTTCGACCAGAAGCTGCTACGGCTGCGTTACGGCAAGTTTTTAGGTGAAGAATCAGAATCCGGCGGTGATTCGGAAAGTGCAAATTCGCTGGCTGATCCAAAAGATTTTAGCAATGCAGCAAAAATTTTGGACGCTTATACCGATAAGCACGACAACGCCGAAGATGCCAGTTTTTTGGAACCAGAAACCAAAAACCAGTTGAAAGCCACGCTGAATGAAATGTGGAGTGCCGAGCTGCGTTTGCGTACGTACAAACCGCAGGAAGCCTTGCCTTTTGCCTATAAAGCATTGCGTTTGCTGAAAGATTTGCAGCAAAAATCGCGCGCTTATGTAGCCAAAACTAGTGCGAAAATTGCGCCTTTAAAACCGGTAGAAAAAAGGCTGACCGGCGACCTGACCAAAATTATTGAGCCTGTGAACCAGCAGGATTTTAAAAAGCAGGCCGATCCGAATTTGTTGTTGAAACAAGCCGCAGCTTTGTTGGAGCAGTTAAAACATGGCACAGGTTTGGGCGCGGCATCGATGCAAATTTTGCGACAAACGAATTTGCAATTGAGCAGTAAAGCGGCTGCGCAACCATCGGTTTATTTGCCGGCGGTAACCGCTTTCCGGAAAGTTTTGGCTGAGGTAAATCAGCCTAAAAACATCAATCAGCAGGATATCTGGACGGTTGAAAAAGCAATACAAAAAATGCTTCCGGCCGTGGCTAAATTACCGCAACCGGCGCAAACCAATCCTGATCTGGGTTTGGCAAATTCCTATTTTCAAAGTTTAACCCGCACAAACCGGTCAAAATGATGTGGAATATTTTGGTGCTGACGGCTTCTTTTTTACTGTTAGTTTTTCTGTTTTGGAAAGAGGTTAGGCGGACTAATAAACAACGGTTGGTTTGGCGTTTGCTGGCTTCGTTTGTTGCCGTTACAAGTTTGATTTTTCTGGCCATTCCGCCATTTTATGCTGGTAAAAGAAGCATGGCAACATCCAAAGAAATACTGCTTTTGACGGATGGTTTTAGCAAGGACAGCTTAACGAAATACCGCAATTCCTCTCCGCAGAAACCAATAATTTATACCGCTGATGAAACGGTTTATCAAACTTTAAAATCGCCTCAAATCCGGTTTGTGGCAGATTTAGGTTTATGGCGAAAAACGATTCCGGCAAATGCTACGTTGCATGTTTTAGGTTTTGGCTTGAAAAAGACCGAATTGCAAAGTTTACAGCCGCAACCGCTTCGTTTTGATGTGCCGGCACTGCCTTCAGGAATCTCCAAAGTAAACTGGACGCACCGTTTAAATGCTGGCGAAAATTTCAGAATCCAGGGCAATTTCCTCAACCAAAATGATTCCGAAATTACACTGGTTTTAAAAGGTTTGAACACGGGTTTGGATTCCGTAAAAATAGGTGCTAAAAGAAGCATAGATTTTTCTTTCAGCACGGTTCCGAAGCAAAGCGGGCAGGCAGTTTTTCGGTTGGTTGCTTTATCCGGGAAAGATACGGTGGAAAACGAACCGATCCCGCTGACGATTGATCCTGCAAAAACCTTGAAAGTGTTGCTGCTTTCAGCCTCGCCAGGTTTTGAAAGCCGGTTTTTAAAAAACTGGCTGGCTGAAAATGCTTATGGTGTGGCTGCGCGAAGTACGATCAGCAAAAACAAAACAACTACGGCTTTTGCAAATATGAGCAAGTTGCCGCTGGAGAGAATTACGCCAAATTTGCTGCAAAACTTTGATGTGCTGATTACCGATGCTTCAGAATTTGGCCAGCTAAGCAAACCTGAAACTGCGGCTGTTTTGGCGCAAACCAATCGCAACGGTTTGAGGTTGATATTTCTTGCGGACAGCAGCAATACTTCTTTTATAAACCAAAATTTTCCGGTTTATCAGGGAGAAACTCCGCAGAAACAACTTAATTTAAAACTGATTGATGCGGCAGGAATGCGTTTAAGTATTCAAACTGATCGTCCGTCTTTCGTCCGAAACCAGCCTGGTTCGCAGGTTTTGGTGCAGGATGAAGCCGCGCATTTGCTGGCCAGCAGCAAATTGTATGGTTCCGGGAAACTGGTTTTATCTACTTTAACCAATACTTTTAGCTGGCAGCTTTCGGGCAAAACAAAAGAATATGCTGCATTTTGGTCGATGCTGCTATCCAAAGCCGCCAAAAAAACCAGTCGCAAAGAATCCGTTGCTTCCTCGATTTATGCCGATAAAAACAGCATGGCCGCATTACAATTGGAAACTGCGGAGGCAAATGTTGCGGCAAAAGTTGATGGAGCGACGATTGCATTAAGTCAAAATCCGGCAATTCCGTTTTTGCACGAAGGCACATTTTGGGCAGATAAAACTGGTTGGATTCCTGTAACCACAAACGGAAAAACAATACAACAGGTTTACATTTTTGAAAATACAGACTGGAAGCCGCTTAAAGCAATTGAAAAAATTAATTTAACGCAGCAGTACAGTTTGAAATTTAGGAAAAATCAGTTTAAAAATCAATCCACACAACATATCGAACGGATTCCGGTGTTACCGTTGTGGTTTTATCTGCTTTTTTTAGTTTCGACTGCCTTTTTATGGTTTGAAACAAAATTGTTATAAACCTTTACGCTTCAACCTAAAATTAAAAGAACTAAATTGGAACTTTTTATGAATCAATTATTAAAATCCGGAGGATATCTACTTTGAGAAGAAGCGAATTTCTTTACTTATCGGGCTTAGGGCTTGGCTCGATGATGTTGCCCTCGATGCCTGCTTTTGCACGCGCAATCGATCCGATGGCTGCTTTGTACGACGGCATCGATGTAAAAGTAAAAAAACAATTGGCGGATGTGGCTTTAAATGCAGCACGCGCAAAAGGTGCCAGTTATGCGGATGTTCGGATTGGCCGCTACCTGAACCAAGCGGTGATCACGCGCGAAAACCGGGTGCAGAACATTGCCAATACGGAATCGCAGGGCGTTGGTATCCGGGTAATTGCAAATGGTTGCTGGGGTTTTGCAGCAAGTAACAACATGACGAAAGAAGATGTTGCAAAAACTGCTGAACGCGCGGTTGCCGTGGCTAAAGCCAATGCTAAAATACAGGCCGAACCGGTGCAGTTGGCTCCGCAAAAAGGTTATGGCGAAGTAAGCTGGAAAACACCAATCGAAATCAATGCTTTCGAGGTGCCAATCAAAGACAAAACTGACCTTTTGTTATCGGTAAATGCGGCAGCAAAAGCGGGCGGCGCGAGTTTTATCAACTCCGTTTATTTTGCGGTGAACGAGCAGAAATATTTTGCTTCTACCGATGGTTCTTACATTGACCAGGATGTCCACCGCATTTTCCCAAGCTTTGTAGTTACCAAAATTGATACGGCTTCGGGCAAGTTCCAATCGCGTAAATCGCTCAGTTCGCCGGTTGGCATGGGCCATGAATATTTGAATGCACGCCCGCAAGATAAAGTTGCCGGAATCGTAACGCGCTATAAAGACCGCTACGATATGCTGGAAGATGTGAAAGCAGCAACGGCAGAAGCCAACCAGAAAATCAAGGCAAAAACAGTAGAACCGGGAAAATATGATTTGATTTTGGACCCTTCGCATTTGTGGCTTACCATCCATGAATCTGTTGGACACCCGACAGAATTAGACCGGGTTTTGGGTTACGAAGCCAACTATGCAGGCACAAGTTTCCTGACTTTGGACAAATGGGAATCCAAGAAATTCCAGTTTGGCAGCAAATTGGTGAACGTGGTTGCAGATAAGTTACAGCCAGGCTCTTTGGGTGCTGTTGGTTATGATGATGAAGGCGTAAAATGCAAGAAATGGGATTTGATCAGCGATGGTGTTTTGGTAAATTATCAAGCTATCCGTGATCAGGCGCACATCATTGGTTTGAAAGAATCTCAAGGCTGCTGCTATGCGCAAAGCTGGAACGATGTGCAGTTTCAGCGGATGGCGAACGTTTCGCTTCAACCCGGAAAAACAAAATTGAGCGTGGACGATATGATCAAAAACACCGAGAAAGGGATTTATATTATTGGTGATGGTTCTTTTTCTATCGACCAGCAACGTTACAACTTCCAATTTGGCGGACAAACTTTTTATGAGATTAAAAACGGTAAAATTATAGGGATGCTGAACGACGTGGCTTATCAGGCCAATACGCGTGAGTTTTGGAATTCCTGCGCTGCCATTACCGATGAAAGCGATTACCGTTTGGGCGGTGCTTTTAACGATGGAAAAGGCCAGCCTTCGCAATCCAATGCGGTCTCGCATGGTTCGGCAACTACCCGTTTTAATGGCGTAAATGTGATCAATACAGCGCGGAAAATATGATTTGGATTTGTTGAATTTAGGTGATTATTGAATTTGATTTGCAAGCGAATTATAGTCGCCATTTAAAAATCCAACAATCCATAAATCCCACTAATCCAAATTCAGACAATTTAATAATCTCAACTCAAAAAAATCCAAATCAATGGCGATATTAAGCAAAGAAGAAGCCCAAACGATACTCAAGAAAGTGCTCAGTTTTTCTAAAGCAGATGAATGTGAAGTTGGTTTAAACGGCAGAGAAGGCGGCAACATCCGATATGCGCGGAACGGCGTTTCTACAGCCGGCGATATCAGCACGCTTAGCCTGGCCGTAACTTCTACCTACGGCAAGAAATCTGCAACTTCTACCATAGATCAGTTCGACGATAAATCATTGCAAACCGTTGTGAAAAGATCAGAAGAACTGGCGCAATTAGCACCTGAAAACCCGGAACACATGCCGCTTGCCGGCCCGCAAGATTTTCCGGATGGCATTGGTTACGTTGCAGCTACGGCTGCCATGACGCCGGATACGCGTGCGGAAGCGGTGTTAAAAAGCATCCAGGTTTGTAAAGATGCTAATTTGCAGGCCGCTGGTTTTCTGGAAAACACAACCGGTTTTAATGCTTTTATAAATTCTAAAGGTTTGTTTGGTTATGACAAGGACACTGATGTGATTTTTTCGGTAACTACACGCAACGCAGAAGGAACAGCTTCCGGTTATGCAGCCCGCGGTTTTAATGATATTAATAAGCTGGATACACTTTCGGCAACAAAAATTGCTGCCTCAAAAGCCAATGGTTCTAAAGGTGCAAAAGCCATCGAACCCGGAAAATATACGGTTATCCTGGAGCCGGTTGCCGCTACTTATATGCTGGAAAACATGTTCCGGTTTGATGCCCGGATGGCTGATGAAGGCCGCAGTTTTTTAAGCAAACCCGGTGGCGGGACGCGCTTGGGCGAGAAGCTGATGGACGAAAAAGTAACCATTTATTCTGATCCTTATAACACAGAATTGCCCGGTGATACCTGGAACCGCGACGGCGAAAAATTGGAAAAAACAACCTGGATCGATAAAGGCGTTGTTAAAAACTTAAGCTATTCGCGTTATTGGGCTGATAAAAAAGGTGTAAAACCTGTTCCTGGCCCAAGCAATATCATTATGGAAGGCGGAACGGCCTCGCTGGAAGATCTAATCAAAAGCACTGAAAGAGGCATTTTGGTTTCGCGGCTTTGGTACATCCGGATGGTGGACCAGCAAACGCTTCTTTTAACCGGCTTAACTCGAGACGGTACGTTTTATATCGAAAACGGCAAGATCATGTATCCAGTTAAAAATTTCCGCTTTAATGAAAGCCCGATTATTATGCTGAACAACGTGGAAGCATTGGGCAAACCGGAACGCAGCATCAGCGTAGAATCTTACCGCAGTTATTTGATTCCGCCGATGAAAATTCAGGATTTTACTTTCAGCTCGCTGTCAGACGCGGTATAATTTTTAGGTGATAAAAGAAGCATCATCCCGCATTGGTTAAAACCAGTTCGGGATTTTTTGTTTCCAAGAACCAATCTTAACAACTTAGAGTATAACTTCTGCAAATTGAACTTTGGCAAATGAAAAAGTACATAGTATTTGGATTGTTGTTTGTTATAACCTTAACTTCCTGTTTGAAGTATGTAACCCCTTGGGAAAAGCGTGAGTTTGCAGACAGCATGGCAAAAGCACTGCACTTAAGGTTTATCAATACTGATCATGAATATGAAAGTCCATACTTTCGAATTTTTAATGATACCATTGTCGGGTTCCATACAGGAAGTATCGACCACAAGGAATATTATTTTGTCCAAAGTATAAAAAACTTAAAGTTCAATGTAACAACCGGTAATGATTCTTTGAAGTATCCCAGTATTTCTCCAATTGACACTTTCAAAAACGGAAAGTTATATTTTGGCAGTTTTGGAAGAAGCACCATGCAGACACTGGACTTAGATGAAAATTTAACCGATTATTTCAAAAAATACCAGGACACGCTGTCTTACGTCAACAAGGTTATGCTTTATAAAAATTTGGCCGTTATTACCAGCATGACTGGTATCTATGTATTCGACATTAAAAGCCAAAAACTAATTTGGAAATACCGGTACACCGAAATCGTGAACAATGGGATGAATGGGGTATTGGGCAACAAACTTGTATTTACTGAAACGGTTTCAGACACGGTTAAAGGAGTATACACCAATATTGTCTGCTTTGACCTGGACAAGCTCAAACGTAGGTGGGTTAAAACCCTAAATTATTCTAAAACTTGGGTGTATGCAAAGAAATATGTATCACGGGACCAGTTGTTTAGCGATAACAGCGCTGTCATCATTCCGCAAGGTGATGCCTGTTACCGGCTTGACCTGAATACAGGTTCTGTTAAAGGGAAGTTTTTGTGGAGCGGTTATTTCAGAAACGACCCTCGTTATAACGTTGAAAATGGAAGGCTATATCTCGACAATCAACATACATTGGTTTGTATTGATTTAAATACGGGCAAGAAACTTTGGCAGGTTAAAAACGCAATTTATTGGGAGTTCTATAAAAATCATGTCATTGCCTGCACACCGGACATAAAATTTTATTTGATTGTAAACAAAATAACTGGAAAAATAGAAAGCAAAATTCCAAAGCCGGACAATTATACAATGGACTTTGATGTTGTGGGAAAGTATGTACTGATTAACCTTGAATCGTTGTATCAGTAATAGTATAATTGGTTGTAGTAATGCTTTAAATTTAAATCGGTAAAAGAAGTACAGTTTGTAAAAGCCGTACTTTTGTTTTAATACCAAATTTTAGGTAATAAAAACAGTATCTGTTAAAGCTGAACTAGATCAAATAAATTTTATGAAATTAAAAATTACTACTTTTCTCTTACTTTCTATTTTTCTGTTTGATAGTTGCTTCACCCGAAAACAAGAAATCTCAGCCAAAAACTTTGATGTGGTGGAAACCAATATCGATGCCATCCATCAGGCTTTTAAAAACAGAACCTGCAATTGCGAAATTTTGGTTTCCGCTTATCTGCAACGCATTGCGGCTTATGATCAATCTACGCACCTTAATTCCATCATCGTTACCAATTTTGAGGCGATAAAAACAGCACGGGCGTTGGATGCCGAATACAAACGCACCGGGAAATTGCGCCCGCTGCATTGCATCCCGATGATTGTGAAAGACAATTATCAAACAGCCGGACTGCAAACTACCGGCGGCTCCATCCTTTTTAAAGGTTTTCGGCCTGAAAAAGATGCGCACATGGTCAAATTATTAAAAGATGCCGGCGCAATTGTATTAGCCAAATCCAATATGGCGGAGTTTGCTTTTAGTCCGAAAGTAACCATCAGTTCGATTGCTGGTGAAACCTTGAATCCTTATAATCTGGGTTATACCACGGCTGGTTCGAGTGGCGGAACAGCGGCTGCCGTAGCTGCAAATCTGGGAGAAGCTGGCGTTGGAACTGATACCGGCAATTCTATCCGCGGCCCGTCTTCGCACAATGCGCTGGTTGGTTTCCGGCCAACGTTGGGTTTGTGCAGCCGCAGTGGCATCATTCCCTTGTTTTTAAATAATGATACCGGCGGCCCAATTGCCCGTTCTGTTGCCGATGCCACCCGGATTTTACAGGTTGTTGCAGGTTATGATCCAACAGATCCGCTGACGGCAAACGCGAAAGGAAAAATCCCGGCCAACTATCAGCAATACCTTAAAAAAGATGGGCTAAAAGGAGCACGCATCGGTGTGTTGCGGATTTTAAGCGACCGGAATATTGATCCGCAAATCAAAGTTTTGTTTGAGCAGGCGATTGTTGATTTAAAAAAAGCAGGTGCCACAATTGTTGATCCTTTAGATATTCCGGATTTTGTCAAACTGAGCCGCCAAAACTGGGGTTCTACTTTTCGTGAAGATATCAACACTTATCTGGCTTCTTTGGGCAGCAACGCACCTGTAAAAAATTTGGATGAAATCATTGCTTCAGGCAAATATTCCGATTACATCAAACCCAATCTGGATTATTTTAAGCAGGTTGACCCAAAAAGAAGTCCGTATGACTTGCAGGATTGTTACCACGATCCACGCCGGATTGCTTTCCGAAACGCCATCATCAAAGTAATGGAAGAACAACATTTAGGCGCAATCATTTATCCAACTTGGAACAATCCACCGGCAAAAATCGGTGATTTTGCCGGTTACAAAGGCGATAACAGCCAAATTATTTCTCCGCGAACCGGCCAGCCTGGGTTTACTGTTCCCATGGGTTACAGCAGTAATAATTTGCCAGCCGGTTTACAGTTTTTGGGGAAAATGTTTGATGAGCCAACGCTGATTAAATACACTTATGCTTACGAGCAGGCTACGCAGCACCGGAAAGCACCGGCTGGGTTTGGGAAATTGAAGAAATAGTTGCTAAAAGAAGCATCGTTGAATTTAAAGTTGTATTTCAAGTATTTAACCATCAAAGTAAAACTGGTTTGAAATGTAGCTTACTACTCCTTTTACCGATACAATTTAAGAATAAAAAAAGCCACTTGATTAAGTGGCTTTTTTTGGTAGCGGGGAGCAGGATCGAACTGCCGACCTCAGGGTTATGAATCCTGCGCTCTAACCATCTGAGCTACCCCGCCTTATTTTTAAGAGGCTGCAAATATACCAGAAATTAGTTTTAACAAGAAAATTTGTTAAAATTTACATTTTCTACCTAAAACTTTCGTATAACAACAAATGAGCGATAAGAAAAAATTTAAAATTGAGTATGAAATAAAGTCTTCCCCTAAGATATTATACAGCTTTTTAAGTGAGCCAAATGGCTTAGCGCAGTGGTTTGCAGATGATGTTACAATCAAAGACCAACTTTATACTTTTTCTTGGGACGACGAAACGCAAAACGCAAAATTGCTGGCCATGAAAGAGAATAAATTCGTACGTTTCCGATGGACGGATGATGACCCGCAAAGTTATTTTGAAATGGAAATTATTCAGGATGAGCTGACTAACGATGTTGCCTTAGGCATTACTGATTTTGCAACAGAAGAAAATATCAACGAGCGGACACTAATCTGGAACAACCAGGTTGCTTATTTGATTGGTGTTTTAGGTGCCTAAAAACAGCATCATAAACGAAAACGATACGTGAAAAAGATACACAAGCTGATTTTAAAAGCTTTTATACAGCCATTTTTTGTTACTTTTTTTATAGTGATGTTTGTGCTGCTGATGCTTTTTTTATTCAAGTATATTGATGATTTGATTGGAAAAGGTTTTGAGTGGTACGTCATCCTGGAGTTGATGATGTATGCCTCTGCAACCAATGTGGCTATGGCTTTGCCGCTTGCAATTCTGCTTTCTTCGATCATGACGTTTGGCAGTTTGGGCGAAAATTATGAGTTGGTAGCCATTAAATCAGCAGGGGTTTCTTTAAGCCGCGCCATGTATCCGATGGTTATTGTGGTTGCGTTGTTGAGCATAAGTGCATTTATATTTTCTGATTACATGCTTCCAGTAGCCAATCTCAAATATTATTCTTTGCTGTATGACGCGCGGCAGCAAAAATCAACCCAGTTATTGCCCGAAGGTATTTTCAGCAGTAGTTTCCCCGGTTATTCTATCCGCGTTCATAAAAAAGACCCGGACGGTACCAGGCTTTATGGTATGATGATCTATGAAAAAAACGCTACTACCGGCAGCAATAACCTCATTTTTGCAAAAGAAGGCAGCATGTACCGCACGCCGGATAATTCTTTTTTGGTGCTGAAACTTAAAAACGGTATCCGATACGAAGAAACTAATGGTGATAAAGGCTACAATCCGCGCCAGCGTTTAACGCGTTTGCGTTTTAAGGAAACCGAGCAAAAGTTTGATTTATCGAACCTGAAATTTAAAAGAACGGATGAAAGTGAATTCAAAACTGCTTACCAGATGATGAATTTGAAGCAGCTAAAACAAACGCGCCAGGAAATACAGCACCGGTTGGATAGCGGATTGAGTACAGAATTCAGAACCTTTAGTCCGTATCTGAAGTATTTTTCTATTTTGCATAAGCACAAATTAAATCAGGACAATTATAAATTAGCTAATAATCTATTATCAACTTTTAAACCTCAAGAGCGTTTGAGCGTAATCGGAGGTGCTTTAGGTGAAGTGAGATCATTAAAGGAAGTTATCGACTCAAAAATTGAAATGCGAAAAGGAGCTACTGACAATATTCGCAGAACCATGATAGAATATCAGCGAAAATTTGTGTTGTCTGCAGCTTGTCTAGTATTATTTTTAATTGGCGCACCGCTGGGAGCTATCATTCGTAAAGGTGGTTTGGGTTTACCAGTGGTAGTTTCAGTTGTTTTTTTCCTGATTTACCACATTATTTATACCATCGGCGAAAAATCTGCTAAAGACGGACACGTTCCTCCGGTTGTAGGTATGTGGATTGCCATTGTGATTTTAACGCCTTTGGGTATTTTTCTCACATATAAAGCCGCCACAGATTCTGCCCTTTTCGATATAGATATTTACAAAAAATTCTTTTTAAAACTATGGGAGCAAAGATCAAAACTGCCCAAAACCCTACGTGCAACAAATAGCTAATGCTGTTTCTATCAGCATAAATTTCGATACTAATTTTAAGCCGATAAAAACAGCATCAGTCTGAATTGACAATCTTCAGACTGCCCCGATTATATTAATTCTTAATTTTGCAAAAAAATAAATAGTATGGTTGAAAATTTCTGTTTTAAAGCTTTTGTAATCAGCTGTTTTTTTTAATAATGACCACATGCTAAGCAACATAGAAGAAGCAATTGAAGATATAAAAGCCGGGAAAATGATCATCATTGTGGATGACGAAGACCGTGAAAATGAAGGCGATTTTTATATTCCTGCGCAAAACGCCACCCCGGAAGCAATTAACTTTATGGCTCGATACGGCCGCGGATTGATCTGTACGCCTATTTCACGCTCTATTGCACAGCGTTTGCAGCTGGATTTGATGGTGGGCAATAATACGGCTTCCCACGAAACCAATTTTACGGTTTCAGTAGATTTGCTTGGACACGGCTGCACGACCGGTATTTCGGCAAGCGATCGGTCTAAAACAGTTTTAGCATTAATCGATCCTGAAATTCAAGCTTCGGATTTTGGCCGTCCGGGTCATATTTTTCCGCTGATCTCTAAAGAAGGCGGCGTGCTGCGCCGTGCCGGACATACCGAAGCGGCTACCGATTTGGCACTAATGGCTGGTTTTGATGCGGCAGGAGTGATTTGCGAAATTTTAAAAGACGACGGCGACATGGCCCGCCTGCCCGACCTGGAAGTAATGGCGAAAGAATTTGATCTCAAAATTATTTCTATCGAGAACCTGATTAAGCATAAAATGAATTCGGAAAGCCTGATCACCAGGGAAATTTCCGTAAAAATGCCCACCGAATGGGGCGATTTTGACATGATCGCTTATACCCAAAAAAGCACCGGCGACCATCATATTGCACTGGTAAAAGGCACTTGGGAACCGAACGAACCGGTTTTGGTTAGGGTACACAGCTCCTGCATTACCGGTGATATTTTTGGTTCCTGCCGATGCGATTGCGGCCCACAACTGCACAAAGCGATGGAAATTATCCAGAAAGAAGGCAAGGGCGTAATTGTTTATATGAATCAGGAAGGCCGCGGGATTGGCTTGATCAACAAACTAAAAGCTTATCATTTGCAGGAAAACGGTTATGATACGGTTGATGCCAATTTGCAATTAGGTTTCAAAATGGATCAGCGCGATTATGGTGTTGGCGCACAGATTATTCGTGATTTGAACATTAAGAATATGAAATTGCTCACCAATAACCCTAAAAAACGGACTGGCTTATCCGGTTACGGTTTAGAAATCGTAGAAACTGTGCCGATAGAAATATCTTCCAACCCGCACAATGCCTTTTATCTTCAAACAAAACGGGATAAAATGGGCCATGCTATTTTAAAAGAAAACAAGGAGCAAGCTTAATCAAAATTTAGATGCTTCTTTTATGCCGGTAAAATTAGTATTGGCCGTTTGTTACTCACTGTTTTTAGGTCGATAAAAGAAGTATCAGGAATTCTTTTAATAATTTTATTCCAATGATGTTGTTGTTTTTGGAACTGTAGGAGTTATCGGCTGCGGCACTCTCCTATTTCGTTTTTTATTGAAAATATTTCTCAAAAATTCTGAAAAAGAATCAAAATCCTGCTGATAAACCAAGCCCAAACCGTTTACATATTGCAAGCCCAACTGTTCATTTATGGTATTTAAAGTGGTACTGTTCAAAGCTCGGTAAGAGTATTTTGCTGTCAGTTTTCCATCTTTGGTGATCAAATACTGCGCTTCAAAATCCTTAGTAAAATTGTTTAAGTTAGAACTAAAAACGTTGGAATTTTGTGTAAAGAGATCATTTCCAACCTGGTTATTGTACAAACTTCCATTTAAAACCAAGCGATTTTTGAACAACCGCAACGAAGCACTTGCATCATTAAATGAACGGATATTCAGATCCAGGTTTTTGATATTAGACTGGGAAATAAAATTATTTAGCTTATTAAAAGCAAACTCACTAATCGCATCTTGCGCCGTGCTTCCTACTTCTTTAGTTAAGTTCTGGCCAGTTCCGGTGGCAAATTTCCGCCGCACAATCAAACTTAAAGCCTGCTGGTTCCGGTTAGTTGCATCGTTCAGATAAGCCGCCAATTCATCTTTTATAGCAGGATCATTCGGGAAATTGAAGTTGAAATCAATGTCTGGATGTGTTAATGATTTGGTTAGTAACATTTCTGCCTGAACCAACTTTTGCTGACTGCCGCCCTGCGCGTTGGATAGTCCGGCCGCTTGATACAGATCGTTGATATCCGTCCGAACTTCATAAATCGCTTTCAAATTAATTTCCGCATTGGATGGATCGCCCGTCCAGCGGATTGTTCCGCCCTGATTCACCTGGAAAACTTTGCTGATAAAGTTTTGAGCTGTAAATTCAAACTTTCCATTGGAGATCAAATAATCGCCGCGCATTTCAAAATCTCCGGCACTGTTGATATTCAGCAATAAATTAGTTGCCGTTCCGCTGCCTTCCAACTGTCCGTAATCTGTGGTGATTTTAACCAAAGTTTTTTCATCAATGGTTAAATCAAAGTTCAAAGTTACACCATTAAAGGAGCGTTCTTTTTTGACGTTTTTGGAAGAATCCCGACTCACGTAAGTAATAAAGTCATACGTGCTGGCCGTGTTCGATGAGTTTAATGGAATATTAAATATTGTCCCTTCTTCCGTTCTGGCCTTAATATCGATCTTCATATTATCCGTCGGCCCCATAAAACTGAATTTTCCGGTGGCAAAAGCAGTACCATAATACAAACGGTTATCGCGGAAAGCCGTATTGAGTGCCTGCAAATTCCGCGCATCTATCGTGGCCTGGATATTTGGGTTAGATAAATTATTTAGATCAACCGTACCATTAACCACGCCAACACCTTTTCTGTTGTCCTTCAATTGCAGGTTATTGATGTAGATGATGCTGTTTTTAACCGATAAATTATCATCAATTGTATAAGGCGTTTTCAAATAATTGATCGTCAAATTCGTATTCTGCAAACTCAGATTTCCGTTAATTTGTGGTTTCTCCGGCATTCCGGTCAGGTCGAGGTCAGCCGAAATATGTCCGCTCAAATTTGAAACCAAATCATTTACCAGCGGGTCCAGGATTACAGCTTCCGTTTGATCCATTTTTATGTGAAAGTCAAGCTTGTTTTCTTCATCTGCCAGATGATATTTCCCATCAATCTTCAGCGTTTCCAAACCTTTATTCAACAAACTCAAATTTACCAAAGCTAATTTATTGGCGTTGTCCAAGTTTGCAGCCAATTTCAAATTGCCGATAGCCGTTTTATTCAGCGTGATCGAATCTGCATGAAGATCAGTTTCAAAGCCTGGATTGCTGGTGATCGCATTTAAAACAGCTTCACCATTTAGGGTTCCGCCTAATTTTAAGCCCGAACTTTTCGTCAACTGATCCAGCGAAGCCAGCTTAAACTGATTAAACATTACTTTCAGTTTATCTTCCGGTTTTGGAGAAATAAAGCCATCGATACTGATTTTTTGCAAACCGTTTGACAACACGAAACCGGCAATTTGTGTACGTGCATTTTCCAAAATCCTGATCCGCACCTGCTCGGCAAGCCGCCATTTTTGTTGCTCAATGATAATATCCGAAGGTAAAAGTTTCAGTTTCGCTGTAGTATCCCGCCCAAATTCGACCAAACCATACAAATCCAGTTGGTTTACCGCATTTTTATCCGAAAGCTTGATGTTGAAATTTAGGCTGTCGCGTTTTAAAAAGTTGGTGATATTGATATTTTTAATAAAAAGGCTATCAGTAAAATTGACCTTGCTCAATGAAACGTTCAATCCTATGTAATCGTTGTCCGTACTTTCATCAATCAGCAGATCATGGAAAACCATTTTGTCATACTGTATGGTTTTGATTAAACCGTTTAAAGTTGCTGTGTTTTTGTTGGAATTAAAATTGCCGACAAAAGTTCCCTGCTCCGGGATTTTAAGTTTGGGGACGAAAAAAGTAGTTATCGGGTCCAGGTTTTTCAGGTTGAGCCGGAAAGCAAAATTTTGAGGTTTAGGTGCTACAAATTTGGTTTGCAAAGAAGGAATATACTTTTTGACTAGTGTTTTAAAGTACGACGGAAGCGTTTTCAAATCATAATCGCCTTTCAAACTTCCGTCCGCCAAAGAAGATTTTAGGGTAAGTTCGCGTTCGCGGCCTTTGCCTTCTGCTGCAAAGTACAGCGAATCTACCAGATAACTATTGCTGGGATTGACTAAACGGATTTCACGCAACAATATATTTCCATTGACATTATCGATGCTGTTGCCGGAAAAATCAGAACTGAAACGGGCATCCACCGAAATGGTATCTTTTAAAAAATGCAATCTATTCAGCCTCGCTCCTTTGATATTGGACACAAAATGAAAAACTGGCAACGACGGATTCAGATTGACATTTCCTTTAAAATTCAGTTTCAGGTTTGGATCATTCACCAAAACCGCACCATCGAAATATTTTCTCCGGAAAGTACCGTTCACCGCAACATTGTTATAGCGGTATTGGTTAAAATCCAGATAAGTAACTTTCGCAGCCAGTTTGCCGGTCATCGTTTTCAGATCAAACCCGGCACCTTTTATATCCGCAGAAAGCGTAGCTCGGTTTAAAGAATTTTCGCCCAGTAGGGTTCCGAAATCAAAATCATAGGTTTTAACGTTGCCGCTGTAACTTGGCGTATTGCCTTTGATTTTCATGTTCACATCAGAACTAAACCTGCCCAGCTTAGTTTTGAAACTTCCATAAGCCACAAAATCATTCTGAAAACCACTAAACTGGCCGCTAAAACTGATGTTACCAAATTTCTCTACAATCGCTGGAACCGCTGTACTTCTTTTATCAGTGAAATTCTTGTATAGCAAATCCAGGTCTTTTTTATTGGTTGAAACCTGCTCAATGTTCAGCTCCATCAGCGTTTGCTCCCAATCAGGCAAACCTTTTAAGTCAAAATTTCCCTTGATGAAAGTAGCCTGTCCGGCCTGCACAGCCAGGTTTTTAGCTTTCAGGTGATCTACTTTTCCTTTGATCACGCCGTTCAGGCCCAGCTCAAATTTCACATGATGCAATTCATCTGCAAAAAAAGCAATGTCTTTAGATGATAAATGCGCGTCCTGGAAATCGGCAGCCATGGTAACCTTGTGCTCGAAATCATTAAAATCATCAAAATTATTGAAACCGAGCCTAAAGTATTTTTTCAACTTAGAATTTGGCGTGTTCAAAACCAGGTTTTGCAGTTCGATCTGGTTGGTGTCCACTGTGATTACAGAAGCCAGTTTTTCTACCACAAAACCACTTTTTTCCCCGAAGGAAAGATTACCGATTGCCGCTTTAAACAAATGGTTTTTCAGATCGAGATTACTGGCCGAAACATTCAATCGTTTCAGGTCAACATCATCAAAATTGACACCGTTTATATTGGTATCGATCAACTGGTTTTTATATTGAAAATGAAAATTATTCAGCGCAATCTGTTTAAAATTGATTGTCCAGGGTTTACTTCTTTGTTGAACTTTTGTGGTATCAGAATTAAAATAATCCAGGATAAATTTGAGGTTGCTGTTTTTATCCCTTAATTTTTTGAGGTAAAAAGAGCCGTTGTTTAAGGTAATACTTTTAAAATCTATTTTGCGTGCGCCGATGCTGTTGAATACAGAAAAACTGCTGAGTTGCACATCCAGCAAAGGCGTTTGCAGCAACGTATCTTTTTGCTGATCCAACACAAATAAATCCTCCAGAACTATTGAAGAAAATGGTTTTAAATACAAGCTTTTGATGGCAACCGTGGTATGCAATTCTTTGGAGAGATAACCAGCCGCTTTTTTGGCTGCCCAGGTTTGCACGGGTTTAAATTGAAAAGAAAACACCAGCAGCCCTAGCATCAGAATGAGCAGGAGCAGCGTGATTAGCGTTATTTTGAGTGCTTTTTTAATAACTTTGTAAGCTAAATATTTTGTAAATGCCTGTAATTTTAGGGATAGAATCTTCCTGCGATGAAACCTCCGCTGCCATTTGCATCGATGGCTGGGTGGTAAGCAATACCATCACCAGCCAAAGCATCCATGCAGCATACGGCGGCGTTGTCCCGGAGTTGGCCTCGCGGGTACATCAGCAAAACATTATTCCTGTTGTTCAACAAGCAATCTTAACGGCTAAAGTTACAAAAAATGATATTGATGCGGTGAGTTTTACCCGTGGCCCCGGCCTTTTAGGTGCTTTGCTGGTTGGCGTTTCTTTTGCAAAAGCGTTTGCGCTTGCCCGAAACCTGCCTTTGATTGAAGTGAATCACATGCAGGCGCATATTATGGCCAACTTTATCCAGGAGCCAAAACCTAAATTTCCATTCATTTGCCTTACCGTTTCCGGCGGACATACGCAGCTAGTTTTGGTGAAAGATTATTTTGATCTGGAAATTATTGGTGAAACTTTGGATGATGCAGCCGGTGAAGCAATGGATAAAACCAGCCGAATTTTGGGTTTGCCTTATCCTGGCGGCCCATTGATTGATAAACATGCACGCTTAGGAAATCCGGATGCTTTTCATTTCTCGGAACCACAAATTGCTGGTTTGAATTTCAGTTTTAGTGGCATAAAAACAGCATTCCTTTATTTTGTACGAGATCAGGTTGCTGCCAACCCGGATTTTTTGAAAGAAAATTTACATGACCTTTGTGCTTCTATCGAAAAAAGAATTGCTACGATTTTGATCAACAAACTCAAAAAAGCAGCTATCAAACATCAGATTAAAGAAATTGCACTTGCCGGCGGCGTTTCTGCCAATACCGGTTTGCGAAATTTATTACAGGAAACAGCCATTCAAAACCACTGGAACTGTTATATTCCGGCGTTTGAGTATTGCACCGATAACGCCGCCATGATTGCAGCAACCGGTTATTATAAATTTTTAAAACAAGATTTCGTTGGCCAGCAAATTGCACCGCTGGCCCGAATGCCTCTTTAAATATATCAATATGAGTACAGCTTCTTTTATTTTTTGGGCGATTTTTGTTTTGCCTTTGGTTGGATTTTTAATCTGGCTGATGCGGCAGGACAAGAAAAAAGGGATGACAGGTTTGTTCGTTTTGGTTCTGGGCGTAATTGGCGCAATCATTTATATGTATGCCAGAACTGGCGGAAAATAAAAGAAGCACCTGCTTTTTGAGCAGATGCTTCTTTTAGCATACTTTTTTTATTATTTATTTTACTCAGCTACTGCAACGGCAGGTGTAACTTCTACCCCGGCCACAGCATCTTTAATCTTCTTTTCCAGCTCTTCCATCATTTCAGGATTATCCAGTATCAGGTTTTTCACAGCATCACGGCCTTGACCCAAACGGGTTTCGCCATAACTAAACCAAGATCCTGATTTTTTAATGATGTTGTATTCTACGCCTAAATCAATAATTTCTCCAGCTTTAGAAATCCCTTCACCAAACATAATATCAAACTCGGCCAAGCGAAACGGCGGTGCAACTTTGTTTTTTACAATCTTTACCTTCACCCGGTTTCCGGAAACTTCATCTGTATCTTTAATTTGCGAAATACGGCGTACATCCAATCGCACAGAAGCATAAAACTTCAAAGCATTACCACCAGTTGTCGTTTCCGGGTTACCAAACATTACCCCAATTTTTTCACGCAATTGGTTGATAAAAATACAGCAACATCCCGTTTTGCTGATCATACCGGTTAATTTCCGCAAGGCCTGAGACATCAAACGTGCTTGCAATCCCATTTTAGAATCGCCCATTTCGCCTTCAATCTCCGCTTTTGGCACCAACGCCGCCACGGAATCAATCACGATAATATCAATCGCACCGGAACGGATCAGGTTATCTGCAATTTCCAAAGCCTGCTCGCCGTTATCCGGTTGAGATATCAATAAGTTTTCAATATCAACTCCTAATTTTTGTGCATAAGTGCGGTCGAAAGCATGTTCTGCATCAATAAAAGCTGCAATGCCGCCTCTTTTCTGAGATTCTGCAATGGCATGAATAGCTAAAGTTGTTTTACCGGAGGATTCAGGACCATAAATTTCAACTACACGGCCTTTTGGTAAACCACCAATACCCAAAGCGATATCCAAACCGATTGATCCGGTCGGAATAAATTCGATCGGATCTATCGCTGTATCACCCAACTTCATTACAGTTCCTTTACCGTAAGATTTTTCTAATTTATCCAAAGTAAGCTGTAAAGCTTTTAGTTTATCTGTACTGTTTTTATCTGTATTATTACTCATTTTTTTAGTTTTTCTATGCTCGAAGGTAAGGATAATCTTTAATTTATGCTAATATTTTTATCAAAAAAATCTCAAGAAAACACTGATAAAAGAAGTAGTAAATATAGTTAATTATTCCGCATTAGCAACCGGACTGCTAACTGCATAATGCTCAAGTTCTTTTGCAAGCTGTTTCAATTTTCGGGTTTTTTGCAAAGATTTAGCTTTTTGAACTTCTGCCAATTCCTTTTTTCGCAGTGCTGTTTCCGTGTTCAACTGCTGGAAATATTTACAAAAATGCGTAAGCGGACAAATTTCACATTTTGGCGTCCGCGCTACGCAAATATATCGCCCGTGCAAAATCAGCCAATGATGCGCCACAGCAATTACTTCTTTTGGCAGGTATTTTATCAGTTGAAGTTCTGTGGCGAGCGGCGTTTTTGCATGTGTCGTCAACCCGATGCGGTGAGAAACCCGAAACACATGTGTATCCACAGCCATGGCCGGTTCCTGGAAAACCACTGAAGCAATTACATTTGCAGTTTTACGGCCTACGCCGGGCATTTTCTGTAGCTGGTCAATTCCTTGCGGCACAATACTGTGAAATTCGGAAACCAGGATTTTGGCCATGCCAACTAAGTGTTTAGCTTTATTATTTGGATAACTGACGCTTCGGATATAAGTAAAAACTTCTTCAACCGCTGCCGCTGCAAGGCTTTCCGGAGATGAGAAACGCTCAAATAAAGCAGGCGTAATCTGGTTGATGCGCTTATCGGTACACTGGGCAGATAATATTACAGACACCAATAATTCAAAAGGTGAGCGGTAATGAAGTTCTGTTATTGGGTTGGGCTGATGTGTAGAAAAATAAGCAACAAAAGCTTTATAACGATCTATTTTAAGCATATTACAAACGTAGAGAAATTTTTAATCTCCTGTTTTGTATCGATGCAAAAACAGATAATTATCCTAAACTATTCAAACCAAAAAAATAACCGATGCTTCTTTTATCGGCTATTTTTTTGATTTGGAATAATTGATGATTTTAAGAATTATTTCTTTTTTAGGAAAGCACTGTATAGCATTCAACTGTGCAGATAAAACTTTGTAAAACTGCTTTTCATGAGGTTCCAGGTCATCTGCGGAGTCAAGCTGGTCATTGCTCAACAAATTAACAGAATTTACTTCAGTTGTAGAGATTTCGGTCATAAGCTGGTTTAATGAAAATAATCAGCAGTGAAACGAAAACTATAACATTTTAGTATGAAAAGCAATAATTTTTCGCTAATCTTTCAAAAGCAATTCTTTGCTGGTCATCATCCTTCGCAAGTTGTTCAAAGCATAACGCATCCGGCCCAAAGCAGTGTTGATGCTTACATTAGTAATATCAGCAATCTCCTTAAAACTTAAATCGCCGTAATGCCGCATAATCAAAACCTCTTTCTGTTCTGAGGGAAGCAGATGGATCAGTTTTTTCAAATCTGTATAAGTCTGCTCCCGGATCATCCGATCTTCTATGCTTTCATCGTATTGCCCCAAAACATCAAAAATATCAAAATCTTCGCTGCTATTTACAACAGGCGTCCTCTTTTCCCGGCGGAAATGATCGATCACTAAATTATGTGCGATCCGTGCCACCCAAGGCAAAAATTTACCTTCCTCGTTGTATTTACCAGCTTTAAGCGTGTTGATAACTTTGATAAAGGTATCCTGAAAAATATCTTCCGCCAGATATTCATCTTTAACCAATAAATAAATTGATGTATAAATTTTTGATTGGTATCTGCGAATAAGTTCTGCTAAACCCGCTTCACTTCCGGAAACATACAGATGAACCAAATCCTGATCACTCGTGTCTCTAAACTCCATAGACCTGCTACCTTGTTCTTTTTTTTAAAATTTTTGAAAAAGTAGAGTTTTATCGATAGGATCCTGATCTGTAAGTTTTAACAATTACAATATCAAATAAAATAAATAATTTGTTAACAAACAAATATTAAATTAAAAATACTTGGATGTATTAACAGACCGGTATTTTTGTTTTTTAAAGAAACAGTTTTTGTTGATGCTTCTTTTACCATAGATAATTTTTTTGAATGAATACAGATATAGAAATAGATCCTAAAAAACAAATTTTGATTGCAGGTGCCCGAGTGCATAACCTTAAAAATCTGACAGTTGGGATTCCTAAAAATAAATTAGTTGTGGTTACGGGCATGTCTGGTTCGGGCAAATCTTCGCTGGCTTTTGATACACTTTATGCTGAAGGCCAGCGCCGTTATGTAGAAAGTTTATCGTCTTATGCCCGGCAGTTTATGGGCCGGATGAACAAACCAGATGTGGATTATATCCGTGGCATTGCGCCGGCCATTGCCATCGAGCAAAAAGTGATCACTTCCAACCCGCGTTCTACCGTGGGCACTTCTACCGAGGTTTATGATTATTTAAAACTTCTTTTCTCCCGTATCGGCAAAACGGTTTCGCCAAAATCCGGGCAAATTGTTAAAAAAGACAATGTTACAGATGTCGTCAATTTTGCTGCAGCATTGCCCGAAGAAACTGCCGTTACCGTTTATTGTCCGTTGCATCCGCATAATAACCGAACGCTAAAAGAAGAACTGGCGGTTTTGCTGCAAAAAGGTTTTCAAAGGGTTTTGTTTAAAGGAGAGATTTCCCGGATTGAGCAGATTTTGGAAAATGTTTCGATTGAAGATGTGCAGCTGAAATCCGATCATGCTGTTTTTATCGTGGTAGATCGGGTGATTATGAACCGGGAAGATGAAACGCTGAGCCGCCTGGCAGATTCCGTGCAAACTGCTTTTTTTGAAGGCCGCGGCGATTGTTATCTCCGCTATAAATTAACTGAAGAAGAACCGGAACGAGACCAGTTTTTTTGCGACCGTTTTGAACTCGACGGAATCCGTTTTGAAGAACCTTCGCCTAATTTTTTCAGCTTTAACAATCCGTACGGTGCTTGCAAACGCTGCGAAGGCTACGGCAAAACCATCGGTATTGATGAAGATTTAGTGATCCCGGACAAAAGCAAAAGCATTTATGATGGCGCCATTGCACCCTGGCGCAGCGAAAAAATGAAGGAATGGAACGATGCACTGGTGAATAAAGCTATCAAGTTTGATTTCCCGATCCATCGCGCTTACAACCAGTTAACACCAAAACAGCAACAATTAATCTGGACGGGCAACAAATATTTCCGCGGTTTGGATGCGTATTTTAAAGAGTTGGAAGAGCAGACCTACAAAATCCAGTACCGCGTGATGCTGTCCCGTTATCGCGGTAAAACTACCTGCCCGGATTGCAAAGGCAGCCGCTTGCGGCAGGATGCTTCTTTTGTCAAGGTAAATTCTAAATCCATCACCGATATTGTTTTGCTGCCGATGGACGAGTGCCTGGCCTTTTTTCAAAACTTGGATTTGAATGAGCAGGATGAGAAAATTGCAAAACGTTTATTACTCGAAATCATCAATCGTTTGCTGTTTTTAAATGATGTTGGCCTGAGTTATCTCACCCTAAACCGCCTTTCAAACACGCTTTCCGGCGGAGAATCGCAGCGCATTAACCTGGCTACTTCGCTGGGCAGCAGTTTGGTAGGTTCGGTTTATGTGTTGGATGAGCCGAGTATCGGTTTGCATCCGCGGGATACGCAGCGGTTGATTACGGTTTTGAAATCGCTGCGTGATGTGGGCAACACGGTTTTGGTGGTGGAGCACGAAGAAGAAATTATGCAGGCTGCGGATTATATCATCGATATTGGCCCGGAAGCCGGAACGCACGGCGGCGAACTGATTTTTGCCGGAAGTTATACTGATATTTTAACCGATAAAAACAGCTTGACCGGAAAATATTTAAGCCATCGCGAAGAAATTGAAGTGCCGCCGCAACGTAGAAGCTGGAACGATTTTATCCTGATAAAAGGAGCACGCGAAAACAACCTGAAAAATATCGAAGTCAAATTTCCGCTTGGCGTGCTCACAGTTGTTACCGGCGTCTCCGGTTCGGGCAAAACCAGTTTGGTAAAACGAATTTTGTATCCGGCTTTGCAAAAAAGCTTGGGCAATTATTCGGGCGAAAAAACCGGCGGTTACGATGGCATTGAAGGCGATATCAGTAAAATGGAGCAGGTAGAAATGGTAGATCAAAATCCGATTGGCCGTTCATCTCGCTCCAATCCGGTTACTTATATCAAAGCCTGGGACGATATCCGAAATTTGTTTTCTGCCTTGCCGGCTGCCAAAGCTGCCGGATTAAAACCTGCCGCTTTTTCTTTTAATGTAGAAGGCGGCCGCTGCGATATGTGCCAGGGTGAAGGCGAAGTGAAGATCGAGATGCAGTTTATGGCGGATATTTTTCTGCCGTGTGAAGCTTGCGGCGGCAAACGGTTTAAGCAGCACATTTTGGATATCACTTATCAGGATAAAAACGTAGCGGATATTTTGCAGATGACGATTGATGAAGCGCAGGAGTTTTTCTCGAAAGAAACCAAAATCTTGAACAAAATAAAGCCGCTGGTAGAAGTTGGTCTGGGCTATGTGCAGCTTGGCCAATCGTCCAACACACTTTCTGGCGGCGAGGCGCAGCGGATCAAACTGGCCTCCTTCCTGATCAAAGGAAATAATGCCAGCAAAACGATGTTTATTTTTGATGAACCAACAACCGGACTGCATTTCCACGACATTAAAAAACTATTGAAATCATTGAATGCTTTGCTGGATCAGGGCAACACGATTGTAGTGATTGAGCACAATATGGACGTAATTAAATGTGCAGATTGGGTGATCGATATTGGCCCGGAAGGCGGCGACCGCGGCGGAAACCTGGTTTTTGAAGGTTTGCCGGAAAAATTAACCAAAGATAAAAAATCTTACACCGGCAAGTTTTTAAAAGAGCGTTTGCAGCAAACAGTGATTTCTTGACTTTATTAACCCAAAACAAGATGTTTAAACAACAATTTTTATTTTCTTTGTTAAACATAATTTAACCACATAAAAACAGCATTATGACAACAGCAACAAAATGGGTTTTAGATCCGATGCACTCCCAGGTTACTTTCAAAATCAAACACTTAGTAATTTCTAATGTAACCGGTTTTTTCAAAAAATTTGAAGGCATTTGTGAAGCTCCTTCGGATGATTTTGAAGGTGCAGAAATTGATTTTTCTATGGACGTGGACAGCATTGACACTAATCAGGAACAACGTGATGTACATTTAAAATCTGATCTTTTTTTTGACGCAGAAAAATATCCCAAGATCACTTTTAAATCAACTTCTTTTGTGAAAACAGGCGATAATGAATTTGACTTAATTGGAAATTTAACGATAAAAGATATTACCAAACCAACAACTTTAAAAGTTGAATTGGGAGGTTCTGCAGCTGATTTGTACGGTAATCTAAAATCAGGTTTTGAAGTAACCGGCAAAATCAGCCGTAAAGAATTTGGTTTAACTTGGGATGGCATTACCGAAGCCGGATCGATTGTTCTTGGAGATGATGTGAAGCTGAGCATCAACGCACAATTTGCAAAACAAGCTTAAGTTTTTTACTAACATAATTGCAAACCGCCCGCAAAGGCGGTTTTTTTGTTTACACTGATGCTTCTTTTATCAACCAAAAAACTATGTTTGTTTATCAGCCGCAATTGTATTTCAATCTACCAAAAACCTGATTAATTTTGCTTCATGATCTTTCTGACCTTTTTTTTGGGTATCGTATGCAATTTTATCGGCTATATTCCGCCCGGAAATATTAATTTAACGCTTGTTCAGATCACGATAAACCGTGGCATAAGGCAAGCTGTCTATTTCATTTCTGCCTTTTCGGTGATCGAGTTTTTTTTTACGCTGCTGATTATGCATGGAGCCAGCTGGCTGTCGCAGCAAATGAAATTAAGTACGATCATTGATTGGGTAATGGTGGTTTTGTTTACGGTGCTCGGCTTCGTTGCCTGGCAAAACCGCAACGAAGAGCCAAGCCAAAATTACTCTGATAAAGACAGTATCAAATACGGGATAATCCTGGGTATCCTCAACCCAATGCAAATTCCGTTCTGGCTCATTACCGGCACGTACTTAATCACCCATGAATGGATAGAAGCTACTGGTTTTGAGTTGATTGTGTTTAGTTTTGGTTCGGCATTAGGTGCGTTTTTATGCTTGTACATTTATGCAAAATCAGCCAGTTACATCAAAAGTAAATTTGCACTCAGCAGTAAAATCATCAACAAAAGTATTGCTATTTTATTTTGGAGTTTTGCTGTTTATCACATCGTTAAGCAAGTGTATCTGATGTTTTTTAAGCATCATTAGTTTGGGTTGATCCTTCTTTTACCATACTTTTTTTGGTAAATTGAATACTTCAGGTTATTTTTTGATAAACTTTTTTATAGAAATACTGGTTTACTTCGTATGAAAAAAATTGTAACTTATTTAATAGTTGCGCTGGCAGCAAGTTTTGCTTCCTGCAACAGCAATAACAAAACCGGGCAGCCGGCCGAAAGTGATGCAGTAAAAAATGCTGATGCCACAACCGGCAACAATGCAGAACACAAGGTTGAAGCTATTTCTAACAGCAATAAATCAGTAAAATTGGAGCAGGTTTTTGCGGATTCCACTTACCAATTAACGGGTGTTGCCATTTCTAAAACCGGCCGCTTATTTACCAATTACCCTTTATGGACACCTTCCATTTATAAATATGCTTTGGTTGAAGTGATGCCGGGAAATAAAGTAAAACCTTATCCGGATGCAGCCATGAACAGTTGGAAACCTGGCGAAAACGGCAAAAATAAATGGGTTTGCGTGCAGGCTGCTTATATTGATGCGGACGACGTGATGTGGGTGATCGATCCTGCTGCCCCAAAACTGGATAAAGTGTATCAGCAAAGCCACAAATTGGTTAAAATTAACCTGGGCACCAACAAAATAGAGCGCACTTATACTTTTGAAGGTATTGCCGATGAACACAGCTATTTAAACGATGTCCGCGTGGATACCAAACGCCAATTTGCCTACATCACCAACTCCGGTACGGGCGGGATCATGGTAGTTGATCTGAAATCCGGCAAAGCGCGCCAGGTTTTGCAAAATCACTATTCTGTGCATACCGATAAAGATTTTAAATTTATTATCGACGGAAAAGAATTGATGCAGGACGGCCAGCCGGTAAAATTTGATTCTGACGGAATTGCCCTGACTCCTGATGGCGATTGGTTGTATTACAAGCCTTTAACAGATACCAAATTATATCGAATTAAAACAGAATTTTTGCGGAATGATACGTTGAGCGGTCAGAAACTAAAAGGTTATGTAGAAGATTTAGGAAAATTTGTGGTAACAGACGGAATGGAATTCGACCAAAAAGGAAATTTATATTTGGGCGATCCGCAGCATTCTTCCATCATCAAAATTACGCCGGATTTGAAGGCAACTACTTTAGTGAAAGATGCGCGTTTAATCTGGCCCGATAGCTATTCTCTTTCTAAAGACGGTGCTTATTTATATGTAAGCTGTTCTCAAATCCAAAAAACTCCGGAACACAATGCGGGTGTTAATAAACGGACTTCGCCTTACGCAATCTATAAAATTAAACTGCCATAAAAACAGTATCGTTAAACTGATGCTTCTTTTATCACCTAAAAATCATTAACAAAAAAACATGAATTCTTTCCATATTGATATTCCCCGAAAAGATCATACGATGACGATCAAGGTTGAAGATGCCAACAAACCGAAGCTGACTGCTTACAATCTTTTTTATGAAGATCAACTATTTGGTTGTTTGGTTTGCAACGAAAATAACATCTGGATATATGAGCCGCATGCGCATGAAGCCTTGATTTTGAATGCCGAAGAAATTCAGCATTTGGGCAAGCAAATTAGTGAACACGTCAGTTGAATACTGTAATTCTGAGCAGAAAAGGCTATTCCTGTTAGGGATGGCCTTTTTTGTTTATTTTTGTTTAAATTATACAAAATCATATTATTAGGATTAGTCAACTAATCTTTCGAACAAAAACATGGCTGATAAAACGATTGATCTGGGCGAGCAAAGCGAA
Source organism: uncultured Sphingobacteriaceae bacterium (assembly GCA_964236465.1). Lineage (GTDB taxonomy): Bacteria > Bacteroidota > Bacteroidia > Sphingobacteriales > Sphingobacteriaceae > Mucilaginibacter_A. The sequence goes on along the minus strand of CAXSBZ010000028.1, from coordinate 8,041 downwards.
GTGGAAGTTTATGGTGCCCGGGTGCATAATCTCAAAAATATAGACATTTCTTTCCCGCGGAACCAATTGGTGGTGATAACCGGTTTGAGTGGCAGCGGTAAATCTTCTCTGGCTTTTGATACGATTTATGCCGAAGGACAACGCCGCTATATGGAAACTTTTTCGGCTTATTCGCGCCAGTTTATGGGCGGCATGGAGCGTCCGGATGTAGATAAAGTTTCGGGTTTGAGTCCGGTTATTGCCATCGAACAAAAAACAACCAGCAAAAACCCGCGATCAACTGTTGGCACGATTACCGAAATTTATGATTTTATGCGTCTGCTTTTTGCCCGTACCGGCGATGCGTATTCATACGTTACGGGCGAAAAAATGGAACGCTTATCTGAAGATCAAATCTTTAAAACTATTTTAGAACGTTTTAAGGATCAACCAATCAATGTTTTAGCTCCGGTTATCAAAGGCCGAAAAGGACATTACCGCGAATTGTTTGAGCAGATCCGCAAACAAGGTTATCTGAAAGTTTGGGTTGATGGCGCAATCCAGGATGTGGAACCGAAAATGCAGGTTGACCGCTATAAAATCCATGATATTGATATTGTAGTGGATCGTTTGGTGATCACCGAAAAAGACGAAAAACGACTGCAAACTTCACTGCAAACAGCTTTAAAAGTAGCCAAAGGGATTATCCGCGTAGCCGATCAGCAAAACCAAGTTTCTTTTTTCAGTAAGTTTTTGATGGATCCAGTTTCCGGTATTTCCTACGACGAACCTCAGCCTAATACCTTTTCGTTCAACTCGCCTTATGGTGCTTGTCCGCGTTGCGATGGCTTGGGCTATATTTCAGAAGTGGACGAAGATGCGATTATTCCGGATAAAAAGTTAAGCATTTTGAACGGTGGTTTGGCCCCGCTTGGCGAATACCGGGAAACCTGGATGTTTCAGGTTTTGAAAGCGTTGAGCAAAAAATATGAATTTTCACTCGCCACGCCGATTGAAAAATTATCACCGGAAATTGTAAAAATCATCTTAAATGGTTCGCCGGATATGATTACGGTTCCGGTAGAATACAATAAATACAACGTCCAAAATTACCACATTAATTTTGACGGCATCATCAAAATGCTGGAAGAGCAGCAAGAACGTAAAACCGAAGATCAGGGTGAAGACCTGGACAATTATCGAACCGTAAAAATTTGCCCGGAATGCCATGGTGCGCGCCTCAAAAAAGAATCGTTGAATTTTAAGATTGACGGAAAAAATATTTTCGAGCTGGCCACAATGGATATTGTAACGCTCAACGCCTGGTTTCAGGGTTTAGAGGAGCGTTTATCGGATCGACAAAATATTATTGCCAAAGAAATTTTAAAAGAAATCCGTGCACGAATTGGTTTTTTGCTGGATGTTGGCTTGAGTTATTTAACGCTGGATCGCACAGCCAGAACACTTTCTGGCGGAGAAGCGCAACGGATTCGGTTGGCTACGCAAATTGGTTCGCAGCTGATGAACGTAATGTATATTTTGGATGAGCCGAGTATCGGTTTGCACCAGCGCGACAATGATCGGCTGATCCACGCTTTGAAAAACCTGCGCGATCTGGGCAACACCGTTTTGGTAGTGGAGCACGATAAAGACATGATTTTGGAAGCAGATTACGTGATCGATATGGGCCCTGCTGCCGGCGTACATGGCGGAATGGTAGTTGCCCAAGGAACGCCCGAGCAACTGATGCACCAAAATACGCTAACCACTTCTTACCTCAATGGCAGCAAAGAAATTGCGATTCCGGAGAAAAGAAGAGCTGGAAACGGCAAATTTTTATCGATAAAAAAAGCATCGGGACATAATCTCAAAAATGTAACTGTAGATTTTCCGCTGGGAAAATTGATTGGCGTAACGGGCGTTTCCGGCAGCGGCAAATCCAGCTTGATCACAGAAACGCTGTATCCAGTTTTGAACCATCATTTTTTCAAAGCAAAAAAAGTACCGTTGCCTTATGAAAAAATTGAAGGATTAGAAAATATTGATAAAGTAATCGAGATCGATCAAACGCCGATTGGCCGCACACCACGCTCAAACCCAGCTACTTACACCAGTGTTTTTTCTGATATCCGAAGCTTGTTCGTGGGTTTGCCTGAAGCACGGATTCGTGGTTATAAACCTGGGCGCTTTTCTTTCAACGTAAAAGGCGGAAGATGCGAGACTTGCCAAGGTGCAGGTGTGAAGCTGATCGAAATGAATTTTTTGCCCGATGTGCAGGTGCCTTGCGAAGAATGCGGTGGTAGAAGATACAACCGCGAAACGTTGGAAGTTCGTTATCGCGGCAAATCTATCAGCGATGTGCTGGATATGAGTATTGAGGATGCTTGCGCGTTTTTTGAACCGATCCCTTCTATTTACCGGAAAATCAAGACGTTGCAGGATGTTGGTTTGGGTTATATCACACTTGGGCAATCATCCACTACGCTTTCCGGCGGAGAAGCACAGCGCGTAAAATTGGCGACAGAACTTTCTAAAAAAGATACCGGTAATACTTTTTATATTCTGGACGAACCGACAACTGGTTTGCATTTTGAAGACATCAATGTATTGCTTGGCGTTTTGAATTTGCTGGTTGACAAAGGCAACACGGTTTTAGTGATCGAACACAATTTAGATGTGATAAAAGTAGCAGATTATGTGATTGATCTTGGGCCGGAAGGTGGTTCTGGTGGCGGCAAAATTTTGTTTTCAGGTACGCCGGAAGGTTTATGCAAAGTGAAAGAAAGTTTTACGGGCAAGTTTTTACAAAAGGAAATGCACGCTATCGTTTAAACTTTTTAAATAATCCTAAAAAGGGAATGCTTCTTTTATGCCTATAAAAGAAGCATTCCCTTTTTTAAACATTGCTGTAAAATAGTTTGTTAGGAAATTATGTTAAAATTGATTTCCGCTACCCAAATGCACGAGGCTGATGCGCATACCATCAAAACAGAACCAATTTTTTCTTTGGATTTGATGGAACGCGCCAGCAAAGCTTTCGTAAACTGTTTTTGCAATCATTTCCCGGATAAAAATATTTCAATTTCGGTTTACTGCGGAACAGGAAACAATGGTGGCGACGGCTTGGCTATTGCGCGTTTGCTAAAAGCTGATGGCTATCAAAATATCAACGTAAAAATTGCACAATTTTCGGATCATTCAACCGCAGATTTCGATACCAATTTTACCCGCATAAAAGAAGCATCGATAGATTTTATAGAATTGAAAGCTGACGATCTGCCACAAGAAAACGCTGCAATTTTGATTGATGCTTTGCTCGGTAGCGGCTTGAATAAACCCTTAACCGGTGCTTATGCTGGTTTGGTTAAGGAGCTGAATTTGCTTCAAAAACAAGTCATTGCCGTGGATGTTCCTACCGGTTTTTTTGCAGAAGGTGTGATCGATCCAAACGCAATTGTTTTAAAAGCAAATCTGGTAATTACTTTTCAGCAGCCAAAAATCAATTTCTTATTGCCCGAATCTGCTTCTTTTATGGATGATTTTAAAGTGGTTGATATTGGTTTGGACGAAAATTTCCTTCAAAACAGCAACAGCTTTTATCATTTGGTTGAAGAAAAAGACACTGTTGAAATCCTTAAACCACGCAAAAAATTTCAGCATAAAGGAACTTTTGGCCATGCGCTTTTGATTGCCGGACAGGCAAAAACGATGGGTGCCGCATTGCTTTGCTCTTCTGCTGCGGTTTATGCAGGAGCAGGTTTAACAACGCTTTGCTTGCCGGAACCTGGTTTAACTGCGCTAAATGCTGCAATGCCCGAAGTAATGGCGATTGTGCGGGAAGAAAAACTGTTGCCGGAAATTGAATGGGATAGATTTACGGTGATTGGCATTGGGCCGGGATTAGGAAAAGATACCCAGCACTTGATGGAAGAGCTTTTTAAAAATTATAAAAAACCAATTGTGCTGGACGCGGATGCTTTAAACATGCTTTCAGAAAACCCGGACTGGTGGCAATTGATACCTGAAAATTCGATAATTACGCCACATGTTAAAGAATTTGACCGCTTATTCGGCAAACACAATTCCTGGTGGGAACGATTGCAAACAGCCAGAAAACAGGCTTCAGATAGAAAATTAGTAATTGTTTTGAAAAATCAATATACAGTTATTGCTAATCCCGATGGGCAGCTTTATTTCAATCCAAACGGCAACCCGGCCATGGGCACTGGCGGTATGGGCGATGTGCTGACCGGTATAATTGTCGCATTTGTTGCGCAAGGTTATACGCCTTTTGAGGCAGCTTTAACAGGTGTTTTTATCCACGGAAAAACCGGAGATGATTTAGCTTTGGATAATCAATTGTCTACTGTTTTACCTTCGCAAGTTGCTAAATATTTACCGGCCACAATTTCAAAATTAATGGCAAAAAAAATAGCTAAGCAGTTTTGCTCAGCTATTTTTATAAGATAAAAACAGTACTACTTGTGGCTGATACTCATAGCCACCATCTGTGTTAAAGTTGGTTTTTCACTTCCGCCCTTTGGCTCTAAAGTTACCGCAAATGCCGCTGCCTTATCAATCGAAAGCATACTTTGTATCATAGAATCTTTTTTGCCGATGTTAAAAACACCTAAACTTATTGGCTTTAACTTACGTATTGCCCATAACTGATATTGATGGTCTTTATCATTAGGCAAAAGGCCGGAACCTGATTTATTAATAAAAAGTTTCTTTTTTTCTGGGTTCCAGGCAATCAACAAAGCAGAACCAGCTTTATTTCCATTTGTACCTTTCAGTTTGATAAAACGGCTATCAGGATCATAAAAAATACTTTCGGCTTTTTCACGATCATTATTTTCAGCTTTTACAACTGCGAGACGAGATTCAGATCGTTTTAAAGCATTTTTTAAAGCAACAATTTCGGATGAATTTCCTTTTATCGTAACGCTATCTTTTGAAACAGGATTTTGCAAAGTAGGTTGTCCAGAAGATTGCTTGAATTGATCAATTTGGTTTTGCTGATAATTGACTTGATTAGCAAATTTTTGATTTTGTACCTGCAAGCTTACCAATTGCTGTCTGGATTGTTTCAAGCTATTGTACGTATTAAACAATGCAACCAAACTTACCAGCAACAAAGCTACACTTGCGGCAAAAGCATACTGGTAAAAACGGCTTTGATTGACTGCTTTTAACGACACTATTTTATTATTATCAGAAAAACCCTGATTTGGCAAAAGATTATTTTTTGCCGGAGAATTATTTATTAATTGGCTAACAATAGCATCTCTTAAACTTTCGCGTGGTTCGATGGCATGATGATCTGCAAAAAGCTCCATTGTTCGGCTTATATCGTTTAGTTCTTGTTTAATTGCCGGGTACATTTCAGCATACGTTTCTACCTCACGTCTTTCTTGAGGCGTAAGATCGTTTAGAACATATAATTCTAAGATCCCAGATTCAATATATTGTTTTATATCTTCCACACTAATTAAAATATTTCCTCAATTGTATGATAGCCATCCTTAATCGGGTTTTGATCGTACCGAGAGGAATACTCAACTCATCTGCTGCTTCCAAATGCGTATATCCTTTAAAATAAACCAGATCCAGAATAATTTTCTGTTCCGGTTTTAATTTATCCACCAAATCCTTAACGCCCAATAGTTCAGGCTTATAAGTAGTGTTTAAATTAGCATCAATTGAAGTTACGTTTATTTCAAGTTCATGGTTTTTTGTTTGATTTTTATAATCTTTTGACCTTATTTTGTCAATTGAAAGGTTTCTGGCAATATTTACCATCCAAGTGAAGAGGCGGCCTTTATCCGAACTGTAAGAGTGAAAGGAGTTCCAGATTTTTACAAAAGTCTCTTGCAACAGATCTTCTGCAATTTCATTATTTTGTACAATCCTGATTATCACTCCAAAAAGCGAAGCCGAATACATGTCGTATAGTGCTTCGGCAGCAATTTTGTCTTGCCGCTGAAGAGCCGCAATAAGTTCTTCTTCAGAAAGTGATATTTTACTCTTTTTGGCCAATGGAATAGGAAATTACAAAATACTAAAAGTTGAATAGGTGTTTTTCAGCATGATAAGAAGAGCGAACTAAGGGACCGCTTTCCACGTATCTGAAACCTTTTTCTAATCCTATTGTTTTGTAAAACTGAAACTGATCCGGGGGTATCCAATCTAAAACCGGATGATGGCTTTTTGAAGGTTGCAAATATTGCCCTAACGTTAGGATATGCACTCCGGCCTCCAACAAATCGTCCATTGCCTGCAACACTTGGTGTTCCATTTCGCCCAGACCCAGCATAATACCTGATTTAGTACGAACACCAGCTGCAGATATTCGTCTCAAACATTCCAAACTTCGGTCGTATTTTGCCTGTATCCTTACTTCTTTTGTCAGCTCTTTCACAGTTTCCAAATTATGTGAAACTACTTCCGGGCGGACTGCCAGTACACGATCGAGGTTTTCCCAAATCCCCCTAAAATCCGGAATTAAAGTTTCCAAAGTAGTTTCCGGACTTTCGCGGCGGATGGCATTAATGGTTTCTGCCCAGATGATAGAACCGCCATCTTTCAGATCATCACGATCCACCGAAGTAATTACACAATGTTTTACTTGCATCAGTTTTACAGAACTGGCCACCCGTTCAGGTTCGTTCATATCCACTGCCAGCGGTCTGCCTGTTGCTACAGCACAAAAAGAGCATGACCGAGTACAAATGTTTCCCAAAATCATAAATGTGGCCGTGCCTGCACCCCAGCATTCTCCCATATTTGGGCAGTTACCACTTTCGCAAATAGTATGTAGTTTATGCGTATCCACCAATCCGCGAACATGTGCATATTCTTTTCCAACAGGTAATTTTACTCTCAGCCAATCGGGCTTACGCTGGTTTTGAACAGCAGGAACTACTGGTAAATCGATCATAATACAAAATTAATTAATTTCGCTTTATTTACAGAAAATACTACTTCATCAAAAGGTTAATGACGATCAACTGACTACAATTTATTTGATCTACCTTTATAATCTAAAACTAAAAAATGGCAACTATTGAAACTGTATATCAAGGTACATTAAGAACACAAGCGACACATATTCAATCAGGAACCGAAATTTTAACGGATGCACCAGTTGATAATCAGGGAAAAGGTGAAGCATTTTCGCCAACGGATTTATTGGCTGCATCTTTAGGAAGCTGTATGCTTACGATTATGGGTATCACTGCCCGCGAGCACCATATCAATATTGAAAACACAACTTGTGCAATTACAAAAATTATGGCAGCTAATCCGCGTAGAGTTGGAGAAATTGGGGTCGAACTGAATTTTCCTGAAAATTACTCAGATAAGCAGCAAAAAATATTAGAAAGGGCAGCTTTAACCTGCCCCGTTTATTTAAGCTTGCACCCGGATATTAAAAAATCAGTAAATTTTAACTGGTAAAAATAGTATTACTGTATAGATTCTACAGCTTCTTCTGCAGAAATAGCGGAGTGGGATTGATCCAAGATACATTCACCATCTTTAATCAGCAGTAACTGCGGCGATTCATGATGAACATTAAATACATCTGCAACTTTAGCAGAAATCTCACGAAATTTAATCAGGTCTAAAAAGTAAAGTGGTGTAACGTTGACATCAAACAGTTTTTCATCCAGTTCAAACTTTCTCTTTGCCATCATACTAATTGGGCAACGTGTACTGTGTTTGAAGATTATGCTGTACCCACTGTCCGCTTTGATTTCATTAATTTGGTCTGTAGAAGTAAGGTTTGTCCAATTCATATTTGCAAAATTAAAAAGATGCTTCTTTTATCAACCTAAATATTGATAAATTGACAATGAGTCGATTATCTGTGATGGCTATTACCATAAGCCGGACAAAGTTTTGATGCACAAGATGATAAAGAACCTGATAAAGTAGCAGCTAAAACAGCTAATAAAATAATTTTTCTCATTTGGGTAAATTTATAATTCCTTTAAGATCAAATAATACTTGTTTTACCGAATTAAGGTTTCAGCCAATACAGCCATTTTCATTGCAGTAA
>CAXSBZ010000027.1:0-42837 GCA_964236465.1 uncultured Sphingobacteriaceae bacterium | reverse complement strand
AACTGCATCAACCAGAAAGGCAGGTTTTGCTACCGTATCCTGTGTTAGCTTATAAGCATCATTGAAATGATTGCCTGCATTTAACCAATTTTGCAAATTGTTTTCTTTTCGGGCAACAGACAGATAATAAAAAGCCGCAGGAGCAGGAACATTCAATTCGTCCCAGGTTTTTGCCAGATCTTTTTCCATCGGCAGCCTTTCTTCATCTGCTGTTGCTTTTTGCAACTGAGATTCTTTTGAATTAATTTCTGCCTGCATCTGCTGCGTCAGTGATTTTTTGGCAGCTGTGGCCACATATTCTTCATTGATACTTTCGGAAGCGGCTGGCTGCATTTGTCCGGCAGTTGTTCCGGGTTTGGTTCTGGCTTCTTTCGGCCTGATCAAACCTTTTACAGGCAAAGAAATTAAATAAGTCATCATTGCAACAATCAGTACAACTACACCTATTTGCTTCTTTTTCATCCTAAAAATTATTTACCTGCTTTGGTTTTATTGCCTGTGCGCACTTTTTCTACAAAGGTTTTTGCAGGTTTAAAGCTTGGGATGAAATGTTCCGGGATAATAATCGCTGTGTTTTTAGAAATATTGCGAGCAGTTTTCTTAGCCCGCTTTTTCACCACAAAACTACCAAAGCCACGCACGTAAACGTTCTCTCCACCAACCATTGCTCCTTTTACCACCTTAAAAAAGGCCTCAACTGTTTCTTGTACATCCACTTTTTCTATCCCGGTTTTGGTAGAAATTTCGGATATAATCTCTGCTTTAGTCATCTGCTCGCTGTTATTATTTTATTGTAATACTTTAGTTGTTTTGGGGTGGCAAAAGTATTGCTTTAAAACGAAACAGCGAAAAAAAAACAGTTTTTTTTATTTGCACATCTGCCTAACAATGATTTGGTTAAGCTTTTAGCTGCGTATTTTTGCCGGATGAATTGGAGCGACGAAATACAAACCTGGTACAAGCAATATAAACGCGACCTCCCTTGGCGCAACACTACCGACGCTTACACCATCTGGCTTTCGGAAGTAATTTTGCAGCAAACACGCGTAGATCAGGGCAAGCCGTATTTTTATCGTTTCCTGGAAAAATACCCAAATGTAACCGCTTTTGCAAACGCAACAGAAGATGAAATCCTGAAGCTCTGGCAAGGTTTGGGCTATTATTCCCGCGGAAGAAATATGCTGACGACTGCCCGGCAAATCCAGGAAAATAACGGGGGAATTTTCCCGACAGCTTATGAAGAACTGATCAAACTAAAAGGAATTGGCGAATACACGGCTGCCGCAATTTCTTCTTTCGCTGCCGATGAAGTTAAAGCCGTGGTTGATGGCAATGTGTACCGCGTTTTGGCCAGATGGTTTGGTGTAGAAGAACCGATCAATTCTCCGGCAGGGAAAAAACTTTTCCAGGTTTTGGCAGATGAAGTGTTAGATCGAAGCAATCCCGGCCAGCACAACCAGGCCATGATGGAATTTGGAGCAATGCTATGCAAACCCAAAAATCCGGATTGTAAAATCTGCCCGGTGCGGGAAGCTTGCAATGCTTACCAAACCAAACGCATTCCTATATTACCGGTTAAATTGAAAACCGTAAAAATCCGTGAACGCTATTTCAATTATTTTCTGATCGCAGATAAAAACCAAATTTTACTCAATAAAAGAAGCATCAGTGATATTTGGGCTAATATGTACGATTTGCCGCTGATCGAAACAGTAAATTATACGCCGGTAGAAGAAATATCGTTGCTACCGGAATTCAAACTTTTTTTTGGAAATCAGGCAACAGTTATTTCCACTTCGCCAATCCGCAAACACGTCCTCACGCATCAGCGGATTTTTGCACATTTTATTCATTTAAAAGTTAATCCAACGGAAATTATTATGCAGCCTTCCTGGTTTTTTACGCCTTTTGATGCTTTGGAAACTTTGGCTTTACCAAAAATTATTTATCAGTTTTTGAATGATTTTTACCATTTACAAAATGTGCAGTCGCAGTTTGTTTTTGGCTGATTGAGAATTTGTGCCGGTAAAAGAAGCATCAGAGGCACTTATAATCCTGATGCTTCTTTTATCGACCTAAAAACTTAATGTTGTCCTTTTTGTCATTTCGACCCAAAGGGAGAAATCTTATTCCAATCATAACAGTTAATAACAAGATCTTTCCCTTCGGCCGGGATGACGAAACACTAATTTTATACCTATATAAGAAGCATTGGCTATAATACGGTCGGTGTTTTTAAAAGAAGATTTCTCCCTTCGGGTCGCGATGACAACGCGGACTTTTAAACTGATTTTTATGCCGATAAAAGAAGCATTGGGATTTGTTCTTTTTGATGAAGATTTCTCCCTTCGGGTCGAAATGACAACGCGGACTTTAAAACCTTACCTCGCTCCCGGCGGACAATGTTCTTTCAAAAACCGGGTGTAAGTGTTGGCCAGATGCCTGCTCGTTCCCGCTCCTTCCGAAATAGAATGCGTCCGGTTTGGATAACTCATTAGCTGGAAAACTTTATTGTTCTTGATCAGCTCATTGATCATCTGTTCGGCATTGTTATAATGCACATTATCATCACCCGTTCCATGCACAATCAGCAAATTGCCGCGCAGGTTTTTAGCATAATTCAGCGGAGAACCTTCTACAAAATAATGCTTGTCTTCCGGCAGCAAACCCATATATCGCTCCTGATAAATGTTATCGTAATTTAACTGGTTATCCACCGCAGCCACAGAAATCCCGGTTTTATAAATCTCCGGGTACTGGAACATCAGGTTTAAAGTTGAGGAGCCACCGCCGCTCCAGCCCCAAACGGCTACGCGGCTGGTATCTATATAAGGATGTTTTAAAATTTCTTTGGCGGCCATTGCCTGATCGCGGATGTTCAGCAAACCAATTTGGTGGTAAATTGCTTTGCGCCATGCGCGACCTTTCGGTGCCGGCGAACCGCGGTTTTCTACCGAAGCATATATATAACCATCGCCGGCCATGCTGCCGAGATACAAGTGGTTAAAGCCAGTGCCGTAACTATCTTTCACCGTTTGGCTGGCCGGTTCACCGTAAACATAAAATACAATTGGGTATTTTTTCGTCGAATCAAAGTTGGTTGGTTTAACCATCCAGCCGTCCATCGTTACGCCATCTACTGTTTTTACCTTGAAAAATTCCGGCTTGTTAACCATTGTATTTTTTGGGGGAGAAGTATTTTTACCGCCCACAATTTGATGGTCTGGCAGGGAAACCAAATCCGAAGTCGGATATGTGGTACTGCTGGAAAAATAATGCAAAGCAATTTTTCCGTTCGGCGAAATATCATAACTATGCGTTCCTGGCTCATCATTCGGCGTTACGCGTTCTGCTTTTCCGCTTCCATCCAGCGCAACTTTATATAGATAGGCTTGCGTAGCGTTTTCCGGCGAAGCCATAAAGTAGATCAAATTATTTTTTTCGTCGATCCGTTCTATGCTGATCACATCAAAATCACCTTGGGTCAGCAATTTTTCCTGTCCGTTTCTGCTGATGTTATAAATGTGCCGCCAGCCGTCTTTCTCACTTAGCCACAAAAAACTTTTCCCCTGATCGATCCAATCCCAGCCAATCGCTTCAGGTTTTGCATCGATCCAGGCTTTGTCTGTTTCTGTCGATACTGTTTTTACCGTACCAAAATTGGCGTTGCAAAGCATCAGCTTGCTTTCATTTTGCCGCCGGTTTAATTGCTGGATAATGAGTTCGGATGAGTTTGCTGCCCATTCCATCCGCGGGATATAATGCTGCACATCATCGCCGGGCACTTTCATCCAGGTAGTTTTATTATTGCTGAGAGAAATTACGCCGATCCGGCAACGGCTCGGGTCCTGGCCAACCACCGGATATTCCACCGGGACCGTGAAAGGATAAAGCGAATCCGTAGTGTTCAGCATCAGATAATTCCGGGTTTTATTGGCATCCAGCTGCCAATACGCAATTGATTTGCTATCCGGCGACCAGCGGAAACCGTCTCTGCAATCCAGTTCTTCTTCATAAACCCAGTCAAAAGTTCCGTTGATCAATTTTTTTGTTCCGTCAGTGGTCAACTTGGTAACTTTTCCGGAAGCCAGATCCTCCGAAAAAATATTGTGCTCACTCACGTAAGCAACTTTGGAAGCATCCGGAGAAAGCTTGGCAAACATCAGCGAAGAAACCGGGCGGCTGCTTCCGATTTGTTTTAAAGTTTTAGCAGATAAATCGGCCAGCCAATAATCGCCGCGGGTATCATAACGCCATACTTTTTTAGAGTTGGTGTAGATCAACACTTTTTTACCATCTTCAGAAAAGCTGAAACTGCGCACTGTAATAGGTTGCGTTTTATTTTTTGGGGTGAGAAGATTTGCATCTACCAGCACAACTTGTTTGGACGGATCGCTTATGGCAGTTTGCACAACCGATTCGTTCTGTACCTGTAGATAATTGTTGCCGTCTTTTGTCCACTTTGTACCAGAACCAAATTGCGCTTTGGCCAGAAAAACAAGCAATACTTGAAAAATCGAAACAATAAAAATTAAAAAAACCCGTGATTTTTGTGGCATAAAAGAAGCATTAAATAGTTAGTTCATTCCGAAATACGACGGTTTATACTGTTTTTACATGTAAAAAAATGGCTACAAAAATTAACCCCAAATCACACTAACTGTTAAAGTAACAATATTAATTACAAGTTAACGGTTTTTTATATCAAACTAATAGATTAAGACAACAATTTTTGCCGAAGCAGAAATTCTAATTGGCCGTTGGATACGGCCAATTTATCATTCATCTCTTTTACGTTTTGATCTTCCTCGTACTTGGCATAAGCTTTTTGAATGGTGGCATCCAGCTCTTGTTCGTTCCAAGGTTTGGTTAAATAATGGAAAACTTTTCCTTTGTTAACTGCCTCAATAACAGCACTTATATCCGAATAGCCAGTCAGTAGAACACGCATTGGATCAGGATATTTTTCCAGCACTTTTTCCAGGAATTCGCTTCCCGTCATGTTCGGCATCCGCTGGTCAGTGATGATAATTTCGATGGGTTCCGTATCCAAAATTCGCATGGCATCTACTGCATTCATGGCAGTTACCACGTGATACCTTGACCGGAATACGGCATTGAAAGAGATCAGGTTATTTTCCTCATCATCGATGAAAAGAATATTAATTTTTTTTTCTTGCATGATTAAAAGATTGATACCTTGTATGAAGTTAAATGTAGAAAATAGAATTGAAAAAAATAATTTTCTTATTATCTCCAGACTAAATATATAATCTAATTTTTAATTATGGGAACTGATTTTATGAATAAAGATGTTTACAAACCAGTATTTTTTAGATTACATATAACTGAAGAAAAGCAGCAATATGAATTACTATTAAAATCAAATTCTTCAATACAAATATTCGATGAAATAGAAGGACAACTTAGAGAGCTGATAAAAAGTTTAAATCCTTCAACTAAAATTAAACCTGAAGAATATTCAGATTTAATAAAAAAGCATATCGGAAACCAAAGTTTGTTGGAATACGGCGTTTGGGTTTATTATCCTTGGAACAATTATTTGCTACATTTATTGGATGAAGAAGAATTTATAGAAGTAAGAACAAATAGAAATAGATACAAGATAACTCGAGAAGAACAACAAATACTTAGAACAAAGAAAATTGGAATTGTAGGTTTATCAGTTGGACAATCTATCGCTTTGACCCTGGCTATGGAAAGAACATGTGGAGAACTTAGATTAGCTGATTTTGATGATGCAGAATTAAGTAATCTAAATAGGTTGCGGACAGGGCTATATAATTTAGGAGTAAAGAAAACGATAATTGCAGCACGTGAGATATTGGAAATCGACCCATTTATAAAAATAAAGGTCTTTAGTAATGGCTTACATACAAACAATATGAACGACTTTTTTACTGTAAATGGGAAATTAGATTTATTGATTGAAGTTTGTGATGGTTTAGACATAAAAATAGAAAGTCGTTTCAAAGCTAGAGAGTTAAGAATACCTGTTGTAATGGACACTAACGATCGCGGAATGTTGGACGTTGAACGATTTGATTTGGAACCAGAGAGACAAATTTTGCATGGCCTTGCTGGAGATTTAAATCCAAAAACAATTAAAAATTTATCCAATGAAGAAAAAATACCTCATATATTAAAAATGGTTGGAGCAGAAACTCTTTCAACTCGTTTAAAAGCATCAATGATGGAAGTTGAACAATCCATAAATACTTGGCCACAGTTGGCTTCTTCTGTTGTTTTAGGTGGAGCACTTACTACAGATACTTGTCGTAGGATATTCTTAAATCAATATTCTGATTCTGGAAGGTACTTTGTAGATTTTGAAGAAATAATAAAAAATAAAAAAGAATTAGAAAATAAAACATATCCAAATAATTACTACAGTCCACCTGAACTAACAAAAGAAAGAATGATAGAAATATCAAATGACTACAAAAAAACGAGTATTGGTGATGATATAAATGAAACAGATTTAAAGATAATTATTCAAGCTGCAATACAAGCACCATCAGGAGGAAATGCCCAACCATGGAAATTTCTTTACAGAGAAAAAATACTTTTTATTTTTCATGATTTACATTTTTCTAATTCTTTGCTAGACTACGACAATCTAGGATCATATTTAGCGATAGGTGCTGCTATAGAAAATATTGATATAAAAGCTTCTACATTTAAATATAAAACCGTAAAAGAATATTTCCCAATTGCTAACAATACATTAGTTGCAAGTGTTACTTTTAAAATAGAACATGAAATAATCCCATTAAAAGATTTAGAAAGAGGATTATACTTACGATATACAAATCGCACAATCAATAAAAAAGAACTGCTACCTAATAATATTTATACTATATTAAAAAAGTCCATTGATTCATACACTGATATTAACCTACAAATTATTGAAAATGGTTTGTTGATAAAAGAATTAGGCGAGATATTGGCAACAGCAGAAATGTTAAGAATATTACATCCTAGAGGACATTATGATACATTTACAAATGAATTGAGATGGACCGAGGAAGAAAGTAGTAATAAAAGAGATGGATTAGATATTACTACATTAGGGGCAACAGAAATCGATTTGTCTGCTTTAAAAATTGCTAAAGATAAAGAAGCTATTAGTTTCATAAATAAACAAGGGGGAGGACAGGCATTCAGAAAGTTGGTTTTGAAATCTATAGATGCATGTTCTAGTTTAGGTATAATTACAATGCCTAAGGATTCAAAGTTATGCTTTTTAAAAGCTGGACTTGCTGTAGAAAGATTATGGATAGAATCAAATTTGTTAGAGATATCGTTTCAACCAATTAGTCAGTTAATATTTTTATTAGTAAGATTAGATAAAGAAGAAGAAATTGAGGAAAAATTTAAAAAAGATCTAGAAAACTTAAAGATTAAGTTTTATAAATTATTCTCTAACTTTAATAATAGAAAACCAATTTTCATTTTTAAGTTATCAAAAGCTAAAGAAGCTAAAGTAAAATCATTACGTAGAAATATTGAATCTTCCTTTTTTTACAATTAGTTACTTAGATAATTGTAAAGCTAACATGATAAGATTACGCTTATATCAAGCAATAAATGATCCTAAATCTTGCGAAAATTTTATATTAGGTCATAGACATGTTTTAGAAAGTATTGGTGTCAAAAAAGTTTCCTCTTCAGGTGATGAATGGATGTATAATCCTAATGTTTTTGTTATAATAGTTGAAGAAATAAAAACAAACAAAACCCTTGGAGGAGCAAGAGTCCATATAGCTAAAAAAAAATATAAATTACCTGTTGAGTTGGCTTTGCTTGAGTTAGATTCAAAAATCACATCTTTGGTAGAAGGCCAAATAAATATAGGAACAGGAGAGATATGTGGATTGTGGAATTCGAGAGAAGTTTCTGGAATGGGAATTGGCGCAGTTTTCTTAACAAGAGCAGCAGTTGCTATTTCTGTTCAAATTGGGCTAAGTTCATTGTTTGCTTTATGCGCTCCTTATACTGTTAAACTAGCGGAAAATGCTGGATATGAAATAGAAAAAAGTATAGGAAATTCAGGAACATTCTATTATCCAAAACTAGATCTCTTAGCAACACTAATGAACTTAAAAGATGTTAAATTTTTACCTAAAGCAAGCTTAGAAGACACAGCTGCCATTACAGAGCTTAGAAAAAACCCTAATTGTATTAAAGAAGAACAATATAGAAACCGCACTATTACATTGCAGTATCAGTTACAGCTGTAATATTGATCGGATTATAATCATTTTATATATTAACATTATAGAGTTTTAAATTATACACATATTTAAATTATCTATTGAATTAAGAATTACATAACTATAAATAATATTTTACGTATTTTATTATGATTTACTTTTTCTTATTAAATGAAACTACATCTTAAAAAGTTTTTTTTCATACTATTTTTTTTATTGATTACATTATTTACACATGGTCAAGTAGTTTATAATAAAAACAATAACATCTTAATTATTGGAAAATATATTAAATATTATATTGATTCTAATGCAAATGAAACAATAAATACCATATTATTAAAACAAGATTCTTTCAAAACATCACCTTCTACAGTACCAAATTTTGGGCTTATAGAAAAGCCCATCTGGATTCAGCTAAACATTACAAATAAATCAAATTCTCCTGATTTAACTTTAGAATTTAGTCAATCTTTGATAGATGAAATTTCATTTTATAGTCCTATTGAAAGAACTTATACAAAGAATAATAGTGGAGAGAACTATCCTTTTCATCAAAGAATGGTTAACTACCACAAATATTTATACAACATAAATATTAAAACTGATTCTACCTCAACATATTTTATACGTATTAAATCCTCTAAAGAAATAATTCTTCCAATCTTTTTAGGGAAACCTAGTCAAATTACCACAAGTAATTTGTATAAAAACTTATGGTTTGGAATTTTTTTTGGAGTAATAGTTGTAATGTTTTTCTATAATCTTTTTATATATTTTACTGTTGAAGATCCTATATATTTATATTACGTTGCTTACATTTTAATTTTAGGTTTAACACAAGCAACTGTAGAAGGATATACATTTCAATTTCTATGGCCAGAAAATAATTATTTATCAACAAAAGCTTTTTTCTTTTTTACAGCTTTTATAAATATATCTGGTATAGAATTTGTAAGACAATTTTTAAATGTCAAACAAATTTTACCTACTTATAATAAAATTTGTCTTGGCCTATATTGTATTTATACTTTTATAATAGCTCTTACTATTATAGGAGCATTGCACATTGCATACATTTTGCTTCAAGATTTTGCTGGACTTGTTTCTATACTTATACTAATCATTTCTATTAAAGTATTGAATAAAGGTTATAGACCTGCTAAATTTTTTATTATTGCTTGGATTCCACTAATTATTGGTATAATTATTTATGTCTTACGAGATTTTAATTTTCTTCCATATAATACTCTAACAAATTACAGTATAACATTTGGTTCTGCTTTAGAAGTAATATTACTTTCCTTCGCCCTCGCAGATAAAATAAACATCTACAAAAAAGAAAAAGAAATCTCACAAGCAGCAGTATTATCTACTTTACAAGAAACTGAAAGAATTATTCGAGAACAAAACACTACTTTAGAACGTAATGTAGAAGAACGTACCCGTGAGCTGGAAACTACCAATAAGAACCTGAACAAAACATTAACCGATTTGAAGGAATCACAAACACAATTGGTGGAAGCTGAAAAAATGGCTTCTTTAGGCCAGCTGACGGCTGGTATTGCACATGAGATCAACAACCCTATCAATTTTGTTACTTCCAATGTGGGCCCACTAAAGCGTGATGTGAATATACTGGTTGATGCAATTTCCAACATAGAATCCGTAGGTTTGTCGGACGCTACCACCAAAGAAAAACAACAGCAGATAGATGATTACAAGGAAGAAATTGAGCTGGATTATCTAAAAGTAGAGATTGACCAGCTTATAAAAGGAATACACGAAGGTGCAACCCGAACGGCTGATATTGTAAGAGGGTTAAAAATATTTTCGCGCCTGGATGAGGATGACCTGAAAAAAGCGGACATTAACGAAGGCTTAGATTCAACTTTAATTATTGCCAATAATCTGATCGGTAGTAAAATCCAGGTGATTAAAAATTTGGGGAATGTTCCATTAATTGAATGTTATCCGGGAAAACTGAACCAGGTATTTTTGAATATTATTTCTAATGCTGTATTTGCAATCCAGGAAAAATTTAACAATCAATACGGCGGCATTTTAAATGTTACTACTACAAATGATGATCAGCATTTGATTATCCGAATAGCAGACAACGGAACCGGAATGAGCGAGGCTACAAAAAATAAAATATTTGAGCCTTTTTTTACAACAAAAAATGTTGGCGTAGGCACCGGGTTGGGCATGTCTATCGTTTACAATACGATTAAAAAACACAACGCCGAAATTTGTTTGAATTCTACCGAAGGAGTTGGTACCGAATTTATGATCAAATTAAATTTGGTGTTTGTAGAAACCATAGCAGAATATCAAAGTGAGCAACAGGGACAAAATTAAAATTTTGTATATAGACGACGAGATAAATAATCTGGTTGGGTTTAAAGCGGCGTTAAGGGAAGATTATCATATTTTAGTTGCTATTGATCGTGCTGAGGCTTATCAGCAACTTGAAAAATACAAAGATATCCGCATTATTTTTTGTGATCAGCGGATGCCGGATATAACCGGTGTAGAGTTTTTTCAAGAAATCAGAAACTTGTATCCGCTGCCCGTGCGGATTTTACTGACCGGATATACGGATGTTGACTCTGTAATTCAATCTATCAACCGGGGCAATATTTTCAGGTACATTAAAAAACCCTGGAACCATGAAGAGGTCTTATCCAGTATTGACCAGGCCAACAAATACTACACGGTTACTTCGATGCTTTCCGTAAAAAACGTTGAACTACAGAAAGCATACAATGAGCTGGAGAAATTTGCTTATAGTGTAACGCATGATATCCGGGGGCCTTTACTTAGTATTTTGGGTGCAACAGATGTAGCACAGTACATCGATGACATAGACGAAGTTAAAGAAATGCTGCGGCTGATGGAAAAATCCGTCAAAAAGCTTGATGCATTTATCCTCAATATCCATGATTATTACAGCTTGAAACAAGGCGAACTTCAAATAAAAGAAATCAAATTTGAAGATCTTATAAAAGATCAGGTGGAAGCTTTTAAAGTTACAACAAAATTAAAAAATATCACTGTTGAAACGCATATAGAGCAAAAGGAACCTTTCCGGACAGATGAAATGTCATTGAAAATTATACTGAATAATTTGCTGTCCAACGCTTTTAAATATCAACGAAAACACAATCCAGATAAGCTGGTAATTTTGGATGTGAAAGTAAAAAAAGGAATAGCAAATATCCAAATTAAAGATAATGGGATTGGTATCTTAGAAAAACATTTGGACGATATATTCACAATGTTTTTCAGGGCTACAGCAGAAGAAGTCGGATCCGGGATTGGATTGTACAATGTTAAAGATGCCGTTACAAAATTAGTTGGAGAAATAAAAGTAACTTCTGTTTTTGATGAAGGGACAACTTTTTACATTACAATACCTACAAAATAATATGTACCAACTCACCAACATTATTATTATTGATGATAGCCAGGAAGATTCTTATCTGATCAAAAAAAGGTTAGAAACGCTGGGTGTAAATGTAAATATCTTTTCGTTTTCAAGTGCACACGAAGCTTATAATCATATACATAGCAATAACTTTGATGTTGACGCCCAAGCTGCAAAAAATATTATTATCCTGGATATTTATATGCCTTTGATGGACGGGTTTGAATTTGTAGAAGAGTTTGAAAGATTACCAACAGACATCCAAGACAAGTACACCATTTGTGCTTTAACTTCTTCAATCAGCAAAAGTAATATGGAGAAAATTATCAGCTATCAATCTGTAAAATTCTTTTTGGAGAAACCAATTAAAACAGAAAGTTTATCAGAACTGATTTCAGATCAAAACCAATCATCCAAGTTATAATGCTTCTTTTAGCACTATAAAATTGTAAAGTTAAAATTGACAAGTTGATTTTAAGAAAATATTTGATTCTAATTTTAATACGATAAAAGAAGCATTTCAATGAAAATCTTCACAAATAAAAAGCGCATTCTTTAATTAAAAAGAACGCGCTTTTTGTATTTATAAAATATGATTTGACTTAGATCGTACTAACTTTGATCATGTTAGTCCTTCCTTTTTTCTCCATTGGGATTGCAGCGGTATTGATTACCACATCACCTTCTTCCACCAAATTCTGACTTTTCAAAATTTCGTTAATTGTTTCAATGCTTTTGTCGGTAGAATTGGTATCAAACTGATCGTAATAAAAACCGCGCACGCCCCACAATAAACTTAATGTCCGCAATAAATGGCGGTTGCGGGTAAAAATAAAAGTGTTGGCTTTGGGGCGATGACTGGAAATTTCAAACGCTGTGTATCCGGAAGAAGTCATCGTTACAATCCCGGCAGCATTAGTATGTTCAGACAGATAAACGGCAGAACTGCAAACTGCATCAGACAAAACTGTGGATGATTTCTCGTTCACCGGTTTTGGCGTATGGAAAGGATAACCAAATTCTTCTACATTTTTGATGATCTTTTGCATGGTTTCAATCACGATCACCGGAAATTCGCCTACCGAAGTTTCGCCGCTCAACATTACGGCATCAGCACCATCTAAAACCGAGTTGGCCACATCATTCACCTCAGCGCGGGTTGGCCTTGGCGTAGTAATCATGCTTTCCAGCATTTGCGTGGCCACAATTACAGGTTTGGAAGCGGCACGGCATTTCCGGGCAATCATTTTTTGCAACAGCGGAACTTGCTCCATCGGCATTTCCACACCTAAATCACCACGGGCAACCATCACGCCGTCCGTAGCTTCAATAATGGCATCAATATGCTCTATGGCTTCCGGTTTTTCTATTTTCGCAATCACCCTTGCAGATTTTCCGTTACGGCTGATAATACGTTTTAGATCAACAATATCTACCTCATTACGAACGAAAGACAAACCAATCCATTCTACATCATTCTTCAGCGCAAAATCCAAATTAAACAAATCTTCCTCCGTCAAGCTTGGGATAGAAACTTTGGTATTTGGCAAATTCACACCTTTACGGGAAGTTAAAATACCACCATGGACGATTTCGCAAACAACCGTATCACGATTGTTGGTTTCCTTGACTTTCATTTGCAATTTGCCGTCATCCAGCAAAATAATTTCACCTGCAACTACATCTTTCGGAAAGCTTTCATATGTGATATAAATCTGGTGTTCATCACCCACACATTCATTGGTCGTGATGTTGATGGTAGTGCCGTTAATTAGTTGAACACCACCTTCTTTTACCATACCAATCCTAATTTTGGGGCCTTGCAAATCAGCCAAAATACCTACATTCAGCTTATATTGCTCATTAATTTCGCGGATATTATCGATCGCTATCTGATGGTCTGCCTGTTTTCCATGGGAGAAATTTAGCCTGCAAACATTAACACCGGCCCGGATTAAAGATAAAAGCATCTCTTTTTGCGAAGAAGCCGGCCCAAGCGTGGCAACTATCTTTGTTCTTTTGTGCGAAATTTTCATGTATATAAATAAAGTTAAAATTTTATCGTGCTTCTTTTATTCGAACAAAATTAGTGTAATTTTCACACTAAGAATGAATTTGTTTAAAATAACAAGTTTTCGTTTGATTTGATGCGTTTCGGATTGATCCGCAACACCGTTTTGATATTTCCAATCTGCTTTAGCCGGAAAACCATGCTGTTCAGGTCTTCTTCATCAAAGTAGTTTTTGATCAGCATAAAATAATTTACTTTTCCCATTTCGGGAATTAAAAAACCGGATACACTATGATTGGCAATGATATAAAATTCTGTTTGTGATGCTTTAATTTGATAAAAATACTGCGAAAATTGTAAAGGCTCATTACCCGCAAATAAGTTCAGCTCATAATCATTGATCTTTCTGAAATCTGCATTCAATTCTTTGTTGATGTGGTAGCAAAGCCGATAGTCTTTTAGTTGCGAAGTAATCGCAATCAATATAAAATCCAGATCCAATTCAAAGCTTAGTATTTGCCTGCTCAATAGTATAAATTATAAAATTATTTTTATGATACAAATGAAATCATAAATAGCTTTACGATAAGATGCTTTTACTAATAATTTTCAATTTTCGATACAAAAAAACATAGATAAAAACAGCATTATACCTGATACTTAATACCTGATACTTATTTATGCGGGCAAAAGTTTTTGTTAGGTTTGATAATTGATTTAATTTATTTTTCTTTGCACAGATTTATTTAACCCATAAAAACTAAGACTATGTCTGATATCGCTTCCAGAGTAAAAGCAATTATCGTAGAAAAATTAGGTGTTGACGAGAACGAAGTTACGCCAGAAGCAAGTTTCACCAATGATTTAGGTGCAGATTCTTTGGATACTGTAGAATTAATCATGGAATTTGAAAAAGAATTTAATGTAGCCATCCCTGATGACCAGGCAGAAAACATTGGTACAGTAGGCCAAGCTATTGCTTACCTGGAAAAAAACGTTAAATAATAGCGCTTTTACAAATTAAATGGAGTTAAAAAGAGTAGTTGTAACAGGTCTTGGCGCACTTACTCCGATTGGTAATAACGTTCCGGATTACTGGAACGCTCTGCTTACCGGAGTAAGCGGTGCTGACTTCATCAAAAGTTTTGACACCACCAAATTTAAAACCAAGTTTGCCTGTGAAGTAAAAAACTTTTCTGCCGATGAAATTTTCGGCAAAAAAGAAGCACGTAAAATGGACCCTTTTGTTCATTATGCGATGGTTGCGGTGGATGAAGCTGTACGAGATGCCAACCTCGATTTTCCTAACTTAGACACCAACCGGATTGGTGTGATTTGGGGCGCAGGGATCGGCGGCTTAAAAACTTTTTTGGATGAAGTTTCTAACTTTGCAAAAGGTGACGGAACACCGCGTTACAATCCGTATTTTATCCCAAAAATGATCCTGGATATTGCTCCAGGCCATATATCTATCAAATATGGTTTGCGCGGCCCCAACTTTTCTACCGTTTCTGCCTGTGCTTCCGGTACTAATGCCTTGATTGATTCTTTCAATTATATCCGTTTGGGTACTGCGGATGTGTTAATTTCAGGTGGCTCTGAAGCCATTATTAATGAAGCCGGAATGGGTGGCTTCAATGCAATGCACGCGCTTTCTACCAGAAACGATGACCCAAAAACAGCATCCCGCCCCTTTGACAAAGACCGAGACGGCTTTGTAGCAGGAGAAGGCTCAGGTGCACTTATTTTAGAAAGCCTTGAACATGCAAAAGCAAGAGGTGCAAAAATTTATGCTGAGCTGATCGGCGGCGGCATGAGTGCCGATGCGAACCACATAACTGCTCCCCACCCCGAAGGTTTGGGCGCACGTTTGGTAATGACAAATGCTTTGCGCGATGCCAACTTAACCACCAGTGATATTGACTACATCAATGTTCACGGTACTTCTACACAATTGGGAGACATCAGCGAAGCCAAAGCTATCGTAAGTTTATTTGGAGAAGATGCCTACAAATTAAACATTAGTTCTACCAAATCCATGACCGGCCATTTGCTTGGTGCAGCCGGTGCTATTGAAGCAATCGCTGCTATTTTAGCGGTAAAAAATGACATCATTCCTCCTACTATTAACCATTTTACAGATGATCCCGAGTTTGATCCTCAATTAAACTTCACCTTTAATCACGCCCAAAAACGTTTGGTCCGCACTGCACAGAGCAACACTTTTGGTTTTGGCGGCCATAATGCTTCTGTTATTTTCAAAAAATACGAAGAATAAGATTGAATGCCGGTTCTAAGGTTTTACAAGCTTTATTTATCTCCCAGCAGAAAATACGTTAAACTATTGAAGAACCTTTTGGGCTTTGTGCCGGGTAATCTAATGCTTTATCGTTTGGCTTTCCGGCACAAATCGGTAGCGCAGGTCATAAAAAAGGGTGTTAAAAACAGCAACGAGCGATTGGAATTTCTGGGTGATGCCGTTCTGGGTTCTGTTGTGGCCGAAATACTTTTCAAGATGTATCCTTATGAAGATGAAGGATTTTTGACTGAACTGCGTTCCAAAATTGTAAGCCGCATCAATTTAAATCAGCTGGGCAGAAAACTGGGCTTTGAACAATTGGTTGAATTTGATAGCCGCGTAATCAATACCAGCAGGCAAAGTTCTTTGCTGGGCGATGCGTTTGAAGCTTTGGTTGGCGCAATTTATTTAGATAAAGGTTATGATTTTACCAAAGATTTCCTGATTAACCGGATTATCAAATCTCACATTGATATCCATCAACTCGAAAAAACAGAAAGCAATTTTAAAAGCAAACTGATTGAATGGTGCCAGCGGCATGGTAAAGACATTATTTTTGAACTAACCACCAACCAGCAAGGCGAAAATGCAAAATTATTTACCGTTCAAGCCACAGTTGACGGAGAAATATTAGGCAGCGGAAAAGAATTTACCAAAAAAACCGCCGAAAAACTGGCAGCCGAAAAAGCTTGCGAAGCTTTAGGGATTTAATACCTCTTATTTTTTGTTGTCATTTCGACCTAGAGGGAGAAGTCTTCTTCAAAAAGTACAAATTCCAATGCTTCTTTTATCAGCATAAAATTAGTGTGTTGTCATTTCAATCTGGAGGGAAAAACATTGTTGTTACCTGTTAGGATTGAAAGAAGATTTCTCCCTTTAGGTCGAAATGACAACGCGGTTGAAAGGGCAAAACGGCAATCAAACGGATTCCAATACTTCTTTTAATACAGTTTTTTCAGCGGCGGCGGTGCTTTGCCATCTTTCAATTGCTTGGCAGAAGTTTTAATATAATTGATGAGATCGTATTCATTCCAGCGCGAAAGCTGATCATACGAAGGCCGATAAACATCTACAAACACGTCAACTTGTGTATCCGTCAAATCCGTATTCTCTTTTACAACCGTTTTATTAAAGCGTTTATCAATATTAATTTGCTCCGTTTCCGTTTTTGAAAAAGCCTGGAAACGCCGAGCCTGGCCGGGAGTTTTACCAAAAAGCTCGTACAAACCGGTAATCGGCGAAGCTATAGCAGCAAGTACAGGCGGTTTGCCATTATAAAAACTGCCCTGGCCGCGGTATTGCCGCATCGCTTCGTCCAGTTCCTGCTTTTTGCTTTGGCCAACAATGCGCACTTCATTCAATTGGATCACTTGCGAGAGCTGGATCACTGCATCATTTTGATTTTCAACCACATAATAATTATCAGAGTAGTCTTTTTTGAAAATTTTCAACGTATCGCCCAACGTGGCTTTGATGCTGAATGCACCAGTATAATCCGTTCCAACCGTAATTTTATTTTTTAGGTTGAAAACGAGTGCATTGGCTATTCGGAAATCGCTTTGCCTTTGGAAGATCACGCCTTTCAACACAAAAACTTGCTGCGCAAATACGCAGGAAATATTGCTGATCAGAGAAACCAATATCAGCAGAAAAATAAAAAAGACAGGCTTAGTCATCGCCACAAATCTACTAAAAGCAAAAATACAGCAGCGTTAAACTTTGTTAAACACCAATTTTAAGTCGATAAAAACAGCATCATGCTCCTTTTGGGCGAAGTTTCCTTTCAGCTTTAGCCGTATTGATTAATTTTTATCTTTGCAGATGATAAAATCCATGACCGGTTTTGGCCTGATCAGTCAGAATCTGGGCAATATAAAATGTACAGTCGAAATCAAATCGCTGAACAGCAAATTTCTTGAACTGTCTGTCAAACTCCCGCGCGCTTTTGCTGATAAAGAATTTGAATTGCGCAACGAATGCAGCCGTTTGATTGAGCGTGGAAAAGTAAACCTCAGCATCAACATAGAACAAAACGAAGCGAAAACGGCGGCTTTGGGCATTGATATAGATTTATTGCAGCAATATTTAGGGCAGCTAAAAGAAGTATCCATTAAAACCAACCAACCGGCAAATAATTTGTTGCAGTTGGCTTTGGGTTTGCCGGATGTGATGAAATACCAGGAAGAAAAAGCATCCGAAGACGAGTGGAAAACGGTTGCGCAGCTGTTTAAAAAAGCGGTTGATGCTTTCCAGCAGTTTCGTTTGGATGAAGGGAATGTGCTGGAAAACGATTTGAAACTGCGCATCAATATTATCCTCGAAAACTTGGAAAAAGTTGTTGTGGAAGAACCTGCAAGGATCATCACCATAAAAGATCGTTTAAATAATTTTTTGGCCGAAGCTGTCGGAAGAGAAAACATCGACCAAAACCGTTTTGAACAGGAACTGATTTATTACATTGATAAACTGGATATTACGGAAGAAAAGATCCGCTTGAAAGCGCATTGTGATTACTTTTTGGAAACCTTAAAAAGTGCAGATGCCAACGGGAAAAAGCTGGGTTTTATTGCACAGGAGATTGGCCGCGAAGTGAATACGCTGGGTTCTAAGGCCAATAATGCCATCATCCAAAAATTAGTGGTTGGCATGAAGGAAGAACTGGAAAAAATTAAAGAACAGTTGCTGAATGTTTTGTAAAACAGGTTAATAGAGAATAGTTAATGGAAGCTACTATCAACTATCAGCTATTAACCATAAACTAAACCCTATGAAGCAAAACGGCAAACTCATCATATTTTCTGCACCTTCCGGGGCTGGCAAAACCACGATCGTACATCATTTGCTAAGCAAGTTTCCGGATCTGGAATTTTCTATTTCGGCAACCACACGCCAGCCGCGCGGCGAGGAACAGCAGGGAAAAGATTATTATTTTATTTCGCAAACGGATTTTTTGCACCGCATTGCGCAGAAAGAATTTGTAGAATTTGAAGAAGTGTATTCGGGTACTTTCTATGGAACGCTGCGCAAAGAAATTGAACGGATTTGGGCCAAAGGCAAGCACGTGATCTTTGATATTGATGTAATTGGTGGCCTGCATTTGAAAAGAAAATATGACGGAAAAGCATTGGCTATTTTTGTGCAGCCGCCATCTTTAGAAGTTTTGATTGAACGATTGAGCGGACGAGGAACAGACAGCGAAGAAAAATTGCAGGAACGCTACGCCAAAGCAGAAAAAGAGCTGGCTTACGCGCCGCAGTTCGATGTGATCCTGAAAAACCATGAATTAAAAATTGCTTGTGAAGAAGCAGAAATTTTGGTAACAGATTTCATCGCCCAACACTAATTTTATACCGATAAAAACAGTATTCAAATGAAGATCGGTTTATTTTTTGGTTCATTTAATCCGATACATACCGGCCATTTGATTATCGCCAGTTATATGGCGCACCACACCGATCTGGATAAAGTTTGGCTGATGGTTTCTCCGCATAACCCTTTAAAAAAAGCCAGCGATCTGATCAATACTTACGACCGGCTGGAGATGGCAAAATTAGCTACCGAAACTTCGGACAAAATTGAGGTAAGCGATATTGAACTGAAACTGCCGCGCCCGTCTTACACTATTGATACGCTAACTTACCTACACGAAAAATTCTCGAACCATGAATTTGTGCTGATTATGGGTTCGGATAATTTGAACTCGTTGCAGAAATGGAAAAACTACGAAATTTTGCTGCGCGATTATAAAATTTACGTTTACCCGAGGCCGGGTTTTGAAAATACTATTTTTAACAGCCATTTTTCGGTAACGGTAACCGATACGCCGCTGATTGAAATTTCTTCTACTTTTATCCGCAAATCCATCTCCCAGAAAAAAAATGTCCAGTATTTTTTGCCTGATAACGTGTTGGAATTTATTGACAGCAAAAATCTGTATCGGTAAAAACAGTATCTTTAGAAAACATAAAACAATATGGTACTTGCAAAAGAAAAGATATTTCATCTACTCCATCAAATGCCGGATGAGATTGATGTGGATGAAGTTGTTGACCAAATAAAACTGACTGCTAAAATTGAACAGGCACTTGAAGAATCTGACAAAGGCTTAGGGCAAAATTTGGAAGAATTTAAAACATCCGCAGTTAATTGAAGTGCTTACTATCCATCATCATTCACGGCTTTTATCAAATAATCCTGCTTATTAATAGCAAAAAATTTGTACCGGTAATTTCTTTATCTTTATAAAAAGAAGATTTTATGCTAATCAAAGAGAAAGTTCAAAAACTCATCAACCACATGCCGGATACCTTTTCAATTGATGATTTGGTTGAAAAAGTAATTTTGCTGCAAAAAATTGAACAGGCGCAGCAGCAAATTAAAAACGGTGAATTTTATACTTGGGAGGAAGTCGAAAAAGAAATGGACTTTTGGTCTGAATTGTAGCAGCACCATGAACTATAAACCATCAACCCTTTCCTATTTCACTATTTTTGCTTCGTGAGTGAAAAAACCATCTTGAAACTGCAACTGCCAACAGACCCGCAATGGGTTACTAATGTAGTGCAAAGCAACATTGAAGAAATTTTGATCGACCATGCTTTTTGTGAGCAGAAAGCAGCCAGTAATGCGATTACGCTGATCGTTCAAAATCCCAATTTGTCGGATCTAGTGCAGGAAATGGTGCAATTGGCGCAGGAAGAACTGGATCATTTTAAACGTGTACACGATTTGATTTTGCAGCGCGGTTTTGTTTTAGGCCGAGAGCGTAAAGACAATTATGTAAACGAACTGGCCAAATTCATCATCAAAGGTGGCGGCCGCGAAGCGCAACTGATAGACCGATTGCTGTTTTCGGCCATGATTGAAGCCCGGAGCTGCGAACGTTTCAAAGTTATGTCCGAACATATTAACGATGCCGAACTTGCAGCTTTTTATCATGAACTAATGGTGAGCGAGGCTGGCCATTATTCGATGTTCATCCGCTTGGCCAAAAAATATGCGGCTACTATTGATGTGGATAGCCGCTGGAAAAGTTTCCTGGAATATGAAGCGCACGTAGTGCAGAATTATGGCAGAAGCGAAACCATACACGTTTAGAAGCTTTTTGTCATCCTGAACTTTTTTCAGGATCCTTCTTGCAAGGTTGCAATCTTATTTATGAGATGCCGAAACAAGTTCTGCATGATAATATTGGCAATGCTTCTTTTACACCTGTTTTTTTGGTGCCTTGATGCAACCCACAATTTGCTCCAAATATTGATCAATCAACTCCACATGGATCGTATCGTTTAAATAACCAATATACATATCCGGCCGCACAATTACCGCTTTTCGTTGAGTTGCTTTCAACTCAAAACAATCAAAAACAGCTTTATTTTTTGCAGAAAAAGGCAGGTAAAAGAAGTTCAGCTGCGGATAATTTTGTGTAATCCAGCGTGCCAGATTGAACAGATCATTTTCCTCCAGCTTTCCCAGCGCAATCAATATAAAACC
Organism: uncultured Sphingobacteriaceae bacterium; assembly: GCA_964236465.1. Lineage (GTDB taxonomy): Bacteria > Bacteroidota > Bacteroidia > Sphingobacteriales > Sphingobacteriaceae > Mucilaginibacter_A. Next base: position 21,367 of record CAXSBZ010000027.1, on the reverse strand, counting down.
TAGTTTGGCGCACCAGGCGTGCAAATCCGTTTCCTGCTGCTTTTTTTCGTCAAAAACTTTTAGGTATGGCAACCGGTCGCCCGCTTTAATTTTTTTGGCTTTGCTGAGGTTTAAATTGATTTTGCTATCGCGATAATTGATGCCGATCTCCGAGATGGTTTTAAAACCAAATTCTCGCAAGCTCTCCTGCTTCCAGAAAAAACGGATTAAACCCGGCAATAGTTGATTTCTAAAATAACGGTTCAACACATTTTGCGAATTGATTAAATTAAAAACCTTATCGGTAGTATTGAGCAGTTTTCGGGCAACGGGCATTCGTTCGGCAGCAAAACTTTCTAAAATTTCGGGCTGATAATTTTGGTTGATCACGCCAGCCAGTTTCCAGGCCAAATTATACGCATCCTGCAAACCAGTATTCATGCCCTGGCCGCCAGCCGGAGAGTGGATATGTGCCGCATCGCCAATCAAAAAGCTGTTTTTATGTCTGAATTTTTCGGCCATGCGATGATGCAGTTTGTAAACCGAAAAAGCATGGCACTTTTTTACGGTAATATTTTGCGGTAAGGATTTGGCCAGATCTTCTTTAACATCTTCAAAATCAACTTCTTGCTGATCTGTAAACCTTGCGGGCAAAGTAGCAATTACCCGAAAGTGGTTTCCCTTCATTGGAAAAAGACCGGTAAAAGAAGTATTACCCAATTTCAGCGTAACCTGATGATCTGTAAATAATTGATCAAACTCTACATCTGCCAGAAAAAACTGGTTGGCGTACACATCTCCTTTAAAATCAATCTGCAACATTTTCCGAACGGCACTGTGCGCGCCGTCTGCACCAATCAGCCAATCCGCCGTGATGATACTGTTTTTATCACCACTTTTTAGGTATGCTTTAATTTGGTTTTCTTCCTGAATAAGTTCTGTTAGAGTTGTATCCCAATAAACCGGACAACAATTTTGGGTGAGAAAACTAAGCAGCAAGCGTTCGTTTTTGCTTTGTTCAAAAAGGTGGACGAACGGAAAAAGCGTACTGTTTTTACCAAGGTTTTTTAAAGATAAGTTGACCATTTCTCCATCATCATTTTGGATCGAAAAACTTTCTGCCTGGATGCCTTCTGCCAAAGCTTGATCAGATAAGCCCAATTGCCGGTAAATTTCCATCGATCGTGCCTGCACCGCCAAAGCACGGGATTGATTTGTCGGGCCTTTTTTGCTGTCTATAATTAAAGGCTGCACGCCATAACGCAGCAATTGTGCCGCCATCATCAGCCCGGAAGGCCCGGCACCAACAATTAAAACAGGAAAATGGCCTTCGGCAACAAGCATTTATCAGGAACGGTGCAACAGAAAAATTGTTGGTTTTTTGTGCAGATCAGGTTGCTGGTTTTTCCATTCGGCGATGGTTTTGGTAGCGATCATTTCATCTTCCGCAGTCAAATTTACGGCAAGGCACAACTGTGTTTTCAAATGTGCACTTTTCAACACTTCTTCCAGCAAAGAATTGTTGCGGAAAGGTGCCTCCATAAAAATCTGCGTTTGCTGGTTGCTTGCCGAAAGTGCTTCCAATTCTTTAATTTTCCGCGAACGTTCCACTTTATCAATCGGCAAATAACCGTGGAAAGCAAAACGCTGCCCGTCAAAACCGGAAGCCATCAAAGCCAGCAAAATTGAACTTGGCCCAACCAGCGGTACTACTTTTATGCCTCTTTTATGTGCTTCGGCAACAATATCTGCTCCCGGATCGGCAACGCCCGGGCAACCGGCTTCGCTCATCAAACCAACGTCTTTTCCGGCTTCCAATCCGCCAAAAAAATACGATAAACTACCGCCGCGCTGGTGTTTGCCATAATCATGCAGCGTTAAATCGGCTTGTGGCGTTTTCAAACCGGCTTCTTTCAAAAATTTTCGTGCAGTTTTTTCGTTTTCAACAATATATTCGTTGATATGGTTGATCTTTTCCTTTAAAAAAGGCGTAAAAGATTTCAAACCGACTTCATCAGCAAGCGGCACAGGAATTAAAAATAAAGTTCCTTTTAACATTGTTGCAAAAATGTGATTTTTTATTTAAATTTAATTTAGAAAGGAGCAATAAATGAAGGCGTTAGGTATCAACTGGTTTATTGAAGGTTCAATTGATTTTGAACACAAAAAATACGTTTTGCTGGCTTATCTGCAAAACATCAACAAGCATTTCCGCAGCAGTCAGCTGTATCCGGATCTGGGCGATCTCATTTTTCATTACAACAACCTGCTTCATTTTAAAAATACAAAAGTGCTGATGCAGCAAAACTTTCCGCAACGCTTGACAAAAGCTGATTTCGATGCGTTGAAACTGACGTACGAAAAGATGGTGAAAGATGATTATGTGATGCAGGAGATTGAGCAGATCATCACTTTTGCTTTAGAAAAAATGGACCCGGCTTTGCAGCAGGGCAAAGAGATTTATGATTTTGTGGAAACGCGTTTGCTGATTGATCCGGTTGGCGTTTTGCCATTAATTGCCAATTTTGGGTATTTATTTATCCGTAATGGTGATGAAAAAGGGCTGCACGTTTACGAGTACGGCATCACTGTTTTTGAAGGAAAAGATGATAAATACCGCGGCATCAACACTTCATACATTGCCAATTATAGTTTGAGCTTTGTGCACACGCCAGAATCCATCAAAATTGATCTAATCAATAGCCGGAAGCAATTGCCAAATCCAGCAGTTTATCAAGTTGCGTGTGATATTAATTTTCCATTAGAACAAACCTTGCTGCCGGTAGCTAAGCGGAGTTTGGTGAAGTATATTAGTAAGGCGGCTTGAAAAGGTGCAGATTTTGGATTGATCGGTGATGCTTCTTTTATCGGTATAAAATTAGTGTCTTGTCATGCCGAAATTAGTGGTTGTCATGCCGAAATTTTTTCGGCATCCCACCAGAAAGGTTGCGACCTTGGAAGAGAGATCCTGAAACGAGTTCAGGATGACAGCGCGAACAGGCAACCCATATCTGGCAACTTATTTCAACCTCGAAAGAGCCGCTTCAATCCTCGGCAGCATTTCTTCGATTTCTGCAACCGTACTTGCACCCAATGATGCGCGGAACCAGTTTACACTTTCATCTGCACCAAAAGCAGAAAACGGGACCAAAGCTACCTGTGCTTCTTTTATCAGGTAAAAATTGATGTCGGTTGAGGTTTCAAGCAGCTTTCCTTCAGGCGTAGTTTTTCCGGCATAATCTACTTTTAAAGTTAGGTAAATGGCGCCCATCGGCTCAATGGCATCCACCGCAAAACCTTTTTCTTTCAGGCTGATAAACCCTTGATATAAAGTATCTAAGTTTTTTTGAAGGTTTTGACGAAAGGTAGTCAGGTAAGATTCAACAGCATCTTCCTGCAAAAACTTCGCCATGGCCACCTGCTCCGGCTTTGGCGACCAGGCACCCATGTGGCCGATAATAGCTTTCATATAATTAATAATTGCCGCCGGACCAAAACCCCAGCCAACCCGCACACCAGTTGCCGCAAAACATTTAGAACTGCCATCTACAAAAACAACATATTCGCGCAATTCAGGACGTAAGGAAACCGGGTTAAAATGTTGGTGGTCGCCAAAAGTTAACTGCGAATAGATTTGATCGTACAAAATATACAAGGGTTTTTCGCTTGGATTTCGGCTTCTGTTTTCTTCAATCACCAAATCACAAATCGCTTCCAGGGCTTCTTTTAAAAACATCGTTCCGGTTGGGTTCAGTGGAGAACATAACGAAAGCAAAGCAGCACCTTTTAAATGCGGACGTAATTCATCTGCCGTGGGCATAAAATTGTTTTCGGGTTGTGTTGGCACAATGACTGCTTCGGCGCGCAACAAATCGCAATAATGGTTATTGTTCCAGGATGGCGACGGAAAAACTACTTTATCGCCTTCATCCACCAAAGCCAAAAAAATAGCGTAGATCAACGGACGGGAACCGCCGGAAATGATGATTTCATTGGTGCCATAATCCAAATCTAAGCGTGATTTTAAAAAAGCGGAAACACTTGCGCGAAGTTCTAAAACGCCATCCGCAGGCGGATAATTGGTTTGATGTGCTTCGTAAGCTTTGATAATTAAATCTTTTAATTCATTTGGGATCGGGAAAATTGAAGAATCAAAATCACCGATGGTGAGGTTGGCAATCTGCTCGCCTTTCCTTTTCAGTTCATTTATTTCAGCCGCAATTTTAATAATCTCAGAACCATGCAGGTTTTGAGCGAGGGTGGAAACTTGCATTTTTTTGTTTTTAGCGGCGGCAAAGATAGTAGTTTGTGGGTTTTGGGTGGTAAAAGAAGTAGTGTTTAAAATTTCTATTTGCTACAAAAGCTCTAATATATTTATCTTCAAATAGTTGAATTTTTGCCAACTATTTGTATCTTTACAAAAAATATTCTCAAAATGAAAAAGATCAAAAAATTCAAAACAAGCATTTCACCTCATGAGAATTATTTATTTAAAACGAGTACAAGATTTCTCTCGTAAACACGCTGATTCAGGTAAAAGTTTAACTGTTTGGAAAACGATAACAGAAAAAGCTATTTGGAAACAGAGTACACATATACTTGAAAGCTTCCCTAACGCTAAAATTATAAAAGGCGAAAGAGCGAGATTTAAAATAGTAGGAAACAAGTACAGATTAGTTGTAGAGGTAAATTATAATGATGAAATTGTAGAGATAAGATTCATAGGAACTCATGATGAATACGATAGTATTAACGCAGAGATAATTTAAGTAAAACCAAATGTAAAAACTTGAATAATTATCAAGTTATAATATTTTACTTTTTAAATTGCACCATGTAGGAATTGAAATTTTTGAACTAATTGTACTATATAAAAATGAATACAAAACCACAATGGTTTTTATTAGAATCTGAGCAGGATTACGAAGCTGCAACTGCCCGGTATGAAGAAGTTAAGCGCGCCACTAAAGGTTCTGACGAACATAAAGAAAAACTTTTGTTAGTGCATTTGATTTCCGAATATGAAAACGCGCAATGGGATTTACCGGAAGTAGATCCTGTAGAATTGATTAAAATCAGGATGGAAAATTTTGGTTATAAATCTGCCGATCTGGCAAAAGAATACGGAGATAAAGGCACCGTAAGTAAAGTGTTAAACTATAAACAAGCTCTTTCGCTTACTATGATCCGTAAATTTAGCGAACTATTGTGTATTCCTGTAGAAGCATTGATAAAAGAATATGAGTTAAAAAACTCTGATAAAGTTCAGCTTAATTAACTTCTATTCAATTTTTGCCCAATTTTAGTTCGATAAAAGAAGCATCAACCAAACCAGATCATTTAAAAAAATAACTCAAATGCGCCACGGCAGCAAATTTGGTTCCGGCGGTAAACGCGATGCCATCCGCAGTTGCTTCATTTTTTAAACGGGTGACGGTTTCAAACTGCGTTTCTTTCCACTTCACATTAAATAAATTATTGATTGTCAATCCGATTTCGTATTTGGATTTGGTGTAATTAAGTACCAGATCATTCACAAAATAACCAACAGCGGTTAAACTATTGTCTTCATTTGCCGGCCGGTTGGCCAGATAACGATACCGTAAACTTCCGTTGAAACCATTTTTTAAGTAATAAGTTGCGCCGCCCGTACTGCTCCAAACTGGTGCCAGCGGAATATAGTTTTCACCTTTCAAAGCATCCAACGCCCGGCCGTGTGCATAATTTACATCAGCATCCAAATAAAGAAAAGCAAACGGCTGATAGCGCGCCGAAAAATCAAAACCCAACCGTTGCGTACGGCCGCTAAAATCTACCGTGCCGCCATCATCAGCATACACATATTCTTTTTGCAGATAGCTGTACCACAAAGCTACATTGACCAGCAAATTTTTTAAGGGCTTAAAAACAGTACCCAAATCCGAGCCATAAGCGGCCGGAAGTGTTTGCAATTTACTTTCGGCCACCACCACGCGGGCATCGTTGGAATGGAAACCTTTTCCCATAAATAAATAAAACTGTGTTTGGCCGGTTGCCTGGTAATACAAGTTTAGTTTCGGACTGACGATACTGTTTTTAGCCCTATAAAATCCGGTTCCGCTGAGCGTGCTATCGCTGGCCAATTTGTTGTTGTATCGATAGTAAAACTGATCAAAGCGCAAACCGGCATTTAAGCTCAGTTTTGGGTTAAAGTTGAAAGTTTCGCTGAGATAAGCACCTGCACCCAATTCGGTAATATCACCCAATTTTAGAGGATTAATCTGTATAAAGTTATTAACTGTATGCGAAAGTTCTGAGTTTGTGGTGGCATCCAAACGCGCATTAATACCCGCCTCTGTAGTTACTTTGATGTTGCCCAGATAACCTTCGTGCACGTAATTGCCGTTGTAGCCGTACAGGTTTCGGGCTTCTTTTTGCCGAATCTCGTCGCCATTAATTGTATCCGTCAAAAAGAAAGTGTAGTTGGTATGCAGATCGAACTTGTACCTGGAATAATACAACTGGTTTTTGATCAAATCGTGATTGTTTAATTCTGTTAAAAGTTGTGCGTTGAAATTTGTACGGGAAGTTACGCCGCCTTCTTTTGGGTCGATGGCACCGTAAAAACCAATCTGGCCATCGTTTACAGCACTTTCCGGGATTTGGCCGGAGGCATCCCATTTGCTGTAAAAAGTAGAAGCTGTGAGCGTGAGCCAGTTATTTGCATTGAGTTTTCCATGATATTTGCTGAAGAAATTGAAGCGGTTGAAATGCTGCGGATTGTCAAAATAACTGTCGCTGTACCGATATTCCGAAGCAGCATACCAGGATTGATTGCTGGCTTTAGCTTTTTCGCTTAATAAATTTACCATTCCCAAAACGCGGTAAGTGTTAAACTGGCCAGCTTCGGCCTTAACCATATTTTGGCTGATGGCATCTGCGGTATGGAAATCAACAAAACCGGTAACCGCCAGATCGCCTTTTTCGGCATCGTACATACCTTTTTTATAGGTCGTATTTTCGATGGTTTCCGGGATGATAAAATGGCTGTCGGCATAACCTTGTCCGTGCGCCTGAGAAACCATATTAATCGGCATTCCGTCAACACTCAAATTTATATCTGTACCATGATCGTTATCAAAACCACGCAAAAAAATCTGTTCGGCTTTTCCGCCGCCCTGGTGCTGGCCGATAAACAGACCGGGCACCATCCGCAGCACTTCCTGCGAGTTAGAAACACCACGCATTTTGATGTCAATTTCGCTGATGGCTTTATACGGATTGGAAGTGCTTGCGGTAATCTGCACATCCGTTAATTGGATTTGCTGCGGAATTATGCTGATGGCTTGCCCATTTTTAAAATCCGTTAAAGCAATGGTTTTATGCTGATAACCTACGCCCGAAACATTAATTGATTTTATCGTAGATGCCTGATTTTTAAAATAAAACTGCCCGCTTTCATCTGTAATATCGGTGCGATTGCCAGGAAGGAGTGAAATAGTAAGGCCGTTTACCGGCAAATGTGTTGTGCTGTCGATTATCTTGCCAGAAATACTTTTTTGTTGGGCAAAAATTGAGGAAGTTAACAAACAAAGAAAAATCAGGAGTAAAGTTTTCATTCAGTTTTTAATTGCTTTCACAGCTTAATTAATTGAAAAATATAACAATGGGATGCAATAACAATTTGCAATTAGCAAGGCATTTTCAATAAAACCACTATTGTATTGATTGATTAGCTAAAATATCAGCGCGGATGGCTTGACGGAAGTATTGCACTGCTTAATTTTGCAAAGGATTTTTGGATGATCCTGATACAGAATTTATAGATTACAGTAGTCAGCTAAAAAAACATAGCAAAGCCATCAGCTTTCAACACTATAAACCAACGCTTTAAATTTTGAAAATTTTTAAGCCAACTGTTTCGGTGGCCTAAAAATGGTATCAATATAATGATTGCTATATTGATAGGAGTAGGCAGGGAATGAACTTTGAATGCTTTTTAAAACAACAGGGGCAAAAAAGCATAATTGAGAAAGTTCCTGAAAAAATGAGATTTCTAAACGCTTAAGATTGTCTTTTTCGCCTTGCTTTTTCTCGTTTTCTGCTGCTTGTTTAACCTTTTTTAAAAAATAACAATGCCCGTTGCAATGCAGCCACGGCCGTGCTTTGTTTATGCACAAATTCTCAGCAATATATTTTTGATTGGCATGAAAACCGGCATAAACAAAAAAGCGAGAAAAGTTAGCACTAATCATCACTGTTAATAAAAACAAGGCGAGTAACCGTTTTTGCATTGAGCGGCAAATGTAATATTTATATTTATGGTTGATTAGGTTTTCGGATAGTGACATTACTTTTTTACTACTCATTTTAAGCTGTGATAACTATTTTTACAACACCTTCCACCAAAATCAAGGTAAATCAAATTTGAAGGCATCGAGTTAATCAATATTTTCCTTTTGGCTAATGCTTCTTTTATCGTATAAATTTTATGCTGATAAAAGAAGTATTACCGTTTAATCCATTTTATTTGTTGTAGTTGATTGCTTAAACATGATAAGCGTTATCAAACCAAATTGGGCAAATTATTAATTTTATCCAGTTACATTTTTTTGATTTATGCTGCTGATATTTATACAAAAGCAGCATACAGGTTTTAACACATAAAAGATAATATTTCTATTAGCAGCAGATATAAACAATTATTAAACGAAATACTGCCGGCATCATTTACAAAACCTGTTCGGTATAACCATTGCTTCAACAGGATTATATTGGATTGGCTGTTTCAAGATGTTTGGTATCAGCACCTTAATAGTTCAAAAACGGCTATCAGTCAGTTAGATACAATTCAGCTACAACAAATGGTTGAGCGGATGGAGCAGTGGCTGTTAGATCCGGATTTGCTTTTCGAAGACAATCAGAAATCTTTAACTTGGCGAAAAGGCAAAAGTACCATGCAAAAGTATTAACACAAGGTTTTTAAACTGCAATTTGTTTAACAGTTCCAAATCGTGTTTCACAGCTCGAAAGCTTAATATTTGTTATGCTTCTTTTATCGCCATAAAATAATTGGCCAGTTTTACTTTCTGTATCAATTGTAACAATCAAATGCCAAAATTACAGGCATAAAAGAAGCACGGTGATTTTTTTATAAACTAAATTTAAATAAGTTTTAATACTTCTTTTATCGACTAAAAATTCTCTTCTAAGCCTTTGTAATAAAACATTTTCCAGTATCTTTGCAGTCCCGAAAATTACGGGAAAAGTAAATGTTTAATTAATTTAATACAAAGCAAGTGAATACGTTAAGTTACAAAACTGTCTCTGCCAATAAAAAAACCGTCAGCAAAGAGTGGGTTGTTGTTGATGCGCAAGGCGAGATTTTGGGGCGCTTGTCTTCTAAGATCGCCATGATCATCAGGGGAAAAAACAAGCCAGGATTCACCCCAAACGTAGACTGCGGGGATAATGTGATTGTTATCAATGCAGACAAGGTAAAACTGACCGGAAACAAATTCAGCGAAAAAGAATATGTTTCTTACACCGGTTATCCGGGCGGCCAGAAATTCATTTCTCCTAAGGAGTTAATGGCAAAACATCCGACACGCGTGGTAGAAAAAGCCATACGCGGGATGTTACCTAAAACACGTTTGGGCAAAGCCTTATTTGGCAATTTGCATGTTTATGCAGGTGCCGAGCATCCGCACGAAGCACAAACCCCTAAAGCCATTACACTTTAATTTTAAAGGAGAAAAAGAATGTCAGTTACCAACACATCCGGCAGGAGAAAAACTGCAGTTGCCCGCATTTATTTGCAAGAAGGCAATGGTGCCATCATTGTGAATGGCAAAGATTACAAAGCGTATTTCCCAACATTACCCTTGCAGTATGTTGTTACCCAATCCTTAGAAGTTTCTGGCTCCACCGGAAAATTTGACGTAAAAGTTAACGTAGCAGGTGGTGGCGTAAACGGACAGGCTGGTGCCGTTCGTTTGGCAATTGCAAAAGCTATTGTTGAATTAGATGCTGAAAAGAAATCAGCTTTGAGCGCAAAAGGTTTGATGACACGTGATGACCGAATGGTTGAACGTAAAAAACCAGGCCGTAAAAAAGCGCGTCGTAAATTCCAATTCAGTAAACGTTAATTTTTTAAGGAGGACAACACAATGACGAGAACAACCTATCAGGATCTGCTGGATGCAGGTGTACACTTTGGCCACCTTACCCGCAAATGGGATCCGAAAATGGCGCAATATATTTTTATGGAGCGCAATGGCATCCATATCATCGATTTAAATAAAACATTAAGCAAAGTTGATGACGCAGCTGCTGCCATCAAACAAATTGTTAAATCAGGCCGTAAAGTATTATTCGTTGCTACCAAAAAGCAAGGGAAAGATTTGGTTGCTGATTTTGCAAAATCTGTAAACATGCCTTTCGTAACCGAACGTTGGTTAGGTGGTATGTTGACTAATTTTCAAACTGTTCGTAAGTCGATCAAAAAGATGTCTAACATCGATAAGATGACTAAAGACGGTACTTACAGCATCCTTTCTAAAAAAGAAAGATTGATGATCCAACGGGAACGTATCAAATTAGAATCACTTTTAGGTGGTATTGCTGATCTGAACCGTTTGCCGGCTGCTTTATTTTTGGTGGATGTGAAGAAAGAGCATATTGCTGTTTCTGAGGCATTAAAATTGAACATCCCAACGTTTGCGATGGTGGACACGAATTCTGATCCGTCAAACATCGATTTCCCGATCCCGGCAAATGATGATGCAACTAAATCTATTTCTTTAATCTGCGGTGTGATTACCAAAGCAATTGAAGAAGGTTTAGATGAACGCAAACGTGATAAAGAAGACGAAGCCGAAAAAGAAGCTGCTGCTGCAAAAGCAAAAGCTGATGCGCCTCAACCAGATGCAGCTGTTGCTGAAGGTACGCGCCGCAGAAGAGCTGCCGCAGAAACGGAAGCTCCAGCAAACGTGATCGACAGTACAGGTACTGAAGGGCACGGAGCTGCATAGTTTTTCTTCATAAAAGATAAGATTTAAATTTTTCGGGTTGAAGAATAAGAGTTAAGAATAACTTTTAATCTTCAACCCGAAATTAAATATCAACTGTTGTAATTGCGTTTTTGAAAGCTCGTTTTACAACTTATTAAATAAAAAGATATGTCAACAATACAAATTTCTGCATTAGATGTAAACAAATTGCGCCAGCAAACCGGAGCCGGAATGATGGACTGCAAAAAAGCACTGACTGAAACCAATGGTGATTTTGAAGCTGCAATAGATTTTTTGCGTAAAAAAGGTGCCAAAGTTGCAGCAAGCCGTCAGGATCGTGAATTGAATGAAGGTGTAGTTATTGCACGTACAACCAATGATGCAACACGCGGCGTTTTGATTGAATTAAATTGCGAAACCGATTTTGTGGCTAAAAATGCTGCTTTCATTGCTTTTGCAAATGATATTGCCAACCGCGCAGTAGAAGAAAAACCGGCAGACATTGCAGCTTTAACTGCTTTGGGTGTAGATGTAGATAATGACCGTTTAACTATTGGTGATGCCATTTTAGACCAGACCGGAAAAATCGGAGAAAAAATCAGTATTTCTAAATATGAAATATTAGAAGGAACACGCGTAGTGCCTTATATCCATGGAAATTTCCGTTTGGGTGTTTTGGTTGCTTTAAATGCAGTAGTTGAAGGTGTGGATGAAGCCGGAAAAGATGTAGCGATGCAAATTGCTGCTATGAATCCAGTTGCGATTGATAAAGGCGACGTTGATGCTTCTACAATTCAACGTGAGTTGGATATTGCAAAAGAACAAATTCGTGCAGAAGGAAAACCGGAAGAAATGGTGGAGAAAATCTCTCAGGGAAAGCTGAACAAATTCTATAAAGATTCTACTTTATTAAACCAGGAGTTTGTAAAAGATTCATCCAAAACCATTACCCAGTTTTTAAATGGAGTCCAAAAAGGATTAACCGTAACTGCTTTCAAAAGGGTTGCATTAGGCTCTTAAATTTTACATCAAATCCCCGCTAAATTAGCGGGGATTTTTTTTGTGCTTTTTTATCGGTTAAAAAATGATTACTTCCTTTTACAATTTAAAACTAATTACCAACGGAACTATATCCGAAGGAAAAGTAGTTTTGGTTGAAAATGGTTTCGTAAATGACATCATCGATCAATCTGAATTTTATGCCGATAAAAACAGTATCAATTTAAATGGTGCTTACCTTGCCCCCGGCTTAATCGATTTACAGATTTATGGTTGCGGCAGTTCCCTTTTTGGAGGAAACCCAACTGTTGCCGCTTTGCAGGAAATGGAAACATGTTTGCTGCAACAAGGTACAACCGGTTTTTTGGCAACCATCGCTACCAATACCTCCGAAATTGTAGAACAGGGAATCCAATCTGCAAAAACATACCGTAAAAACAGCATCGGCAATTTTTGGGGATTGCACTTGGAAGGCCCGTTCCTCAACCCAAAACGAAAAGGCGCACACCCGGAAAATTTGATTAGAAAAGCTTCGGTAGCAGAATTAAAACATTGGTTTGAGCTTGCTGAAGGAGAAATTAAAATGATGACGATTGCGCCGGAGTTGCAAGACGATGCGGTTTTAGATTTCCTGGATCAGCAAAATATCATCCTTTCGGCCGGCCACAGCAATGCTTCTTTTAGCCAGGCAAATCATTTCTTAAAATCTTCCGTAAAAGCTGTGACGCATCTTTACAATGCTATGCCGCAAATGCACCACCGCGAACCCGGTTTTATTCCGGCTATTTTTGAGCAAAAACCCTTTACAAGTATTGTTCCGGATGGAATTCACGTTTCTTATCCGATGATCCGATTGGCAAAACGTGAATTGGGTGACAGACTTTTCTTCATTACTGATGCGGTGACAGAAAGCAACGAAGGCGTTTATCAGCATAAATTTAACAAAGATCATTACGTAATGCCGGACGGGACTTTGTCCGGCTCGGCTTTAACTATGCTGAAAGGTGTGCAAAATCTCGTTCAGTTTGCTGATATTTCTTTGGCAGAAGCGATCAATATGGCTTCACTTTATCCGGCACAATTATTTAAAGACGAACTGAAAGGCCAGGTTAAAAAAGGCTGCCGTGCAGATTTTATCATTTTTAATAATGATTTCGAACACTTGCATACTGTTTTTAACGGACAAATTTTAACAAATTCTTAACCCAACTCATAACCATTTATAGCCACGCAACACATGAAATACAAAAGAATCCTCCTGAAACTAAGCGGCGAATCCTTAATGGGCGACCGGCAGTACGGCATTGACAACAAACGTGTTTTACAGTATGCAGAGGATATCAAAACTGTATTTCATTCGGGCATTGAAATAGCGGTAGTTGTGGGAGGAGGAAATATTTTCCGCGGCTTGAGTGCCGAAAAATCAGGAATGGAACGTGCGCAGGCCGATTATATGGGCATGTTGGCTACCGTGATCAATTGTATGGCTTTGCAAAGTGCGCTGGAAGGCATCGGGATAGAAACGCGTTTGCAATCGGCCATCAAAATGGAACAGATTTGTGAACCTTATATCCGCCGCCGCGCAATGACGCATTTAGAAACCGGCCGCGTGGTCATTTTTGGTGCCGGAACAGGAAATCCATATTTTACGACGGATACTGCAGCTTCTTTGCGGGCAATTGAAATTAAAGCGGATGTAGTTTTGAAAGGGACACGCGTGGATGGTATTTATTCTGCCGATCCGGAAAAAGATCCGCTGGCGGTAAAATACGATGAAATTACTTTTCAGGAAGTTTATGATAAAGGTTTGAACGTGATGGACATGACGGCTATTACTCTGTGCCAGGAAAACAAGCTGCCGATCATTGTTTTCGATATGAACAAAACTGGCAATTTCAAAAAAATTGCTGATGGCGAAGCGATTGGCACATTGGTACACTGATTTTAGGTCGATAAAAACAGCATTGGTTTCCCGCAATTTTAGATCAGGATTTTTACTTTTGTCGAAATAAATAGCAACAATGAGCGAACTCATTAAAACACAATTGAAAGATACCAAAGCGCAGATGGAACGCGCCATAGAGCATTTAGATAGCGAATTATTAAAGGTGCGTGCCGGAAAAGCTTCGCCGGCCATGCTGGACGGCGTTTATGTAGATTACTACGGTTCGGCAACACCTTTGGCCCAGGTTGCTGCAATTAATTCTCCGGATGCCCGTACTTTAGTGATCCAGCCCTGGGAAAAAAATATGTTAGGGCCGATTGAGAAAGCGATCATCGAATCAAACCTCAGCCTAAACCCACAAAACGACGGACAGATTATCTGCATCAATGTGCCGCCATTAACCGAAGAACGCCGGAAAGACCTGGTAAAAAGAGCACGTGCCGAAGCAGAAAATGGTAAAATCACGATCCGCAACATTCGTAAAGATGCCAACGAAAAAATCAAAAAGTTTAAAACGGAAGGTGTATCCGAAGATGATATCAAAGTTGGCGAAGGCGATGTACAAAAACTGACGGATGGTTATATTAGCAAAGTTGACCAGCTGGCAGATGTGAAGGAAAAAGATATTATGACGGTTTAAAAACTATTTTTGAGCTATTTTAGAGAGGGAATATCCACATGGCGATTCCCTCTTTTTATTTTAACTATTACTATGAATTTACTTATAACCTACCTAAAAACCCATCGAGGCGTCGTTTTACTTGCCTTGCTTTTAGCTGCTATCAATCAAGGGTTTTCTCTGCTCGATCCTTACATTACCGGCCGGATTGTAGATCGGTTTATCAATAAAGCGGGTGCACTGCAGCGTCATGAGTACATTTATGGCGTGCTGGGTTTGGTTGCTTTAGCAGTTGGCGCGGCGATGGTTTCGCGGATTGCCAAGAATTTCCAGGATTATTATACCAATATCATCACCCAAAAAGTTGGTGCGCGTATGTATGCTGATGGTTTGGAGCATTCCTTAAAACTGCCTTACCAGGTTTTTGAGGATCAGCGCAGCGGAGAAACGCTCGGTGTTTTGCAAAAAGTACGGCTGGACACTGAAAAGTTTATTACTTCTTTTATCAGTGTTTTATTTGTTAGTATCATCGGGATGATTTTCGTGATCGTTTATTCGCTAAGCGTGAGTTATAAAGTTACCTTAATTTACTTTGCTGCCATCCCGATCATCACATTTGTAAGCATGTTTTTGAGCCGAAAAATCAAGACGATCCAGAAAAAGATTGTAACGCAAACTACTGTCTTAGCCGGTTCAACTACAGAATCTTTGCGCAATATTGAACTGATAAAAAGTTTGGGCTTAGCCGGACAGGAGATCAAACGGTTGAACAAAACCACCTATCAAATCCTCGACCTTGAACTAAAAAAAGTAAAATACGTACGTAGCATGAGTTTTGCGCAAGGCACAACGGTCAATTTCGTGCGCAGTGCGATGCTGATCGTTTTACTGATCCTGATCTTTGAAAAAACGATTTCTCCGGGCCAGTATTTTACGTTCTTGTTCTATTCGTTTTTCCTTTTCAATCCGCTGCAGGAACTTGGGAACGTGATCCTTTCGTGGCGAGAAGCAGAGGTTTCACTGAACAATTTTAAGCAAATCCTCAGTACAGAAATCGATGCAAAACCAGCTAATCCAGTTCATCTGCCAAAAATTAACAAGCTCACGTTTGATCAGGTCAGCTTCCAACATCTGACAGGAAAGCGCAATGCCATTAGCGATATTGATTTCCGTGTTGAAAAAGGAGAAACCATCGCTTTTGTCGGCCCTTCCGGTTCCGGGAAAACAACTTTGGTCAAAATGCTGGTTGGTTTATATCAGCCTTTAAATGGGAAAGTTTTGTACAACAACATCAGCAGTTCGGAAATCGATTTAGACCAATTGCGTGAAAAAATAGGTTTCGTAACCCAGGACACACAATTATTTTCAGGAACGATACGTGAGAATTTGCTCTTTGTTCAACCCAAAGCAACCGATGAAGAATGCCTTTCTGCCATGAAACGGTCAGCTTGTTATAATTTGCTGGCCCGGGCAGAAAACGGTTTGGACACGGTAATTGGCGAAGGCGGCGTAAAGGTTTCGGGCGGAGAAAAGCAGCGTTTATCCATTGCACGGGCTTTACTTCGGAAGCCGGATTTGCTGGTTTTTGATGAAGCAACTTCTTCGCTGGATTCGATCACGGAAGAAGAAATATCGAAAACAATTCGTGATGTTTCGGAGCAGGAAAACCATATTACGATTTTGATTGCGCATCGTTTATCGACTATTTTACATGCTGACAGAATTTATGTGCTGGAAAAAGGTCGCATCATCGAATCAGGAAAACACAATGAACTACTGGATTTAAAAGGTTTGTATTATGCGATGTGGCGGCAGCAAATCGGCGAACGAACGGAAGTTGAAGTTTAAAATTTATGCGCTGTCATTTCGACCCAAAGGGAGAAATCTTCATCGAAAGTACACTGATTTTGAGTCGATAAAAGAAGCATTGCAAGGTGGAAGAAGATTTCTCCCTTCGATCGAAATGACAATTGCTTTAAACTTTTGCTACTTCCGGTGCATTAATTTCATCTAAGCGCATCGGCACCAATTTCTTGGTTTTCAAATAAGTTGTAAGTACTACCACAAGCGTCATTGTTCCGCCAAAAATAACGGAAGTAACAGTTCCCATCAACCGCGCGGTCACACCGGATTCAAAAGCACCAATCTCATTGGAAGAACCAATAAACATGGAGTTTACTGCGGAAACCCGGCCACGCATTTGATCCGGCGTAAGCAACTGCATAATGGTTGAACGGATCAATACGCTGATACTGTCAAACGCACCCAACGTGAACAGAAAGAAAAGTGACCAGTAGAAGTTTTTTGAAAAACCAAAACAAATAATTGATATTCCGAACCCAATTACCGCAATAAGCAGGTTTTGCCAGGGTTTTCCCATTGGGGAGAAACGTGTCATGGCCAGCATCGTCAAAACAGCACCAACCGAATCCGCGGCACGCATCAACCCAAAACCTTCCGCTCCTACTTTCAAAATATCATTGGCAAAAATTGGCAACAAAGCTACAGCTCCGCCAAAAAACACAGAGAACAAATCCAAACTTAAAGCACCCAGCAACATGCGGTTTCCGAAAACAAAGCTGATCCCTTCAGACAAGCTTTTGTAAATACTTTCTTTCGGCACAAACTCTGCTTCGTGTTTATTGAGTGTGATGATAGCGATAATAGCCGTGGTGATAAAGACAACGACAAAGGTAAAAGTGATGGAAATTCCCAGCCGGTCAAAAATCAACCCACCAGCCAGCGGACCTAAAACCGATGCGGTTTGATAAGCAGAACTGTTCCAGGTAGAAGAATTTGGGTACAGCTCGCGCGGGATGATTCTGGTCATTACCGAAAAAGCTGTCGGGCCGTAAAAACCGCGTGCCAGCCCTATAAAAAAGATCATCACATAAAGCGTAATGACAATATGGCTGCTGCTTAAAAATCGGGTTGCTGCCGGCAAAGTAACCAAAAGCATGATGGCAGAACAAACCCACATAACCGAAAAAATCAGCAGCAATAAACTTTTTTTTTCTGATTTATCAGCCATATAACCGCCGTACAAAGCAATACCGATGGAAGGAATAGCTTCCGTTAAACCGATCATTCCTAAAGCTAAAGCACTGTGTGTCAACTGATAAATATGATACCCAATGATAACAGCCTGCATCTGGTAAGCAAACGTCAAGAAAAAACGCATGGCTAAGTAAGACCGGAACTCCTTGAAACGGAGTGCTGCAAATGGATCAGGTTTTTTTGTTTGTATGGGATCTTCGTCGGGCACAGAGACTAATTTTTGTATGCTAAAAGAAGCATGATGATTTGTTATAGTTTTTATTGAAATAATAATCCATGCTGATCAATCAGGTAAATTAATGCAGCTATGGAAGCGGCACCCAATTCCAGTTCACGCTTGTTTACGTTTTCAAAAACATCTTTTGAGGTATGGTGCAAATCAAAATACCGCTGAGAATCCGGCCGAAAACCGATTAAAGTAATATTTGGCACCGTTGCTTTTAAAGGTTCAATATCTGTTCCGGCACCACCTTCTATCAAGCGGTCAACTTCATAAGGTTCTAAAAGCGGTTTCCAATTTTTATTAATGGCTTGCAGAAATTCCGGTTTTACATCACTGAAAGAAAATCCTCTGGGCGTAAATCCGCCTTCGTCAGATTCTATCGCGGCCAAATGTTTTTCGTTGTTTTTTTGGGCGAGTTCTGCATATTTCAAACCACCTTTATGCCCGTTCTCTTCATTCATAAACATTACCGCACGTATAGAATGTTTTGGGCGATAACCTAAAGCTTTGAAAATCCGCAGCACTTCTACCGATTGCATCACGCCAGTTCCGTCGTCATTTGCGCCTTCTGCTAAATCCCAAGAATCCAAATGGCCGCCCACGGTTATAAATTCGTTCGGGTTTTCGGTTCCTTTTAATTCGCCCACAACATTATAAGAAAGCACGTCCGGCAACGTTTCGCAATTTTGTTTCAGGTAAAATTTTACTTCTTTTTGCTGTTTCAATATAGAACTCAGCAAATTTGCACCTTTGGTTGAGATGGCAGCTGCCGGAATTTTGTTGCCGCCTTCTTCATAAGCCGTTGCTCCCGTATGCGGATAATCGTCCAGAATTTCTGTCATCGAACGCACAATCACGCCAACTGCGCCGTATTTTGCAGCTTCTGCCGGTCCTTTAAAACGCTGATCGCTTGCTGCACCGTAAGCCGAACCGGTTTCGATAAAGCGCGGATCAAATGGGCGATTATAAAATACGATTTTGCCTTTTATCGCACTTTCGCCCAAAGCTTTCAACTCCTGCAAACCTTGTACTTCAATCACACTGGCTGTCAAACCGTTTGTTGCTGTACCGATAGATCCGCCTAAAGCAACCACTGGAACTACAATTTGCTGTTGGCCAAACACTATTTTTGCCTGCTCTTTTTCGCCCCGAACCCAATGCGGCACCATTACTTCCTGCAAAAAAACGCGGTCAAAACCGTATTGCTCCATCAGCTTCTTCGTCCAGTCCACAGCTTTTTGTGCATTGGCAGAACCGCTTAATCTTGGCCCGATTTGTTTGCACAAATATTGTAAGTTTTGATAAGGTTTGCCATTGACCAAAGCCTCATCATAAATTTTCCGCAAAAACAAAGAATCCTTGTTTTGAGCAGATGCAGCCAGCGAACCAATTAGTAAAAGAGAAAGTAAGAATTTTAACCTCATAAAAACAGCATGTTCAGCAAAGTAGAAATTTGCCTGGGTTTTACAAAATATATCAGGAAATTTTATTCCAGCTCAAGCCTTCATTTTTTTGCTGAAAGTGCTGTTGTAATATTTCGTTTTCCGGAAGCTGCAATTGCGGATCAGTTTTAAAAAGCTGCTCTACTTCCTGCCTTGCCAGTTGCAGCAAAGCCTGATCTGCTGTCAAACTGGCTATTTTCAAATCTAGCACGCCGCTTTGCTGTTTTCCTTCAATGTTTCCCGGCCCGCGCAACTGCAAATCGATCTCCGAAATTTCAAAACCGTCATTGGTTTGCACCATCGTTTCCAGCCTGATTTTTCCTTCTTTGGATAATTTTTGGTTACTCATCAAAATACAAAATGATTGCTCGGCACCCCGGCCAACGCGGCCACGCAACTGGTGCAATTGCGAAAGCCCGAAACGTTCTGCATTTTCGATAACCATCACAGAAGCATTTGGCACGTTTACGCCAACTTCAATCACAGTTGTAGCCACCATAATCTGCGTTTCGCCTTTTACAAAACGGTTCATTTCAAACGCTTTATCCGCAGCAGAAAGTTGCCCGTGTACAATGCTGATCCGAAAATCCGGCAACGGAAATTCGCGCGACATCACTTCTACGCCATCTTCCAGATTTTTTAAATCGAGTTTTTCACTTTCCTTAATCAGCGGGTAAACCACGTAAACCTGTCGTCCTTTGGCAATTTCTTCTTTCATAAAACCGAACATGCGCAGGCGGTTGTTCTCGTAAAAGTGTTTTGTTTCGATAGCTTTCCTTCCGGCAGGCAATTCATCAATCACCGAAACATCTAAGTCGCCATATAAAGTCATGGCCAGCGTGCGCGGGATCGGCGTGGCCGTCATCACCAGAATATGCGGCGGAATACTGTTTTTACGCCATAATTTTGCGCGTTGTTCCACACCAAAACGATGCTGTTCATCAATCACCACAAAACCCAGGTTCTTAAATTGTACTTTATCCTCAATCAAAGCGTGCGTGCCAATCAGGATTTGCAGTTTGCCGCTTTCCAAATCAGCATGGATTATGTTTCTGCTTTTTTTAGAAGTTGATCCGGTCAATAACGACACTTCCACAAAATCATCACCCAAAAGCTGCTTTACGGATTGAAAATGCTGATTGGCCAGGATTTCTGTCGGAGCCATCATGCAGGTTTGGAAACCGTTGTCGATCGCCAGCAAAATGCTCATCAACGCCACCACCGTTTTGCCGCTGCCCACATCGCCTTGCAGCAACCGATTCATCTGGATGCCTTTTTGCGTATCCAACCGGATTTCTTTTACCGTTCTTTTTTGTGCTGAAGTAAGCGGGAAAGGAAGTTTATGGTTGTAAAATTCGTTGAAATACGAGCCGACTTTACCAAAAACATTCCCTTTAAACTTTTGCTCGCGGAACAGTTTATTCTTGAGTAATTTAAGCTGAAGGAAAAAAAACTCTTCAAACTTCAACCGTTTGGATGCTTCTTTTAGCTGCTCAAAATTGTCGGGGAAATGGATTTGCTGATAAGCTTTGGCGCGGTTGGCTAAATGATTTTTCGCCAGCAGATACGGTGGCATATTTTCGGAAATATCTCGGCCGTATTGCTCCAATAAAATAGCAACCAACTTTTGAATCCCTTTGGAATCCAACAGAAATTTTTTGAGT
Source organism: uncultured Sphingobacteriaceae bacterium (assembly GCA_964236465.1). GTDB lineage: Bacteria > Bacteroidota > Bacteroidia > Sphingobacteriales > Sphingobacteriaceae > Mucilaginibacter_A. The sequence goes on along the minus strand of CAXSBZ010000027.1, from coordinate 448 downwards.
TTTTCTGTAGAAGTGTAAGCGGGCTGCAAAGCCAAACTTCCTTTGCTTTGGGCCGGATTGGAATTATATAGTTCCGTTTCCGGATGGGCAATTTGCGGTTTATTATTGAAGAAGCCCGGTTTACCAAAAAACACGTAAACTTTCCCAACAATCAAATTCTGGGCGATTCGGGTAATCCCCTGAAACCAAACCAGTTCTATCGTTCCGGTTTCATCATTGGCAGAAGCAACCAAACGTTTGGCAGCTTTTTCGCCCGTAATTTCTTTGTGCGTCAGCCGGGCCAGAATCTGTACATAAGGCAATTCCGGCGATACTTCTTTTACCTTATAAAAACGGGTGCGGTCAATGTATTTATACGGAAAATGCTGTAGCAAATCGCCGTAAGACGTGATGCCAAGTTCTTTCTTCAAAGCTTCGGCCCGAACGGCACCTACACCTTTTAAATACT
>CAXSBZ010000026.1:0-43495 GCA_964236465.1 uncultured Sphingobacteriaceae bacterium | reverse complement strand
CGTTTGAAAAAATTCGTCCAAAAAATAATCAGGTTAAAACGATCTTAATTTTATGCCGATAAAAACAGCATGTACAATTATGCTTTGATTGCAATTGCAGAGATTTCAACGTTCACATTTTTTGGAAGCACAGAAACTTCTACGGTTTCCCTTGCCGGAAAATTTCCGCTGAAGTAAGAACCATAAATTTCATTTACCAAAGCAAAATTATTCATGTTTGATAAAAAAATGGTGGTTTTTACAATATGGTCAAAAGTTAAACCGGCAGCTGTTAAAATCGCTTTCAGGTTTTCTAAAACCGTGTGTGTCTCCGAAGTGATGTCATTGGTAATCAACAGTCCGGTGCTTGCCTCAATTGCAATCTGCCCGGAAATAAATAGAAAACCACCTGCGGCAACGGCCTGATTATATGGGCCGATCGGTTGTGGTGCTTCTTTTGTATTGATAATTTCTTTCATCGTTTGAGTATAAACCAGTCGATCAGTTTCCAGATAATGCCCAGCAAAAACATGATAATAGCTGTTTTATTGATGAAGTGCATGGCCCGGATATTAAAATTATCCGGTTGGCTTTTATCTTTTTTTCTAAAAAAGTACATGACACAAATATAAAAAAAGGGGTTCAGAAAATATCTGAACCCCTTAAATATGAATTAAATTTATTAATTACATACCTGCTTTTAATTCAACACGGCGGTTTAATACACGTCCTTGTTCTGTTGAGTTGTCAGCAACCGGATTAGTCTCTCCAAAAGCCTTGATTTTCAAACGTTTGGCATCAACACCAGAGTTAACTAAGTAAGTTTTTACGGAGTTCGCTCTGTCTTTAGATAAACGCATGTTGTGTGCGGTTGAACCTTCAGAAGATGCATAACCGTCTAATTCAAACGTCATGGTAGTGTTGCTTCTCATATCCGCAGATAATTTATCTAAAGTTGGATAAGCTGAAGTTCTCAATACTGAACTGTCAAACTCAAATTGGATATTAGGATAAACACCAGGAGTTGCAGCAGTAGCCGTTGTTGTATCTGGTTTAGGGAATTTAATTTCGCAACCAGAACCATCTACAACTGTACCTGCTGGCGTGCCTGGGCATTTGTCAAATTGATCAGAAACACCATCACCGTCAGAATCCTTTTTCAAATCATCAACTGATTTTTCAACGTTGGATACACGACCTTTTAAGGCTTCAACTTCTTCGCGCAATGTTGGATCTTTCAATTCATCATACATCATTGCTAACGGGTTTACCCAATCCAAGTTTGGTTTGCCTGCTTTGCCTAAAGTGAATTCTAAACCACCATAGCCGTATGAAAATTTATCTTTTGTTGGGTAGTTAATATTAGCACCATCAAGATTATCTCCGTCAACAAAATTTGCTGTGTAGCCTAAGTTTAAAGCAACACCTTCAGACAGTTTGAATTTTACACCAACACCAACCGGGATTACCAACTCGTGAATATATTTGTTGCCATTTGCTGCGTTTCCTTTAAAATCAATAACTTGTCCACCTGCCAAAGTAACTTTTGGCGCATAAGCAGCATAGCCACCACCTGCGGTAACAAAAAAGTTAACAAAGTTTTTTCTTTGCAAAAAATCAACAGTTGCAACATTAGCTACACCCATTAGATTTGCATAATAAGCTAGTTCAGTAGTAAATGATTGATATCCGTTTTTCACACCATTAATTGCTCCTGCTCTATTTCTGCTATTATCACCGGAAACTGTACCACGCATCACGTTTAATTGCAATCCAAAAGCATGGGCTAATTGTTTTCTAAGTGAGATACCATAACCAAGTTCGTAGTTGCTTTTGGTGAAATCATTAACGCCAAAAGGAATATTTGGTGCTAAAACGCCTGCATTCGCTCCAATGCTAAATGTTTTGTACTGTGCTCGGCCACCAAATACCTTTGATGAACCGGGAACAACAGTTGTAGTCGAGTCTGTAGAAGTTTGTGCGTGGGCAGCAACAATACTCATCAGCGAAGCAATCGACAGGACAACCGTTTTCTTTAAGGTAGAATACTTCATAATTTTAAGATTAACGATTTTAATTGTGATTTTTTTTTCAAAAATAGTTATTATGTTTGATTCGTTGTACCAAACTCCGTTCCATTTTATATTTTATTTTCCTGCATCAATATAAAAAATATTAACGCCTGATATAAATTATTGTTTCCCAATGAAATATAAACAAATTGCCAACGATGTGTTTTCTACGAACAGAAATCGATTTTGTTCACATTTAAAGCCGAATTCATTAGTATTGATAAATGCCAATGATGAGTTCCCACGCAGCGGCGACCAAAACCATAGTTTTAAACAAAATGCCGATTTGTTTTATCTGACGGGCATTGATCAGGAACAAACTATTTTATTGCTATTCCCGGATTGTCCTAATCCGTTGTACAAAGAAGTGCTTTTTTTAAGACAAACCAACGAGCATATCGCCGTTTGGGAAGGCTATAAATATACACGTGAAGAAGCAGAACAAGCGTCAGGCATCAAAAAAATCTTTTGGCTGCAGGAGTTTGATGCTATATTATCAAGCATCATATTTTACGCAGAAAATATCTACCTCAACACCAACGAAAATGATCGTTATGCCCATACCGTTTCTTACCGCGACTTGCGTTTTATCCAGCAACTAAAAGAAAAATATCCGTTGCATCAATATTTGCGGGTTGCCCCGATTTTAAGAGGATTGCGGGCGGTCAAATCTCCGGCAGAAGTTGAGCTGATCAGCAAAGCTTGCCAGCTAACGAAGGATGCTTTTTTTAGAGTGCTAAAATTTGTGAAACCCGGCGTTGGCGAATACGAAATCGAAGCAGAAATTATCCATGAATTTATCCGCCAGCGCGGCACGGGCCATGCGTATAACCCGATTATCGCTTCGGGCAACAATGCCAACATCCTCCATTACAACGACAACAACCAAATTTGCCGGGCCGGCGATGTAATATTAATGGATTTTGGTGCCGAGTATGCCAATTACAATGCAGACATGACACGCTCCATCCCGGTGAACGGACGGTTTACACTTCGGCAAAAATCAGTTTACAATGCGGTTTTAAACGTGATGAAGGAATCGATCCAGCTCTTGAAGCCAGGAACGGTTTGGAACGCTTACCACGATGAAGTTGGCAAAATCATGACTTCAGAATTGATTGGTTTAGGCTTGCTGGATAAGCACGATGTGGCAAAGCAGGATCCGGCAATGCCGCTCTACAAAAAATATTTTATGCACGGCACTTCGCATCATTTGGGTTTGGATGTGCATGATTTTGCCGGAAGATACACGCCTTTTGCCGCCGGAAATGTATTGACTGTTGAACCTGGCATTTACATTCCGGCTGAAGGTTTGGGCATCCGTTTGGAAAACAACATTTTGATTACTGAAAACGGCACGATTGATTTGATGGCGGATATACCTTTGGAAGCCGAGCATATTGAAGAACTGATGAATGCTTAATTTATACCGATAAAAACAGCATTCAACTTCAAAATAAAACCCGTTCAATAACAGCCTTATCAAAAAAATGGCCGGTAAAAGAAGCATCTCGATTATTTTGCCCAATTACAACGGTGCCCGATTACTCGAAAAATATCTGCCTTTTACTTTTGCGGCCATTCAAAATGCTGGTGTTTTGTTTGAAGTGATTGTGGTAGATGATGCTTCAACTGATCCGTCTGTTACCTTCATTAAAACACACTATCCTGAAATTATCTTAATTGCCAATCCGCAGAATAAAGGTTTTTCACATACCTGTAATACCGGCATCCATGCAGCAAAACACGAACTGGTATTTTTACTAAATTCTGATGTCAAACTCAGCCCTGATTATTTTGAACATCAGTGGAGATATTTTGACCGGGAAGATACTTTTGGTGTAATGGGAAGAATTATCGATATGGAAGGTGATCATATTCAAGACACCGCGCGTGCAATCACATTTAATGTTTTCAAATTAAAAACCAATCGTTTATTTTATAGTGAAAATCCTGAGGATTTCGTTCCAACTGCTTATCTATCAGGTGCAAACGCATTGATTGATACTAAAAAGTTAAAGGCAATTGGCGGCTTCAACGAGCTTTTTTCTCCTTTTTATGGCGAGGATTTAGAAATGGGTTTACGTGCCTGGCGTTTGGGCTGGAAATGCTGGTACGAACATCAAGCTATTTGTAGGCATCAGTTGTCAGCAAGCACCAAAAACTACAAAACCCGCAATTTTGTAAAAACTGTTTATTACCGCAACCGGTTTTTTGTACACGCAATCCATTTGGAGAGTTGGCGTTTGGCTGGTTGGTATTTACAAATTTTGCTGATTGATCTTGTGCCGCAACTTCTGACAGGAAAATTTTGGTTGCTAAAAAGCTATTTGCAATTCTTTCAGCAACAAGCAGCGATAAAATCTTCCAGAAAAGAAATTTCTATATTGATGCAAAAAAACAGTGGTAAAAGAAGCATTACGCAGGTTCAAGAGGAATTGAATGAAATGATTAGAAATATGAAAATCTGTTGGTTGAAGTAAGAATACTATTCCAACATTAGGAGAAATCTTTTTCAAACCAATCATAACTTATTGGATTGAAAGAAGATTTCTCCCTGCAGATCGAAATGACAACAACTCCAACTTCCAAATTTTCTTAATTTTGCAGGCTTAATGCTCTGAATGAAAACTTATTTCCGACTGCTCTCTTTTGCCAAACCGATAGAAAAATTTGCCATTCCTTATATCATCACCACTATTTTATCTGTCATTTTCAATACGCTGAACTTAACTTTAGTAGCTCCTCTCCTGACCACTTTATTTGCAAAAGACAGAACGGCAACTATTATAGCAAAGCCTAAAAGTTTCTTTTCTATTGTAGATACTTTCACTTATTATGTACAATATGCCAACATCCATTATGGGCTTTTAAACGCCTTACAATTTGTTTGTATCGCCATAATTGTGGCTACTTTTTTGGGTAATCTTTTCCGGTATATTTCTCAGCGGATCATGGAAAACCTGAGGATCCATACTTTGCTTAATCTTCGTAAAGCGGTGTTTAACAATGTGATGAACCTGCATTTAGGTTATTTTAGCAATGAGCGAAAGGGAGACATTATTTCAAAAATTGCTTCTGATGTACAGGTTGTACAGTTTTCAGTTACGGGCACTTTGCAGGTTGTTTTTAAAGAACCATTTCAGCTGATTGCTTATATTGTGATGCTGTTTTTAATCAGTTATAAACTTACTTTGTTTTCATTATTGGTCATTCCTGTTTCGGCATTTGTGATCTCGCGGATTGTAAAAAGTTTGAAACAGCAAGCGGCTGCGTCGCAGCAATCTTATGGCAACATGATCAGTTATTTGGACGAAGCGTTGTCCGGCATCAAAATTATCAAAGCTTTTAATGCTACTTCTTTTATCAAGCAAAAATTCAGTAATGAAAACAACAGCTATTCCCGCATTGTCAGGTCAATGGCAAAACGGCAGCAATTGGCTTCACCCGTTTCCGAGTTTTTGGGCGTTTCGATGGTAGCCGGCGTGGTTTTGTATGGCGGCTCATTAATCATCACCCACCAATCTGCTGCCCTTACGCCCGAATCTTTTATCTTGTATATTATTTTATTTTCACAGGTGATGCGGCCGGCAAAAGCCATTTCCGATGCTTTCAGCAATATTCATTCAGGTATTGCAGCCGGCGAGCGTGTTTTGGAACTGATCGATACAAAACCAAAAATCATCGATGCAACTGATGCTGTTTTTATCGATACTTTTTCGGATTGTATTGAATTAAAAAATGTTTCTTTCGCTTACAATGAAAAAGAGGTGCTAAAAGAAGTATCGCTTATTATCCAAAAAGGAAAAAACATCGCGCTGGTTGGCCCGTCGGGTGGCGGAAAATCTACGCTGATGGATTTGCTGCCGCGCTTTATCGAACCCACAGCTGGTAAAATTTTTATTGACGGAAAAGATATTCAACATGTTGAAACTGATTCTTTGAGAGCATTAATGGGCTTTGTCAATCAGGAATCTATTTTATTTAACGATACCATTTTCAACAATATCGCTTTTGCAAAACCCAATTCTACGCAAGCTGAAGTAGAAACTGCTGCCCGGATTGCCAATGCACACGAATTTATTTTAAATACTGAAAACGGTTATCAAACCAATATTGGTGATCGTGGGTCCAAACTTTCGGGCGGACAAAAACAACGGATCAGTATTGCAAGAGCTGTTTTAAGCAATCCACCAATTATGCTTTTAGATGAAGCAACTTCTGCATTAGATACAGAATCCGAGAAATTGGTGCAGGATGCCTTGAACAATCTCACCAAAAACCGAACTTCCTTAATTATTGCGCACCGTTTAAGTACGATACAAAATGCAGATGAAATTGTAGTTTTAGAAAACGGACAAATTGCAGAACAAGGAAACCATCAGCAACTGATCAGCAAAAATGGTTTGTACAAAAGGCTGATTGATATGCAAACTTTTAATTTGGATTGATGCTATTATCTAAAGTATGTTAATTTAAAATATGTTTAAGAAGAAAAACCCGATTAGCAAACTCTGGCTGAAATTAAATGACCGCAACCAATACAAACAGTATAAATGGGAGCTAAATAATTATACCGAGCAAGAAGCATTAAACTTTTTTACCGGTAAAGATCGTTTAGATACACAAGAAAAAATCGAAAAGGTTGCACAAGATGAAAAACGGTTAAATATTGTACATAGCGGTAATTCTGGAGATGTAATTTATGCGTTGCCAACTATAAAAAGGATTGCCGAAGTAACAGGCGTACCGGTCTATTTGTACTTACGTTTAAATCAACCATTACCGGCACCGGTCCATAGCAATACCGCTCATTCTATGGGCAGCGTAATGATTAACGAAAACATGGCCAACATGCTGTTCCCTTTACTAAATTCACAAGATTACATTTACAATTGCGAAGCTTATAACAACCAGAAAATACATATTGACTTGGATTTTTTTAGAAACAAAACCATCTCTCTAAGTAATTCAAACCTTGCTCGCTGGTGTAGTTATGTTACCGGTTTTACACCCGAACTTTGGAAACCGTGGCTAAAAGTAGAACCAGACTTTACTTATGTAAATAAGATTATTTTGGCAAGAAGCGAACGTTACCGCAACTCAACCATCAACTATTCATTTTTGAAAGATTATAAGCATACTGTTTTTATCGGTGTAAAATCCGAATATGAGGATATGAAAAAAGTCATTCCAAACTTGGAATGGTTGCAAGTAAAAGACTTTTTAGTATTAGCACAAATTATTGCAGGATGTAAATTTTTTGTTGGCAACCAGTCATTTCCATATTCCATTGCCGAAGGGTTAAAAACGCCCCGGATATTAGAAGCTTATTATCATGTTGCCGATGTGATCCCGGAAGGAGAAAACGCACATGATTTTTATTATCAAAATCATTTTGAATCGTTGGTGAAGCAGTTGGATAACATTAACGTGCTATAGCTAATTGAATGTTATGTTGAAAAAAGTTGCAATTATTATACCTTTCTACCGCAATATTATTTCAGATTATGAGAGAATTTCATTGCAGCAATGTGAATCTATTTTATCATCCTATCCAATAATTGCCATAAAGCCAAATCATTTGACCTTACCTAACGAGGCTGGAATGTTGTCGATTACTTCTATTGAAAGTTTTGATGATAAATACTTTGTAGATACATCTGGTTATAATCATTTAATGCTATCTCCAGAGTTTTACTTGCGATTTATGGATTATGAATACATCTTGATTTATCAAATGGATGCTTTTGTTTTTAACGACCAACTTACTTATTGGTGCAACCAAAATATAGACTACATCGGTGCACCATGGATAAGCCAAGAAGATGAAAAAAATAGAATTAAAGCATTAGAGTTAAAAGTAAAGTCTCATATATATACCAAACTTAATGTACATAGAAAAGGTTTACCCAGCGACAAACAGTTTATTAATAAAGTAGGAAACGGTGGCTTTTCTCTACGAAGAGTAAAAGCCTTTTATAATATAACTTTATTAATGAAGTCACGCATTCAATTTTACCTTTCGCATAATAATTTCCATTATAATGAAGATGCTTTTTGGAGTATAGAAGTAAACAGGGGGAAACGGATACTAAATATCCCTTCTTATAAAACAGGACTAAAATTTGCTTTTGAAGCATATCCAGAAAGGGCTATTATACTTAACGGTTTACAATTACCATTTGGCTGCCATGATTGGGATAGATATATTAATTTTTGGCGGCCCATTTTTAAAAAGTATAATTTCAATGTCTAAAGTTTATAATTAAACTTGGGGAAATAGTAAGGGGAATATTTACAAAACGGTTAAAAATGGAATATTATAAGCATCATAAAGTAATTACAAGTAATAGGTTTAACACAATATCTGCATTCAACTTATGCCTTCATATAATTTTAAAAAACTCAACTTACTTAAAAAGCTTCAAGTAAAGCTATCTAACAAGGAAGAATACAAAAAGTATAAATTCGAGTTAAAAGAATATAAGCTTTACGAAAAGCGTAAACAATTACTTCTATGCCTGCAGAATAATAAGCAACTATTTAATCCTATCATTATCAAACAGCTTGCATTAAAAAATAATAGTATTCATTTTTCTCACACTGGTAATGCTGGCGACATTATCTACGCATTACCTACTTTAAAAAGTATAGCATTATTAATTGAGAAACCTGTTAGCATATATTTTATTGTTAATCAAGCACGTGAACCTCACCCAATTTATTCTCATCCATTAGGTTCGGTAAGACTAAACATTAAAATGGCAGAAATGTTAATTCCATTAATTAATTGTCAGGAGTATATTGATACATGTGGCGTTTTTCAAGATCAACGCATAGATATTGGCTTAGAAAATATTAGAGAAGCTGGTTTAAGGTTAGATAGAGGAAACATTACTCGATGGTATAGTTACCTTACTGGTGTCCACGTAAATACTTCACAACGTTGGTTAGTTATAAAACGTGATGCAAATTCAAATAACAAAATTATTATAGCACGCAGTGAACGTTATAGAAATCGATTCATTGATTACTCTTTTTTAAAAAAGTATTCTAACTTATTATTTGTAGGACTGAATAATGAGTTTGAAGATATGAAAAACGCTATACCAAATCTTCAATGGCAACCAGTTAATGATTTTTTAGAACTTGCAGAAATAATAGCTGGATGCAAGTTATTTATAGGTAATCAATCTTTCCCGTTTGCAATAGCTGAAGGGCTTAAAGTGCCACGAATACTCGAAAAAGATTTTGAGGAACCAAATGTAATTCCTGAAGGTGATAATAGTCATGAGTATTATTTTCAAGAGCATTTTGAATATCTTGTTGATAATATTATTAATTGTAAATAACGATTTCGCATGATTAAATTTAAGTCGAAAACATTAGTCTACTTTTCTTTTTATAAACAAAGTAAATAATGAATCATCACCCAAACTTAGTTAATGCAGAACCTACTAAAAAAAATTATGATTTTATAGATAGTATCAGGGCTATATCTATGATTTGTATTGTAGCAGAACATTGTTTTTATCTTGGAAACATTTACCATCCAAAAAACCCACACGACTTTTGGATTTATAGTTGTATGATGCAATCAACCAAATTAGGTACAATGACTTTTTTTATACTTGCAGGTTTTCTAATTGGAGATAAGTTTACGGATTATACTCCCGGACAATATATTAAAAGGAGATTTGCTAATACTGTAAAACCCTGGCTGTTTTGGGCTTTACTTTTTGTATTTATTATTTTGTTGGATAACTTAATTGGTAGCTTACGTTTTGATGGGACTTTTAAACAAGATTTTCTAACTTTGTTGCCAAACACTTTAGAAACAGTTTTTTTGTTTACCAATTATTGGTTCATCATCAACTTCTTGATTTGTATTACAGTCTTGCTAATATTTAAAAAATATCTTTATTCTTTATGGTTTGGAATACTTCTTTTAGCAATAACTTTTATGTATTCTATCAATATTTATACATTATGGTTTGAGCCAAGACATACTACAGCTTTGTTTGGATTTGTATTTTTTTTATGGTTTGGTGCACAACTTTATCACAAGTGGAATGCAGTAGATAATTGGATAAAAAGAGTTCCTTTGTCAGTATTTGTTTTTACTACGCTCGCAACTTTTACATTAGCAGTAATAGAAATACAACAATTGCGGGCATTAAATAGTATCGATGAATTCAATACCTTACGTGCAAGTAACGTACTTTACTCTATTTCTGCATTTTTACTACTTCTAAAGATACGACACTTTCCAGCAATAATTAAGTATTTAAAACCGCGTGAAACCACTTTCGGTATTTACTTAATTCATTATATTATAGTTTATTCTGTTTTGCCTTTAATAATTCGGCCCACAGGTTTTGATTATCGAGATCATCCAATACAAATTATAGTATTATCTGAAATTGCCCGGTTTATAGTTGTATATGCAATAACCTTTTTGCTAGTTATTGCAATTAATAAAACAAGATTTAAATGGCTTGTTGGTAGGTAAATATTTTTAGTAATCTTTTTGCCAAATTTATACTGGTAAAAGAAGCATTCTAAAAAAGAGCCTTGCTATTTTTAAATAGTAAGGCTCGTTATATTTTCAATGTGCTATTTTTAAGAAGCTATTTTCCGTTTCACTTCAACGTTTTCGTAAGCTTCAACAATATCCCCAACTTCAATGTTGTTGAAATTATTGATATTCAATCCGCATTCGTATCCGGTCAATACTTCTTTTACATCATCTTTATAACGTTTCAAAGAAGCTAATTCACCAGTATAAAGCACTACGCCATCACGTACAATCCTGATTTTGCTGTTACGGTTGATCTTGCCATCCAGTACCATACAACCTGCAATTGTACCAACTTTACTGATTTTGAAGGTTTCCCGGATTTCAACGTTAGCTACTATCTTCTCTTCAAAAGTTGGTGCCAACATGCCTTCCATTGCAGCCTTAATTTCATTGATGGCATCGTAAATAATGGAATACAAGCGAATATCAATTTGTTCCTGTTCTGCTAATTTACGTGCACTGCCGGAAGGACGAACCTGGAAACCAATAATGATTGCATCGGATGCAGAAGCCAGCAATACATCAGATTCTGAAATCTGACCAACTGCTTTGCCGATGATATTTACTTGTATTTGGTCGGTAGAAAGTTTCAACAAAGAATCAGAAAGTGCTTCTATAGAACCATCCACATCACCTTTTACAATGATATTCAGTTCTTTGAAGTTTCCGATAGCCAAACGACGGCCAATTTCATCCAAAGTAATGTGTTTTTGAGTCCGCAAACCTTGTTCACGTTGTAATTGCAAACGCTTATTGGCAATTTCCCGTGCTTCAACTTCACTCTCCATCGAGTTGAATTTGTCGCCTGCTGTTGGGGCACCTTGCATACCCAAAACTTGTACTGGAGTAGATGGGCCAGCTTCTTCTACACGCTGGCCGCGTTCATTAGTCAGTGCTTTTACACGACCGCTATAACATCCAGCCAAAATCGGATCGCCAACTTTTAATTTTCCAGCTTGAACCAAAACGGTTGTTACAATACCACGGCCTTTATCCAGAGCAGCTTCAATTACAGTTCCTACTGCGCGTTTGTTTGGGTTAGCTGTTAGTTCCAGCAATTCTGCTTCCAACAGTATTTTTTCAAGCAAAAGCTCTACATTCAAGCCTGTTTTGGCAGATATTTCCTGAGCCTGATATTTTCCACCCCAATCTTCTACCAAAATATTCATACCTGCCAATTGCTCACGTATTTTATTTGCATTTGCGCCTGGCCGGTCAATTTTATTAAAAGCAAAAATGATTGGCGCACCTGCCGCTTGTGCATGGTTAATTGCTTCGCGAGTTTGCGGCATGATGCTATCATCCGCAGCAATTACGATGATTACAATATCCGTTACCTGCGCACCACGGGCACGCATAGCTGTAAAAGCTTCGTGTCCAGGTGTATCCAAGAAGGTAATTTTCTTATTGTTTTCTAAGGTAACCTCATAAGCACCAATATGTTGTGTGATTCCACCTGCCTCGCCAGCAATGATATTGGTTTTGCGGATAAAATCCAGCAAAGATGTTTTACCATGATCAACGTGGCCCATAATTGTTACAATCGGTGCACGCGGAACCAAAGTATCAGCTTGGTCAGGTTCATCCAAACTGCCTTCTTCATCTTGCAGTTTTACAAATTCAACTTCATATCCAAATTCATCAGCCACAATGGTTAAGGTTTCTGCATCCAAACGTTGGTTGATCGAAACAAACAAACCTAAACTCATACAGGTAGAAATGATCTGTGTTACAGATACATCCATCATGGAAGCTAATTCATTTGCCGTAACAAATTCAGTAACTTTCAAAATCTTGGATTGCAACTGTTGCTCCATTGCTGCATCCTCTGCTGAGGAGGCATAATCATCTCGTTTCTGCCGGCGCATTTTAGAACGTTGGGCAAACTTACTGGATTTACCAGCACCGCTCAAACGCGCTAAAGTTGCTTTAATCTGATCCTGAATTTCCTTTTCTGTAGGCTCTTCCTTGGATCCAGTTGCTACAGGACGATTATTTCCTTGGTTGTTCCTGTTGTCAGGCCGACCGGTATTTGTATTTCTGTTGAAAGGAGGACGATTGCTTGGAGCACCATTTGCAGGGCGCGGGTTGTTATTTTGTCCGGGAGTAAATCCGGTATTAGTAGGCACACGAGAACCCGGAGCCTGGCCAGTGTGCGGAGGTTGGCCTGGCGCATTATCTTTGCGTTTGCGTTTTCTTTTATGATCTGCAGCACTGTTGTTATTAGCATTAGAAGATGCCACAGGCTGATCTTTACGTTTTGACGGATTAACCGGTAAAGTCATCCTGCCAACTACATTTGGGCCGGTCAACCGGTCTGCACGCGCCCTAATCACCTCTGTTTCAGAAGTTGCTTCTTCCGCAGGAGGAACAATAGCACTGATAGGAGTTGGCTTTTGAGTAGCTTGTGCAACTAAAGGCTCAGGCAATTTTGCTACCATCGGAGGCGTAACAGACACAGGAGTTTCAACAACTTTAGGTGCTTCTTTTATCACCTCTTTTTCTACTACTTGCGTTTTGACAACAGGTGCAGGAGTTATAATTTCCGGTTGTTTCTGTTGTACAGGCTCCGGAGTAACAACAGGTTTTTGCAGTTCTGGTTGAACAAACTCCGGCTTAACTTCAACTACCGGTTTTTGTACTTCAACAGGTTTTGCTACTTCAATCGGTTTTGCTGCTACAGCCGGTGCTTCTTTTACCACCTCTTTTTGCTGATGACCTCTGCCATTCAAATCAGCCAAATTCATCTTGCCAACAACTTTAACACCAGGTAATGAAGATTCATCTTTGTTACCCTGCATAGTTGCCGGGCGGCCAGTATTAGGGTAATTGCCAGAGTTTTTAATCAGCACTTCCTGGTTGTCAGATTCGCGGCCAGCAAAAGCAACAGGTCTTTCGGCCACTTGTACAGCTTCATCTTTTCTTATTTTTCCGATGCTGATCTGTTTTGCTTCTTCTTTTATATTTTTATCACCCTGAAATTCTTTCAAAAGAGATTCGTACATATCACCGCTTAATTGGGTTGTAGGTTTGTTTTCTATTTTAAAACCTTTTCCACCCAAGAAACCAATTATAGTACCGGTGCCTATGTTCAGCTCTTTTGCTGCTTTAAATAATTTTATCGATTTGTCTTCTGGCATTTATATTGCTTTCTGCACTTTTACACAAAAGTACATTTTTTTAATTGTTTTTTGTTTTTATTCAAATTCCGACTGTAAAACTGACAGCACTTCTTTTACTGTTTCTTCTTCCAGATCGGTCCGTTTTACCAACTCATCTACGCTTAGGTTCAAGATTGATTTTGCCGTATCCAAACCGATTCGTTTAAACTCGTCCAATATCCAGCCGTCGATTTCATCAGAAAATTCTTCAATGTCCACATCCTCTTCATGCTCATCCACTTCACGGTAAACATCTACTTCATAACCTGTCAATTTACCTGCCAGTTTTATGTTGTGGCCACCTCTGCCAATCGCTAAAGATACCTGATCTGGTTTTAAATAAACAGCAGCTGTCTTCTTGTCATCATCCAATTTGATAGAGGTAATTTTAGCAGGAGACAAAGCACGCTGAACATACAATGACAAGTTAGTTGTATAATTAATCACGTCGATGTTTTCGTTTTTCAGCTCGCGTACAATACCATGAATCCGGGAACCTTTCATCCCAACACAAGCACCAACCGGATCAATCCGGTCATCATAAGATTCTACCGCAACTTTCGCCCTTTCACCAGGTTCACGAACAATTTTTTTGATTACAATTAACCCATCAAAAATCTCCGGAACTTCCATCTCAAACAAACGCTGCAAAAATTCCGGCGCCGTTCTGGAAATAATAATCTTGGGATTGCTGTTCATCATATCTACTTTTAAGATTACAGCACGTACAGAATCACCTTTTTTAAAGTAATCTGCCGGAATTTGCTCTGATTTCGGAAGCAATAATTCATTGCCTTCATCATCCAAAATCAACGCTTCTTTTTTCCAAACCTGATAAACTTCTCCGGTTACAATTTCGCCAACACGGTCTTTATATTTTTTGTAGATTTCATCTTTTTCCAATTCCAAAATTTTGGAAACCAGTGTTTGGCGCGCAGCTAAAATCGCCCGTCGGCCAAAACTTTCCAGTGTAATCAGCTCAATCTGCTCATCGCCAACTTCTAAATCCGGATCGTAAGTTTTTGCTTCCGTCAGTTCAACTTCCAGATCATCATCTTCAGAAAAACCGTCTTCCATCACCATCCGCGTACGCCAAATTTCCAAATCGCCATTATCCGTATTCACAATAATGTCGCAATTTTCATCTGTGCCGTATTTTTTTCTGATCATACTTCGCAGCACATCTTCCATCACACTCATCATCGTTGGGCGGTCAATGTTCTTGAAATCCTTAAATTCCTGAAAAGAATCAATTAAATTTATGTTGCTCATTTTTCATTAAGATTTTTATTCAATATGTCGATGCTGTTTTTATCCCTATAAAAACCGTATAGAAAGTTTTATTTAAATGATATTAAAACAATAGTTTCCTGAAGCTGAATATATTGCAAACGTGTTTCTGCAAACGTCGCCTTTTTTCCTTTTACAGCTATTTTTTCTTCTATCGTGATACCTTGTTCATCAGCAGCTAAAAGTTTACCTTCTTTCTGGCTGCCGTTTGTGAGTTTTAATTGCAGGTTTCGGCCGATATTTTTTTGAAACTGCCGTAAAGATTTTAATGGGAAATCAATCCCCGGAGAAGAAACTTCCAAGTTATAAGCCTGCTCAATCACGTTGTTTTCTTCGAGATGAAAGCCCACATGCCTGCTGATTGCCGCACAATCCTGGATGCCAATTCCCTGGTCACCGTCCACCAGCACAATTAAATTTCCGTTGGCGTGCATTTTCACATCCACCAAAAACAACTCCGGCCGATCGCTGATTTTCTCTTCTACCAGGTTTTTCACCTGCTGTTCAATACTCATATTTCAAAATTAACGGTTAAAAGAAAAGAGGGAACATTGTCCCCTCTTTTCTTTAATCAAACAAATATAGATAAATTATTTAACTGTCAAGCTTTTAAACTATTTTTGCTGAAATCAATTCATCAGCCATGCTGTTTTTATCGCCTAAAAATTAGCAACCGTTTTGATAACCTGTCAAGCTTTTAAAACCATTATTACCAAAATACGGTTTTGGCTTAATACTGTTTTTATCACCTAAAAATTGGTGCCTATTTTTGAATATTGATAGATTTGCTGCCAAACATTTACCATGAGATTTATACTTGAAATTTTGCTGACCGGCCTTGCCGTATTTTTAGCCGCACAAATCATTCCGGGCGTACACGTAAACGGTTATTTTACAGCCGTATTAACGGGCGTTTTATTGGCTGTAGTAAACGCAACCATCGGTTTTTTGCTGCGAATCCTGACCTTCCCGATCAATATTTTAACATTAGGTTTGATCTCCTTCGTTATCACCGTTTGCATGGTTTTACTGGTTTCCCACCTACTGACAGGTTTTAGGGTGGACGGATTTTTTACCGCAGCACTTTTCGCCATTGTGCTGGCTGTTTTGAAAATGATTTTTAGTGTTTTAGAAACAAGGGCTTAGGCACTACTTTTCGGCCAGCAACTGATCGATCAAAGTTTCAAATTCATGTGTAAATTCGGTGTAATGATCGCCCGTGCCAGGGCCGCTAAAACCCGTATGAATTTTTCGTACGTTGCCTTTTTTATCAATAATAATCGTAGTTGGAAATGCCACAAAGCTGGATAGTGCCGGCAAGCTTTTGGCCGCTTCATTTTTATTGTTGGTAAAACCGGTAACCAGCACATTATAAGGGATTTGAAAACGATTCTTCAGTTGCTCCAAATTCTTTTTAGAAGTGGCAAAATCAGTTGTCCGTTCATAAGCCAAACCTAAAACCTGTACTCCTTTTGCATGGTATTTTTTGTAGAAATTATCGCTTAAATAAGCCGTTTCATCCATACAATTCGGGCACCAGGAACCTAAAATCTGTAAAATAACAACTTTGTTTTTAAACTGAGGATCAGTTAGCGAAACCTGCTTTTTATCCAAATCCGGAAAAGAAAAATCAATTTTTTTATAACCAGGTTTCAAAACCGTAAGCGAATAAGCGTCTGGTAGTTTGGCGTTTTCATCTTTTGCAGCCGTCCATAATTGCATTGAGGAAGCTCCGGAGTAAAATTTCCCGTCAACAATTGTTTTATCATTGCTGATTTTTCCGGTAAACAGAAAAGCGTGCGAACCATCAAAGCAGGACAGATACAATTCATCGCCCGAAACCGTTCCCTGCAAAAAGCGATAATCGCCGGTTGTGGTCAAAAAAGTGCCGGTTACATCGTTTCCGTTCTGCTTAAATTCGCCCACAGTTACGTCTTTATTCTGCCCGTCGTCATCCGTAAAAGTGGCAGACCAGCGGCCTTCAACACTAAATTTTGCTTTTTGGGGCGAAGCAAAAAAACGCCAGGAAGCATCTGCCCGGGCAGAAAACGGGATCAATAAATTTTTGCTGCCGATATGTCGAACCCAATCTCCTTCCAAAGAATTTCCTTTCAAAGCCGCACGGATTTCGCTATCAAACAAAGGCATTTTGATCAGCACAGAATCACCCAAAACCTGCACATCGTTTACTTTAAACCTTTCTTTTCCGTTCATAATCGTCAGCATTTTTTTGCCCACGCTGTCTTTCAACTCAAAATTAAAAGGGATAAACTGCCCGGAAGTGGTTTTTAATTTGGCCAGCCAGATGCCGTTTTTGAAGACTGCAACAGGCTTGAAGGAACTAAGCCCAATTACAAAAGCTGCAATCGTAAAAAAATAAAATGTCTTGATTTGCATTTAAATTTATAAGATAATATTGTTAAAAAACTGCTTCAATAGCTTCCCATTAAGCCTGCTATATATTCTCTTTGCAACTATGCTATTTGGAAAACTTAGGAAGACCTATAGTTTTAAGCACTTTATTGGCCTCATCTACCTTTTCTTTAAACAAGTCTTTGTTAAGATAAGTATCTAATTCTTTGTCAACTTTTATGATCGTTGGCTTTTTAGCGATATTTTTTACCTGTTTCATAATTTTAAATTTACAATTTTCTTGACTACCAAAAAAGCTTCATATTCTGTTTTGATAAGCTTTCTATGCTTCTTTTATCACTTAAAAATCAATGGATTAAGCTTTTGTCATGCCGAACTTGTTTCGGCATACCACAGGATTAACTTTTTGTTTTGTCCTGAGGGATCCTGAAACAAGTTCAGGATGACAACCAAATGCTTCTTTTATCGACCTAAAATCTTTATAAACTTTCTTTGATCTTTTTGATGATATTGGTACTGGAATTATTGTCCAGATAATTAATCAGTTCTACTTTTCCGCCTCGGTCCAGCACCCATTGGGCACCGGCAATGTCTTTTATTTGGTAGTCGCCGCCTTTTACCAGCACATCCGGGTTGACTAAACGGATGAGATTTTCGGGTGTATCTTCTTCAAAAATCACAACCAGATCCACAAATTGCATAGCTGCCAGCAGCAAGGCGCGCGAATCCTGATCTTGGATCGGCCGCCCTTCAGATTTCAACCTTTTTACTGAAGCATCCGAATTTAACCCAACTATTAAGCGATTGCCAAAAGATGCCGCACCGGCTAAACTTTGAACATGGCCGGCGTGCAAAATATCAAAGCAACCATTGGTAAAAACGATTTTTTGACTGCCAAGCCGCCAGACGGCAAGTTTGCGTTGCAGCTGTGCAGTAGTTACGATTTTGCTTTTTACAACCGTTAATTTATCCAGCATTAAATAAGTAGTTTGTTATTGTTGTCCGGGAAAACCAAAATCGGTTCGTAGGCTTTTGCTTCTTCCATCGGTAGGAAACCGTATGACATAATGATCACAATATCACCCACTTGCGCCAGCCGCGCCGTGGCTCCGTTTAGGCAAACCGTACCCGATCCGCGTGCTCCTTTTATGGCATAAGTTTCAAAACGGGCACCGTTGTTATTGTTCACTACCTGTACACGCTCGTTGGCAATGATGTTGGCGGCATCCATCAAATCCTCATCAATGGTAATGCTGCCCACATAATTGAGTTCGGCCTGCGTAATTTTTACCCGATGAATTTTAGATTTCAAAATCTGAATAACCATGCCGCAAAGTTAATATTGATTTGTGATTATCTTAAACCTCGAATTTCAACCCAAAATCATATTATCGATTAGCCGCGTTTGCCCTACTTTTGCCGCCACCAAGGCAATTGTGCCTTTGTTTCCATCGGACAGATCATTATCCAAATCTACAGTGTTTACAATTTCCAGGTATTCCAATTGCACTTGCGGTTCGGCCGAAATTAATTCAATGGCTTCTTTTCGCAATTCTGCCGATGCTTCTTTTACATAACTATTTTTGAGTTGAAGCAAAGCCCAGGACAATACGAGCGCATGTTTTCTTTCCTGCGGGGATAAATGGATATTGCGCGAACTCATCGCCAAACCGTCCGTTTCGCGGATGATCGGGCACATCACTATTTTTACCGGCAGATTTTTCAGTTCTGCCATTTTTTCAATCACCCGAACCTGCTGAAAATCTTTTTGTCCGAAAAAAGCAAAATCAGGTTTTACGGCAATAAAAAGTTTGTACACAATCTGCATCACGCCCTGATAATGGCCCGGCCGGAATTTGCCTTCCAAACGATGTTCCAGCTCACCAATATCCAAATGCCAATGCTCTTTTTGCGGATACATTTCGGGCACATCCGGCATAAACAAAACGGGACAGCCAGCCAGTTCCAACTGCTCAATATCAGCAGCTAACGGTCTCGGATATTTTTCCAAATCGCTGGCATCAGTAAATTGTGTTGGGTTGACGAAGATGCTGCAAACAACCAAATCCGTTTGCGCCAATGCTGTTTTTATCAGGGATAAATGGCCGGGATGCAGCGCGCCCATCGTGGGCACTAAGCCAACAGATTTGCCTTTATTTTGATTTTGCAGCCGGTTTTGCAGTGCTGCAATGGTTTTAATAATTTCCAATTGTAAAAATATTTTGAGTTCAAAGTTGAACATTTACACAAAATATCCAGGCATAGGCTTGCACAATTGATTGATAAATCCTAACATAATCCATACCTTTGTTCTCTTAATTGTAAATTCCTTTACATATTTAATTAACGCAGATAAGATGAGTAAATCGAAGCTTTTGTTTATTACACAAGAAATGTCTCCTTTTCTTGAACTTTCTAAAATTTCCGAAATCACCCGCCAGCTTCCGCAGGCTATGCAGGAAAAAGGATTTGAGATCAGGATCCTGATGCCACGGTTTGGAAACATTAATGAACGAAGGAACCGTTTACACGAAGTGATCCGTTTATCAGGCATGAACATTATTATTGATGACAATGATAACCCGCTGATTATCAAAGTTGCCTCTATCCCATCTGCCCGGATGCAGGTTTATTTTTTGGATAATGAAGAATATTTTCAGCGCAAACATGTTTTTAGAGATAAAGAAGAAAAGTTTTATGCAGACAATGATGAACGCATGATCTTTTTTTGCAAAGGCGCGTTGGAAACTGTTAAAAAATTAGGTTGGGCACCGGATGTGATCCATTGCCACGGCTGGCTGACCTCACTGGTTCCTGCTTATGTTAAAACCAGTTATAAAGATGACCCTACTTTCAAAAATTCTAAAGTAATTTATTCCCTCTACGAAAACACTTTTACCGAAACTTTAAGCCCTGGTTTTATACAAAAAAGTGTAATGAACGGCATGACAGAAAAACAGGTAGAAACTTATAAAGAAGGTACAAATTTTGCTTTGGACAATGGTGCAATGGAGTATTCTGACGGCATTGTTCTCGGCAGTACAGCGTTGAACCCGGAACTGTTAAATAATGTTAAAAAGGCAGGCAAACCGGTTTTAGAGTATGATTTGACTGCTGATCTGGAAAATTTTTACAACTTTTACGAAGAAATTACCAATGAAGAATTGGTACATGTTGCATAAGATTTAATCGTATATGAAATTTGTTAAAACAGACTTATTAACTTTGTTGATAAGTCTTTTTATTTTAAGCAGTTGCAAAAAACCGGATGCAGTTGGTTTGGCAATTGATCCGGCACAAGTAATTAACGGCACTTTGTTGGATACTGTTTCTATCAGCACAAATACGCTGCGTGATGACAGTGTAATCACCAGCAATCTTACCAATAGTTCAGGTGTTTACATTTCCCCGCTTGCTTATTACAAAGACCCGGTCTTTGGTATTACCGAAGCGAATGTGGCTATGTCTATCGGCACGCCTGGAACAATATTCAATGGTAGTGGTGCCGCGTTTACTAAACCAACCGGTACAGTTACAGTAGATTCTGCTATTTTAGTTTTACGCTATACACCACATAGATTTTATGGTGATACTACTTCTACTAAGTATAAGCTTAATATTTACCAATTAGCTGAACAGCCTTTAAACCAAACTTATTACAATACTAAAGTTTGGGCTTA
Source organism: uncultured Sphingobacteriaceae bacterium (assembly GCA_964236465.1). Taxonomy (GTDB): domain Bacteria; phylum Bacteroidota; class Bacteroidia; order Sphingobacteriales; family Sphingobacteriaceae; genus Mucilaginibacter_A. The sequence goes on along the minus strand of CAXSBZ010000026.1, from coordinate 22,356 downwards.
TAATCCAACTATAATCGGTACAAGCAGCTTTAATGCACGGCCAAGTGATAGTGTTAAAGTATTGCAGATTGTAACTGGTGCAAAAGATACCATCAAAAAATTACCACCACAAATCAGGATTCCTGTTAGTACCTCTTTTGTCAAAAGTAGTATTTTGTTAACAGACTCTATAAAACTAATTGGCTCAGAAGCTTTCAAAAGATATTTCAAAGGCTTGTACTTAACATTTGATAAAGCCCAAACTACTGGCGGTCCTGGCGGAAACTTTTATTTGCGGACAGATTCTTGCCAACTAAATATTTATTATAAGAATACCAGTAGCGCAGGTGTAATTGATACGGTAATGGCTTCTTTTCCTGCTACAGCTAATTGTGCCTCACAAATCAAGCATGATTATACCGGCACAGCAATTCCGGCAGCTTTAAGCAGCACCAAATCTTCAGGCACTATTTATTTACAGGGGTTGGCAGGTTTGCGTGCGAAACTTGCTTTTCCGTCATTGGCAACGAGTGTGCATCAACTTTTAGGCAACGCTACTTTAAACCGGGCCGAATTAATTATTACGCCTGTTGCCGGCACACAGCTTTATCCGTTTTTGCCTGCTCCAAAATTAACGATGTACCGTTACAATATTGCTAAACAACGAACCCTGATTCCAGATGCAATTTATAATCCCAACAATCCCAACCTTACCGACCGCAGGTTTATAAGTTATTACACTTTTGGTGGGCTTTATAATATCCCTCTTAATAAATATGAGTATCATTTTGTAATTACGGGTTATATTCAAGATTTAATTTCAGGCAAAACAATAGATTACGGAACCTTTCTTGCACCTGCTGATCCTTATAATGCAGCAGTAGAATATGCAACCGGTTCTGTCTATAGTGCCGGGAGGTTAGTTGCCGGAGGTGATAAAACATCAGCCTACAAAATGAAACTGAACATTATTTATACGCCTGCCATCAAGCAATAAAATCAACAACCGGCTCCTTGAATTTATATTGATAAAAACAGTATGTGCGGAATTGTTGGGTATATCGGTTACCGTGATGCTTATCCAATCCTAATTAAAGGGTTGCACCGGCTGGAATACCGTGGTTATGACAGTGCCGGTGTAGCTTTGCTGGATCAGGAATTAAAGGTTTATAAAAAAGCCGGAAAAGTAAGCGACCTGGAAAATTTTGTAAAAGATATTCCGCTGAAAGGAACTGCCGGCATGGGCCACACGCGCTGGGCCACGCATGGCGCGCCAAGCGACCGCAATTCGCACCCGCATTCTTCCGGCAACCGCAAACTCACTATCATCCACAATGGCATCATCGAGAATTATAGTACGATAAAAGAAGCATTGATCGAAAAGGGCCACGAATTTAAAAGCGATACCGATACCGAAGTCTTGGTTCACCTGATCGAAAACATTCAGGATGAAACAAAACTAGATGTAAAAGAAGGTGTTCGCATTGCCCTGACACAAGTAATCGGTGCTTACGCCATTGTGGTGATGAGCAGCGACGAGCCTGACTTGCTGATTGCCGCCCGCAAAGGCAGCCCGATGGTGATTGGTGTAGGCAAAGGCGAGTATTTTATTGCTTCGGATGCTACACCAATTGTAGAATATACCAAAAACGTTATCTACTTAAATGATAACGAAATAGCGATCCTCAGCAGGGATAATTTGTTGATCAAAAGCATTGATAATGTTGTCCAAACGCCATACGTCCAAGAACTGGAGCTGAAACTCGAAATGCTGGAGAAAGGTGGTTTCGATCATTTTATGCTGAAGGAGATTTACGAGCAGCCGCGTTCTATCCGGGATTGTATGCGCGGCCGTATTTATCCGCAGCAAGGCCGTGTACAATTGGGTGGATTGGAAGCTTATGCTGAAAAACTAAAAAATATCGACCGCATTATCATTGTTGCCTGCGGAACTTCCTGGCATGCCGGCCTAGTGGGCGAGTATTTAATTGAAGAATACGGCCGGGTTTCGGTGGAAGTAGAATACGCTTCGGAATTCAGATACCGCAATCCGATTATTTCTGAAAAAGATTTGGTGATCGCCATTTCCCAATCCGGGGAAACGGCCGATACAATGGCTGCTTTAGAGCTGGCCAAAGCAAAAGGTGCCACAATTTTTGGCATCTGCAATGTGGTTGGTGCCTCCATTCCGCGCATCACAGATGCAGGCGTTTATACGCACGCCGGCCCGGAAATCGGCGTAGCTTCTACCAAAGCATTTACGGCGCAGGTTACGGTTTTGACGCTGATTGCTTTTTATATCGCGCAGTTAAAAGGCACGGTCAATCAAACCAAATTGATTACTTTATTAACCGAACTTAATGAAATCCCAAATCTGATTGAGCAGGCGCTAAATCACAACGACGAGATAAAAATCATTGCAGAGAAGTTCAAAAATTCGCCGAACTGTTTGTTTTTGGGCCGGGGAAGTGCTTTTCCGGTTGCTTTGGAAGGTGCTTTAAAACTGAAAGAAATTTCTTATATCCATGCAGAAGGTTATCCGGCAGCCGAAATGAAACACGGCCCGATTGCGTTGATTGATGCAGAAATGCCGGTCGTTTTTATCGCGACCAAACATTCTTCTTACGAAAAAGTAATCAGCAATATCCAGGAAGTAAAAGCACGCGGCGGACAAGTGATCGCCATTGTTTCTGACGGTGATACGGAAGTGAAAAAAATGGCCGATTATGCCATCGAAATTCCGCAAACAGACGAAGCTTTTTTACCGTTGCTGGCTACAATTCCGCTGCAATTGCTGGCTTATCACATTGCTTTGCTGCGTGGCTGCAATGTGGATCAACCCAGAAATTTGGCCAAATCAGTTACGGTAGAATAGGTTTGGGTAAGAGGTATGGGGTTTGAGGTACAAGGTTTGGACTGAGAAGTTCAATCTCCTGTTTCTGTATTTCAGCCTGAATATTTACTATTGTTGTGTTAAACCGGTTCCTCCAACCGCACAGCTAAACCTAAACCCATGAAAAAACTGATACTGTTTTTACCCCTATTTTTTTTACTGAACATTTGTTTTGCACAGCTTTCGCCGCGGCAGCAGTATCCTGGATTGTTTGAAGCCGTACAGCTGAGCGGCGTTTATCCTGATAACAAAACTTTTGTAGATGCGGTTCCAAAGAAAAATCCGGCAGCTATTATGCAGAATTATCAGGCACAAAAAAACAAACCGGATTTTGATCTGAAGACTTTCGTAGCCGAACATTTTACTGAGCCATTATCGGGCAGCAGCAATTTTAAAAGCGATACCAATGCTGGCATCCGCGAGCATATTGATACCCTTTGGCAGGTGCTTTACCGCCGGCACGATACCGTTTCCAAAGGATCATTGCTTCTTTTACCACATAATTTTATAGTTCCCGGCGGCCGTTTCCGCGAAACCTATTATTGGGACAGCTATTTTACGATGCTCGGTTTGCAGGAGAGCCACAAAACGCAGATGATCCGTGATATGGTTGATAATTTTGCGTACATGATCAACCGTTACGGCCACATCCCAAACGGCACGCGCACTTATTACTTGAGCCGTAGCCAGCCGCCGTTTTTTTCGATGGTGCTGGATATTTTGGCCAAGGATGAAGGTGATCAGGTTTATACCCGTTATCAGCCGGAATTGCTAAAAGAGTACACTTATTTTATGCAAGGCGCAGCTAATTTAAAGGCCGGAGAAGCTTATAAACTGGCCGTGCGAATGCCGCAAGGTGAGATTTTAAACCGTTATTGGGACGATAGCGACCAGCCTCGCGAAGAATCTTACAAGGAAGATGTGGCTTCCGGCAAATTAACCAATCAGGATTTATCAACTTATTACCGCAACATTCGTGCGGCGGCAGCTTCCGGCTGGGATTTTAGCAGCCGCTGGTTTGATGCTTCTCAAAAGCTTTCTTCGATCCAAACCACCCAAATTATCCCGGTTGACTTGAATTGTTTATTGTATCACTTAGAAAATTCTATTGCCCGCTCTTACGGTTTGCAAGACAATAAAAGCAAGCAAAATTTTTACCTGGTAAAAGCAGCACAGCGCAAAAAAGCGATCCTGAAATATTGCTGGAACGAACAGGCTGGCTGGTTTTTGGATTACAATTGGCAGCAAAAAAAGCAATCGCCGGTAGAAACTTTGGCTGGAGTTTTCCCGCTGGAATTTCAAATCGCTACATCAAATCAGGCTATCCTCGTTGCCAAAAAATTAGAAAATAATTTTTTAAAACCTGGTGGCTTAGTAACCACTATCAACCGGACCGGTCAGCAATGGGACGCGCCAAATGCTTGGGCACCATTGCAATATATGGCTATTGATGGTTTGGCAAAATATCAGCAGGATGATTTAGCCCGAAATATTGCCACCCGCTGGATTGAAACCAATATCCGCGTGTATAAAGAAACCGGCAAGCTGATGGAAAAATACAACGTGCTGGACACACAGTTAAAAGCCGGCGGCGGCGAGTATCCGTTGCAAGATGGTTTTGGCTGGACGAATGGTGTTTTGCTGAATTTGATGAATAGGTATCAGGGGAAGTGATGCTGTTTTTATCGATGAAATTTAGGTGTAGTATGATCTAAAGTTTGGGGTGATAAAAACAGTATTAGCGTTTATAATTGATTTCATATAAAGTTTTACTTAAATAGATTCTAACCATATGGAAGCTGTATTAAGGCCATTTTGGAGTAGGTTTTTCACATTCAACAAAAAATTTGGTCTGTTTTTAATCCTGATTGTTTGCGTTCCGAGATTTTTATTGGTCTTGAGGGCAAATGTTGTGGGAAACTACAGTACCATCGGCATGATTATGGTAGCATCTGCTATTGCACCATTCCTATTTCTGACCAAATACGGACAAAAAAAAATCGGACTTGTCAGACCTAAAAGATATATCCAGCTCCTGATAGGTTTTTTTCTGGGCCTGATATTCAGTTTCTTGCTTTTTTACGTTGGAGAAGCTTTTTTTGGAAACACTTACCAGAACTGGTATAACTATATTGGAAGATCCTATCATATACCGCCCGGACTAAAAGGCCATGACAAAGCAATTTTGTTTACCATAATGGCTTCAACTGGTATGATTTTTAGTCCTATCGGCGAAGAGTTTTTTTTCAGAGGTATTGTCCATTCAAGTTTTTCTAAATCGATAGGCGACAAAAAAGCATCCTTAATTGATAGTTCAGCGTTTGCGCTGACCCATATTTCGCATTTTGGTCTGGTTTATATAAATGGAATGTGGAAATTGTTACTACTCCCCACATTAATTTGGGTTGCCGGTATGTTCTTAGTGAGCATGATTTTTTTCAGAATCAAAAAGCAATCAGGTTCTGTTTGGGGAGCAGTTATTTGTCATGCAGGGTTTAACCTGGGGATGACTTACTGCATATTTTATTTACTGTAATTATGGAAAAAGTAGTAGATAATTGGGATTTTCAAATTCAATCCCAAAAAAACACTGATAAAAACAGCATCACTTCTTCATCACCAATTTATTCACCACCAAATCCCCAACCTTTTTTCCATACTCATGGGCAACCATACAGGAATTATGAAAATGCAAACCGCCATAAAAGCGCGCCCAGTTGTTTTCTTCCGCAGCGGCATAAAAGGATTTAAACGCACGGCTTTTGATCCCAAACTCCAGTTCCGAAGTATCGCGGTAAGCTAAATGATCACCGTAAACACTCGTCAATGCTTCCGCTGCTGCTGATGAAATGGTAGAATGGCCGCAAGTATATTCGGGAAAAGGCGGCGTTTGCAAATGCGGACGCCAATCAGCATTAAAAAATTTAGTAATTACAGTTTCCGGGCGAGCGGTATTGTAAAAATATTTTGCATCCCAGCACTGGATAAATGAGTCAAACAAAGCAATCGAAGTTTTGGCAAAGCCGTAAACCGTAGTCGGGAAATCAGCTTTGGCATTTTCGGCAGCAATTCCGGCAATGCTCATCCAATGCCCGGGCGGCGAAAACTTTTTGGTGATGTACTGCACATGGCCCAACACATTTAACTTGCCCGGATTATCGTCCCAAAAATCGGCAATATCCTTTTGCTCGGGCGTCAACCTGCCGGTAACATCCAGCATGTATTTCACTTCCTGGTAATACTTGCTGTTTTTATCCCTCACATTATAAACCGGCGGCGGCGGCACCCGAAACTGGCTGGCACTATCCATCAACATCGGCCTGATTTGCTGCCAGTGTGGTTCGACTGCTGCTGCATAAGATGGTGCCGTTGGTATCCATCGGCCGGCAACATTGCTTTTTACCGAATATTTAGGTGCACTGCGGGTTTTTAAATAGTTGTCGCCTTTGCTCCATTTTACAATGGACGCGGTAACCTGTTTGGCATAACTTTCGGATGCGGCAATCATTTCTTCGGGCATGCCATGTTCTTTGGCCATCGTATGCAAACTATCAGTATAATACTGCATGCTCCCTTCGGGAAAAGTAACCGTTTGCCCAACTCCGCAAAAAGCAAGCAACGCAGCATATTCAAAGTCTATTTTTTCGCCTGCTGCGGGTTTTGATACTTCTTTTAAGCCATTTAGTTGGCCACTCAACGAAGTGTAATGTGCAGGGTTTCCGGCGGCAACTACTTCGTAGGCAGCAATATTGGCGTAAGCATAATTCCTGGAAGCAACAACCGGTGTAAAGTTATTGCCCATCACAATGCCGTTTAATTCGTGTACTGTCCGGCTATAAATTGCAGGATCGTGGAATATTTTTTTGTAATCGTTTTTTTTGCAGGAGGACAAAAAAACAATTCCTGTTATGATAAAAAGAAGGCGTTTCATTCTAAATCAATGTTTAATAAAATTTTGCCCGATAAAAGAAGCATTAAGACGTGGGCTAAGGATTTGGAAAGTTTTCATCCTATTTAACCGTATAAGTTTTATGCTCCGGGCCGATGCCGGTCAGCGTAACAGATTTCCAACTGGCCGGCAATTTGCTTTTGATTTGGGTGATACCGGTTGGCGTAATATCCAATCCGCCAAAACCCATCAGCAAACTTTGCAAAATGCCACCGGCACCAGTTGCAAAATATGGGTTTGTCCCGCCTTTCGTTTCTGCAATTACGCGGAACGGCGGCACTAAGTTTGGCTCGTACGACTCTTTAAACCAATGATAAGCCTTTTCACCGTCGCCCAAACGTGCATATAACAGCGCAAAAACAGCTTGCGTCATTGCCGGTGTCCCTTCATTTGGAATACGCGTTTCATAATAAGCCAAATCTTTTTTAATTTGAGCCGGGTCAGTAATTACTTTAAGCGGATAAGGCAAAAGGTTTACATCGCCTTGCTTAATCCCTTCTCCATGATAGGAAGCGTGTTCCTGCGTTACGCCGTTTGGCAACTTCAGGATCGGAATATTTTGCGCTACCAAAGCCCAATCCACATTAGCCGGAAGCCCCAATAATTTGGCTGCTGCCGCTGCATTTTGCAGGTTCACTTTTGCGGCAGCATTGGTAAAGGCATTGTTGTCCACGTTTTCTGCCCATTCATCCGCAGCAACCACGTTTTTTATGTCGAAATGACCCGCACCGTTCCGTTCTACCCGGCTTGCCCAAAAATCAGCTGTAGCAGAAAGAATTGGCCAGCCTCGTTCGCGCAGCCAAGTTTTGTCTTGTGTAACACAGTAATAATTCCAAGCCGCGTTGGCCACATCGGCCGTAATATGATGTTCAAAGGGGCCACTCAAAGCCCAAACCGGCGTTTCTTCTACACCAGTTCCGGCACTTTCCCAAGGGAACATCGCACCTTTAAAACCATGTGAAAACGCATTTCTTCGTGCCGCTTCCAGTCTTTCGAAACGATATTCAACCAAAGATTTTGCAATTTCCGGATGCAGAACTAGCAAGGCGGGGTACATCCAAACTTCGGTGTCCCAAAAAACATGTCCGTTATAACCTAATCCTGAAAGCCCCATCGGGGAAAGCGAAAAAGCATTTCCAGCACGTGAAAACGAGTACAAATGGTACAACATGCTGTGCACATCCTGCTGTGTTTGCGGGTCGCCTTCGATTTTAACATCGCTTTTCCACAGCTCGTCCCAAGCCTGGTTATGGAATTTCAGCAAGCGGTCATGCCCTTCCAAACGGGCAAAAATAGTCAAGCGTTCTGCTTCGTTCAGCGGATCGTCATGGTGGGCGGAAGTAATGGAAGAACCAACCACCGAAAAAGTATAAGTTTCTCCGGCCTTTAGGTTTTTGCTAAACTTCATCAGGTGCATGTTGCTGTCCCACATTTCGTGGATCACGGCCGGTTCCTGCCCGTGCGGTTCATTAAACAAAAAACTGGTGGAAGCGCAAAGCTGTAATTTGCCCGTCGGGCTTTTGGCGGTAGAAGTTAGCAGTTTTAAGGTTACATGCGGCCGGTCGATCTCGTTGTAATAATTCTGCACATCGCGCAAAGCATCCGGCGCTTCCATCACGCTTGCCGGTGTTATTGTGATGTCTTTTTTAGCCATGATTGAAATATCCATCAAAACCGTAAAAGGCAGTTGGCGAAGGGAATAGTAAGTGTATTTCACCGTCGCATCTTCACCATAAGAAAAAGTAGTGGTAAAAGAAGCATGCTGCATATCCAGTTGCTGCTGCATATTGGTTGCGGCTTTGGCATCCAGGCGTTTGCCGTTGATGTCCAGGTTCATGTTCAGCAGGTTGAAACTGTTCAAAAAATTGCTGACTCGGCCGCGTCCATATTGATCATAAACACCGGCCAGCACTACATTTTTCACTTTAAAAGGTTCGGGCGAGGAAACAATGCCGATCATGCCATTGGCAACGGTAACGCCAAAATAATTTGCCGGATCAATATGATCAGCTTTAATAATCCAGGGGTTAATATTTTGGGCAAAAAGGCTTGTTTGTAAAAGGTTTAGAATAAATAAAACCGAAAATATTTTTTTCATGGACAGCTGCAAGCATAAAGGGCAGGCATTAATTAACGCTTTAATTGATTAATTAATACTGCTTTGGGTTATCAAATAATTGGTTCCGCTAAGTTAAGCAAGGAAATCCAGGTATCCCAAGATTAGGAAATTTATAAATAGAACAAAGGTTTGCGAAATGCTTTGCTGTTTACAATATCCGTTCTGTTTGTACTGGTTTTGGCTTCAAAAATGAATCAAAAATTGGATTTTTCAAAAACTTAATTGATATGTTTAAAATTGTACATGCTTCTTTTATCACCTAAAAAACGGTAATTCGTACCCGCATTGTTGCCGCTGATAAACCCTCTTGCTGTTTATGTTGAAAAGAATTTTTGCCGGGTTTTTTATTGTGCTGATACTAGTTTTGGCGGCCGTATATCTTTTAATCCCGGCCAATATTTCCATCAACAACAACATCACTGTTAATACAACTGATGCACATGTTTTCCAATTTTTAACCCATCAAAAAGAATGGAAAAAATGGTGGCCCGGAACTGCTGCTTCTGATTTGCAATACCAATACTGCGGCCATTTGTACACCATAAAGCAGCTTAACAACGAAGATGTGGTTTTAACAGTTAGCAATCCTGGACTTACACTAAACACGCAGCTTTCTTTTATTGCTACCGATGCTGATAAAGTTGGATTAAACTGGAGCAGTGTTAAAACAGTTGGTTTAAACCCTATCGAACGAATAAATACTTATGCAAAAATGAACAGGGTCAAGAAAGATATGAACCAGGTTTTGCTGCATTTTAAACAGTTTTTGGAGAACGACCGCAACGTTTACCAGATTGATGTGCGGATTAGCCAAGTAAAAGATTCCATCATCCTCACTACAAAAACCGCGACACAGCACTACCCAAAAACAGACGAAGTTTACCAATTGGTTGATAAACTTCAGCAGGAAATCAGGAAGCAAAAAGCGGCAGCAAGCGGTCCGCCCATGCTGAACATACATCAAATTGAATTAAATAAATATGAAGTGATGGTTGGGATACCGTTGGCCAGAACTATTAAACCATCCGGCAGCGTGTTTATCAACAAAATGGTTTTGGGCAATATTATGGAAACCACCGTAAATGGTGGCCTTAGCACGGTAAAAAACGGTTTTGACCAGTTGGAAAAATACAAAAAAGACCATCACCTGATTTCGCCGGCCATGCCTTTTGAATCGTTAATAACCGACCGTTCTAAAGAAAGCGATACAGCAAAATGGGTTACCAAAATTTATTACCCGATATTTTAATACGGTTTTAAAAACAGCGCATGTAATTGTTGATGCTTCTTTTATCGGCATAAATTCACACTAAATTTATATCGATAAAAGAAGCATTGCCTAACGTACGATCATCAGCTTTCCTTCATAGGTCATTATCAGTATAGCTCTTGCATTTTTTGTTTTGATGGGATGCAAGTACGTTACTTCTTGAAAATTAAATTCCGGGTTGACCCAATAATTTGGCGCAGTAAACTGTTTTTGCTTGGTATCGTACTTTAAACCTGCCAAACCCAAAGCATCATATTTTCCTTCGTAAGGTATCACGCCCCAAAAGTTTCCGTTGACCAGCAACTGATTGTTTGGCATTGAAACGATAGAACGAATTGGTGCCTGCTGATAGGGATAAGGCAATTCCCGGTACGATTTCGCGTGCAATACATCGCTGATAAAAATACTGCTAAAAATGTTTGCGGTTAATTTGTGCGTTTCGTCCAGCCGGTCTTTAAAAATTTCGGTTGTTGTTTTGTCCGCCATTTTTTGAAAGCTCAGCCATTCTTTTTTGATGTAAGGCAACTCCTGCTCCAGATCATTTTTCGGGCGAAAAGGATAATATTTTCCCTGAAAGTTGTAAGACAGGATCAAATCATTTTTGCCTTCTTGGTCAATATCGCTGTTGTAGGCAAAAAGCGGCGTTTCGGCGGTAACGTTGTATTTGTTGTTTAAGCCCCAATTTCCGGCAATCAAATCCGGCTTGCCGTCCTGGTCTAAATCTGTAATTGCGGCCGTTTGCCACCAGCCTTTTAAATCTTTTAAAACTGGCAGATTAAATTTTGAAAGCTGTTTCCCCTCATTTAAAAAGATTTGGATGGGTTGCCATTCTGCGGTAACCACCAAATCCGGTTTGCCATTTTGGTCAATATCAGCGGAAACAACATCAGTGATGTATGGAATTTGGGTGATTTCCTGGTACTTCGTTTTTGAAGCAACTTCAAAATTTCCTTTGCCCGTATTTAGCAATATAACTTGCTTCGCTGGTGCAGTATAATCCCGAAAGGAAATACTTTTTGTAAGGAATACATCTATTAGCCCATCATTGTTGAAATCGTACAAAAACATTTTGGTGTAGTAACCCGGCAGTTTAGGCAGTGCTTTATACTCAAACTGGTTGTTTCCTTTGTTGATATACAAACGCGGCGGCATGGTTTTCTCATCTTCTAAAAACGGATGGTTGGCGGTAGAAACAATCAAATCCAGCAATCCGTCCTGGTTCACGTCAACCCATTGCGCATTGGTATCGGCAGCATCCGGGAACTGGTTAAAAGCAGGCACAGTAACTTTTTTAAAGCCTCCGTTTGCATCGTTTACCAGTAAATATTTTTCTTCTCCCGCTATTCCGCCAACATAAACAGCATCAAAACCATCATGGTTAATATCGGCAACGGCAATGGCTGGCGTGTGCGGCAAATAGGAATGCGGCAACAAATAGTAGTAGTTAAAATCAGGCGTATCAAACGTTTTTACATCGGCCAGTAAAGTTGCCGTGCTTTGTTTATCGGTAAATTTTTGGGCTGACTTTAAAAAATCCTGAATCAAAGCTTCTAAACTATCTGGCTTCTTTACCTGCTTTGGATCATAAACCAGTTTTGTTTTTTGGTTGAATTTAAATTGACCGACAGTTTGATAAGAATTATCCGGCCAAATAATCAACAGTTCCGAAGGTTTTTCCTGGTTTGAAAAAGTGAACAGCAAATCAGGGCATTGTCCGCTTTCAAAAGCGTTGCTGGTTTGTATTTCCTGATGGTCAACGGTGTTTCCTGATCTTAAAAACAGCTTTGCACCAATTGCATCTATATTATTTGCTTTGTATTTTAAGCTTAGGTTGAGAAAAGCAGGCTTGTTTTGCGGATGGTTTTCCATTGTTGTGTTTTGATAAACAGAAGCCGGGCTGTCCATATTATTGGTAATAATCTCCAGATCGCCGTCATTATCCAGATCAACCGCAACCGAACCGGAAGAAATAGTCGGATCGTTCATATCATTGGAACCAGAAATATCATTAAACTTTAAAGCCGCTCCGCCGTGATAAAAAACATTGTGGACGGCACCGTCCGGCATTTTATTGATCTTGTCCCGATCGAAACGCTTGTTTGCCTTAAAATCTTTGGTAAAACCATCACTGCCCAAATATTTCAGGTAATCCATATCGTTGAGCCGCTTTTTGATCCCGTTGGAGAAAAACAAATCTTTTTTTCCGTCCATATCAAAATCCTGCACCAGCGGCGACCAAGTCCAATCCGTAGCCGAAACACCAGCATACAAACCCATGTCCATAAACTTTTTGCCGTTGGCCACATTCATTTGCAGGCAGTTTTTAGAATACTGGTAGTAAAAGCCGCTGTTCACTTCCTGATTATAAATATCCAAAGGCTCATCGTTTATGGTCGATTTTAAGTCTTTGATATTTTCGGGCAGCATATCGGTCGTCAGCACATCCAACTGCCCATCTTTGTTTACATCGCTCAAACTGTTGCCCATCGAAAACAAACTGGTATGGCCAAATGCACTTTTTAACTGCTCTTTAAACGTGCCGTTGTGCTGGTTTACGTAATAATAATCCTGCTCAAAAAAATCATTGCTTACATAAATATCGTCCCAGCCGTCGTTGTTCAAATCGCCCACACTTACGCCCAAACCATAACCGATTGGCGCAGCGTAAATACCCGAAGTTTTGGTTACGTCGGTAAAATGCCCATTATCGTTTCGAAACAAATGATCGCCTGCATCATGACTGTATTTAAAACGTTGGGTAGAATCGCCATAAGTATCGTTGCTGTGGACAGACGAAGTAAGCAGGAACATATCCAGATCGCCATCTTTATCATAATCCGTAAACGAAGCCTGGGTAGAAAAACCGGCAAAATCAAGCCCGTATTTAGCCGCGCTTTCGGTAAAAGTAAGGTCGTGGTTGTTGATGTACAACTGGTTTTCCCCTTTAAAACCTTTGTAATTGGCAACCACCGAAACGTAAATATCTTTGTAACCATCGTTGTTAATATCCACAATCGTTACACCTGTTTTCCAGTTTCCGGTTCCGGCAACGCCAGCTTTTACGGTGATATCTTCAAACTTTAAATTGCCTTTGTTGAGGTAAAGTTTATTGGATTCCTGGTTCGATACAAAATACAAATCGGCCAAGCCATCGTTGTTAAAATCTGCCGAAGCAACGCCCGCACCATTGTAGAAATACAGATAATCCAGGATGTTAACCGAATCTGTAGCGGTATTTTTATTAACGAAATTGATATTGGTTTGCAATGGCGATAAAAGTTTAAATACTGTTTCGCCAGCTTTTTGCTTTTTGCAAGAGTAGCAAACCAGTAACAGTAAACCGAAAATCAATAATCGTTGCATAGCTGGTTGTAAGTTTGCATCTGCTTGTTGTTTTTTAGCGAGTTCAAATGCTTCTTTTATCGGGGGAAAATTGGTGCGCTTTTTAAAGATAATCCAAAAAATACCAAATTTACCTTGCTAAAAGAAGCATTAAATTGTCATTCTGAACTTGTTTCAGAATCTCTCGTGAAAAGTAAAACCAATCCCGTGGGATACCGAAACAAGTTCGGCATGACAAAACGTAAACGCGGCAATTTTAACTAATAAAAGAAGCATTCGTTTCTTTGATACATTAATTCTAATTATTGATTTGAAACGCCTTTAACGGTTCATCATTAATGCCGAAAAGATAATATTTGCCGCCTTTACTGTTTTTAATTATCAAGGATGAACGCACTTGTCCGCTCAGTTTCAATCCGCTTTTTGTCGGCTCTACGTATTTAAAACCATTTTTATTGTATTGATAAAAAAGCCCGTAACTGGCGTCCAACCTTCCGATTTCGGGTTTGAAACCGTAAAAGTTTCCACCCATCAGCAAAGTTTTTTTGCCGCCGATGTCATCGCATAAAATGGTGTTGATGCAAGAAAACTGTGCCCGAAAAGGAAATGGTTTGCAGTTAAAATGACCTTTCCCGTCATTGATAAAAATTGCCGAAGCCAAATCGTTCACTTCATGTGTTTCGGCCTGGTTTAGCATATCCTCTGTAAAAACTTCCTTAAATGGTTTGCCGGCATAATTTTCGTACCGTAAAAAACGCTTTTTAAACAAAGGCATTTGTCCAACCAAATCCGGGCGCATGTTCAACGTGTATTCCACATGGTCTGATTTGTACATGGAAGTAACACATTCGCGCGTTCCGTTTCCGTCAAAATCTTTGATATAGATTTTCATAGGTTCAGTAAACGAAGCTTGGAACTTGGAATTTAAACCCAAATTTCCGGCAATAATATCCAGGTTTCCGTCGCCGTCCACATCGGCAACTTCGAGGCTACACCACAAACCTTGGTAATTTTCCAGTTGCTTATCTTGGGTAAACTTGCCCTGGTTGTTCATCAGTTTTTTGATGCCCATCCAATTGCCGGTAATGATCAAATCCGGGAAACCGTTTTTGTCTATATCGACCCATTTGGCCGAAGTAACCATTCCCAGTTTGGTATTTGCGCCTAAAACTTCTTTAGAAACATCTTTAAAATGACCGGTTCCATCGTTTTGAAGAACATAAGAATTGGGCGAGGAACCATACGTTCCCGGCACGCTCCTGCCACCTATAAACAAATCCAAATCGCCATCTTTATCATAATCGCAGGCAATCACCACGGAAGCATTGACCGCAGCATGAATGGTTTTTTCTGTGTTTCGGTGGAAGTTTCCTTTGCCATCGTTTTCAAAAAAACGCGGAAAATAAATTGGTGTGCCTGCTTCGTCCTCATTTCCGCCAATGCCAATGATCAAATCTTCATCGCCGTCCCCATCAAAATCACCAAACGCCGCACCCGCCGATTCTAAATACGATTGCTTTTCAAAATCTTCGGGAATGTATTGCTTAAACTTCCCGCTCTTTTGCTGCACGTAAATTGCTGCTGCTTTGCCTTTTGAACTGCCAAAATAAAAGTCCTGCAAACCATCATTGTTGATATCTCCTGCAGCCATAAAAGGGTTTTCCATGGAAAGCCTTTGCTGCATCAGCTTTTCGTTATCAAAATCGATGAAATCGTCTTCCGTATGTTTTGGGATACTGTCGAACAAAGCTTTCGTCGTTTCTTTGAATACTGTTTTTACCGGTACTTTTTTAAAATTGTAATTGGCTAAAGCATTTTTGCCGTAAAAAGTATAGCATTTATTGGCCTTGAGGTTTTTAACGGTTTGGTATTTGCCACCCGGCCAGATGATTTGTACCGAATCAACCTGCGTATTTTTACCCAGACCAATAGTCAACAAATTGGGCGAAGTACAACTTTGGAAACCACGGGTTGGCTGGTTGTAATAAATCTGGGAAGTGTTTTTGTTGAACGTTTTGATGGTTGTGCCGATACCAAAACGGTTTAAACCTTGCTGTTGCAGTTTTACCTGCAAGTAGTGGTTGCTATTTTTATCCGTATTATTTTTGTAGATGAAGGGCGGCATGTTCACGTTGTTCACCACCAAATCGTTATCGCCATCGTTGTCCAAATCGGCATAAGAAGCGCCGTTGCTGAACGAAGGCTGATCTAAACCAAAATCTACGGCTTTGTTTGTAAAAGTGAGGTTTTGGTTGTTTAAAAAGCCATAGTTGGGAAGCGGCGTAGATTTCATCTTATCGGTAAAATCGCGGTAGTTAAACTTCTTTTTCTCGCTTACTTTGGCCATGTTTTCGCGGTTGCCCAAAAACTCGATGTAATCCTGGTCGGTCAAATCTTTATAAATCCCGTTCGATACAAAAATATCTTTCCAACCATCATTGTTCATATCAAAACTTAACGCGCCCCAACTCCAATCCGTAGCGGCCACACCGCTGGCAAAAGCAATTTCAGAAAAAGTATTGTCGCCGTTGTTTAACTGCAAACAGTTTTGCGAATACTGGTTAAAATAACCGTCGTGCTGCTTCAGCTTGATCACATCGTAAGATTCGAAAGAAGTCATCTTTTTCAGCCGCTGATCGCCTTCGGGCAACATTTCTGTAGTAAAAATATCGTATTGGCCGTCGTTGTTGATGTCAGCAATATCAGAACCCATTGAAGCCAAACTTAAATGGCCGGTTTCATTTTGGATATCTTCTTTAAACGTCCCGTTTTTTTGGTTGATGTATAAGTAATCGCGTTCAAAAAAATCATTGGAAACATAAATGTCCGGGTAGCCGTCCTGGTTGATATCCACCACCGAAACACCCAGGCCAAAGCCAATATCGCTGGAATAAATGCCCGCTTCTTTGGTGATGTTGGTAAAATGGCCGTTATCGTTGCGGTACAACCGCGCCCCGCCCAATTTATCCACTATGCCCCTTAAATTAGAACTAAAATCAAAAGAGCCAATCGGCCGAAAAGAATTATTCAGCACAAAACAATCCAGATCGCCGTCATTGTCCAAATCAAAAAAAATGGCTTGGGTTGACAAACCGCCGTCAACCAAACCATACTTTTCGGCTTCCTCTTTAAAAGTGCCGTTTTTTTGGTTGATGAACAATTCGTTGCCGCGCAGATCGCCCGGCTTGTTGCCGCTGTGGCAAACGTAAATATCCAGCCAGCCATCGCCGTTGATATCCACCATCGTTGCGCCCGTGCTCCAGTATTTGGTGCCTTTTACGCCGGCCGCATCCGTAACTTTTTTGTATTTCCAGTTTCCCTGGTTGAGGTAAAGCTGGTTGCCGTTTTGGTTCGAAGTTAGGAATACATCGTTTAGCCCGTCGTTATTTACATCACCAATGGCCACGCCGCCGCCATTGTAAAAGTTGCGAAAGGTAAACACGTTGGTTTGATCTGTTTCGGTAACGGTGTTTATAAAGTCAACGCCTATTTCTCCGTTATCCTGTAAGGAAAATAAGGTATTCTTTTTGCCAGGACGGCAAGCGCAAAAAGCAAACAACAAAACAGCAAAAACACAACTCAGGATTTTCTTTGGCATCATCTATAACAATAAACGTAGCAGTGTTACCGCTACGTTTATCTATTCAAAATAAAATTACTTAGGTTTTGGGTTGAAATCAGGACAATGCTTCTTTTAGCCCTGTTTTTTTATGTTTTCAAACCCAATTAAATTTATGCAAACTTTGCTGTTTTTACCGGCATAAAAGAAGCATGCAATTTGTTGGTTTGAAACACCCGTTTATTATTTATTAATAACCTGCGTTTTGCACCAGGTTTGGGTTAGAATCTACAGCACGCTGTGGTATCGGATAAAGCGTTCTGGTTGGAGAAGTTTTAGTAGGACGCTGATCTACCGGATCATTAAACGTTCCGAATCTGATCAAGTCGTTCCTTCTCCAGCCTTCGTAATACAATTCGCGCCCTCTTTCGGCCAATAAAGCTTTTGCATCAACAGAAGTTAATGTAGATGCACCGCGTGTAATCCTAATATTGTTAACTATTTCTACAGGGGTCGCACCAGTAGGGTCGATACCGCCACGAAGGATAGCTTCGGCCTTCATCAACAACACATCCGGGTAGCGCAATATGATATAAGCATTCGTTGCATTGTCATCATTTACAGAACCATCTGTAGCTGGCTGAGGAAAATACTTGATTACCCTGATCCCTTGTGCTTCTGTAGAATAATTTAAATTTACATCAGGTGTAAATATGAGTGGCTGACCGCCACGTTGCTTCAAAGGAACATTGCCCGGGCCGTATTGCTGGCCGATTAAAAACCCTGTTCTTAACCCGTTCAGGTTGGTTAAACCAGGATAAGCACCACCTAAACGCTCGTCTGTAGGTTCGAAACTTTTATAAAAATCAGCCAGTGTGGTAAAACCGTTCCAACTGCTTGGGCTTTGGTTATAGTGCATACCCATTCTCCAACGTGTACGTGCATTGCCAGGTGCATTAGCTGCTGTATTAACAATGCCAAATATGATTTCTTTGCTGATGGAGCTGTTGTTCCAGGCAAAATTGTCGAAATACTTGCCTTTTGCGGTTAATTGATAGCCTGCGGCCGCAACCTTGTTGGCATAATCAATTACCCTGCCCATATCGGCAGGGTCGAATGTAAATGGCCCGCCAACTGTAGCCGCTTTGTAAACAGCCCTGTTTAAATAAACTTTTGCAAGCAGTGCTTGTGCCGCTGCTTTACTTGCATGGCCAATATCAACTGCGGTGCCCAAGTTTGCTTCTGCGAATTGTAAATCTTTAATAATAAAATCGGTAGCGTCGCTTCGTTTATAAACAATAGGGTTGACATCTGATGCAGCATTAGGGTCTCTAAACGGAGCCTGTCCATAAAGATCAACTACCTGAAACATAAAATAAGCCCTTAGAAAGCTGGCTTCTGCTTTAATTTGTGGCGTTACCGATGGTGCATTAATCACCTGTGTTGCCCTGTAAACTCCTGTATTTAGCTCGTCCCAGGTATCACTAACTTGGTTGTGGAACTGGTCCCAGGTATGGGTGTGCAGTTTTCGCCAGGTTCCAAAATCGCCCCAATCTGTTCCCCTGGTCGGGCCCATCATTTCATCTGTTGAATGCTCTTGCATAGCATAAGTATTTGATTGGCTCGCCTGGCCGTTTAATTGTGAATAAACGCCATTTAAATCAGATACTGAACCTGTGCTACCATTTTGAATCGTTTTTGACCCGTAAACTTGCTCGTCTAACTTTTTACAACTTGTTGCTGTAAGCAATAAACCGGTTACACAAGCTATTCCAATATTAATTGTTATCTTTTTCATTTCTAAATTTTTAAAATCCTGCGTTTAATCCAAATGTAAATGTGCGTGCTTTTGGATAAGACGTATAATCAATACCTCTGGATGGCACATTGTTGATATCCTTATTGGTATTTATTTCTGGGTCAAGTCCTTTATAGCCTGTTATAAGCAATAAATTTTGGCCTGTTAAATTAAATCTTAATGTTTTGATGGCTTTACTATTTTTAATAGGTACGGTATAACCAAGTGATACATTTGATAATCTTACGAAATCGCCTTTTTCTAACCAACGTGTAGATACCTGGCCAGAATTTAACACATTCTCGTTGGTGAAAGCTACATCAGTGGTAACATTATGCCCAGTCAACAAACTACCCCTGTAAAAGTAGGCATTGGCTGTGTTGTCATAAACATAAAACCCGGTTACGGCATTGATAAACACACTTAAATTAAAAGCGCCATAATTGAAATTGTTGGTTAAACCGCCAGTAAATTTAGGCAATGCACTCCCTTGCAAGGTTGCACCATCAATACCGTTCGGATAAATGCCAAACCCATTTGCGTCTAAGCCATTAAATTGTGTTACCTTATAAGTAAATAACGGGTAACCATTTTGTATAACCTGGGCAAACGCGCCAGAAAGCCCTTGCCCGTTTATAGCCCCTGTATTTACAACCCGCTGTTGAAAGTTTTTGACCGTATTGCTTAACACAGTCATGTTATAAGAAACATCCCAAGTAAACTGTTTACCTTGTACGGCAGCTACATTTAAACCTAACTCTATACCTTTATTAATGATATTTCCTGGTAAATTAATCCATTGCCCAGGTGCTGGTGCTGGTGCAGAAAAATATTGGAAAAACAACACATCTTTTAAGCTTTTATTGAAGTAATCAAAACTTCCTGTTACCCTATTATTAAAAAAAGCAAAATCTACACCTGCCCCATATTGCGTTGCAGTTTCCCATTTTAAGTTAGGGTTGGGTGCAAAAAGCTGACTGCTACCTCCTACTAAATTGGCTTGGTAAATAGATAGGGATTGATAAGGAGGAAATTCCTGGTTACCGGTTTTACCATAATTTATCCTTAAACTTAAATCATCAAATAAGTTTTTTGGAGCAAAACTTTCATTCATGATCTTCCATTTAACAGCTAAAGCCGGGAAGGTAGCATATTTGTTGTTTGCACCAAACTTTGATGAACCGTCCGTACGTACAGTTGCCGTTACAAAATAGCGGTCTTTATAAGAATAATTGGCCCGTCCATAGTAAGACTGCAAGGTAGATTTCGTAGAATCGCCAAATATTGGAAATGCTGTTTTAAAGCTGTTAATATCTTTAACCAGGACGCCAGGGGTAACTGTATTAAACCTAATATCGTTAAAGCCATAATTTGTAAAAACTTGGTAAGAGTAGCCTGCCAATAAAGTCAAGGTACTATTATCGCTCCACTTTTTATCGTAGTTAAGCGTTTGTTCTGTAATTTGGGAATTTAACTTTACCGTTTGTATGGAGCCTTGCCCGTTCCCTGATATAGAAGCTGTATTCAATCCGCGTATGTTGCCCCCGCTTGTAAACCCGGGAATGGCAGGGTCATAAAAAGTTGATCTTTTGGCTAAAGAATTATCACTGCCAAACGTTCCTCTGTAACTTAAACCTTTTGCCAATTTTAAGGTAGCTGCTAAATTTCCTAAGTAACGGTTTACGTTGTCCTTATCGTCAATCAAGTTCAACATAGCAACCGGATTAAGGTTGCTGCCATCAAAATAATAAGTCCCGTCGGCATTTTTAACTGGATAAGTAGGGTTTAAGCCTAAAGTTGCGCCGATTAAACTTCCCTGAAAACCTGCATTATTGGTAATAGGTGCATACGTATTTTTTACGTTTGAAGCCAAAAAGGTAAGGTCGAACTTCAAAGCATCTTTAAATAAAGACTGGGAAGCATTTAAGCGTCCGGTCAAGCGTTTCAGGCCAGAATTTTTAATAATACCGTTCTGGTCATCATAACTAAAAGAAGACCGGTAAGTAAACTGGTCTTTTGCACCACCAAAACCTAATGTTAAGTTTTGGGAAACTGCTGTACGGAAAATTTGGTCCTGCCAGTTGGTATTGGCACCCTTATTAATGGCACTGGCATCAGCGCCCGTAGCATTAACGGCCTGTATAAATTGAGACGCATTTAACAATTTGTACCGATTTGCAGTAGAGCTTACACCTGTATTTTCTGAAAACTGTATGCCCTGGCCTTTTCTGCCTTTTCTTGTAGTAATTAAGATAACGCCATTAGCACCTCTTGAACCGTATATTGCAGAAGCAGAAGCATCTTTTAGCACCGATATATTTTCAATATCTGCCGGGTTCAAAAATTCCAAAGGGTTCCTTGCGCTTGAAGATCCAATTGGGCTGCTGGCACTGGAGCTTGGGTAAGAATCGTTGGTAATGGGCACGCCATCAATAACATACAATGGATCACTCCCTGCCCGGATAGAACCAGAGCCACGAATATTAATGGAAGCACCTCCCCCGGGTTCGCCACTTGCCGGTGTAACCTGTACACCTGCTATACGGCCTTGCAACAATTGCTCGGGAGTTGAGATGATCCCTTTGTTAAAATCTTTCGGGCTAAGCGAAGCAACAGAACCCGTTGCATCTTTTACCCGCTGTGTACCATAACCAATCACTACCACCTCATTTAAGGCATTGGTAGTAGCTGCCATGCTGATGTTAACAGTGTTGGATGCCGGGATAACTACTTCTTTGGTGGTATAACCGATGTAGGAAACCACCAGCGTAGTAGCCGAAGCCGGAGCAGTAATCCTGAAACTGCCGCTTGCATCGGTATTGGTCCCGGTAGAAGAACCTTTTACAATAATAGATACGCCGATCAAGGCTGATTTGTCTTTGCTGTCAGTAATTTTACCGGTGATTGTTTTGTTTTGTGCAAAGGCTGGTTGCACAATAAAGCAAATCAAGGCAAAAAACCCAACATGGAGTAGTTGTTTTAAGTTCATATAATAGTTGTTTAAATTGGTTTAATGGTTGTACCTGGATTAAGCTGGTGCTTTATCCAAATACATTTAATTGGTGCTCAAAGTTAAATAATTTGTTTGTTTTTCATGCTTTTTTGGTTTAATTAAATATACTGAAATTGAGGCCAGCACCAATAAAACCCCGGCCAGCTGAATGGCATGGATAGGATTATTACCCAGCCAAGCTTCATAATACAAAGGCATAGTTAAATTTTGCAGCAGCATCGGGATCACAATAAACATATTAAATATACCCATGTAAACGCCAGTACGGTTGGCCGGAATGCTGCCTGCCAGAATGATATAAGGATTGCCCATCATGCTGGCCCAGGATAAGCCCATGCCAATCATCGGGATAAAAATCAATACCTGATTATGGATAAAGGGCAATACAAACAAACCCAAACCAGCCAAGCTCAAACATGCTTCATGAACCAGTT
>CAXSBZ010000025.1:0-45601 GCA_964236465.1 uncultured Sphingobacteriaceae bacterium | reverse complement strand
GAAGATGTAGTTAAATATTTATCGAGTTGGGCAGATTTATTGGAAAAACAGTTTATTTCTGGTATGGTAATTGATAAATCCTTATTTGAATCAGTAGCAATATTGGTTTAATTGTGATAAGGTTTAGGTTGAAAGCTCCACGGACACTGTTTCGTGGGGCTTTTATTTTTGGTGCTGTTTTTATCGGGATAAATTTAGGTGGACACAATTAATTTAATTATACTTTTACATGTAGAAGATATCATTTCAACACGTGAGTTATGAATACTAAGCTAACACTGACTATCGAACAGGAAGTCATCAATAAAGCAAGAACTTATGCAAAAAACCGGGAGCGCAGCCTGTCGGATTTAATTGAAAGCTATCTTAAAGCAATCACTACAGAAAGTAATCATGCTGCTATCGAAACTACGCCGATTGTAAAATCTTTAAAAGGCGCTTTTACGGCACCTAAAGATTTTGATTATAAAAAAGAACTGTCAAAAAAATTGGCAGATAAACATTTGTAAGTGATGACAAGGATTTTAATTGATACTGATGTTATCCTTGATTTCTTTTTTGATCGAGTACCGTTTGCAGATGATGCAGCTAAAATTTTATCGCTTTGTGAAGTAAAAGAAATTATTGGCAGTATAACGCCGGTTATCATTAGCAATGTGTATTACCTGTTAAGGCAAACGGCAAAACACGAAAAGGTAATTGAAAAATTAAAGCTTTTGGTTTCTATTACTGAGGTTTTGATGATGGACAGAGCAGTTGTTTTGCAAGCTTTAACTTCTGACTTTAAAGATTTTGAAGATGCGTTGCAAAATTATTCAGCAGAAATTAACAAGCAAGTTGATTTGATCATCACCCGTAATACAAAAGATTATAAACTAAGTGCTTTAAGTGTAATGACACCAGATAACTATTTGAACAGCAGGCTTTCCGACAATTAGTTCATTGAAAAACTAAAATTTAAATGATAAAAAAAGCATTTGCAAAAACTACTTTTATCCATAAAAAAACCAGTTGAATGATCAATATCATTCAACTGGTTTTGATGTATAAGTTAAAAAGAGCTTAGTTTTCTACGTCTCTCGGCGCAATTTTCTTAATAAACAAACCCGCGCTTAGCAGGCCCAAAACTGCACCAATCAAAGCCCATAAAAAAGTGCCTTTTACAATGTAGGCTGTAATGATCCCGGCCAGCAAGCCAACAATGTAATATAAGTTATCAAAGCTTTTAACTTCTTCTGTTTCCTGGTTTTCCATCATGCTGTTTTTATGCCGGTAAAATTAAACGAATATTTGATTGCTGCCTAATGCTAATTTGTATTTTTTGCTTTGCTGATCAGATTGATAAACAAGCGGTAAGCCCCCGGAACACCAGCAGGCAGTTCTCGGAAAAACACCAGCGAAGTGTAAACAAATCGCCCTTTTCCATAATCAGCCACCAGTAAAGAGCCTTTGTTGGGTGCTTCGTTTGGATCATTCATCTGCAAAACTGTGCGGTATTTTGGGTCGGTATCGGTTACAAAATAAATGCCGCGTTCCTGGATCCAGCCTTTAAAATCCTGATTGGTGATTTTGTTGGGGTAATTTAAAATTGGATCAGCCGGATTTAAAATCGTAACCGGCGTGTTTTCATCCGTCACCCGCACATTCACAATCCGGAAAGGATATGGCCCGATCTGGTTCGTTACCAAACCGTTATTATTGTTGTATTGCACCAGCAAGTTTCCGCCGTTTTTTACATATTCCAGTAGTTTTGGCTGCTCTACCGGCAAACGCGTATTGATATTGAAAGCGCGGACACCAATAATAATCGCATCAAAAACAGATAAATTACCATTTAGGATTTCGTTTTCAGTTAAAGTAGTTACTTGATAACCAACTTGTTGCAACGCTTCCGGCACTAAATCACCGGCACCGGGCAGATAGCCAATCCTTTTACCGGCAATCTTCAAATCAACATTAACCAACTTGGCTTGCGAAGGCGGAAAATAAGTGATGTTTGGGATATGCTCATACCGGATTTGGTAAATGCCTTGTGTATAAGTTTTGCCATTCACTTGCGTAATCGCTTGGATCGTATCCGTTTCGGTTTTGCTGATGGTAGAAGTAACGGAGAAAGCTGCTGTCCATTCTTCTCCCAATTTTTTGTCGGTAAAAGAAGCATTGGCCGGCGTAATTTTCCATCCGGCAGGTGCTTTTAAACTAATGCTGCCGCTGCTGTTGGTGAAGCTTTTTAGTTTGACGATGATTTGTTTAGGCTGATTACTGTTGAAAATATAATCCTGCTGATCCAGGTTGGCCGTAACCGGCGGTGTGATTTCCAGCGGCTGATAAACTTCGCCCCGAACCGGACTGATATATTTGTACATCAACTGGCGGTGCAAAGTGAACAAATGACCGTAAATCACAAACTGCCAATCTACCGTAACCGGATCAGGATTTTCAGGATAACCAACCAATTCCTGATTGGCTACCGGATACATTTCATGATTCTGTGCGCCATCCAGCCAATAAGGTTGCGTAATTTTTTTGGCAAGCGTTTTACTGCTAAAACTTAACAGTTGGTTGGCAGGCAATAAAGTATTAAAGGTTTTTGCCTGATTATCAACTACTGTAGCCACCAATTTAACCGGGCTTCCGGAACGATCAACTATCTGGTTGCTAATGCTGATGCTATCGCCCAAAGCATAAGTTGGGTTGATGGCATAGCTTTCCAGCCACAAACCGGCACATGCCGGAATCAGTAAATTCAGTTCTTTGATTTTTTGCGTTTTCCAGTAAGCATCGGTTAGTTTTTGTGTGGAAGCATAAATATCCATCAACAGCGGTAGCGATTTGGCAGGCGTTTCCGGGTTGAAGCTTTTTTCGAGGTCATTGATGCGGATATTGATTTCTGCGCCGCCGGAAACCCTTCTCCAGGTGGTATTGATGCCATCCATCAGATCAGTGCGTGGTGCTTCACCCAAAATCGTTTTAAAATATTCGTAAGAACTGCCGCGTTGTTTGGCCGTACCAAAACCTTGGCTTTTATGGTTGGAGCGGCTTTCGGCAGCAATTTCGCCGTAACCTTTTCCCAGCAAAGTATTGTAAACGCCCACATCTATTTTAAACTGATCTGGGCTGGTGGTATCATTTCCGCCGAAATTAAATGTGTTCCAAAGCAGGCGTTTGGCTTGCCAGGGTTGTACAAATTTTAATTGTTCGGGAAAGCGCGTTGGATCAGCAGCAGCTGTGAAAGCTTCCTGCGCCAATATTGCGGAAGAAGTATGATGGCCGTGGCCACCTTCGCCTGTGGTTGGGAAACGGCAAATCATCACATCCGGCCTGAATTTTCGGATCACCCAAACTACATCGCCCAATACTTTTTCCCGGTCCCATATTCTCAATGTTTCTTCCGGCCCTTTGGAAAAGCCAAAATCTTTTGCTCGGGTAAAAAACTGTTCGGCACCATCTATATGCCTGGCTGCCAGCAATTCCTGTGTGCGTATCAAACCCAATAATTCGCCTTGTTCGTTGCCAATCAGGTTTTGGCCGCCATCTCCGCGAGTTAAAGACAAATAACCGGTCCGGTAATGTTTTTCCTGGGCAAGATAAGCCAGCAAACGTGTATTTTCATCATCCGGATGCGCCGCAATATAAAGTACGCTTCCTAAAACAGGCAGCTTTTTAAGTTCCTGTTCGATGGAAACGCGATCGGCAGGTGGCGCAGTTTGTGCCGATACTGTTTTTATCCATATAAAAATGGAAACTAAAATTAAAAGCCGCTTTGTCATTTTTATAAACTAAACATTTATTGTTACTCTTCCGAAAACATTACTTGTAGCAAGGCATTTACTGCTTCCCTTTGGTTTTTATCCAGCTCGCCATCTTTTTTTATGATCCTGCTTTTGTCTATAGCTTTTATCTGATCAAAGGCCAAAATCCCCGGCTTGCCATTATGATTGGTAGATAGCCTGGTAGGATAGGTTTTGTTTGTTGAGGTAAAAGGGATGACAATGACGGTGCTTAAAGCAGCGTTTGCTGCATTTGGAGAAACGATAAGGCATGGCCTTACTTTTGCTATTTCTGAGCCTTTGGTAGGGTTTAAATCTACCAATACCGCTTCCCATTTTTTATAAGGCTTATTCATCCTCTAATCCGTCTTTTAGCGTGATGTCCCAATCCTCAAACTCCGGCTCGGGGCTTGTATCTGCCTGGGCAAATATAGCTGCCCATTGGCTTAAAGGAGGCACTGTTGAGGCTGGTTTGATGAGTATCCCTTCTGTAGTTGGCTCCAGTATAACCTCAGTAGTGCCTAATGACAAGGCCAACTCTTTAGGCAACCTTACGCCTTTAGAATTTCCTATCTGGGTTATTCTTGCGTAATATCTGTGTAGCATAAGCGTAAAGGTAATAACTTTTATTATAACATCCTGGGCTTAAAATTGTAAAAAGGCACTCTTATAACAACTAAATATTTTGTGGGGAAGTTATTTGAAACAATGTCAAGAGCCTTTTTAAAATTTTGTTCGATCTATTTTCAATGCTTCTTTTATCGACCTAAAAATGGTAAACACTTGGTTTTTGATTGGTTTAAATGAATGTAGGCACCAATTTTTAGGTGATAAAAGAAGCATTTGATTTATTGGGTTTTGTACAATTTCTAATTGATAAAAGCCTTCATAACCACTGCTTTTATCACCCCAAAGTAATTAGCCAATATTTGTAAAAAATTGTTTTTCCATTAATCAATCGTTTGATTAACTTTGTGGTAGAAATGGAAAAGGAAAAAACCGACAAAAAAGATCATATCCTGGATGTGGCCGAAAAGGTTTTTTCGGATTTGGGATATGAGGGCGCTTCTACCCGTTTGATTTCGGGCGAAGCAAATGTAAATATGGCCATGCTGAACTATTATTTTGGTTCAAAGGAAGGCTTGTTCATTGCTGTTTTTGAACGAAAGATATATTCTTTAAAAAATTTATTACAAAACATTATTGAAGATGAAACTTTAAGTTCATGGGAAAAGATAGAACGCTGCATTGATAAATACATGGACCGGGTGGTGGTGAACAGTTGTTTTCATAAATTGGTTAACCGGGAAGTTTCTTTGAACAGGCCTGCAGAAATGAATGATAAGATCACTGATATATTGATGGTTAATGTAATGGAGTTTAAAAAAGTGATGCAGGAAGGCGTTGATAACGGTTCGTTTTTTAAAGATACAGATTTGGAGCTGTGCGTGGCAACTATTTTTGGGACTAAAAATTATATCATCAATACGCCTCATGTTGCTTCGCGCTTGTTGGGCAAAGATGTATTGAATCAGGATTTTATGGAAACAGAAATGAACCCGCGAATGAAAACTTATATGAAAAGACTTTTAAAATCTTATTTAGTAATAGAAAATGACAGAACAAATTCATAAACCGAATACGGCTTTTACAGTTGGCAAGAGGTCTTATCTTTTTAAATCTTTGCTGGGTTTACTGCTGATTGGTTCAGTCCCGGTTGCCCATGCACAAGATAGGACGCTGACACTTGACGAAGCGATTAAATTAGGTATTGCAAACAGTAAAACGCTTAAATATTCTCAGTCCAAAATTGATCAGGCCGTATCCCAATACAATCAGGCTAAAGATTTGGTATTACCTACAGGATCAGTAAGTTATATGTATAGCCGGGCGCAAATTCCGGCCAACACTTTGAACCTCGGGCCAAGTTCTTTTAGTTTGCCAAAAAGTGCAAACGCCAATTTAGGCATCGCTTCTTTGGCAGAACCGATTTTTGCCGGAGGAAAATTTAAATATGCCAAAGAATCAACAGATTTATTAGTGCAGGTAGCACGTTTGGATGTTGATAACGACAAAGACCAGGTAACTTACGGCATCATCAGTGCTTATTACAACTTGTACAAAGTGCTGCAAAACAAAAAAGTTGTTGAACAGAATTTAACAAGTGTTGACCAGCAGATCAAACAATCGCAACGGTTTTTTGATCAGGGCATCGTCACTAAAAATGATGTTCTGCGTTTCCAATTGCAACGGTCTGACATTGAGTTAAATGGCATTGAATTGGAAAGCAACCGTAAAATTATCAATTACAATTTGGATGTGTTGCTGGGTTTGCCGGAAACAACTCAAATTCAGGTAGATCAGGTAAATACGACAGACCATCCGGTTTTGCCGCTAACAAGTTATCTTGATACTGCTTTTGCAAACCGGCCGGAAATTAAGCAATTGGATTTGCGCACCCGCGTAGCCGAAACAAATATTAAAAATACCCGTGCTGACAGGTTGCCAACGCTTGCTGCCACATTCGGAGCTTATTATCTGGATATTTCGCTTAACCCGCTGCCTACCAGAGGAAGTTATATCACACCAATAACAGCCGGTTTGGCTTTTTCCTGGAATTTTGGCTCGCTGTGGAATAATAAAAACAAAGTATCGGAGGCTCGTATTGAGCGAGATCAAACCGTTATCAATAAAGGCATCACCACAGACAACTTAAAAAACGAGGTGAATGAAAACTACCAGAATTATTTATCTGCTTTAAATAGAGTGAATTTGTTGCAGACTTCTATTGCACAAGCTACTGAAAATAACCGCTTGCAAGAATCACGTTACAGAAGCAGTATTGCTTCGGCAACTGATCGTGCAGATGCACAAACATTGCTTTATCAGGCACAAATTAATTTGGAACTGGCCAAAGCAGACGCGGGCTTAGCGTATTACAATCTTTTAAATTCAACCGGAAAAATTAACAAGTAAAAAATACCTCATAAAAACAGCATCGATATGGCACAGGAAGTAGCAACAGAAGAACCAGCAGTTACCAAAAAACCAAACAGGGTTATCCCGATTATTTTGGGCTTGGTGATTTTAGTAGGGATTGTATTCGGGATTAGGGAATATATTTATTACAGCAAACACGAAGATACGGACGATGCGCAGATTGACGGCGATATCAGTCCGGTAGTGGCCCGCGTGGGCGGTTATGTAGATAGCATTTCTTTCGAAGAAAATACACATGTTAACCAGGGTAAGTTATTGATAAAATTGGACGACCGTGATTATAAAGTTAGGGTAGAACAAGCTTTGGCAGCCCAAAAAGGTGCTGGTGCCAGCGTAGGTGTCAGCCAATCGGAAATACCAACTACCGCCGCTAATTCTGCCAGTGTACGGGCGCAGGTAGTATCTGCAAAAGCACGCTTAGAACAAGCGAATAAAGATTATGCAAGATATGCCAACCTGATACAAGACGGTTCTGTAACACAGCAGCAATTTGACGAGGCCAAAGCAACACGCGATGTTGCCCAAGCCAATTATGTTGCTGCCCAGGAACAATACCGTGCCGCCCAGGAACAGCTTGGAACAATACGCAGCCAATTAAAAGTAAGCAATACAGGTGTTAATCAGCGCCAGGCAGATGTGGACTTTGCAAAACTACAGCTCTCTTATACTAATATTTATTCGCCTGCAAGCGGATTAGTTTCTAAAAAGAATGTGCAAAAAGGGCAATTGGTACAGGCCGGGCAAACCTTGTTTTCTGTAGTAAATGACGGTAGTATTTATGTAACTGCTAACTTTAAAGAAACCCAATTGAACAACCTGCGCAGCGGTGAAAAGGTAGATATTGAAGTGGATGCTTTTCCTAATTTGAAATTGCAAGGCGAAGTTTATAATTTTTCTCCGGCTACAGGAGCTAAATTCTCCTTGCTTCCGCCCGATAACGCAACTGGCAACTTCGTAAAAGTTGTACAGCGTGTGCCGGTTAAAATCAAAATTAATGCAAGTAAAGAAGTGATTGCAAAATTGCGCCCCGGCATGAGCGTAAATGCTTCTGTAATCTATAAAAATTAAAAAATATGGCTGAAGTTGGTTTTAAAAAGTGGATCATCACTGTAACCGTGATTACGGCTTCTTTACTGGAGCTGATTGATACGACTATTGTAAACGTATCCTTGCCTACTATACAGGGAAACCTGGGGGCAACTTTGGAAGATGTAGCTTGGATTACAACCGGTTATGCAGTTGCAAACGTAATTATCTTGCCCATGTCTGGCTGGTTGGGTAGTTTCTTTGGGCGGAAAAATTACTTTCTCGCTTCGATTATCCTGTTTACGATTGCTTCTTTTCTCTGCGGAAATTCACACAGCTTATCAGAGTTGGTTGCCTTCCGTATTTTGCAAGGTGTTGCTGGTGGTGGTTTGATTTCTACTGCACAAGCTATTTTGCTGGAAACCTGGCCGCGTGAACAAGTAGGTACAGCTACAGCCCTTTTTGGTTTTGGCGCAGTAGTGGGGCCTACTATAGGGCCAACCATTGGCGGATATCTAACTGAACATTTTTCATGGCCTTGGATATTTTATGTGAACTTGCCCGTTGGTGCTATGGCTGCTTTTTTCACGTACACTTATGTACGGGAAACACCAAAAACCGGACGTGGCAACCCGATAGATTGGTGGGGAATTGCCCTGTTAGCTACTGCAGTAGGCAGTTTACAGGTAATATTGGAAAAAGGAGAATCAGAAGATTGGTTTTCAAAAACCTATATCCTCGTTTTAACCATCACTGCTATATTAGGTTTGCTACTGTTTATCTGGCGCGAGCTAAGCATAGAATTTCCAATTGTTAACTTTAGTATTATGCGGCACAGAAGTTTTTCTGTGGGTATGATTACTTCTTTCATCCTGGGGTTTGGATTATATGGTTCTGTGTTCGTTTTTCCGATATTTTGCCAAAGCTTGCTGGGTTTTTCATCTGAAGATACCGGAAAACTATTATTTCCCGGGGGTTTATTTACTCTGGCTATGATGCCGTTGGTAGGCAAGATGTTGAACAAAAACGTCCCAGCACAATTAATGGCAGCAGTAGGCATGTTTTTGTTCTTTGTGTTTACTCATATGCTAAGTAACTCTACTTTGGAAACAGGCAAAAGTGATTTCTTCTGGCCACTGGCTATTAGAGGTATCGGTATGGCCCTGCTTTTTGTACCATTAACCACCTTGGCTATTGCTGATTTAAAAGGCCCGGAAATTGGGCAGGGAACGGGCTTAAACAATATGATGCGGCAATTAGGCGGATCCTTCGGGATTGCTGCTTTAACTACTATCATCCATATCCGCCAGGGCGTACACCGTAATAACCTTTTGGTAAATATCAACCCTTATAATCCTGCTTACGTACAGCGTTTTAATATGTACGTTCAGGCATTTTTAGGCAAAGGCAAATCTATGCTGGATGCTACCCACATGGCTTATGGTGCAATGGAAGGCGCGGTAATGAGGCAATCCATGCTGCTTACTTATGATGATGCTTACTGGATTTCCGGACTAATCATGCTTTGCTCCATCCCGCTGTTATTTTTGCAACCTTTCCGTAAAAAAAATGCGCAGATGCCGGTAGATGCCCATTAAATAATTGTTAAAAAATAAAAAGCCGTTCTGAATAAACAGAACGGCTTTCCCCCAAAAAAAATTAACAATTAGAATATAAATTGCTTGTAAATCTATCTAAATTATGAATTGCAAAAGCAAACAGATTAGATAAATAAGCAGGTTTTTAATCTTTATAAAATTATGTTTTAATATTTATTAAAACAACTATACTTTAAAGTTTCCTCCAAAAAACTTTTGCACACATGGAATTAAAAGGTTCTGGCTTCAACCTCCGTTCCTATCAAAATGGCGACGAGGTTTCCCTGCTTCAATATGCCGATAACCTCAAAGTTTCTGCTTATCTCGAAAACTGGTTTCCTTCGCCTTATACCGCCGCTGATGCACGTTTTTGGGTACAGGCACAATTGCTTCAACCAAAACCGGACACCAATGCAGCTCTAGTAATCGGAGAAGAGGTTGTTGGTGGGATCGGCATCATTTTGCAAAACGATATTTACTGTAAAAATGCAAGGCTCGGTTATTGGCTGGGCGAACCTTTTTGGGGAAAAGGCATCATGACAGAAGCACTTGCTTTGTTTACCAACTATATTTTTGACCAGTTTGATGTGATGCGGATCTACGCCGGTGTTTTCGGCAGCAATCCAGCTTCAGCAAAAGTGCTGCAAAAAGCAGGTTTTCGCCAGGAAGGTATCTTCAAAAAAGCTTTGTGCAAAAATGGCTTGTATGATGATGAACTGATTTTTGCAAAACTGCGTTCAACCTAATCATACATAATTCCGTTACTGAATTTATGTGGATAAAAGAAGCATCGCCTTAGTCTGTCCTTTCCACGGAAGAGGGAGCAATACTTCTTTTACCACTATAAAATTTAGTTTAAAAATTTACCGGTCAAGTCAACTCGCCGGTCAAATGGTTTCAGATAAACATCGGCCAGTGCCGCAAATTCTCTTCGTGTGATTGGCCGGTCCAAATCAAAAGCAGTATCTAAATGCAGTTTCGGTTTCCAGTCGTTTTTGATTTGAAGCTGAAACGTTTTCGCATCGCGCAAGTTCAGTTCCTCAATCAAAGAAAGCATATTGCCGATGGTAAAATATTCGGCAGGTTTATTTTTGTTGAACCATAAAAAAGCGCGCGTATAAATCTCATTCAAAACCGGTTTAATTTCGGCAGTTTTTACGGCAGAATCAGGCAAAAAGAAAACCTGTGCAAAACTTCCAACAGGTTTTTGCACACCTTGCAGCAATCCGGTTACGCCCAATTTTTGGATGGCAATAAACTGCGGATCGGTTTGCTTTACATCCACAAAAGGCATCAGGTAACCATGATAACTTAATATTTCATTTTGAATAAGGCGCAGCTTGATATTCTTCGTCGTGGTTTTAAAGAAAGAACAGTAAGCAGCAATACTGCCGATGCCTTGTCCAACTGTCATTTGCACCGAAGGATACATCGTACTTGCATTGACCAAATGCGAAACCGACAAAGCTTTTTCTGCCATTAAAAAGTTGTCAAAATCTTTAACGATAACTGCACCGGCCGGAAAACTGTAAGCCGGAAACACGCCGTAATTTGTTTCCGGTGCTTTGTTTATCGGCAAAAAGTTTTGGTCAGGAACAGCATCACCAATACCAATCGAAGTGCGGTACAATTTGGAAGAACGGCTGTAAGGCGTATAAATATCGTCCAAAACCATTTTGATGGTGCCTTTTGCTCTTCTCGCTTCTCGGATAAAAGGAAGGTAAGGCAAATGATCGGGCGTACCAAACTCCAAATTATCCAAGCTAATATTCTTCAAACCAAGCTTTGTTTGCAGGTAATAAACCAAACCGAGCGTTTTTAAACGTGCTTTCTGGTAAGCCTGTTCTTTGTTTTGGGTTGAAGAAAAGTCGCTAACCGTAACTGGATAATCATTCACGCCTTTTACTTTCAGCATAAACTGATCATTTGGCAAGCGGCCGTCTTCCAGTATTTGCTTGAGGTTTTTGCTTTGGAGAGAGGTGTACAAACTTTCATCATAACCTTCCGGCTTGGAAATCGTCCGGTCGGCAGCACGGCCGTAATCTTTTAAAATGGCAATCCAGGTGATGTTTTGAATGATGGGCAATGCTGTTTTTATCGCCCATTTTTCTCCGGATTGTGCTTCACTCTCAAAACCAACCTCAAACGGAACGCCGAGTTTGGCGGCTACGTCTCCGGTTTCGGTTGCATCAATCACCACATCTGCTCTGATCGTTGTGCTTTCTCCGTTGATTTTGGCCGTAACCGCATAACCAGTCCCGTCCTTTTTTATGCCGATAAAAGAAGCATTCAAATGAACGCTAAGATTTTTAACAGTATCCGTAATTTTTTTAAGGATAGCTGCGCCAACAGCAGGTTCAAAACGGAGCGTGGCATTGGCTGTCGTATCAAAACCTGGCGTAGTTTTATAATACTCTTTCAGCCGTTTCCTAAATTCGCCCCAAATCCCGGATGGAAAATTTCTGTTTCCTTCTACCACACACATTCCTGCCGAAGTTACACTGCCGCCCAGCCAGGATTTCGGTTCTAAAATTATCGTTTTAACATTACTTCTTGCACTTTGGATGCCGGCTGCCGTTCCCGCTGCGCCTCCACCAATAACCAAAACGCCAATTTTTTGGGTTTGAGAAAAAGCGGTTTGGGCAAAAAATATAACTGTAAACAAAAAAATACAAATTTTTTTCATTGGGCCGAAATTAACCATTTACAAAACGCTATTTTTAGGACAAACGGTTACACATGACAAATTTTTCTACCAAACGCTTTTACGCTATTGCTGCGGCCTGTGCTTTAAGTTTTAGTTTAGGCTCCTTCGTTTCCAAAACTTTGGTTGACAGCCCGGTCACGGTTTCGGTAATCAAAGCAGCAGAACAGCTTTCCGGCTTAACGTTTTCTGCTGCACAGGAAGATTCGATGCTTAACGGTGCAAACGAGCACCTGAAATCTTACGAAGAACTCCGAAAAATAGGCCTTAAAAACAGTATCGTCCCGGCTTTAAATTTTAACCCGGTTCCGGTTGGTTTTGTTTATCCTGATCAGAAAAACGGATTTTTACTCGATAAAAACAGTATCGTCAATTTACCTGGGGATCGGAACGAGCTGGCTTTTTACAGCATCCGCCAATTGGCCGAACTCCTTCGCACCAAAAAAATAACTTCGGTAGAACTGACCAATTTCTTTTTGAACCGGCTTAAAAAATTCAACCCAAAACTTTTGGCCGTCGTTTCTTATACCGATGATCTCGCCTTGAAACAAGCAGCCCAAGCCGACGCAGAAATTGCAGCCGGACACTACCGCGGCGTTTTGCATGGGATTCCTTTTGCGGTGAAAGACCTTTTATCTGCCAAAAACTACAAAACTACTTTTGGCGCAGCCCCTTACAAAGACCAAACTTTTGATGTGGATGCAACCGTTGTAAAAAAGCTGGAAGATGCAGGAGCAGTTCTTATCGCCAAATTATCGCTGGGCGAACTGGCAATGGACGATACCTGGTTTGGTGGCCGCACCAACAACCCCTGGGATTTAAAGCGGGGTTCCGGCGGATCTTCTGCTGGCCCGGGCGCGGCGGTTGCTGCCGGTTGTGTGCCTTTTGCCATCGGTTCCGAAACCTGGGGCTCTATTGTAGAGCCTTCCAACAATTGCGGCGATACGGGTTTGCGCCCTTCTTTTGGCCGCGTAAGTAAATATGGTGCGATGGCTTTAAGCTGGAGCATGGACAAATTAGGGCCGATGGCGCGGACGGTGGAAGATTGCGCTATCGTTTTTAATGCCATCCAGGGAAAAGACCCGAAGGATTTAAGCACGATTGCTGCTCCTTTTAAGTATGATGAAAACGTTAAATCTTTAAAAGGCTGGAAGGTTGGTTATTTAAAAGCTGACTTTCAATCGAAATATTCAAACCGGCACAACGATTCTTTGACCTTGCTGAAGATGAAGCAACTGGGTGCAGAATTAATTCCGATTGAACTGCCTAAACTGCCTTTTAATTCCATGAATTTTATTCTGGATGCCGAAGCTGGGGCCGCTTTCCAGGAATTGGTATTGACGCACCGAAGCGATTTGTTGGTGAGGCAGGAAAAAGCGGCCTGGCCAAATATTTTCCGCACCGCACAATTTATTCCGGCTGTCGAGTATATCCAGGCCAACCGTGTGCGTACCTTATTAATACAAAATTGGTACGAGAAACTGAAGGGTTTAGACTTGTACCTTTCGCCTTCTTACAGTGATAATTTGCTGCTGACCAACCTCACCGGAAACCCTTGCGTGGTTTTGCCCAATGGTTTTACCGCCCAAGGTTTGCCCACCAGCATCACTTTTATGGGGCAGCTTTTTGGCGAAGGAAAAACGCTGGAAGCTGCACGTATTTATCAGCAAGCAACTGGTTTTCAATTAAAACATCCTGCTTTAAATTTTTGATTCCTTATGCTTCTTTTACCATATAAATTTTCGAACACACCCCTAACCCCTCTCAAGAGGGGAAATCGCTCGCAAACTTTTCTATCGGTCCAAAAGTAGCAGACAGAAAGGTAGCAAACTATGCTTCCCCTCTTGAGAGGGGTTAGGGGTGTGTCCTCTAATCTAATCAA
The DNA here is from genome assembly GCA_964236465.1 of uncultured Sphingobacteriaceae bacterium. Classification (GTDB taxonomy): domain Bacteria; phylum Bacteroidota; class Bacteroidia; order Sphingobacteriales; family Sphingobacteriaceae; genus Mucilaginibacter_A. Next base: position 31,621 of record CAXSBZ010000025.1, on the reverse strand, counting down.
TCCTAACTTAATCTAAACCATGAAAATCTCTACCAAAAAAATTCTAACCATTACTGCTCTTTGCGGATTCAGCTTTGTTTGTGGTGCTTTTATCACCCAAAAATTAGAAAACAGTCCGATTACGGTTGCCGTGGTCAACGAAGCCGAAAAAATCATCGGCCTAAATTTCTCTCCGGCCCAGGCGGATTCTATGCTGACCGGATTGGACGACCACCGCAAAGCCTACGAAGAACTGCGCAAACTACATCTTCCAAACGATGTGGTCCCGGCTTTAAACTTCAACCCAATTCCCGTTGGCTTCGTTTATCCTGATAAAACAAACGGATTTTTACTCGATAAAAGAAGCATTACTGTTTTGCCAGCAGATAGGAATGAACTGGCTTTTTATACCATCCGCCAATTGGCAGATTTGATCAAAACCAAAAAAATAACTTCGGTAGAACTGACGAAATTCTTCTTGGAACGGTTAAAAAAGTACGATCCGAAATTATTGTTCGTGGTAAATTACACCAAAGAGTTGGCCTTAAAACAAGCTGCACAAGCCGATGCCGAAATAAAAGCCGGACATTATAAAGGTGTCTTACACGGAATCCCCTTCGGCGTAAAAGATTTGCTGGCCGTAAAAGGCTATAAAACAACCTGGGGATCAGTCCCTTACAAAAACCAGGAGTTGGATGTTGATGCAACTGTAGTTAAGAAATTAGAAGCAGCAGGAGCGGTTTTGGTTGCCAAGCTAACTTTAGGCGAACTGGCCAACGGCGATGTTTGGTTTGGCGGCCGAACCAACAATCCCTGGGATACCAAACGCGGTTCCAGCGGTTCTTCGGCTGGCCCGGCTTCGGCGGTTGCTGCGGGTTGTTTGCCTTTTGCCATCGGTTCCGAAACTTTGGGTTCCATCGTTTCGCCTTCCACCGAATGCGGCGATACCGGTTTGCGCCCTTCTTTTGGCCGCGTAAGCAAAACCGGCGCAATGGCTTTAAGCTGGACAATGGACAAACTTGGCCCGATTGCCCGAAGTGTAGAAGATTGTGCCATCGTTTTTAATGCCATTCAAGGAACTGATCCTCAGGATTTAAGTACGATTGCTGCCCCTTTTAAATATGATGGCAACCAGAAATCGTTAAAAGGCTGGAAGATTGGTTATGTGAAAGCAGATTTCGAACGCAGCCGTTTTAACAAAACTTCTGATTCATCAACTTTGGCGAAACTAAAAGAATTGGGTGCCGAATTGGTGCCGATAGAATATCCAAAACTGCCTTTTGGTGCTTTACGTTTTATTTTGGAAACAGAAGCAGGCTCCGCTTTTCAGGAATTGGTTTTGAACCATAAAGATGATATGATGGTGCGCCAGGGAAAAGGCGGCTGGCCGAATATTTTCCGTACCGCACAGTTGGTTCCGGCGGTTGAATATATCCAGGCCAACCGTGTCCGCACTATGGTCATCCAGGATTGGTATGAAAAACTAAAAGGGCTGGATATGTACGTTACGCCTTCTTTTTCCAGTAATTTAGTGTTGACCAACTTAACCGGAAACCCTTGCGTGGTTTTGCCCAATGGTTTTAACAAGCAAGGCCGGCCATTGAGCATTACGTTTATGGGACAATTGTTTGGCGAAGGAAAAATCCTGGAAGCAGCCAAAATTTATCAGGACGCTACAGATTTCAACAAAAAACACCCGACGCTAAATTTTTAGTGGTAAAAGAAGCATTCCAATTTAAACAAAGAAACTATGACAGACGAAAGATACCCAATCGGAAAATATACAGCACCTGCATCTTTTACAGACGAGCAACTTAGAACTTGGATACAGGAAATTGCCGCGCTGCCCGGACAAATGCGCCAAGCGGTAGTTGGCTTAAACTACCAGCAGTTTGATACGCCTTACCGTTTGGGCGGCTGGACAATCAGGCAAGTGATCCATCATGTGGCGGATAGCCATTCCAATAGTTTGACCCGTTTTAAGTTGGCTTTAACAGAAGATAACCCAACGATAAAACCTTATCAAGAAGCCGATTGGGCTTTGCTGCCCGATTATAAAATGCCGGTTGCGCCCTCTTTCCAAATGATCGAAGGCATCCATTACCGCTGGGTAGAACTGATGCAGGCCCTAACCGAAGAACAATGGAGCCATACGTTCTTTCATCCCGAAACAAAAAAATCGATTACTTTAAAAGCTGCTTTGGGCTTGTATGCCTGGCATGGCCTGCATCATTTGGGGCATATTAAATTGGCTTTGGGGAAGGTGTGAGGGTTGATGAAATTTGGGTGGTAAAAGAAGTATCGTTTAAATATTGAAAGGGTTTAAGCTGAATAACAAGCAGTAAAAAATGAATTTTAATTCCAAAAAAGGATTTTTACCGGGAATATTGATCTGGTCTGTATTAATTCTTTTAACTGCGGTAGCGATTGAACATTTTGTAAATAATAATCATGTAAAATGGATGGCAATAATTATTGTTTTGCCATCACTATTTTTACTTTGGATATGGTTTGATACAAATTATAAAATTGAGGATAAGCTCCTTAAATACAAAAGTGGGCCAATAAGAGGAGTTGTTAAAATTGAAGATATTACTACTGTTGTATTAAACAAGACATTGTACGTTGGTTTAAAACCTGCGTTGTCTTCTAAAGGTTGTATAATCAAATATAATCGTTGGGATGAAATTTATATATCACCTGCAAATATTGTTCAGTTTTATGAAGAACTACTAAAAGTTAATCCTAGTATTAAAATAATGTAGTGAGTAAATGAATACTAAAGCTTTAACATCTTAAAAATGAAAACGCAAATAGATATTTATAACTTAGAAATTACTCTTAATAACTGACAAAAATGAAAAAGCTGGTCAGAAGCATTTCAAGAGATGGCCAAAATGGAGATGATGAATTACTAATTCCTGATGTTTTCGAGGATGAAGAATTAGAAAAATAGACGTAATAATAAAAGTGGTACTGTTCTCAGATGTATGACGGCTATAAAAAACATTATTATTCCTTTAAACTAGCAACTCCTTTTAGCTATAAAAATTGAATTAATTTATCCTGATTCAACTGTTTTATTAATCAAAATTAATTCATCATACATTCAGAAATACAACTGGATTTTCGATCCTATAATCTAAAATAAGCATACTTCTTTTACCAGTATAAAAACAGTATTGCTTTTACCCTTCACCTTTCGCGCCTTTCCTTTCCTCTTTTCCAACTTGCTTATATCACAAGTTAATAAAAACAGAATATAGGTTTTTACTATTATGATCAATACACTCACCCTTTAAATCAATATCAATATGAGTCAGTCCCAGGAAAACACTGCTTCCATTGAACCGACAAGTTCTACAGGCCTAACCTACATTCAGTCTATTACCCCTGTTTCGACGCTGCCCGAACTCCCGCTGCCTGCGCCAGCAGGGATTGACCAGTTTTTTTTCCCGGGTTTTGAGGCGTATAACATAACAACTTCAGGGGCCACCATTCACGTTCTTAAAGGAGGTTCCGGGCCTGCACTGCTGCTGCTGCATGGACACCCTGAAACCCACATTACATGGCACAAAATCGCGGGAGAGCTGGCAAAACAGTACACCGTAGTGCTGCCAGATTTACGGGGCTACGGAGATTCGAGCAAGCCGGAAGGCGGCCCCAACCACATCAACTACTCTGCACGCAGCATGGCGCAAGACCAGGTTGAGGTGATGCAGCACTTCGGGTTTGATAAGTTCTACCTGGCCGGACATGATCGCGGAGCGCGCGTTGCCCACCGTTTGTGCCTGGATCATCCGGATGCAGTAATTAAGGTTAGTATGCTGGATATAGCACCAACGCTGACTATGTACAACGACACAGACAAACTGTTTGCAACGCGGTACATGTGGTGGTTTTTGCAGATCCAGCCCTATCCAATGCCCGAAACGATGATTAGCTTGGACGCAATGTATTATCTAAAGTACCACTTGGCGGTGCAGGGTAAAACGCCGGGGGCGGTTACACCGGAGGCGATGCAGGAATATCTGCGTTGCTATTGCTGCAAAGGAACGGTTCACGCTGTTTGTGAAGACTACCGTGCTGCCGCCTCAATTGATTTGGACATGGACCGGGCTGACGATGAAGCGGGCCACTATATTACTGCTCCGCTACAAGCCCTTTGGGGTGGTAAAGCAGTAGTTGGCCATCTTTGGAATGTGCTTGATAGCTGGCGGCCTAAAGCCAATTCCGTTTCAGGACAGGCACTTGATTGTGGCCATTTACTGCCTGAAGAGCTGCCAGAAGCCGTGCTGGCACAATTCAAAGCATTTTTTAAATGAAGCCGATGTCTACTCCTCACGCCCAGGAATTAAGTTGGCCTTACCTGCCGGCCAAAATAGGCTTCCTTACAGGGATGCTTGATATGATGGGCTTTCTGCTGCTAACCGGGTTTTTCTCAGCCAACATAACAGGTGATTTAGTAGAATCAGCTTCCTACCTCGTGCCGGGTCAGCAGTCACATCTGCTGCAAATACTCGCTCTTCCCATTTTTTTAGTCGGGGTACTGTTGGCTTATTTTTTAGCCCGTCGGTTTGGCAAGGCGAGTGCGCCAATGGTGCGCAGCCTGTTGCTCACGCAATTACTGCTGCTAACAGGCATGTGCCTATTTAGCGGGGGCACTCAGCCTACTGAGTTTCCGGCCGAGGTGCAACATACAGTGCTGGGCATAACCGCTGTGTTGGCCGTAGCTATTTCTAATACAACCATGCATATGCTCGACAAACAGGCTCCCACCACATGGGCCCTTACGGCCAATACCGTTACTGCCCTGTTGGCACTGCTCAACCTGGCCACTCATCACGGTTCGGCAGACGAGCTGGCGCAGGACCGCCAGGAATGGCGGCGCATCTGGCCGGTGATTGTGGCCTTTCTACTTGGCGGCCTGCTTGGAACCGTAGCATCTTTGCGTTTGCATAATTGGGCTTGGGCAGTGCCGGCTATTACTGCACTCGTACTGCTGCTGCTGTCGTGGCGGCCATCCAACAGCTCTACTACAGATATTTGGCCACCTTTAAAACGTACTTAATAGCTGGCGGGCTTAGGTAAGTTAGATTTTAGGCCAGGTGTTGGATTATGCCAACCTCTTGTGTAGAGAGCAGCCCGAAACCGTGCTGGTACAGTTTAAAGAATTATTAAATAACCATCAAAATCTAACTATGAATTCTCCAGTACATTTGCTGCCATCAAACCCGCCACCTCCGATATATTCCCCACAGAATGATTACGATCTACTGCTGACCGTTGCTGCCGAGTTGCACAAGAACGGAGAAGAAACCAATGCTGGTATTAATGCGGTTGAGCAACTTAACCAAAAAATGGGGCTTAAAACATTATTGCAGCCATCTTGGGGCGAGTTGTTTTTGCAGGTAAAGGGTGAACAAGTGCGGGTGGTGGCTGCCGTTCCGGAAAACATTAATATGAGTCGGGTAGTAGCTACTTTGCACACTGTTGAAGCATTTTGCGCAGGACAAATCGACGAAGCCGGGATGAAGGCAGCACTCGCAGATGCTGGGAGCTTACCTGTATCAAACTTGTGGCTGTTTGTCTTTGCCTGCACGATTGGTGCAGGCGCGCTTTCGATTATTAACGGCGCAACCCACGTAGAAACTATTGGTGTTATCATGATTTGCGCAGGGGTAAGCGGGTTGTTGCGCCGGAGTTTGGCGAATGTATTAAACGCCAACACATTTTTGCAAATGTTTGCTGCTACCTTGCTTGCAGGGTTCGTGGGGGCGATAGGGTTTAGCTGGCACATCAGCTCGTCAATGCGCCTGGTAGCACTGGGGCCTCTGTTTGTGCTGGTGCCGGGCCCAACAATTATTAACGGCATGATCGATATTGCTGCATTACGGTTCCCGCTTGGTTTTGCGCGGGTAGCATATGGCTTGCTTACCGTTTTGATTATGTGCACCGGTGTGATAATTGGCCTAACCCTTGGAGGAACAACGCTACCTGCATTAGTGCCAAACCAAGAAGTACCATTTTGGATCGATGTAATATGTGCCGGCATAGCTGCCGGGAGTTATGGGGTTTTCTTCTCCATGCCGCTTCGGCTGATTTGGTATCCGGTGCTAACTGGGATGCTTGCACATGCTATCCGGTGGGCGGCAATATATGGCTTTGGCCTAAGCAACTTCACGGGTGCAGGACTGGCTTGTCTAATGGTCGGCATTGTGCTTGTACCTATTGCCCGGCGGCGGCATTTACCGTTTGCCGGGGTCGGGTTTGCATCGGTGGTGTCGATGGTACCGGGTGTCTTTTTGTTTAGGATGAGTGGTGGCCTAGTCGAAATTTTGCACAAGGCTCAAAATACATCGGCCGCACTTATCGGTGTGGTTATTTCAGAAGGCACAACTGCACTGCTTATCGTGATCATGATGTCATTGGGGCTGGTGTTGCCGGTTAGTGCCTATGCCCACTTTAACCGGAAGAAAAACAGCAAAGTAGCCTAAACGGGTTTCCGTCCTTGCCCCTAAATGTGTCAAACAGCATTAAAGCAATAAAAAAAGCTGTTTTGAGCTTAGAATGCTTAATTCTATTATCGGAAATAGCTATACTTCTTTTACCACCAAAAAATCACCACCACCTTTAACCTTTCTACTTTTCGCCTTTCGCCTCAAAACCCTACTTTTGCAAAACAACAAAAAGCATCACATGCTCAGAACAAATACTTGTGGCGAATTAACACGAAACGATTTAGGAAAAGAAGTTACCCTATGCGGCTGGGTGCAAAAATCGCGTGATTTGGGCGGTACTACTTTTATCGATATCCGCGACCGCTACGGCATCACACAATTAGTTTTTAATGATGAAACTGCGGCAGTTATCAAAGAACAGGCACGAAATTTAGGCCGCGAGTTTGTGATCCAAGTTTCCGGGAAAGTAATCGAACGCTCCAACAAAAACCTGAAAATACCAACCGGCGAAATCGAAATTGCGGCAACAGAACTGGAAGTTCTTAATTCCTCTAAAGTTCCGCCGTTTTTAATTGAAGATGAAACTGATGGTGGCGAGGAACTGCGCGCCAAATACCGTTACTTGGATCTCCGCAGAAACCCAATCCGCAACAACCTCGTTCTCCGCCACAAAATGGCGCAGGAAGTGCGTAAATATTTAGACGGATTGGATTTTATTGAAGTAGAAACGCCGGTTTTGATCAAATCCACACCAGAAGGCGCGCGCGATTTTGTAGTGCCAAGCCGAATGAACCCAGGCGAATTTTATGCCTTGCCGCAATCGCCGCAAACCTTTAAGCAATTGCTGATGGTTTCCGGGTTCGACCGCTATTTCCAAATTGTAAAATGTTTTCGGGATGAAGATTTGCGTGCTGATCGTCAGCCGGAATTTACACAGATTGATTGCGAAATGTCCTTTATCACGCAGGAAGATATTTTGAATGTTTTTGAAGGCTTGATCCGTACTTTATTTAAAAACGTAAAAGGAATTGATTTGGTGGAAGTTCCGCGCATGACTTATGCTGATGCGATGCGTTTGTACGGTTCTGATAAGCCGGATACGCGTTTCGGGATGGCTTTTGTAGAATTGACGGATCTGGCAAAAGGAAAAAACTTTCTAGTTTTTGATAACGCCGAATTAGTAGTTGGCATCAACGCAAAAAACTGCGCTGCCTATACCCGCAAGCAATTGGATGAACTGACAGATTTTATCAAACGCCCGCAAATTGGCGCTACCGGTTTAATTTATCTGCGTTATAATACTGACGGAACTTTAAAATCCTCCGTAGATAAGTTTTACAACGAAGAAGATTTGAAAAAATGGGCCGAAGCTTTTGATGCACAGCCCGGCGATCTGATGCTTCTTTTAGCAGGCAAAAAAGATAAAGTACGCAAGCAATTGAACGAGCTGCGTTTAGAAATGGGCAACCGTTTAGGCTTGCGCGATAAAAATACTTTCTCACCGCTTTGGGTTTTGGATTTCCCATTGCTGGAGTGGGACGAAGAAACCGAGCGTTACCACGCGATGCACCATCCGTTCACTTCGCCTAAACCGGAAGATATTGCGCTGCTGGAAACCGATCCGGGAGAAGTACGCGCCAATGCTTATGATTTGGTAATTAACGGAATAGAAGTTGGCGGCGGTTCCATTCGTATCCATGATAAAACCTTGCAGGCTTTAATGTTTAAACATTTAGGTTTTTCGCCCGAAGAAGCGCAAAAACAGTTTGGCTTTTTGATGGACGCTTTCGAGTTTGGCGCGCCTCCGCACGGCGGCATTGCTTTCGGCTTCGACCGTTTATGTTCTATTTTTGCCGGCCTGGATTCGATCCGTGATGTGATCGCTTTCCCCAAAAACAATTCGGGAAGAGATGTGATGATCGATTCGCCCTCAACCATCGACCAAAAACAATTGAACGAACTGAAAATAAAAACTACGGCTTAATCGTTACCAAATCAAAATTCTACATGAAAAAATATCTATTATTCTTTGCTGTTTTTACCGTACTTTTTTCGGCTTGTACAAAAAGCAGTACGCCCGTAACACCAACAGTGGATCCGGCTGTACAAGCTAAAATTGATGATGACCAAATCAAAGCTTATCTAATCGGCAACAATATTACTGCTGTAAAAGATCCATCAGGTTTGTATTATCAGATTGTTAATCCCGGTAGCGGCACTGCACCAACTACAAAATCCACCGTATCTGTTGCTTACGTGGGTAAACTACAAAATGGGTCGCCTTTTGACAGTAGTTCTAATTACACACAAGTTTTAAGCAATTTAATAAAAGGTTGGCAAATCGGGATACCGTTTATAAAACCAGGCGGCCGCATTTTACTGCTTATTCCTTCGGCTTTAGGTTATGGTGCTAATGCAACTGGTTCTATTCCGGCTAATTCTGTGTTGATTTTTACGATTGATTTATTTGCTGTACAAGGTTAAACCAGGATACCTACCTCTTTTACCCCCATAAAAAAAGCAGCATGATGATGAACCATGCTGCTTTTATCATATATAAAAACAGTGCTTATAACAAGTCCAAAGCCAGAGTAATGGACAGAAGTAAATTTTTTTTCATAGTTGATGCTGTTTTTATTGACCTAGAATCAGTGTTTTTATTTAAACCAATAAATATTTTTCCTGCGGTTAACAACTTTGTTACAGCTTGTTCCACAATTTAAGTTTTAATTTGGGTTGATGATGATTTTTATCCGATAAAAGAAGCATTCCTATTATTATTCCTTCAACCATAAATAACCTTATGAAAAAAACGATACTTAGCACTTTTTTATTAGCCATTAGTATTTCTGCTTTTGCCCAAACTGCAATTATTCACCAGGATCCGCAAATTAGTAGTATGGTCAATGAGGTTTCATCCAAAAATATCGAAACCATTGTGCGGAAATTAGTGAGTTTTAAATCGAGACATACTTTAAGCGATACCACCAGCAAAACCACCGGCATCGGCGCAGCCCGGAACTGGATCAAAGCCGAAATGGAAAGCTACGCAAAAGCTTCCGGCGGAAGGATGAGAGTGGAGTTTGATACATTTACCCAACCAGCTGGCGGCCGGATTGATAAGCCAACCGTTTTGAAAAACGTACTGGCCACATTAAAAGGGACCGACCCGAACGATACGCGCATTTATCTGGTTTCCGGCCATTATGATTCGCGGGTGAACGATATTATGAACGCCAATGCGGTTGAACCTGGTGCAGTTGATGATGCTTCGGGCACAGCTTTATCCATGGAAATTTGCCGTGTGATGGCTACCCGGAAATTTCCGGCCACAATTATTTTTATGGCAGTAGCAGGCGAGGAGCAGGGTTTGAACGGCTCAACCAATGTAGCCAAACGCGCCAAAGCTGAAAACTGGAACATCGATGCGATGCTGAACAACGATATTGTGGGCAATACATACGGCATGGAAACCGGCTTGAAAGATAACCGCAGCATCCGGGTTTTTAGCGAAGGCGTTCCTTCAACAGCAATTGCTTCCAAAACGGATACTTTGGCTGCGCGCCGTGCCGGTATCGCTATCAATTCTTTGGTTGGAAACGGCGGCGAAAATGACAGCCCATCTCGGCAACTGGCCCGATATACTAAAGAAATCGGCGAGCGTTATGTAGCGCAATTGGATGTAAAAATGATTTATCGCCGGGATCGTTTTTTGCGCGGCGGCGACCAAACACCTTTTTTACTGCAAGGGTTTACAGCTGTTCGTTTTACAGAGATGAATGAAGATTTTAACCGCCAGCATCAGGATGTCCGCAAAGAAAATGGTGTGGATTATGGTGATCTGCCCGATGCAGCCGATTATGATTACACCCAAAAAATTGCCCGGATGAATTTATCTGTTTTGGCTAATCTGGCTTTGGCACCAGCCGAACCGCAAAACGTTGGCGTGATTACGAGCGGCCTCACCAACAAAACACAATTGAAATGGGAAGCACCGAAAGCCGGAAAAAAACCAGCCGGTTATTATGTGTTGATGCGGGAAACGATCAGCCCGTACTGGGAAACCAAAACTTTTGTACCCGATACTAAGGCGACGATGGATTACTCAAAAGATAATTACTTTTTCGCCGTGCAATCTGTGGACGACTTGGGGCATGAGAGTTTGCCGGTTGTGCCGAAACCGGTTAAATAGTTAGGATGCTTCTTTTATCACCCCTAAAATCATTACAAGCAGTATTTTGGATTATGGGACTAACCTAAAAATCAGTTCTAATTCTTTATCCGAAATCGAACCCTTTTCAGATTTATCATAAATAGTAGTAAGGTAGATTGTTGATGCTGTAATTTTTAAATAAGTGATAATTCTTGCACCGCCAGATTTCCCCTTTCCTTTAGAAGCAATAGCTAAACGGATTTTAAAGAAATTATTTCCAAGTGCTTTACCTTGATTTGGGTTTTCAATTAAACTTTCAACTAAATCGGATAAATCTCTTTTTAAGGATGGATACTTTTTAATTAATCGTTTGGCTTGCTTATCAAAAATAGAAATGGAAGCTATTTTATAACTCATCCAGCAGTTCTTTTACAGGCCGAGCCTTTAATTTGCCTTGTTCAATCAATTTTAATTCTGTTATAGCTTCCTTCAATTCGATCAAAATCAGGTTCTTATCAGTTTCAGATTCCAATAGTTTTAAATCCTGATACTGTTTTTTTAGTGTTTTCCATTCTTTAATCGGGATAAAAACACCAGTAGCTTTACCTTTGCTATCTTGTATAATCTGTAATTTCATAAGCTCAACTCTTTGATTAGGATTGATTCCAAATTTAATAAATTTATGTTGATGCTTCTTTTATCACCCTAAAATCCTTACCAAACCTGCGCTTTAACCACTTCGCAAACGGTTTGAAAAAGGTTCATTTTGCCGGAAAACAGAGAAATCGTTTCTGCGCTGGCGAATTGAAAGGTACGTAAATGTTCCAGTTCGTAATTAATACCGAGCAATAAAGCCAAAATTACAGGTGCTAAAAGAAGTATAAAAGGGTTGGCGTTGCTGATGAAGTTTTTCATGATTATCGATTTGATGAATCAAAGAAAAAGCTAATCGCTGCACCGTTAAATATGTATTAGGCAAATCCGTAAGAAAAGCCGGTGAATGACATTTTTTTGCCGATAAAGATTTTACCAGAAGAAAAAAAATTTAAAAAACAGAAGGACTATTTTTTATAAAGTTATCATTGCCTTATTTCCATTCTACATTTATATCATTAAATTTTAAGTTTGATGAATGTCCTGATGGTTCAGAATAATACTCAACATTAATAAGTTTTAAAATTAGCGTAGTTGGGGCTGCTTTGAGTTCGATAGTTGCTTTGATAGGAATATTTGAAAACAGCTTTCCTCTTACTCCAGACGAACCAATGTTAATATTTCCCGCTTTTATTTCATTTCCTTCTACGTCTATTGCAGACGCACCTGCAAACTGAAATTCTTTATCCGCCGCTTTATTGGTTAACAAAAACTGAAGAGTTATTTTATCACTGTTTTTATTGCCTTCTGCTTTAATCAAATTAAAATCTATATTTTCTGCTTGAGCAGTCTTGATCGGTTTTTGAATATTTAAGGCTGTGCGCAGATATTGATTTTCTTTTGCCAAATCAGCACAATCTTTAGTTTGTGCATAGGCGAATAGTCCAAATAGGATTAGTGGAATGGTAAGTAGATTTTTCATATACTGTCAAAGATAATAGATTCTGTATTTGACATATCCTAAAACTTTTAAACTACACTGGCTAAATTTAGTTACTTTTTCCCAATGCTTCTTTTATTACCATTTCTGTATGGTTAATTAAAATTTTTGCAGATTCCTGTTTTGATTCTATGGGTTCAAGTACTTCAAATTCAAGCGTTAAAAAAATATCTAAAGGGAAAGTGCCAAATTGTACCATCTTCCAAGAATTTCGTATGACTATCGGAACTATTAATGCTTCGGGACATTTTTTTAACAAAGTTGCAACACCTCCAGTTTGAAAATCTTTTACTATACCGTCTTTTGAGCGCGTTCCCTCCGGAAAAATTACGGCCGACCAGTTGTTAGCTTTCATGCGTGTACCAAGTTTTACCATTTCAGCAATCGCTTGCCGCGGATCTTTTCGGTTGATATTTGCTCCGCCGCCATATTTTAAGTTATAGGAAATAGACGGAATGCCTTTGGTCAGTTCAATTTTGGAAATAAACTTGGCGTGGTATTTTCGTAGGAACCAAATCAGCGGCGGAATATCGTACAAACTTTGGTGATTGGCGATAAAAATAATTGGTTGGTTTTGCGGTAAATTAAATTTGTTTTTAAAATTGACTGTATTTCCTAGCAAATAATAAGTAGAAACTAAGCAGAAGTTCAAAATATCGATTACAGATTTGTGTGCTTTGTACCCAAAAAAACGAAAAGCAATCCATTGTAATGGATGGAAGATCAGTAGAAAAAAAGCGTATGCAATATAATGCAGTGGCGTTAATAGATAGCTCAACAGTTTTTGCATGGTAAAAGAAGCATCAGATTTAAACAAGTAATTAGTTTTCTGTCAGCAAGATATGCACTTTCAAAACAGCGGCAACCGTGATGGCATCCGTAATTTCTCCTCGGCAAACCATTTGGTAAACATCTTCAAATGGCATTTTTTTGATTGCTAATTGCTCGGTTTCTTCTGGTTCGGCTTCAAATTGTTCCAGGTTTTGGGCGAGAAAAACGATCGCTTCCTCATCACAAACCGAATTGGAAAGATATAGGCGCAGGATTTCCGTCCAGCCGGAAGCTTTCAAACCGGTTTCTTCCAGCAGTTCCTGTTTGGCAGAATCCAGCGGAGAACTTTCCAACGGTCCGCCGCCTTCCGGCAGTTCCCAGCTGTATTGGTTTAACGGAAAGCGATACTGGCCAACCAGATAAACATGTTGGTTTTCATCTAAAGCCACAATCCCGATGGCTTTATTTTTAAAGTGTACCCTGCCATAAATTCCGGGATTACCGGAAGGGTTAATTACCTGAAATTCAGTTACATTGATCCAGGAGTTATCATAAATATTTTTTTCGGAATTGATTTTCCAGGGATTTTCTTCGGATTGCATACGGGTAAAAGTAATTAAATAGCTGATCTTTTGGCAGGATGGATCAGGTTGTTTTACGATATTCCGGCACGTTGACCAGCACAATCCCGATCAGGATAATCAGCAAGCCCAGGATTTGCCCTTCCACCAATTGTTCATGCACAAACAACCAGCCTAAAAAAACGGCCACTACTGGATTAACATAAGTGTGTGTGCTGATGATGGCCAGCGGTTTTTTCGTCATCAGCCAAATAAAGGAAAGATAAGCCAGCAACGAGCCAAAAACGATCAGGAACAGAAGTGCCAGCCAGGAATTTGTAGGAACGTTTTGGAATGAAAAACCAGAAATTTCACCGGTAAAAACAGCAATCAACCCGCTCACGATAGCGGCTGCAAGTAATTGGATACTGCTGTTCATCATCACCGAACTTTTTCCGCGGCTGTTATTGATCAGCAACGAACCTAAAACCCACCAAACCGTACTAAGCAACACTACAAACGTAGCGATAAGGCCAATTTGAGAATAATTAACCTGCAGATGAGCTGCCTTTAAAAACAAAAATATCCCGGCAAAACCGACCAGTAAACCTAAAACAATGAATTTGCTGGAAAAATATTCTGGCCAGCGTTTTCTGTCAAGCAATAAAAACCACAACGGTTCGGTGGCAACCAAGATGGCCGCTTGCCCGGAAGTGATGTATTGTTCTGCCCAGGCAATCATCCCGGTTCCACCAACCAGCATCAAAATGCCGCTCAGTGCTTGTTTTAACAGTAGTTTTTGCGGAGGAAATTTTTCGCCTTTTGCTCTTGTGTAAGTTAATAAGATAACTCCGGCGATTAGATAACGCAACCCAACCAGTATAAAAGGCGGAAAACCTTTCAATCCTAAAATAACCGCCAAATAAGTGGAACCCCAAATGACGTAGATGTTAAAAAAAGCCGCTATCAGCAGCAGGTGCTGTAATAAAGGCTTGTTTTTCATTTGCAGAGCGTAATTTCACGATGCCGTTTTTATCAGCATCATGAAAATAGTACGATAAAAGAAGCATGGCTTACAAACCAAATGCTGTTTTTACCTGATTAATATAGTCTAATTTTTCCCAGGTAAAAAGCTCCACTTCAATCTTAGTTTCTTCACCGTTTGGGGTAAAAAAAGATTTGGTAACCGTTTGCGGAGCTTTACCAAAATGGCCGTAAGCCGCAGTTTCAGAATAAATCGGATTGCGCAGTTTGAAACGGCTTTCGATGGCGTAAGGTGTCATATCAAAAATATCGGAAACTTTTGCTGCAATTTCGCCATCATGCAAACCAACCTGAGTCGTTCCATAAGTGTTTACATAAATTCCCATCGGTTGCGCCACACCAATTGCATAGGAAACCTGAACCAAAACTTCGGTGCAAACACCGGCAGCAACCAGGTTTTTGGCGATATGGCGCGTGGCGTAAGCCGCCGAACGATCCACTTTTGAAGGGTCTTTGCCGGAGAAAGCACCGCCGCCATGCGCACCTTTTCCCCCATAAGTATCTACGATGATTTTCCGGCCGGTCAAACCAGTGTCGCCATGCGGGCCGCCAATTACAAATTTTCCGGTTGGGTTGATGTGATATTTGATCTCCTCATTAAAAAAATGGCTGTATTTAGGATACTTTGCTTTTACACGCGGGATCAGGATCCGAATCATATCTTCACGAATTTTATTCAGCATCGTTTTCTCTTCGTCAAAATCATCGTGCTGTGTAGAAATTACAATGGCATCAATGCGAATTGGCTGATTGTCATCATCATATTCCAGCGTAACCTGCGATTTTGCATCCGGCCGCAAGTATTTAATTTCATTATTTTCTCTGCGGATTGCGGCAAGTTCGATTAATAAAGCATGTGCAATATCCAAAGTCAGCGGCATATAATTATCCGTTTCGCTGGTGGCATAACCAAACATCATTCCTTGATCGCCAGCACCTTGCAAAGCTTTGTCTTCCCGGTCAACACCTTGATTTATGTCTGGAGATTGCTCATGGATAGCAGATAAAACACCGCACGAACTGCCATCAAACATATAATCACCTTTGGTATAACCGATTTTATTGATCACGTCCCGGGCAATTTTTTGCACATCCAGATAGGCTTTGGATTTTACTTCTCCGGCCAAAATTACTTGTCCGGTTGTTACCAAAGTTTCGCAAGCTACTTTAGAATCAGGATCGAAGGCCAAGAAATTATCGATGAGTGCGTCAGAAATTTGGTCTGCAACTTTATCCGGATGTCCTTCCGAAACAGACTCGGAAGTAAATAAATACGACATAGCTATTTTTTATAAAAAATATAAGATGTAAATAGCTGATCTGGATTGCAACACAAAAAGAATACTTTTTAGCAATTTTTTTAGGTGGTTGCAATCAATTCAAATCAGTCCACTCAGGCCGGCAAAATTAAAACTTTTTTATAAATTCGATCACCAGGAGCAGAATTTGTTTCCTGTTGAAAGGCATGCTGTTTTTATCAACCTAAAATTGAGTTTAATAAAAGTTTGAGATGGAGAATTTATTGAGCATAATTACGTTTAGCTAATCTTATTAAGTTGATTAGTTGCGATAAACCAAATTTTATAGGCATAAAAACAGTATCAACTATTTTGAGTAAGAAAAATAAAAGTATTTCGGGAGTAGTTTATTCTACAAATCCTGATTTTGAATATCAGGTTGAGAATAGCCTGGCACAACAAACTTTGCCAACACAACAGCAGCAGCTTAAAATTTATTTAGACAGGAAAGGCGGAGGAAAACTGGTAACACGCATTAGTGATTTTAAAGGAACAGAAGAAGATTTAGAACAATTAACTAAAAAACTGAAGACTAAATGCGGCGTAGGCGGTGCTGCAAAAGACGGCGAAATACTGATCCAGGGAAATTTTAGGGATAAAGTGTTGCAACTGTTAATTGCAGATAATTATAAAGTAAAGCTTGCTGGCGGTTAGGCAAAAATCTTTATTTTTAAGATAGATGCGTATATTTCACACTTAATATTTGCATAAATTGATTTTTTTCGTTTTCATTGTAAAAGCAAACGGACAAAGTTTACCAATTACCATGACTAATAATTTAATCAAATAATTACCTTTAAATAAAAAGTGTTGAAATAGCATTTATTCTTTTTTAGTTATCCAAAAATTTTAAATTTGTAATTGCATTAGCATAAATACCATTATTAAAATCTATATTTACTAAACTAAAATCTAACTAAACTAAACAATCCTAAAAATGGCAACTACTCCACCAAAACCAACAACAACAGTAACAAAAGAAGGCTCTGGTTCTTCAAGCATTTTTGCATCCTTAGTAATCCCAATTGCATTTGTTGTAGCTATATTAATCTACATGTTTGTTTTAGGAGATGCAAGTCATTACAAAGGAGGCGATACTGAGCACGGCGATCCAACAGATTATTTTGGAACAGTACACAGGGGAGGGATAATTGTACCCGTATTAATGACTTTTTTATTGTGTGTTATCATTTTTTCTATTGAAAGATTTGTAGTAATCGGCAAAGCAGCAGGTTCCGGAAACGTTGATGCTTTTATTAAAAAAGTACAATCTAACTTAAATTCAGGTAATATCGAAGCTGCAAGTGCAGAATGCGATAAACAAAAAGGTTCTGTTGCAAATGTGATCAAATCTGGCTTGAAAAAATATCGTGAAATGGAACAAGAGCCAAATTTAGACGTAGATCAAAAATGTTTAGCTATCCAAAAGGACATTGAAGAAGCAACTTCTTTGGAAATGCCTATGTTGGAACAAAACTTAACCATTATTGCAACTTTAGTATCGATAGGTACATTGACCGGTTTGTTGGGTACGGTAACAGGTATGATTAAAGCGTTCGCTGCATTGGCAACATCAGGAGCTCCTAATCAAGCTGCATTAGCAACAGGTATCTCTGAAGCTTTGATTAACACAGCTTTAGGTATTTTTACATCAACATTAGCTGTTATTGCATACAACTATTTTACTTCTAAAATAGATACTTTAACTTATGCAATTGATGAAACAGGTTTTAGCATTGTTCAAACTTATGCTGCTTCCCACAAGAATAACCGTTAATTCTTATCTTTAATATGTCTGCAACTGTTTGCTCATATTTCTAACTTATTATTTAAATAAAGCAATTATGCCAAGAGCTCATATAAAAAGGAAAAGTACTGCAATTGACATGACGGCAATGTGCGACATGGCTTTCTTATTACTTACTTTTTTTATCCTTACCTCTAAATTTAAAACGCAAGATCTTGTTCCAGTTGATATTCCGGGTTCATCTGTAACAATCAAAGTTCCGGATGATGTAGCAACATTAACTATTGGACAGAACAAAGTTTTTTTTGGTATGGAAGGAGAGTCCATCCGCAGACAAACGCTGGAAAATGTTGGACAGAAGTACAATATTACTTTCACGCCTGCTGAGAAAGCTGTTTTTGAAACATTGCCTTCTTTTGGTGTTCCAATTGAAAGTATGAAACAATTTTTAGACTTGTCTCCTGATCAGCGTAAAGAGTTAAAACAAGGCGGTATTCCTACAGATTCTGTTAGTAACCAGTTGTTTAACTGGGTGAGAGAAGCACGCGTTTCTGCAAAGCAATTAGTTAACAAAGATTTACGGATCAGTATCAAAGGTGATAGTAAAGAAGAATATCCAGTTATTAAAAGGGTAATTGATATTTTGCAAAAACAAAAAGTAAACAAATTCAGCCTTATTACATCAATGCGGGCTGCAAACTAATTTTAAATTAATAGAAAATGGCAGAATTAGATACCTCCGGGGGTGGCAAGAAGGGTGGGGGAAAAGTAAGAAGTAAAAAGGCATCCACCCGTGTTGATTTAACAGCTATGGTAGATTTAGCATTTTTGTTAATTACTTTTTTCATGCTGACAACAACTTTGGCAAAACCACAAGCAATGGACTTAGGTATGCCTGATAAAGACGACATTAAGAAGGATCAACTACCTGTTCCGGCTTCAAGAACTATGTCTGTGTTATTAGGAAGTAAAGACAAGTTAGAGTATTTTGTAGGAGAACCAGGGAAAGTGCCACCTATCATTACTGATTATAGCAAAAATGGAATCAGAAAAGCTTTAATAGAAAATTATAAACGGATCAAAGAACAATCGGGTGGTAAAGAAATGATCGTTTTAATTAAACCATCTGATAAATCTAATTATAAAGATATGGTTAATATATTAGACGAGCTTAAAATATCAAATGTTCAAATATATGCTATCGTTGATATTGTTGGTAACGAAATTGAATCTTTAAAAAGAGACGGACTTTACTAATTTTATACTGATAAAAACAGTATTGATTATAAACACAATTAAAAAACAATAACCATGGCAAGATTAGATATATTAAATCCAGAGTGGCTTGATGTTATTTTTAACGGGCGTAATAAAGCTTACGGAGCGTATGTTCTTCGCAAGGAAAATTCAAGGACTTCAGTACGTGCACTAATTATTGCAAGTGTGCTGTTTGTTGTTGCAATTTCTACACCCACTATCATAGACAAAATCAAGGGGTTTATTCCAAAGGCAGATGAAAAGGTAAAAATTACTGATGTGGTTTTAAAACCGCCACCACCAGTGGATATGACAAAACCACCTCCGCCACCACCACAGGTAGAACCTCCAAAACCTAAGGTAGATCAGGTTCGTTTTCCGCCTCCGGTAGTTAAACCGGATAATGAAGTTAAAGAAAAAGATCCGCCAACTATAAAAGACTTGGAAGTAAAAGATCCCGGACCAAAGGATCAAAAAGGTGATCCTAACCAGGAAATCCGGATTGATGAAGCGGTTGGTAAAGCTGACATTACCCAGAAAGTAGTTGAAGAAAGTAATGATCCAGTTAGTTTTGCAGCAGTTGAAAAATTACCTCTATTTCCAGGTGGTGAAGCAGCATTCGGGAACTATTTAAGTAAGAATATTCGTTATCCACCAGTTGCAAAAGAAAACAACACACAAGGACGTGTAATTGTATCATTTGTAGTTGAAAAAGATGGATCATTGACAGATATCAAAGTTTTACGTGATATTGGTGGTGGTTGTGGACCAGAAGCAGTTCGGGTTCTGTCAAAATCGCCCCATTGGTCACCTGGCATTCAAAACGGTAAATCTGTTCGTGTTGCTTATACTATGCCAGTAAACTTTACATTGGCAGGAGATCAATAAGATCATCATGTTTAATAACTTTAATTTTAAGGAGAAACCGCTCAAAGAGCGGTTTCTCCTTATTTTAGGCTTAATTACATTTCTTTGTTTTTTTGGATTGGGCTTAATGATCATGTTTTGGCAACGGCTTCCGTTACGGATGCCAGCGACACAACGATATATTTTTGGATCAGTCATTATAGTTTACTCTATTATCCGTTTTTCAAGATTATTTCCGAAAGAATGAAAATAAAAGATATTTTAAACTGTATAGTAATCCTGTCTATCGTTTTTGCTTCTTGTAATCAAAAAACAAATTCAGATAGTGGTTCTGATCAATTTACTTCAGGTACTTATAATTTTGTGTTTGATGAATCTATATCTCCGATTTTAGATCAGGAAATATATGTTTTTAAATCTCTTTATACAGAAGCTAAACCCAATGTTATTTATCAGCCTGAAAACAAGATATTGGATTTGATTTTAAATAACAAAGCGCGATTTGCTGTGATGGGAAGGGACTTGAACAAAAGTGAGGTAAAACTACTTAGCAATAGAAATCTGCCTCCAAAAATTGGTAAAGTAGCCACAGATGCAATTACCTTAATTGTAGGTAAAAATATTATTGATACAGTAATGACCTTGCAGGATGTGAAAAACTTGTTTTCAGCAAATACTAAAAATACGAAAAACCTCGTTTTTGATAATCCAAACTCAAGCGTTCTTAACTATCTAAAAAATTATTTTAATCTTAAAAATTCAAACCAAAAAAATATTTATGCTGTTAAAAACAGTAAGGAAGTAATTAAATATGTTGCTGAACATGATAACTCGATTGGTTTTATCAGTTACAGTTGGTTAATAGAACCTGATTCTGATTATATAAATGCAACAAAAAATATCAAGATGATTAGTATAGTGGATGAAAATTTAAAGGGAGTAAAAAACTACTTTAAACCTTCACAATCTACACTCGCTCTAAAACAATATCCATTAACACGGTCTATATATGTAATAGATTGTACAGGCAAAGTCGGATTAGGTACAGGCTTCTCTGCTTTTTTACAAAGTGAAAGAGGACAAAAGATAGTTTTGAGATCAGGTTTGTTACCAGATTCTATGCCAACAAGAGAAATAAGTATTAAAAAAGAACTGTAAGTAGAACTAGAATTTTAACTATGAAGATGATTAATAAAATTGCAACAACCTTTACTGGTTTGGCTATGATAGGCAGTTCCGTTTTTGCCCAAAGTTTGGCTGATGCAAAAAAAGCATTAGATGCAGAGCAATATCAAAAAGCTGAGTCAATGTTAAAAAATTTAACACAGACACAAGCGAGTAATGCCGAAAATTATTTTTACCTGGGCTGGTTATATATCAAAACAGATTATCCGGATTCAGCAAAGGCTATTTTTAACAAAGGGATTAGTGTGAATGCTAAGTCAGCTTTAAATTATGCCGGTTTAGCAGCTGTGGATCGTTTAGATAAAAACACTGCTTCAGCTAAATCTAACTTTGATAAAGCACTTGCTGCTACAGATAAAAAGGATAATGAACCTTATGTATATATCGGTAAAGCTTATTTGCTTCCTCCAAACCCGGATGCAAATGCAGCAATACAGGTTTTGCAAAGAGGAATTGCATCAAACCCAAAAGACAAAAATCCGGAGTTGTATGCCGCTTTAGGTGATGCTTATCGCTCTCAATTAAAAAATACTGATGCTTATGATAATTATACACAAGCTTTAGCAATCAACCCAAAGATGGTAAGTGCTGTTGTAGCAACAGGCGTGATTTGGAAACAGGCTAATAATTATGAAGATTCTGAAAAAGAGTATCGCAAAGCAATAGCAATTGATCCTAATTATGGTCCGGCTTACCGTGAGTTGGCAGAAATGTATTTAAGATGGGGTAGAAATAGTACACAAGTTGTTGCAGATCAGAAGTATAAACAAGCTGAAGATTTTTACAAAAAATATTTAGACTTAACAGACAGATCTTTAGATTCCAGAATGAATTATGCACGCTTTTTGGTGTATGCTCAGGATTACAAAGCTTTGGAGCAAGAAACAAATGAGATTGCTAAAGCAGCACCTAAGAATAATTTGTTGGTATATCGTTATTTAGGTTATGCAGCTTATGAAAACAAGAATTATCCTGCAGGTTTAGAAGCTTTAAACAAATTTATTTCTCAAGCTGATCCAAAAAGAATTATTCCTTTGGATTATTTATATTTAGGTCGTTTGCAAGCAGCTTCGGGTCAAGATGCAGAAGGTATTACCAGTTTGCAAAAAGGTTTAGCACTTGATACAACACAAGTTGAAGCTTATGGTGAAATAGCTAAGTCGTTATACAATCAAAAGAAGTATGCTGAAGCAGGTGATGCTTATAAAGTGTTTGTTTCAAAATCTAAACAAGCAACTTTGAATGATTATTTGAGAGAAGGCGTAAGTTATTACAATGCTTTCAAAACGCAATATTACAGCACAGCTACTCCTAAACCAGTTGCAGATACCATGTTGTTAGTTAAAGCAGATACTGCATTTAGCTATATTCAACATCATGCAGCAGCTCCTCAAGCTGCTGTTGCATTGTACCAAGCCAGAGCTAAGGATTTGAAAGAGCCAAGTAGAAACACTACTCAAGGTTATGCAAAACCCTATTATGAACAATATATTCAACTGATAACTTCTAAAGGAGCAGTTGCAGATGCTGACAAAGCATTTTTATCTGAAGCATATGCTTATTTAGGTACTTATTACGAGTACAAAGAGAAGAATGAAGCCAAAGCATCTGAAAATTTTACAAAAGCTTTGGAAGTAGATCCATCAAACAAACAAGCGAAAGCTTTTACTGATAAAAAAGGTAAGACTAAATAACAAGATTATTTGAAAAAATGAAAAGGCTTCTTTTAGAAGCCTTTTTTTATATTTGAAAAATATTATATCAACTTATGGAAACACAAAGCCTACCTGTAAATTATCTTCCGATTGTGTTTCAAATGGTTGTGGCATTGGGATTTGTGTTTACCACGATGTTTGCAACCCATAAATTAGGCCCTAAAAGAAGTACCAAAGATAAACTAACACCTTTTGAATCCGGAATAGAAGTAATTGGAAATGCCAGAACACCAGTTTCAATTAAATATTTTTTGGTTGCCATATTATTTGTTCTTTTTGATGTTGAGGTGATTTTTATGTATCCCTGGGCAGTTAATTTTCGTGATTTGGGTTCTGACGGTATGATTGAAATGTTCATATTTATGGGAACATTACTTCTGGGGTTTATCTACATTATCAAGAAAAAAGCTTTAGATTGGGATTAATAAAAGAATAACAAGGTTTTGTTCAATGCTTCTTTTATCGACCCAAAATTGGTACTGATTTTAAGGTGATAAAAGAAGCATTACAGTTTTTAATAACTCAAATTTCTAATGATCCCAAATGGGCACTGGTTTTAAGGTGGTAAAAGAAGCATTATAATTTCTAATAAATATTAGTTTTTAAGAATAATTCTAAATAAAACCTGACATTATAAAGAATACAATCAGAAAAATTATTATTGTAAATTTGTACTTATCTTTTTAAAAAAAGATAAGTTTTTTGCGTTATATAAGTATGAGTGATATAAAATTAGTGGAAGCACCTCCGGGTGTAGAAGGTTCAGGATTTTTTGCTACCTCATTAGATAAAGCTGTCGGAATGGCCCGTTCGCATTCTTTATGGCCTTTGCCTTTTGCAACCTCTTGTTGCGGGATCGAATTTATGGCAACGATGGGTTCCCATTATGATCTGGCACGTTTTGGTGCAGAAAGGTTAAGTTTTTCCCCCCGTCAGGCAGATTTATTAATGGTGATGGGAACGATTGCCAAAAAAATGGCACCTGTTCTGCGTCAGGTTTATCTGCAAATGGCAGAACCGCGCTGGGTAATGGCAGTAGGTGCGTGTGCTTCCAGTGGTGGTATTTTTGATACATATTCTGTATTGCAGGGAATTGATGAGATTATTCCGGTAGATGTTTATGTTCCAGGATGTCCGCCAAGGCCCGAAGGCATTATAGACGGATTTATGAATATTCAAAAATTGGTTCAAACAGAAAGCGGCAGAAGAAGAGAAGCACCAGAATATAAAGAATTGCTGGCTAAATACGGGATTCAATAATGGGAAGGATTTTGAATGAAGAAGTCATTCATCAATTAAATTTAAAATTTGGAGGGCAAGTTTCTTTGCTTACAGAAAACTCTGATTTACCTAATTTTGAAACCTCGTGTGATCAAATATCAGCAGTGTTAACATTTTTAAAAAATGACCCGACTCTCCAATTTAACTATTTAACTGATTTAACGGCTGTTCATTATCCTGATCAAGAAAAACAATTTGCCGTAGTTTATCATTTGCACAGTTTTATAAACAATATCCGTATTCGGGTAAAAGTTTTTTTAACTGAAGCCAATTTGCACATTCCAACAGCAACAACCCTTTGGGATGGTGCTAATTGGATGGAGCGTGAAACGTATGATTATTTTGGGATTGAGTTTGATGGCCACCCAGATTTGCGTAGGATATTAAACGTTGATGACATGACAGTTTTTCCAATGCGAAAAGAATTCCCATTAGAAGATCCGAATCGTGTTGATAAAAAAGATTATTTTTTTGGAAGATAGAAACCACTAAATGGAAAACTTTCCTGTTTATAT
The DNA here is from genome assembly GCA_964236465.1 of uncultured Sphingobacteriaceae bacterium. Lineage (GTDB taxonomy): Bacteria > Bacteroidota > Bacteroidia > Sphingobacteriales > Sphingobacteriaceae > Mucilaginibacter_A. Next base: position 7,194 of record CAXSBZ010000025.1, on the reverse strand, counting down.
TGATAATGATCCGCAAGATTCACCAACAACTCTAAATCTTGGCCCAACCCATCCTGCCACGCATGGCGTATTCCAAAATGTGTTGCAGATGGATGGTGAACGGATCATCGGTGGTGTTTCAACCATCGGATATATTCATCGTGCTTTTGAAAAAATTGCAGAGCACCGCCCGTTCTACCAAATTACGCCTTTAACAGATCGGATGAACTACTGTTCCTCGCCAATAAACAATATGGGCTGGCACATGACAGTAGAAAAACTGCTGGATATTAAAACGCCGAAACGTGTTGATTATCTTCGGGTAATCGTAATGGAACTGGCTCGTATTTCTGATCATATCATCTGCAATGGTGTTCTCGGTGTGGATACTGGTGCTTTCACAGGGTTTCTATACATGATGGAATACCGGGAAGCCATTTACGAAATTTATGAAGAAGTTTGCGGTTCGCGTTTAACAACAAATATTGGCCGTATTGGTGGTTTTGAACGTGATTTTAATGAAATTGCTTTCCGAAAAATCCGCAAGTTCTTAACTGATTTCCCTCCTGTTTTAAAAGAATTTGAATCTCTTTTCAACCGTAACCGTATTTTTATAGATCGTACAAAAGGTGTTGCCCCTGTAGATGCCGAAACTGCATTGAGTTACAGTTGGAGCGGACCTATATTACGGGCAACCGGGGTCGATTATGATGTGCGTGCAATGGAGCCATACAGCTCATATGAAGACTTTGATTTTGAAATCCCGGTTGGTACAAATGGCGATGTTTACAGTCGGTTTATGGTACGAAATGAGGAAATGAAACAAAGCATGCGGATGATTGATCAGGCTTTAAAAATGATTGAAAAAGAACCGAAAGGTGTCTTTCATGCTGATGTTCCTGATTATTACCTTCCTCCAAAACAGGAAGTTTATAACAATATGGAAGCATTGATCTATCATTTTAAAATTGTAATGGGTGAGGTAATTACCCCCGTAAAAGAAGTATATCATGCAGTAGAAGGAGGCAACGGTGAATTAGGATTTTACCTGATAAATGATGGCGGACGTGCGCCATATCGTTTGCATTTCCGCAGGCCAAGTTTCATCAATTATCAAATGTATGCACCGATGAGCAAAGGTATGTTGCTGTCAGATGCCATTCTCAACATGAGTAGTTTAAATATAATTGCAGGAGAATTAGATGCTTAAAATTGAAGAAACCAACGCAGTACATGAGTTTTCTTCTCAGTTGTATCAGCAATTTACAGACATCGTCAGCCGTTATCCGGCAGAACAGCCAAAAGCAGCTTTATTGCCGATTTTGCATGTTGTACAGGCAAAATTTAGCTGGTTAAGCGCAGATGCAATGGATAAAGTAGCTGCTTACTTAGATATTCAGCCAATCGAAGTTTATGAAGTTGCTTCTTTTTATACGATGTATTTTCTTCGTCCGCAAGGAAAATACATGCTGGAAGTCTGCCGAACAGGTCCTTGCTGCTTGGTAGGCGCAGAAAAGATTATCAAATACATCGAACAAAAATTAGGTGTAAAAGAAGGGGATGTAACACCGGATGGGATGTTTAGCTGGCGGGGCGTAGAATGTTTGGCGGCCTGTGGTTTTGCACCGGTTTTGCAGATTGGGCCGGAATATACTTTTTATGAGAATTTAACAACACAATCAGTTGATCAGTTAATTAGCGATCTTACTATAAAAGCTAATAACTGATATGAAAAGTGGTAAAATCATCGTATGGGATACAGCATTTTTAATTGTAGGCATACTGTTTTTATCAACTAAAAATTGGAGTCATTATAATTTAATTATTGGATTGACAGCTATAAATATTTCAAGATATTGTGTAAAGTATCATTTTGATTATTACAAAATAACTGGCAAAATTTATTAATAAGCCTAATGGGACGAAAAATACTTTTGGAACATATTGACGTTGAAGGTATCAACACATTTGATGTTTACCGTTCAAAAGGCGGTTATGCTGCCGCTGAAAAAGCCTTGAAAACCCTTACTCCGGAAGAAATTGTGGAAGAAGTTAAAAAATCAGGTTTGCGTGGCCGTGGTGGAGCAGGTTTTCCTACGGGAATGAAATGGGGTTTTCTGGCCAAGCCGGAAGGCAAGCCACGTTATTTGGTTTGCAATGCAGATGAATCTGAACCGGGAACTTTTAAAGACCGTTTTTTGATGACTAAAATGCCTCATCTGTTAATAGAAGGAATGATCATCGGCAGTTTTGCACTCGGCGCAAAAACTTCTTACATCTACGTTCGTGGAGAAATGATGCCACAAATCCGTATCCTGGAAAAGGCAATTGCCGAAGCCAGAAATGCAGGATTTCTTGGTAAAAATATTTTAGGGACAGGTTACGATCTGGAATTATACGTTCAGCCAGGCGGAGGTGCTTATATCTGCGGAGAGGAAACTGCCTTGATCGAATCTTTGGAAGGCAAGCGTGGAAACCCTCGGATTAAACCTCCATTTCCGGCAATTGCTGGTTTGTGGGGTTGCCCAACGGTAGTAAATAATGTAGAATCCATTGCAGCAGTTGTGCCGATCATCCGTGATGGCGGCGAAGAATATGCTAAAATCGGTGTTGGCAGAAGCACGGGAACAAAACTGATTTCTGCCTCAGGAAACATCGTAAAACCAGGGATTTATGAAATTGAATTGGGTGTTCCGGTAGAAGAATTTATTTATTCGGATGAATACTGCGGAGGCATTGCCAACGGCAAACGCTTAAAAGCGGTTGTTGCCGGTGGTTCATCAGTCCCGATTTTACCTGCTAATCTCATCACCAAAACCATCAACAACGAAGCCCGATTGATGAGTTACGAATCGTTATCAGATGGTGGTTTTGCAACCGGCTCAATGATGGGTTCCGGCGGTTTTATTGCTTTTGATGAAGATCAGTGCATCGTTCGGAATACCTGGAACTTTTCTCGTTTTTATCACCATGAAAGCTGCGGACAATGTTCGCCATGCCGCGAAGGAACCGGTTGGATGGAAAAAGTTTTGCATCGATTGGAATACGGACATGGGAAATTGAGCGACATAGATTTGTTGGTTGATGTTTCCAGGAAAATAGAAGGCAACACAATTTGTCCGCTTGGAGATGCTGCTGCCTGGCCGGTTGCCAGTGCAATTCGCCATTTTAGGGATGAATTTGAGTGGCATGTAACCGAACCTCGGGTTTGTTTAGAACGCAATTACGGATTGGCACATTACGCTGATCCACTGCCAAAACCAGAACCTGTTGCAGTATAAAAAATAGGTGATAAAAGAAGCATCAGTATTAATGCTTCTTTTATCACCCCAAAATTAATGCTTAAATTAAGTTTTTGTTACTTGATTGGATAGAATTAAATGTTAGATATAGTTAAAGTTAGCATAGACGGAATTCCGGTAGAGGTTGCTCCAGGTACAAGTATTCTCAATGCTGCAAGGCAAATAGGTGGCGATATTGTACCGCCTGCTATGTGCTATTATTCCAAACTGGAAGGCAGCGGTGGTAAATGCCGTACTTGCCTGGTTAAAGTAAGCAAAGGATCAGAAAAAGACCCGCGACCGATGCCAAAATTGGTTGCTTCCTGCCGAACAACGGTAATGGATGGCATGGAAGTACAAAATATTACCTCAGCAGAAGTGATTGAAGCCAGAAAAGGTATTGTAGAAATGCTGCTGATCAACCATCCTTTAGATTGCCCGATTTGTGATCAGGCAGGAGAATGCTCTTTACAGGATTTAGGTTACGAACATGGAGCAGCCAAAACACGTTATGAATTTGAACGCCGTCAATTTGAACGGATTGATATCGGTGATAAAATCCAGTTACATATGACGCGCTGTATTTTGTGTTATCGTTGTGTTTTTGTGGCCGATCAAATTACCGATCATCGTATTCATGGTATTTTAAACCGCGGCGATTATTCTGAAATCTCCACTTATATCCATCAGGCGGTTGACAATGATTTCTCCGGAAACGTAATCGATGTTTGTCCGGTTGGCGCTTTAACCGATAAAACTTTCCGCTTTAAAAATCGTGTTTGGTTTACCAAGCCGGTAGAAGCACATCGGGATTGCGAAAAATGCTGTGGAAAAGTAACGCTTTGGTACAAAGGCGAAGATGTGTTACGCGTAACCGGACGTAAAGATGTTTATGGTGAGGTAGAAGAATTTATCTGCAACACCTGCCGTTTTGATCAAAAGAAAACTGCGGATTGGATAATTGAAGGCCCAAGAAAAGTAGCGCAAACATCTGTGATCAGTTCCAACCATTATGGTTCTTTGCATCCATTACCAGTTATAAAGAAAAACCTTGCTTTGCAGGAATCTAACAAAGAACAATTAGAACGTTTTACACGATTATAAATGGAGTTATCACTTATTGTAGAAAAATTCATTCTGGTTGCCATTATATTCGGCATCAGTTTGGTAACAGCTATGTATTCTACTTACGCTGAACGCAAAGTAGCTGCATTTTTGCAGGACCGGATTGGCCCGAACCGCGCCGGCCCTTTTGGTATTTTCCAGCCAATGGCAGATGGTGCCAAAATGTTTATGAAGGAGGAAATTATTCCTACCCAATCCAGTGGTCTGTTGTTTATTATCGGGCCTTCTTTAGCAATTCTCACAGCTTGTATTGGTTCGGCCGTAATTCCTTGGGGCCAACAATTAACTATCGGTTCCAGAGTAATTGATTTACAGGTAACCGATATTAATGTAGGAATACTTTACATTTTCGGCGTAGTTTCTTTAGGCGTTTACGGCATCATGATTGGTGGCTGGGCATCCAATAATAAATACTCTTTGCTTGGAGCAATACGCGCTGCTTCTCAAAATATCAGTTACGAAATTGCGATGGGCTTATCCATTATCGCTTTGTTAATGTTGACTGGCACGTTAAGTTTAAGACAAATTGCCGAGCAGCAACACGGTTTTTGGTCAAATGGATGGTTCACATGGAACGTATTTCGTCAGCCTTTAGGTTTTTTAATCTTTATCATTTGTGCTTTTGCAGAAACAAACCGCAGTCCGTTTGATTTGCCCGAATGCGAAACGGAGTTGGTTGGCGGTTATCACACCGAATATTCTTCTATGAAGTTAGGTTTTTACCTGTTTGCAGAGTATATCAACATGTTTATTTCTTCGGCAGTAATGGCAACGCTCTATTTTGGCGGTTACAATTTTCCGTTTATGCACCATTTAGGTTTATCAGAAAACCTGGTAACTATTTTGGGAGTAGTTGCTTTGTTTGCCAAGATCATTTTCTTCATCTTTTTCTTCATGTGGGTTCGGTGGACAATTCCGCGCTTCCGTTATGACCAATTGATGGATTTAGGCTGGAAAGTATTAATTCCGCTGGCCATTGCCAACATCGTTTTAACAGGTGTTTTTGCTACAATTTTTAAATAATCGTTCAGCTAAAATGGAATCATTAACCAATAAAAAGAAAGTTCTTGAAGTAAAACCGCTCAATTTTTGGGAGCGTGCTTATTTGCCAGCTATATTATCAGGGCTTTCTATCACCATAAAGCATTTTCTTAAAAAGCCGGTTACAATTCGTTATCCGGAAGAAAAACGAGAATTTTCTGAAAACTATCGTGGTTTGCATTCTTTAAAAAGAGACGAAGAAGGAAGAGAACGTTGTACAGCTTGTGGTTTGTGCGCCTTATCTTGCCCAGCCGAAGCAATAACAATGATTGCGGGCGAACGCCAAAAAGGAGAAGAAAAGCTTTACCGCGAAGAAAAATATGCTGCCGTTTATGAAATCAATATGTTGCGCTGCATTTTCTGTGGTTTATGTGAAGAAGCTTGTCCGAAAGAAGCAATTTATTTGGATGGCGATATTATACCATCTGATTTTTTGCGAAAAGATTTTATTTACGGAAAAGACAAATTGGTAGAAGCACCGTTGAATCAATAACTTTTTTACCTTTGCCACCGTTCTTGCCTGGAGCAAAAGTATTTTATTTCAGCACATGAGTCTATTTTACTTTGTCGCATTCTTGTCGGTTTTCTTCTCACTGCTCGTGGTTTTTTCTAAAAATCCAGTGCATAGTGTACTTTACCTTATTCTCACATTTTTTACATTTACCATTCATTATTTTTTGTTGAATGCACAGTTTCTTGGAATTGTAAATTTTATTGTTTACATGGGCGCAATTCTCGTACTGTTTTTATACACCTTAATGTTGATGAATTTAAATGATGAAACAGAACCAGTGAAGTCAAATTTGTTGAAAGTAATAGGCGTAATTGGTGGTGGCTGTTTGTTGGTAACCCTTATCGCATCTTTAAAAATATCCGGCAACTCAGAAATGGTGATTTTAAAAGATCCAAATCTTGGTTTAGTAAAAAACCTTGGTAATGTACTATTTCACCAGTTTTTACTGCCATTTGAAGTTTCTTCAATTTTATTATTATCGGCAATGGTTGGTGCTGTTTTATTGGCAAAAAAAGAATCGTAATTCATGCAAAATATTTCTAACGTTATTCAAACCATTCCGCTTAACCATTACATTTTGTTAAGTGCCATTATTTTTTCAATAGGAGTAATTGGTGTGCTAACGCGCCGTAATGCCATTGTGATTTTTATGTCTGTCGAGTTGATGCTAAATTCAGTAAACCTATTGTTAACTGTTTTCTCTATTTATAGAAACGATGCTGCCGGTCAGGTTTTCGTATTTTTCGTAATGGCATTGGCAGCAGCGGAAGTGGCAGTCGGACTGGCTATTATCGTGATGATTTATCGCAACACAAATACGATAGATATTAATGTGTTGAACCGGTTGAAATGGTAGATCTTTTAAATCAAAACGTAGCGCGTTCATGATCAGTAACTATATTTGGCTAATCCCGATACTTCCTTTAGCCGGGTTTATTATTAATGGTTTAGGCCGCAATATTTTGCCAAAAAACCTGATCGGTTTGCTGGCAAGCTTACTGGTTTTGATTCCTTTTGTATTGAGCGTGATGCTGTTTTTAGCGGTAAAAAATTCAGGTCAGCCCATCAGCGTTACTTATTTTGAATGGATAAAAGCTGGAAAATTAACAGTTCCATTCTCTTTTCTGGTTGACCAGCTAAGCTCTTTAATGTTGCTGATTATCACTGGAGTAGGTTTTTTAATCCACGTTTATTCCATTGGTTACATGCACAATGACAAAGGTTTCGGGAAGTATTTTGCTTACCTCAACCTGT
>CAXSBZ010000024.1:0-56108 GCA_964236465.1 uncultured Sphingobacteriaceae bacterium | reverse complement strand
ACCACCTGTTTTTTTAGCCTTCTGTCGGAGGCGTTCCCCGAAAAGCATCCAATTTTTCAATCCGCTCCAATTGCACCGGTTTGTTGGTTCTGGCCGATTCATAAATGGCTTCCATAATTTTTTGATCCTGCAAGCCTTCTTCGCCGGGCGTATAAGGCGTTTTATTTTCAATCACGCATTCCGAAAAATGATCCATCTCCAAAGCAAACTGGTCTTTTTCCGTCAGTTTTGGGTTCATTTTATTCTCTGCTTTTCCTTCGGCATGGCCCACTTCCGGCATCAAACCTTTGTAATCAAAAGCCGGGTCCATGCCAAACCAGCCGCCATTATCGGCATAGCAACGATAATGTTTGGAGTTGTGCGCGCCGTAGCTGCAAGTATTATTGGCAATAGCCCCGCTTGGGAAATACATCTGGAACATCACCGCTTCTTCTACTTCTCTAAAACGCGGATCATTTGGCGTGGTATAAATAGAAGCATTCACCATATACGGCTCTTCGCCAAGCAGATAGCGGTTGGTATTGATGTCGTACAAACCAATATCCGGCAATGAACCGCCGCCGGCCAAAGCTCTGTTTAAACGCCATTGTTTTGGGTCGCCCACGTTTTGCACGTTGGTCGAAGTAATCACCTTTACTTTGCCATACTTCTTTTGCCGGGCAAAATCTTTCATCTGCTTATTGTTCGGTTCGTACTGGATCCGGTAGGCAATCATCAGTTTTTTATCAGCTTTTTTGCAGGCATCAATCATGCGTTCGGCAGATTTGGAAGATGTCGTCATCGGTTTTTCACACAGCACATGCTTTCCGGCTTTGGCTGCACGGATCACAAATTCCTCGTGCATGGCGTTCGGCAATACAATATAAACCGCATCTATTTCCGGGTTATTTTTAATGTCGTCAAAATTCTGATAGTTGTAAATATTTTTCTGCGGAACATCGTACTGCATCGCCACTTTTTTGGCTTTCTCTGCATCACCACTCACCAAAGCCACTACCTTGGAGTTTTTTGCAGAACCGAAACCGGGTAAAATTGCTTCCAAAGTCAGTTCGCCCAAACCCACAATGGCGTAACCAACGCGTTTATCTTTCGGCAAAATAGTTGCATAATTCGTCCTTTCGCCTTCACTCGCTGCGTGCTGGTTCGGGCCAACCACTTTTATCGCTGCTGACATTGGGCCGGGATTGCCTGCGCCACTCTCTAAACTTTCTGCGCTGGCGGTGCTTGCCGAGGCAATGCCACCAACTACCGTAGCCGCGATCAACCCTCTGCCCGCATTTTCTATAAACTGGCGGCGGTCGTAAGCTTTTTGCGCTGAGGTTAAGGGTAATATTTCTTTAAAATCCATCTTCTTTTGTTTTTTGTTAATTGTTGATTTGTAAACTGTTTCAAATAAAAAACTGTCAGGCATTGGTTTAGTTTCTGTTCAATTCATTTTTTTGCCGGTAAAAGAAGCATCCGGACTTTGATTCATTTTCAAAATTTAAAATCAGTTTGCCATAAAATATTAACTTCGTACAAATGCAAACCTTCGACCTGAGTTTTCTGCGGCTTACTTTTTTTGATGTGCTGGATATTGTGCTCGTAGCCATCATCATTTATCAGATCTATAACCTGATCCGCGGAACGATTACTGCCAGTATTTTTATCGGTTTGGCTATCATTTATGCTTTGTATGATGTGGCGACTGCCTTGAACATGCACTTGCTGGCTGGCATTTTAAACAACTTTATGAAGGTGGGCATCCTGGCACTGATCGTTGTTTTCCAGCCCGAAATCAGGCGTTTTTTGGTGTTGGTCGGCCGCAACGCTTCGCTCCAAAAAAACAAAGCCTGGTGGAAATATTTTTTTGGGCGAAAAGAAGAAGAAAAAAATAACCTCATCCGCATTAAACCCATTATTGATGCCTGCAAAACCATGAAAGAAAGCCGGACGGGCGCGCTGATTGTGTTTGCAAAATATTATGACGAAGAGTTTTTTCACAACAGCTGCGAATATGTAGATGCCAAGATCACCAAACGGCTGCTGGAAAGCATTTTCCAAAAAAATAGTCCGCTGCACGACGGCGCAGTCATCATTGCCCAAAACAAAATCAAATCTGCCAGCTGTATTTTGCCTTTAACCGATAAAACAGACTTACCGCCGCATTTCGGGTCGCGCCATCGCGCCGGTATTGGTATTTCCGAAGCTAGCGATGCCATAGCTTTGATCGTATCTGAAGAAACCGGCGAAATTGCCTATGCCAAACAAGGAAAAGTGAAGATGAATGTGAGCTTTCCTGACTTGGAAAAACTGCTGAACAAAGATTTTAACTGATAAAAACAGCATCTTAACGGCAACAAAATTTTCAAAATTTTCTGTATGATTATTTTAATACAATGTAAAGATCAGGTTGGCTTAGTTGCTTCTATATCAGGTGTTTTGGTGCAGCAGCAATTGAATATTGTTTCGATGAACGAGCATGTGGACAAAGCCGAAAACCGGTTTTATATGCGCTTAGAAACGGAGCAAGCTACAAATATAGCTGCGCTGGAAAATCAAATAAAAAGTGTTTTGCCGGAAGATGCCACCATCAGCATCAACCCGAAACCGCAGAAAAAGATCGTGGTTTTGGTGACCAAAGAATACCATTGCCTGGCGGATATTTTGGTCCGAAATTTCTTCGGGACGCTGGGCGCAACGGTACAATGCGTGATCGGCAGCTACGATAATTTGCAAGATATTTGCAGACGTTTCGAGGTGCCGTTCTTTTCGGTTTTGTACAATCCTTCCGTGCTAAAAGAAGTATCGGAACAAAAAATAATTGATTTGATTATACCGTTTGAACCTGATTATGTGGTACTTGCAAAGTTTATGCGGATATTATCGCCGGGTTTCGTTTCGCAATTTTCCAAAAAACTAATCAATATCCATCATTCCTTTTTGCCGGCTTTTATCGGTGCAAACCCTTACCGGCAGGCGTTTGAACGCGGCGTGAAACTGATTGGCGCAACGGCACACTTCGTAACCAACGAACTGGATGAAGGCCCGATCATCGCGCAGCAAATCATTCCGGTCAACCATTCGCTTTCTGCTGCGGATATGATGAAAGCGGGGCAGGAAATAGAAACTTCCGTGCTGGCCAAAGCATTACGCCTGGTTTTTGACGACCGCGTATTTGTGTACCGCAATAAAACCGTTGTGTTTGAATGAGGCTGTTTTTACCGATGTTTTTTCAAAATAAGACTTTCAATTTTGATGCGATAAAAGAAGCATCACCTTGTGAAAAAACAGTTTGCTGGATTTTAATTTTTCTTCTTTCTGCAAATTGAAAAACGAGCAGCACTTTGATGGATTTCCTTTAAGCAAAAACCAAAAGCAAACAGCAATTTTATCGGCATAAAAACAGTATGTCAATAAAATTACGGGCGAACAATTTGTGCCGATGGATTCGGTTTGATAACTGCGGGCAGATGTGCCACGGGCATTTTATAAATTACACTTGTATCCGGGCGGAAGATTGGCATATTCCATTTGCCGGTTGGTTTTACAATCGGCATTCTATCCAAATCGGCAACTATGTTTTGGTTCTGTTTAGGGTTAATTTTTGGCAAAAACAGCGAATTCAAATCATTTTGTTGTTTGACAGAAAGTTTGGGAACAGTATCAAACAAAGGGCTTTTGTTCGGCACAAATAATTTTTCAAAAGGTTTTATGCTTGATTTCTGCTGAGCCTTCAATTTAAAAGCAATACCGGAAAGGACGATAAAGAAAAGCAGCTTTTTCATAATTTATGTTTTCTAATCCATTTCTAAGTTACAAAAATTGTTTGTTAATATTGATGTGCAGATTAAGAAAAAGCGCATCCCGGAAACCAGGAACGCACTTTTTAAGCCGATAAAAACAGTATTCCAAAAAATGCTTACTGTTTATAAATTTTGCCTTCTTTCATCACGAAAGTAACGTTCATCAAAGTTTTGACATCAGTCAGCGGATCATCATTAACTGCAATTAGATCGGCAAATTTTCCTGCTGCAACTGAGCCACGTTCATCAGTAATCCCTAAAAGATCAGCCGCATTTACCGTTGCAGCCTGAATGGCTTTCATCGGCGGCATTCCGGCTTCTATCATGTATTGAAATTCCATTGCGTTTTTGCCATGTGCATAAACCCCGGCATCTGTGCCAAACGCTATTTTTACGCCTGCTTTATATGCCTTGCCAAACGTTGCCTGGATGTGCGGGCCAACTTCCAGCGCTTTTTTTACAATAACAGCGGGAAAATAGCCCGGAATTTTAGCCGAATCCGCAGAAGATTTACCGGCAATAATGGTTGGCACCAAGTAAGTGCCGTACTTTTTGGCCAATTGCATGTCTTCTTCGTTCATATAAGTTCCGTGTTCAATAGAAGCAACGCCGCCTAAAATGGCACGTTTGATTCCCTCTGCACCGTGTGCATGGCAGGCCACTTTTAAGCCGTAATCTTTCGCGGTTTCAACCACGGTTTTGATTTCTTCTACACTAAATTGCGCGCCCGAACCATCTTTGCTTAAATCCAAAACACCGCCGGTTGAAGCAATTTTGATCACATCGGCCCCTTTTTTAAATTGGTAACGCACGGCTTTTATCAGTTCGTCTTTGCCGTTGGCAATGCCTTGTTCCGGGCCTAATGGGCCTAAAACATTCTCGCGCAAACCGTTCGATTCGTCCATGTGGCCGCCGGTTGCAGAAATAGCGATGCCACAGGTTAAAATATGCGGGCCCTCGGTCAAACCCTGTTCAACAGCTTTTCTCAGAGCAATATTAACGCCGCTTCCGCCCAAATCCCGAACGGTTGTAAAACCGGCCATTAAAGTCCGTTTAGCGTAAATGGCAGCACGAAAAGCAACATCGGCATCGGTCAGTACAAAACGTTCCAACTGGTTTTTGGTGGTTTGAAACTCAAGGTGCACATGGCAATCGATCAATCCGGGCAAAACCGTTTTGTTTTTCAGGTCGATGGTTTGGCTTCCTGCTTCTCCGGAAACAAAACCTTGGCGTACTTCTACAAACTTTTTCCCGTCGATGATAACAGTTACTTGGTTTTGGACCGTCCCCGATGTTACATCGATCAGTTTGCCGCATTGCACATATGTTTTTTGTGCCGATACCTTAAAGTTTAAAGCAAATAAAATAAAGAGGATGTAGATTTTTTTCATGATGCTGTTTTAGTTTGAAGGCAATATACCATTTCAGGGAAAGTTTTTAGCATAAAAAATGACTAAAATCAAAATTCGGACAACTCAATTTTATGCCGATAAAAACAGCATCTGCCATCAAAATTAAATGTTTAAATTTGAGAAAAGCGATCAAGATGACAACTAAAGAAATGCGCAAAAAGCTGAAAAATTATATTACCTGTGCAGAAGAAGAAAAAGTGAAAGCACTGTACACCGTTTTAGAAAGCGAAATAGTGAGCATTTACGGCCATTGGGACGACCCGGAATTTGTGGCAGAGATGGACAGCCGGATGAAAGAATTAAAAGACGGGACGGTGAAAGCTATCACAATGGAAGAAATGTTTTTGCAAATGGATAGGCATTTAGAAGAGTTGAAAAGCAAACATGCCGTATAAAATTCGAACAAATCCCAAGGCAGTAAAAGAACTTACTGAAACTTTAAATTGGTATGCAGAACAGCAAAATCATTTACCGCAATTATTTCGAGATTATTTTAAGAAAACAGTATTAAATATATTAGCGTTATCCGCAATTAAAAAGAGGTTATAGGCAGGCTTTGATGGAAACGTTTCCTTATTTTATCGTTTATGCTGTTGATAACAAAGCTGGCTTGATTTCGATCGTGTCCATCTTCCACACCAGCCGTCATCCTAAACAAAAGTTTAAAAAATAAAAAATCCGGCAAAAGCAATTTCGCCGGATCCCAATTTTATATCGGTAAAAACAGTATTAGCAATATTGGTCGAATGCACCAGCCAGGTTATCGGCAATCATTTGTGCCGGGCGGCCTTCAATCTGGCGGCGTTCAATAATGTGTACCAATTTTCCATCTTTAAACAAAGCCATTGCCGGAGATGACGGCGGATAAGGCAACATATAATCCCGCGCTGCATCAACCGCGTCGGTTTCCATTCCCGCAAAAACCGTAACAAATCGGTCAGGTACTTTGCCGTTTTGTGTAGCCATTTTAGCAGCCGGGCGCGCATTGGCAGCCGCACAACCGCAGACCGAATTGACCATCACAAAGGTAGTTCCGGTAGATTCGATGGCATTTTTTACATCATCGGCCGTTTTCAATTCTTGGAAACCAACTCTGGTCAAATCTTCCCGCATTGGGGCAACTAAATATTCTGGGTACATTTTCTTTTCGTTTAAATTGTAACAAATCTAATCAATACAAATTGACCGTAACAAATGAAGGAAAATCTTAACACAATCTTGACAACAATTGACAATAATGCGCAAGCAAATTTTACTATAAAACTTTTTTATACTTATTTTTGCACGATAAAAGAAGCATTATGGCATTAGTAGAAACCTACGTTCCGTTTAAAGTAAAAGACATTAGTTTGGCCGAATGGGGCCGCAAAGAAATTGGCCTGGCCGAAGCAGAAATGCCCGGATTGATGGCTTTGCGTCAAGAATATGGTGCATCAAAACCGCTGCAAGGCGCACGCATTGCCGGTTGTTTGCACATGACGATCCAAACGGCCGTTTTAATTGAAACACTGATTGAACTGGGCGCCGAAGTTACCTGGTCGTCCTGCAATATTTTCTCCACTCAAGACCACGCTGCTGCGGCCATTGCGGCTGCCGGAATTTCGGTTTATGCTTGGAAAGGGATGAACGAGGAAGAATTTGAATGGTGCATCGAGCAAACGCTGTATTTTGGCGAAGACCGCAAGCCGTTGAACATGATTTTGGATGACGGCGGCGACTTAACCAATATGGTTTTGGATAAATATCCAGAGCTGATCGCTGGCATAAAAGGCCTGTCCGAAGAAACCACCACAGGCGTACACCGTTTGTACGAACGCATGAAAAACGGCACGTTGCCAATGCCAGCCATCAACGTAAACGATTCGGTTACCAAATCCAAGTTTGACAATAAATATGGTTGCCGCGAGTCTTTGGTTGATGCCATCCGCCGTGCAACCGATGTGATGATGGCCGGAAAAGTAGCTGTGGTTTGCGGTTATGGCGATGTGGGGAAAGGTTCTGCGGATTCTTTGCGCAATGCCGGTGTCCGCGTAATTGTAACTGAAATTGACCCGATCTGTGCTTTGCAGGCTGCGATGGAAGGTTTCGAAGTGAAAAAACTGACAACCGCTATCAAAGAAGCTGATATTGTAGTTACCGCAACCGGAAATTGCAATATTGTGCGCGAAGAACATTTCCGTGCTTTAAAAGACAAAGCCATCGTTTGCAACATTGGCCATTTTGACAATGAAATTGATATGGCCTGGTTGAACGGAACTTATGGAAACTCTAAAATTGAAATTAAGCCACAAGTTGATAAATATACCATCGAAGGCAAAGATGTAATTGTATTGGCAGAAGGCCGTTTGGTAAACTTAGGTTGTGCAACCGGACATCCAAGTTTCGTGATGAGTGCTTCTTTTACCAACCAAACTTTGGCACAATTGGAACTTTGGATGAATACCAATAAATACGAAAACAAAGTTTATACTTTGCCAAAAACTTTGGACGAAAAAGTTGCAAGATTGCATTTAGCCAAGATTGGTGTTGAGTTAGAAGAATTGGATAAATCGCAAGCTGATTATATTGGCGTACAAGTTGATGGTCCGTACAAAGCGGATTATTATAGGTATTAAAGCTTTTAGCTGTCAGCAATCAGCTTTCAGTTGAATATCAGTTTAAGAAATGGCTTCTAAAATTTAGAAGCCATTTTTGTTTTCAATAAAAATACTAACTTTACATTATGCAAAGAACTTATCGTGTTTTGTTAACGCCGGAAGCAGAAGGTGGGTTTTCTGTCTCCGTTCCAACTTTGCCGGGTTGTTTTACACAAGGCGAAACTGTGGAAGAGGCTATGGAAATGGCAAAAGAAGCAATTAGCTTGTACATAGAAAGTTTAGAATTGGATGGTGAATTTGTACCAAATGAAATAATTTAGATTGATAACGTCAATAAATATACAAAACATAATATTGAAAAGCTGCTTTAACAAAAGCAGCTTTTTTTGATTTCAACCTAAATCCAATACTTCTTTTATGACTAAAAAATTTACTTTTCTCATTCTTGTTTTGTTCGCATTTGTGATACAAGTTTCGGCACAAGACCTTCCCAAAACAGAAAAACCAATCAAACAACGGTACACGCTTTTTTATCCGACACCAAAAGATTCTTTGCGGGAAATGGATCCGGACCGGCCAAATATTACCGAATCGCCTTATACCGTTGATGCCGGACATATCCAATATGAAGCCGATTTTTTGCGTTATGAATACAAGACAACTACAGAAAGCAAAGAACATGCGCTGTTGTACAATTACTTCAATGTTAAACTTGGATTGACCAATAGTTTGGCGGTGCAATTGTTGGTGCAAACTTATGCACATCAAAATACGGTACAATTGGATACACATGAAAAGACAAAGAGCGCTGGTTTCGGTGATTTAACACTTCGTTTAAAAAAGAACTTTTTGGGAAATGATGGCAATGTTTCGCTGGCTGTGATTCCATATTTAACTTTTCCAACAAACCACTACCAAGATAATTCCAAGTATGAAGGTGGAATTATCGTTCCAATTATGTTTAAATTAAAAAACGACTGGCAGCTAAGTTTGCAAGTGGAAGGCGACCGTTTGAAAGACGATGTTGGCGATGGTTTGCACAACCAACTATTGCAATCTATCAATATCGGCCATCCAATTTTCAATAAAAATTTGAATGGTTTTATAGAAACTTATTATGAGTACGATTTTAAAGCACACAATATCAACAATTACTTTGATGCTGCTTTGCAATACGGTGTATCCAAGTCTGTGATGTTTGATATTGGTTTTAACCTTGGATTCCAAAAAGCTGCTGATCATGCTTTGTTTGCAGGCATTGCTTTCCGCTTGTAGTTATTGATATTCCTCGTCTACACTTTCGCGCAGGTCATACAACAACCATTGTTTTTGCGTTACATTTTTTTGTTCTGATTTCAGCAAACTAATAAAATCATTCACGCCAATCGGTTCGTTGCCATTCCCGTGGATCAAGACAATGCTTCCCGGCATCGCGCGCTCACCTTTGGCCAGCCAGGCATCGCTGCCAATTGGAATCAAACCAAAACCAGTAATTTCATACAACAGTTTTGCATCCGAAACCAATCCCGGAAAGCGGAAAAATACCGAAGGCAGCATACCATTTTGTAACATTGCTTTCTCGGTTTCCAATACTTCAAAATTGATGTTGGTGCCAGGTTCCAGCAAAAAATTTTCTTTCAACGGCTTCATTGGGTCAACGCGATGGTTGTAAGTATGGTTGATCCAGGTGATAAAAATATGCCCGTCCAGTTCCTGCTGTTTCAGCCAGTTTAAATCAGCCTCATGGTATTTCATCCACAAACCCGAAACCGAAATAGCAACCGGCGGATGCGGCTCCACTTTGCTAAATTCCTGGAAAACATCGTTAAAAATGCGCCGGTCGAGCTTTTTGTGCGAAGGGCAAAGGTCAATGGTTAAACTGATGCCTGCTTCTTTCGGCATTCCCTGTACAATCCCTGCATCCTGAATGGTGGCTGATTGTTTTTCGGCAGCGGTTAAAGCATTGGTATAAGCGGTGTTACCGAAAGTTTGCCGTGCTGCCGCAAGTGTGGTTGGTTTAAGTTCGTATAAACTGGCTTCGGCAACTTTGGTAATCAGCGTCCGTGGTTCTGCCAGCAGGAGCCAGGTTTTTCCCGAACCCTCAAAACGGCGGATGGCCAGCCAGTTTTCCGTGTTTCTTCTGGCCTCGGCATAATAAGTTTCGTAATTGCGGATGTCTTTAAAAGCTGAAATTTGGGCGGATACTTCTTTTATCGGTATAAAAACAATGAAGAAGGCGAGGAGCTTAAGTTTGAACGGCATCAGGTTATCATATAAATATTTTTAACGCAGGAGTTGGGGAAGTGGTTTTGGGACAAGGGCAGGATATTTATTTTTTTCGGTACAAGACAAATTTTATAGTGCTAAAAGAAGCATTAGTTTGATAACATAAACGCACTGATTTTTAAGGTGGTAAAAGAAGCATCGACATTTTGTCAGGTAAAAATTTAAAAAGCTTCTAAGTATTTCATTATTAAAAGATATTAAGTAAGTTAGATTCCTCCATCTACCTAAAAAATGAGCAGTAATATTTTAAAATTCATAGCCGTATCTTTTATAAGTATGGTTTATGTTGAAACATTAAAAGGGCAAAACTTCGTTCCAGATACTTCTTCCCAACAAAAAATCAACAGCCTTATTCAAAATTTTACTTCGGCTATCGGCGAGAATTCCAGGTTGTACAACGGGCCGGAATATGAACAATATGATCCTGCAATTAAAGGAAATGCTTATTTCGATGATGTAAACACATGGAAGATTGGATCGGTAAATTATGACAATGTAATTTACAACAACGTGCCGATAATGTACGATATTTACAAGGATTATGTGGTGGTTTTGCTTTACAACAAAGCTTCCCGCTACACGTTGCTGAATGATAAATTGCATTATTTTAATTTAGCTGATCGGCATTTTGTACTTGTTAATGTAGACAGCCTGAACAATCCCGGAATTCGAAATGGTATCTACAACCAATTGTACAAAGGGAAAACAGAAGTTTTGGCAAAAAGATCAAAAACAATCCAAATCGGTACAACCGGAAATTTGGAAAGTTACTTTACAGCAGGGAAAAAGGAAATTTACCTAAAAAAAGGAGCGGAATATTATAACATCAACGGCGTTCCTTCTATTTTAAAAGCTTTGCAAGACAAGAAAAAACAGGTGCAGCTTTTTATCAGTGAAAACCGTATCAATTACAAAACAGACCCGGAACAGGCACTGAGCAAAATAGCTTCTTATTATGACCAATTAACAAACTGATATGAAAAAATGTTACCTGGTTTTTTTCTTGCTGATCTTTACAAAAGTTGCCCTTGCACAACAATCGCCAAAAACTATTAACGTGAATTTTCATGGGGCAAACATCGAACAGTTTGTTGCTGATTTGGAATCAAAAAGCGGCTATCATTTTTATTATAACCCTGCACAATTTGACAGTTTAAAAGTTATTTTGGAAGTTGCAAACGTGCCTTTGCAAACCATTTTAGATCGGTCTTTCCGCAACACCAATTTTCATTATGCCATAATCGATCAGCAAGTATTCCTGACCAAAGGAAGGGAAATACAAACCACCCTGGCAGCAGGTTTTTTTAAAGCCAAGGCAGGAGATGTGCCGCGAGAAACAACGGCAACCACCGCTTATACCGATGACCAGGACAAAAAAATACCGGAAGCCACCACAGAAAACAAGCTGTATGAAATTGGGATAAAAACGAACGAAATTAAGCCGGGAACGGCAACATTGGCGGGTTATATTAAAGATATTAAATCAGGCGAAGCGGTTATTGGTGCAAGTATCCGGGTTGTTGATTCTAAGATTGGGATTGCTACAGACCAGTTTGGCTATTACACCATTACCTTGCCCCGTGGCAGGCAAACATTGAGTATCCGCGGTTTGGGCATGCGCGATACGCGGCGGCAAATTTTGTTGTACGGCAACGGGAAACTGAATATTGAAATGCAGGAACAAATTACCTCGTTAAAAGAAGTAAGGATTTCTGCGGAAAAAGTAGCCAACATACGGAGCGGGGAATTGGGCGTAAACCGGCTGGATATAAAAACGATCAAACAAGTGCCGGCCGTTTTTGGGGAAGCCGATGTGTTGCGGGTTATCCTGACGCTGCCGGGCGTACAATCGGTAGGGGAAGCAACAACCGGGTTTAATGTGCGCGGCGGTGCTGCCGATCAAAATTTGATCTTGCTAAACGATGCGACGATTTATAATCCAGCGCATTTTTTCGGCTTCTTTTCGGCTTTCAATCCTGATATTGTTAAAGATGTTCAGTTATATAAAAGCAGTATTCCCGAAAAATTTGGTGGGCGTTTGTCCTCTGTTTTGGATGTAACCGACCGCGAAGGAAACAAAAAGATTTTTACAGGTTCGGCAGGGATAGGATTATTAACCAGCAGGTTAAATATCGAAGGGCCGATCATCAAGGATAAAACTTCTTTTATTTTTGGCGGAAGAACCACTTATTCCAACTGGCTGCTAAAGTTATTGCCGGAAGACTACAAACACAGTCAGGCTTCTTTTTATGATCTAAACTTGGATATCAGCCATCAAATCAATGACCGGAATAACATCTACATCACCAGTTATCTCAGCAGCGACAGGTTTAAATTAAACAGTGATACGGCTTATGCCTACAGCAACAGCAATGTCAACATCAAATGGAAGCATAATTTTAGCAACAAGTTTTATAGTGTTTTTACGGCAGGAAACGACCATTATCAATATAACACTTCCAGTTCTGAAAACCCTGTAAATGCTTATAAATTGGGTTTTGATATTAACCAAACCAATTTTAAAGCTGATTTTACTTATTATGTCAACTCAAAAAATACGATTGATTTTGGCTTGAGTTCTATTTTGTACAAACTAAATCCTGGTGATTTTGAGCCAAATGGAAGCAAGTCTTTGGCAGCGCCAAATGTTGTTCCGGCAGAACGGGCTTTGGAAAGTGCTTTGTATTTGGGCGACAAGTATGACATTACGCCTGATTTGTTGGTCAGTTTTGGTTTGCGTTATTCTTTGTACAATTACTTGGGCCCGCAAACGGTTAATTATTATGCGCCCAAATTGCCAAGGGAAAGTGTGAACGTGATCGACAGCGTAACTTATAAAAAAAACCAGGTGATCAATACTTATCACGGCCCGGAAATCAGGGCTTCGGTGAGATATAATTTGGGCGATAATTCATCCATCAAAGCTGGGTACAATACGTTGAGGCAATACATTCATTTGCTCTCTAACACTACGGCTATTTCACCTACGGACGTTTGGAAACTGAGCGACCCTAATATCAAGCCGCAATATGGGGACCAGGTTTCCTTAGGATTATACCATAATGCCAAAGCAAATACCATTGAGCTTTCTGCGGAAGTATATTACAAACGGCTGAAAGATTACTTGGATTATAAAAGCGGTGCCACGCTGGTATTGAACCATCATGTGGAAACAGATGTCATCAACACGGAAGGAAAAGCTTATGGCGCAGAATTTTTACTGCGCAAAACAGCCGGAAAGTTGAACGGCTGGATGAGTTATACTTATTCGCGTACTTTTTTGAAGCAGGACGACCCGAACGCGGGAGATTTGATCAACAAAGGCAATTATTATCCGGCAAATTTTGACAAGCCGCATGATTTTAATTTCACCGGCAATTACCGCTTGTCGCACCGGTTTAGTGTTTCTTTAAATGCCACTTACAGTACCGGCCGGCCCATTACTTTGCCTATTGCCAAATATCAATATGCTGGTGCCGAAAGGGTTTATTATTCGGATCGGAACCAATACCGTATCCCTGATTATTTCCGGACAGATTTCTCGATGAACATAGAAGGTAACCACAAAGTGCATCAGCGCACCCATAATTCGTTTACGATTGGCGTTTATAACCTCACGGGAAGGCAGAACGCTTATTCTACTTACTTTACCGAGCAGGGCGGTGCGATAAACGGTTACCAGTTGTCCATTTTTGCAAAGCCAATTCCTTTTATCAATTACAATATTAGATTTTAGTAATATGAGAAGTAAATTTATCACATTCATTTTACTTGTAATCGCAATTACAGGTTGTAAGAAACCATATAATCCTCCCGCAGTAACAACAGTACCAGGCAATTATTTGGTGGTGGAAGGTGTAATTAACGGCAATTCTGACTCAACAATTATCAAGCTAAGCCGTACCGTAAATCTCTCTCAAAATACAAATTCTAAAATAGAAACCAATGCGAAATTAAGTGTCGAGGATATATCTGGCAATATTTATCCGCTAAACGAAGCAAGCAGCGGAAAGTACACTGGTGGACCGTTAAACCTCGACAGCACTAAAAAGTATCGCTTGCATATCCAAACCAGTAACGGGAAAACTTACTTTTCGGACTACGTACAATTTACACCTACACCTGCAATTGATAGCATTGGTTATACCTTAACGGGAAATGGATTACAGGTTTATGCCAATACCCATGATCCTAAAAATAGCACCCGTTATTACCGTTGGGAGTATGGGGAAACCTGGAAATTTCATTCCAAATATCAGTCAAGCTTCATTACCAATGGTACTGCTATCGTTTTAAGAAGGCCAGACCAGTTAGTTTATTACTGCTTTGGGAATGATGTATCAAGTAATATAATTTTAGGTTCATCTGAAAAGCTACAACAGGATGTTATTTATCAAAACCCAATAACAACAATTGTTTCCACATCCGAAAAAATTGAAAACAAATACAGTATCCTGCTTAAACAATATGCCTTAACAAAAGAAGCCTATCTGTATTGGCAAAACCTGAAAAAGAACACCGAGCAGCTCGGGAGTATATTTGATGCACAACCTTCTACCACTTCTGGTAATATCCACAATGCGGCCGACCCTACAGAACCTGTTATTGGTTTTATTAGTGCGACGAATGTTAAAAGTAAAAGAATCTTTATAGCGAATGAGGCTTTGCCGCCGAGCTGGCAACCGCTATATCCTTATGATTGTGAACAGGATTCTACTTTCAATAATTACCAAGGGCAAAATCAGGTAGCAAATTATCTTATTCCTATAGGTTCAACGGCTATTCCAATAAGCGAGATTTACATTAAAGGCAATCCGGTTGGTTTTTTCAGTTCAAGCATTGCTTGTACGGATTGTACAATACGAGGTGCAACTAAACAACCCCTATTTTGGAAATAAGCAAACGATATAAGTAAGATGAAACTATTAAATATTGGAAATAACAATACTTCTTTTACCCACTAAATTTAATGTTTGAAATATTGAGTTTATGGTTGATAAAAGCTTGATGTTTTTTAGGCGATAAAAGAAGCATGACAAACATCGAACAAAGGATTTAGCTCTAAAAAATGAAAAACATATTGAAGGATATTTTAACCAGTTTTGTACTTGTGCTTTTGTTTTCATTCGAAAATTATGCACAAACCAAAACTGATATACAAAGTAGTTTTGATAATTATCAGCAGAAAACTTTCCAGGAAAAACTATTTGTGCATACCGATAAAAGCACTTATCTAACTGGCGAAATATTATGGTTTAAAATTTACAATGTTGATGCCGCAAACAATAAACTAATCAATATCAGCAAATTAGCTTATGTAGAAGTGCTTGACAATAACCAAACCCCGATGATGCAAGCCAAAGTTGCTTTAAAAGGGAACGGCAGCGGAAACGGCTCGATTTACATTCCGGTTTCTGTAAATAGCGGCAATTATAAGTTGCGTGCCTATACCAATTGGATGAAAAATTTTAATGCGGACAACTATTTTGAAAAAGATATAACCATCATCAATCCAATAAGATCCCCGGAAATAATTGCAAATAAGTCAAAGCCAACTTATGATGTTCAGTTCTTTCCGGAAGGTGGAAATTTGGTAAACGGTTTAATTAGTAAAGTTGTATTTAAAGTTGTTGGCGAGGATGGAAAAGGCGTAAACTTTAGGGGCGCAATTATCAACCAGCACAACGATACCATTGCCAGGTTTCGCCCGTTAAAATTTGGTATGGGAAACTTTATCTTTAAGCCTAATTTAAAAGATACTTACAAAGCTTTAGTTTATATCAACGCGGAAAACAAACCCATTGTAAAAGATTTGCCAGCGATATTTGATCAGGGTTATGTAATGCAATTGGCAGATAATGCAAACCAATTAGCGGTAACGGTAAACAGCAATGTTAACAATGGCGAAGTGTATTTATTTGCGCATACCAGAAACACAACCAAAGCTGTACAAAGTGCAAATTTGGTTAACGGAACAGCCAGGTTTTTAATTGATAAAAATGCATTAGGCGAAGGGATTTCACACTTGACTGTATTTAACAATGACAGAAAACCAGTGTGTGAACGGCTTTATTTTAAGCGACCAACACAAAAAGTTACGGTAACTGCCCAGCCAAACCAGGAACAATACGGCATACGAAAAAAAGTTAACGTTGCTGTCTCTGTTCAAGGCCGGCAAGGCCAGCCTTTGG
Organism: uncultured Sphingobacteriaceae bacterium; assembly: GCA_964236465.1. Taxonomy (GTDB): domain Bacteria; phylum Bacteroidota; class Bacteroidia; order Sphingobacteriales; family Sphingobacteriaceae; genus Mucilaginibacter_A. The sequence continues at coordinate 39,837 of CAXSBZ010000024.1, read as the reverse complement.
TTTCTGATTTGTCAATGTCGGTTTACCAAACAGATTCGCTTCAAACAGCAGAACAAGGCGATATTGTTAATTATTTATGGTTGACATCCGATTTAAAAGGAAACATCGAATCACCGGATTATTATTTCAAAAACAAAGATGCAGAGGCAGACCAGGCCGTAGATAATTTAATGCTTTCGCAAGGTTGGAGCAGGTTTAAATGGGACGAAATATTGAGTAATACAAAACCTTCATTTTCATTTCTTCCGGAATATACCGGCCATTTGGTTGCCGCAAAATTAACCAATACTGCTACAAACCAACCGGCTAAAAACGTTACAACTTATCTTGCCGTACCTGGAAAACGCCTACAGTTAACTACTGCCAAAAGTGATTCGACCGGCAAACTCCTGTTCAATACCAAAGATCTTTACGGTCCCGGGGAGATTGTTGTCCAAACGAATGAAGAAAAAGACAGCACCTATCACATCGATATTTTAAGCCCTTTTTCCGAAAAATATTCTAGAAGTGTTTTGCCTGTTTTTACTTTATCAGAAGATATGCAAACTGCACTTAAAGTGCATAGTTTGGATATGCAAGTCCAAAACTTGTATGCCGGGAATAAACTGAAGCAATTTTACAATCCCAAAATTGACAGCAGCTCTTTTTACGGCAAATTTTTTATGCCCTACAAGTTGGATGATTATACACGTTTTACCACGATGGAAGAAGTGCTGCGCGAGTATGTAAAATCACTGATTGTGGTAAAACAACAAAAGCGGTTCCACATTAGGATCAATGCTGAAAAGGGGTTTTTAGAAGGAGACCCGCTGGTGATCTTGGACGGTGTCCCTGTTTTTAACATCGATAAGCTGACGGCGATAGACCCGCTGAAAATACAAAAGCTGGAACTGGTTAAAAGCCGATACTTTTGGCAGGCAACCGAATTTGAAGGAATACTCAACTTTACCACTTACAAAGGCGATTTGGGCGGCTATGAATTTGACCCTCATGCCGTTATTGTTGATTACGAAGGCATGCAACTGGAGCGGGAATTTTATTCGCCGGTGTATGAAACAAACCAGCAAATTGCCAGCCGCCTTCCTGATTTCAGAAATTTGCTTTACTGGTCGCCTTCTGTTTCTACCAATGCACAAGGAAAAACGCAAGTAACTTTTTATACTTCGGACAGGACGGGAAATTATATTGGTGTACTGCAAGGGATTACGGCAACTGGAGAAGTTGGAAGCCAGTATTTTAAGTTTGTGGTGAAGCAGGATTATACGGCTGGGATAAAATAAGTTTTATAAGAGTAAGATTAGATTTGGAATGTTAAATAGTTTTTTGGGCTGATGTTTCTTTTACCAGTGGAAAAAGAGTGAGGATTAGAATTTTTTATTAAAAGACAGTGAACAAATCAGGCTAAAAATTTTGATCAAGTAAAGAATAATTTTAATTTTCAAAAAAACAATTTATGAATGAGTTATCAGATGATGCAAAAGAGTTATTAGAATTATTACCCGAAAGTGGACGAATTACAAATGCTACTGCAAAAAATATTACAAAGTGGGAAGATTTTGAAAGATTAAAAAGAGCAAAGTTTGAATTGCGTAATGCAGGACTTGTAGAGGTAAAAGCATCTTTTGGAGGGCCTTTTGAAAGAACTTCAAATGCGCCTAAAGTAGGAATCAGTAATAACAATGTTTTAGCATCATTAGAAAGTGAGCTTTATGAACCATTTAAAAATTGGATTAAAGAAGAATTTAGACCAACAGATTTTATAACAGGAAGGGATTTGTTTGAAGTAATTGTTTCAGCTAATAAGAGACCTATAAGTTCAGGAAAATGGGGGATACCTGATTTAATATCTATTTCAATTAAAAAATATAAATACGTACCTGATACGGTTTTTAACACTATTTCTTTTGAACTGAAACCTAAAGCAAGCGCATTCGATTTGTTTGGAATATTCGAAGCAATATCCCATTCAAAATTTGGTAACAAATCTTACTACTGCTTTGAATATCCTAAAGATGAAAATTTTTATGACAATTCAGATTATCAAAGAATAGAACAAGAAGCCAAGACACACGGAATAGGATTGATACAAATTTGGTTTACAGATGAAGAGAAAAAGTTTATCGATGGAGAAGTAATAAGTGAGGCTGCTTTAAAAAAATATGACCCTGCAACTTTAAGTTCGTTTATTGAAAAGTTTTTTCCAGATGAAATAAAGAATAGGATTGTGCAATTAACGCAATCTTGGTAATACAATTTATGTTAAACAAAAAGCGTTTAATTCAAAAGTTGATTGAAAGCATTGTACTTAATGATTTGTTATATAGCTTTCTCCTGATTCAAAAGATTGAAACCGGGCTTGAACAATCAGTAGCAGTAGAAACTCTAACAACCGAAGAAGCGAAACAAAAGTTGAACAAGTGGTTAAAGTAAACTAAATCAAACAATGTTTTTATCCCCTTAAAAACAGCATCGCCCAAACATCTTTCCCAAATTTCTACTTTTACCTGCATGACGCATCTTTCCGTAAACATCAATAAAATAGCCACGCTCCGCAATTCGCGTGGCGGCAATAATCCTGACCTTGTAAAAGTAGCTTTGGATTGCGAACGTTTTGGTGCCGAAGGAATTACGGTACATCCGCGGCCTGATGAACGCCATATCCGCTACCAAGATGTTTTCGATTTGAAAAAAGTAATTGCTACCGAATTTAATATCGAAGGCAATTCCCAGGAACAAAAATTTGTGGATTTAGTGCTGGCCAACAAACCGGCACAAGTTACTTTGGTGCCTGATGTTTTGGGCCAAATCACTTCCAATCATGGTTGGGATACGATCAAGAACCAGGATTACCTCAAAGAAATTATTGCTGTTTTTAAAGCCGAAAATATCAGGGTTTCCATTTTTGTTGATCCGATTGTAGAAATGGTGGAAGCTGCCGCAACTACCGGAACAGACCGTATCGAATTGTACACCGAAGCCTACGCTTCCAACTATCGTCAAAACAAAGAACAAGCCATTGCACCTTACATAAAAGCTGCCGGAAAAGCAGTTGAATTAGGTTTAGGTTTAAACGCCGGCCACGACTTGGATCTTCATAACTTAAAATACTTTGCCCAAAATATTTCCGGTTTGCTGGAAGTGAGCATCGGCCATGCTTTGATTGCGGATGCTTTATATTTAGGTTTGGAAAACACGGTTCAAATGTACAAGCGTTGTCTGGTTTAAAATATTCCTGTTAATGCTTCTTTTACCATGCAAAAATTGATATAGCAAAAACTTGCTTTCAATCAATACAAAAAAACAGTGTTAAAAGAAGCATAAAAAAACTTATGTAAACCTGCTGTAACGATTGCGCGAAACATTGTTAGAAAAACCTCAAAACCTTACCTTTGCGCCTTCAATTCATCCAGCAAATTTCATGAAGTTAAATATCGATTACCAGGAAAAATTTCAGCACCGCCATATCGCCCCCGATCAAACTGAAACTGATGCCATGCTACAGCAAATTGGCGTTGCTTCGTTAGATGAACTGATTGATCAAACCATCCCCGCAGCCATCCGCCTAAAAAAACCTTTAAGCCTGCCTGCTGCCAAAAGCGAATTTGATTACCTGAACAACCTTAAAATTACGGCTTCCAAGAATAAAGTTTTCAAAAGTTTTATCGGAAAAGGTTATTATGATGTGATCGTTCCCGGCGTAATTCAACGGAATATCTTGGAAAACCCGGGCTGGTACACGCAATACACGCCTTACCAAGCCGAAATTGCACAAGGCCGTTTGCAGGCTTTGCTCAATTTCCAAACGATGGTGATTGATTTGACGGGAATGGAAATTGCCAATGCTTCTTTGTTGGATGAAGGCACGGCTGCCGCCGAAGCGATGTTTATGCAATACAGTTTGCGTAAAAATGCCAAAGCCAGGAAGTTTTTTGTTTCCGAAGAAGTTTTCCCGCAAACCATTGATATTTTAAAAACACGTTCCAATCCGTTGGATCTGGAATTGGTGATCGGCAATCATCAAACTGCTGATCTGGATGACAGCTTTTTTGGTGCCATCGTTCAATATCCGGCATCAAACGGCGAAGTTTTTGATTACCGCAATTTTGCCGATTCTCTTCACCAAAAAAATATAAAACTAACGGTTGTTGCTGATCTAATGAGCTTGGTGCTGCTCACGCCTCCGGGCGAATGGGGCGCCGATGTTGTAGTCGGTACAACACAACGTTTTGGTGTGCCGATGGGTTTCGGCGGACCGCATGCCGCTTTTTTTGCCACAAAAGATGCCTATAAAAGAAGCATTCCCGGCCGGATTATTGGCGTAACCATTGATAATGCCGGCAATTATGCTTTGCGCATGGCTTTGCAAACCCGCGAGCAGCACATCCGCCGGGACAAAGCAACTTCTAATATTTGTACTGCACAGGCTTTGCTGGCTATTATGGCCGGAATGTATGCCGCTTATCATGGTTCTACAGGTTTAAAACTGATTGCCGAACGTATTCATGGCCTGGCTGTTTTATTGGCAGAATCTTTAAAAACTTTAGGCTACCAACAGCAAAATGAGGTTTATTTTGATACGCTTACTTTTGATTCAGGCGATCTGGTGAATACCATCCACGCCGAAGCATTGAACCAGGAAATGAACTTTTATTATCAAAACTCCTCGGTTTCTATTGCTTTGGATGAAACTACTTCTTCGGAAGATATCCAAACCATCGTCCGTATTTTTGCAAAAGCCAAAGGCAAAACTTTGGCCGACACCAATTTTGAGGCGATAAAAGAAGCATTGCAAACGCCAATTCCCGCAGGGCTGCAACGCACTTCTGAATTTCTAAACCATCCGGTTTTCAGTACGCATCATTCTGAACACGAAATGCTCCGTTACATCAAATCGTTGGAAGCAAAAGACCTTTCTTTATGCAATTCAATGATTCCGCTGGGTTCTTGTACGATGAAGTTGAACGCGACTACGGAAATGGTCCCGGTAACCTGGCCGGAATTTAGCAAAATGCACCCTTTTGCACCAACCGATCAGGTGGGCGGCTACATGCAAATTTTTGATGAACTGAACAAATGGCTGAGCGAAATCACTGGTTTTGCAGGCATGAGTTTGCAGCCAAATGCCGGTGCACAAGGCGAATATACCGGTTTGCTGGTAATTCGTGCTTTTCATCAAGCCAATGGTGATTATCACCGCAACATCGCTTTAATCCCTTCTTCGGCACATGGCACCAATCCGGCTTCCGCAGCAATGGCCGGAATGAAAATTATTGTGGTGAAATGCGATGACAACGGCAATATTGATGTTGCCGATTTGAAAGCCAAAGCAGAGCAATACAGCAACGATCTTTCCTGTTTGATGGTAACTTATCCTTCAACACATGGCGTTTTTGAAGAGTCAATTATCGAAATCTGCAACATCATTCATCAGCACGGCGGACAGGTTTATATGGATGGTGCCAACATGAACGCACAAGTTGGCTTAACTAGTCCGGCTGCTATTGGTGCTGATGTTTGCCACCTCAACCTGCATAAAACTTTTTGTATCCCGCATGGCGGCGGCGGGCCAGGAATGGGGCCTATCGGCGTAGCCAAACATTTAGCAGAGTTTTTACCAGGCCATGCAATGGTTGATATTGAACAGGGAAAATCTATTCCAGCGGTTTCCGCTGCGCCCTGGGGTTCTGCTTCTATTTTGCTGATTTCTCATGCTTACATCGCTATGATGGGCAGCCAAGGTTTAACCGATGCAACCCGTTATGCTATCCTCAATGCAAATTATATCAAAGCAAGGTTAGAAAAACATTACCCGGTTTTGTATGCCGGAGCAAATGGACGTTGCGCGCACGAAATGATCCTGGATTGCCGTGCCTTTAAAAACTTTGGTATCGAAGTTACCGATATTGCCAAACGTTTGATGGATTACGGTTTCCATGCGCCAACGGTTTCTTTTCCCGTTGCCGGAACGGTGATGGTAGAACCGACAGAATCAGAACCAAAACACGAACTGGACCGTTTTTGCGATGCCATGATTGCGATCCGCAACGAAATTGAAGATGTAGAAAAAGAAGTTTCAGACAAAATAAATAACCCGTTAAAAAACGCACCGCACACAGCAGCTGTAATTACTGCAAACGAATGGGAACATCCGTACACACGGCAAAAAGCAGCTTTCCCGCTGCCTTATGTTGCTGGTTTTAAATTTTGGCCATCTGTAGGAAGGGTAAATGATACGCATGGCGACCGTACCTTGATTTGTACTTGTCCGCCTTTGGAAAGTTATGCTTTTGAAGAAAGTTTAACTGAGTAAAAGTACAGTGTCGCAGATAAATCAAAAAAATTAATCCAAAACATCCGTTTTGATTAAAATCCGTATATATCATTAAATCACGGAACAATAAGTATCAATATTCTAACATCCTATAAATGCTAAAGAATATATTTATCGTTAAAATTATGTTCAACATAGGCTCGGCGGAAAAAAATTATTATGGATGTACAGAACCTTCCCAAATCAACTTTCGTACAAACTTACATGAGTGTAATTCAGAGGCCCGTTAATATTATGCTGGTTGACGATGATGAAATTAATAATTTTATCACTGTTAAACTGATTAAAAAGGCCTTTCCGGATGCTATTATTTCTACGCATTTAAATGGCCGTTTAGCAATAGATAAATTAAAAAATCTTTTTCAAAACTATCCTGAAAAAATTCCTGATTATATTTTGCTGGATATCAATATGCCAATAATGAATGGATGGGAGTTTTTAGAAGAATATAAAAGATCGAACATTGACCCGGAAAAAAAGATTACGATTTATATTCTGTCATCTTCCGTATTTACCAATGATATTGACAAAGCAAAAACTTACGAATCTGTAGCCAATTTTATATCTAAACCACTCAATTTAGATGCGATAAAAGAAGTATTCAGTTTAATAAATTTCCAAAACCACTAACCGTTCAAACTCTTCACCGCAAAGCTATCAGTAGCCGTAACCTTGCCGATAGCAAGGTTTTTTGCATGATAAAACAAGCATATCCAATTTTCTGCGGCTGCTTGCTTGCCAAACTGTTCCCGCAATTCCATTGATTTTCGGCCGTCAAAATCATATTTAGCCGCAAACCTTCTAATCAGTTGTTCGGGTTCGGGCAAAACATCTCCGCCAAAAAAATAGGTTTCTCCTTCAGCAACAACCTTTAAAACCTGATGGAACTGGCAATGTCCGCCAGTTAGTTCATAAGTAATTCCCGTTTTCAATGTTCCGCTGCCTTCTACCAAATTGATTTGCGCTGATCGCTGTAAAACTTCAAAAATAGGTTCTTTGTAAGAGGCTGATTTCCCCGAAAAAGCAAACTCCCACTCGCCGCGCTGGATCACATGTTCTGCATCCGGAAAAGCCGGTTCCATTCTTCCGTTTCGCTCCAAAACCAAACCGCCGGTATGATCATTGTGCAAATGCGACATCAAAACCAGCGTAACCTGTTCAGGCTCGAAACCAGCTTTGCGGATGTTATCATGCAGCATCAGTTGGCCGTTCGGATTTTTAAAGCCCAAACCAGCATCCATCAAAATTAAATCCTGTTCGGTTTTCAGTAAAAATGGTTGTACATGGATAAATATAGAACCTTTGCGGTCTTGAGGATTGTCAGTCAGCGGGTTAAACGGAACGAACTTTTTGGTCGAATCAACAGAAAAAGAACCTTCAGTCAGAGCGTGTATATTCATAAAAATGCTAAAATCTGTTTAAACTTATATAATGATAAGCCAATAACTATCTTTACTGTTTGAACTTTTAAAAATATGCAAAAACGTTGGATAATGGAGGAAAAAGGCAACCGGCAGCAGGTTTTGCAGCTGGCGGAAGCGTTGCAGATCGACGAAGTTTTGAGCAATTTATTGGTTCAGCGCGGGATAAATACGTTTGAAGAAGCGCGGTATTTTTTTCGTCCTGATTTGGGCCATCTCCATGATCCGTTTTTGATGCAGGATATGGAAAAAGCCGTTCTGCGGATAGAAAAGGCTATTACCAACCAAGAAAAAATATTGATTTATGGTGATTATGATGTAGATGGCACCACAGCAGTTTCGGTGGTTTATCAGTTTTTTAAAAAACGGTACGAACATATTTCGTTTTATATGCCCAACAGATATACAGAAGGTTACGGTATTTCTACAGCTGGAATTGATTTTGCTGCAGCGAATAGTTTCAGCTTAGTTATTGCTTTGGATTGCGGTATCAAAGCTATTGATAAAGTAATTTATGCCGATAAAAGAAGCATCGATTTTATCATCTGTGACCACCATTTGCCAGGCGATGAACTGCCAAATGCAGTGGCCGTTTTGGATCCGAAAAGGAGCGATTGCGATTATCCGTACAAAGAACTTTCGGGCTGCGGCATCGGTTTTAAACTAATCCAGGCTTATGCAGAAAAAAATGATATTCCCTGGGATGAGCTGAGTTGTTATCTGGATCTGGTAGCCGTGAGCATTGCCTGCGATCTGGTGCACATCAACGGAGAAAACCGTACGCTTGCTGCTTTTGGCATAGAAAAACTCAATCAAAATCCTTCGATTGGTTTGAAAGCTTTGATGAATGTGGCCGGAAGATCAGATCGTTATACGGTTTCTGATGTGGTTTTTTCCATCGGCCCGCGCATCAATGCAGCCGGACGGATTGATGATGCCAAACATGCGGTCAATCTGCTGATTGCGGATTGTAATGATGCCGCTTCGGATCACGGAACTTCAATCAACTTAAAAAATACCGAACGAAAAGAACATGATCTAAGCATCACCGGCCAGGCTTTGAACATGATTGACCAGGATCCTGAAATGCTAAAACGCAGATCAACAGTAGTTTATCAGCAAGGCTGGCACAAAGGTGTGATCGGGATTGTGGCTTCGCGCCTGATCGAAAAATACTATCGGCCAACTGTTGTTTTAACCCAAAGCAACGGCTACGTATCTGGTTCTGCGCGCTCTGTGCATGGTTTTGATTTGTACGAAGCACTTTGCAGCTGTAGTGATTTGCTGCTCCAATTTGGTGGCCATAAATATGCCGCCGGACTGACTTTATTGCCTGAAAACGTGCCCGCTTTTAGTGCACGTTTTGAACAGGTAGTTGATGCTGCTATCACAGAAGAACAACTGGTGCAAAGAATCAAAATTGATGCGGAACTAAAACTGGATCAAATCAACCCTAAATTTCTCCGGATTTTGCAGCAGCTGGCACCTTTTGGCCCGGAAAACATGACGCCGGTTTTCATAAGCAAAAATGTGTATGTTAGCGGTTCTGCTAGTTTGGTTGGCCAAAATCATTTAAAAATGTGTGTGGTGCAGGAAGGTTCGCCGGTTTTTGCCTGCATTGGTTTTGGTTTGGGAGACTATATTTTATCGCTTAAAAACAGTATGCCGTTTGATATGTGTTATACGATTGAAGAAAACATTTGGCGTGAGCAGCGGACGATTCAGCTGAATATCAAAGGAATACGGCTACCGGATCCGGCTGTTATCTAAATAAACCATGATTTTAAGAGCGGAAAATTTAATTAAAAAATACAAACAGCGAACGGTTGTCAATGATGTAACTTTCGATGTAAAACAAGGTGAAATTGTGGGTTTGCTTGGCCCGAACGGTGCCGGTAAAACGACTTCATTTTACATGATTGTAGGATTGATCAAACCAAATGAAGGCAATATTTATTTGGAAGATGAAAATATAACCGATGCACCAATGTACCGCCGGGCCCAAAAAGGCATTGGATATCTGGCGCAGGAAGCTTCGGTTTTCCGCAAGCTTTCGGTAGAAGACAATATTAAAGCGGTGCTGGAAATGGGCAAAATGAGCCTGCCCGAACAAAAAGACAAGTTGGAAGAACTGATTGAAGAATTCAGTTTACAAAAAGTGCGTAAAAACCGAGGCGATTTGCTTTCCGGAGGTGAACGCAGGCGCACGGAAATTGCGCGTGCGCTGGCTGCTGAACCAAAATTTATTTTGCTGGATGAACCTTTTGCCGGTGTGGACCCAATTGCGGTAGAAGAAATCCAGTTTATGGTGGCCAAACTGCGGACGCGCAATATCGGAATTTTAATTACCGACCACAACGTGCAGGAAACTTTATCTATTACAGACCGTGCTTACCTGCTTTTTGAAGGAAAGATTTTGCGTTACGGCGAACCCGAAATTTTGGCAGAAGACCCGATTGTGCGCAAATTGTATCTCGGTTCCAACTTCGTGCTTAAAAGAAAAACTTTTGTATAAATTAGTTGTGCCAATTTAGATTTTAACCAAAACACAATGCTTCTTTTATGCCAGTAAATTTCAGTTTTGTAATTGATATTATCAGAAAAAAACCTGTACGTTTCAAAATTTTAGGTGATAAAAGAAGCATAGGAAAAATCTTGCACAAAATTTAAACAGGTATGACTTTCATTAATTCCTTAGTTACCTGGATCATGAAAAAGCGGATGCACCAGATCGAGCTTTTCGTTAAATATCCGAATGAAGTACAGGATGAATGGTTTAAAAACCTGATCGACAGTGCCGCAAACACTGAATGGGGAAAAAAATACGGTTACAAAAACGTTGAGCATATTGATCATTTCCGGCAGCGTTTCCCTATCCAAACTTACGATAGCTTAAAACCTTACATTGAGCGGATGATGCAGGGCGAGCAAAACGTGCTTTGGCCATCAGCAATAAAATGGTTTGCCAAATCATCTGGAACCACCAGCGATCGCAGCAAATTCATCCCCGTAAGCGAAGAAGCGATGGAAGAATGCCATTTTAAAGGTGGCAAAGACATGATTACGCTATACTGCAATAATCGGCCTGAAGCTAAATTATTTACCGGTAAAACATTGGTTTTGGGCGGAAGCCATCAGGTCAACCAGTTGAATGCTGATTCTTATTATGGTGATCTTTCTGCAGTATTACTCAAAAACCTGCCGCTTTGGGCCGAGTTTTACCGCACACCGGAGCTGGCTATCACATTAATAGAAAATTATGAAGAAAAAATAGAGAAGATCGCACAGATTACACAGCATGTAAACGTTACCGCCCTAAGCGGCGTGCCGACTTGGAATATTGTGTTGGCAAAACGGCTGCTGGAAATTACCGGGAAAGAAAATCTATTGGAAATTTGGCCTAACCTGGAATTTTATGTCCATGGTGCCGTTTCTTTTACGCCGTATCGGGATCATTTTAAAAAACTGATCCCAAAAGAAGATATGTATTATATGGAAACATATAATGCTTCGGAAGGATTTTTTGGCATACAAGACCAGTCAGATTCTGAAGAAATGCTGCTGATGCTGGATTATGGTGTTTTTTACGAATTCCTTCCTTTGGAAAACCTATTTGATGACGACCCGCAAACGAAGCTTTTGGATGAAGTGGCAATCGGCATCAATTACGCCTTAATCATCTCTACCAATTCCGGTTTATGGCGGTATATGATTGGCGACACCATACAATTCACTTCGTTATCGCCTTTCCGTATCCGCATTACCGGCCGGACAAAACATTTTATCAATGCTTTTGGGGAAGAAGTAATTGTGGACAACAGTGAACGCGCCTTAAAAGAAGCTTGCCGGCAAACGGATGCCATCATCCGGGAATATACGGCGGCACCGGTTTATTTTGAAGGCAACAAGGCCGGCGGTCACGAATGGATCATTGAGTTTGAGCAGCAGCCGAACAATAAAGAAAGTTTTAAGCTGATCCTGGATGAAACTTTGCGCAAAATCAATTCTGATTACGATGCCAAGCGGTTTAAAGACATGGCACTGAAACCGCCTTTAATTCATTTCGCACCAAACGGCACTTTTTACAACTGGCTGAAGCAGAAAGGCAAATTGGGCGGACAACATAAAGTGCCGCGCCTGGCCAATGACAGGGAATATGTAGATTCTATTTTATTGGTGATGAATGGCGTGATGGTTTAATCCTGATTGCAATACTTCTTTTATCGCCTATTTTTTGCGTTCAGTAGTAAAGCGTACCAACTGCTCCAAGCCAGTACGAAAAGGGTTCTGCGGGAAAGTATTCAAAACCGTAAAAGCTTCTTGCTGGTATTTGGTCATCTGAGTTTCAGCATAAGCAAGGCCACCGGAGTCTTTAACAAAAGCAATAATCTCGGCTACTTTTTTGGGTTCCTCGTTGTGATTTTTAACGAGGTTGATGATCTTGTTCCGATCAGCTTTCGATGCTTTGTTTAGGGCATAAATTAACGGAAGTGTGATCTTTTTCTCCTTGATATCGATGCCCAGCGGTTTGCCTACATCATCCAAACCAAAATCAAACATGTCATCCTTGATTTGGAAAGCAATGCCAATCTTTTCACCAAAAAGTCGCATTTTTTCAACCGTTTCTGTATCCGCCCCGGCAGAAGCGGCACCGCAAGCGCAGCAGGAAGCGATCAATGAAGCCGTTTTCTGGCGAATCACCTCGTAGTAAATTGGTTCGCCGACATCCATTTTCCGCACTTTCTCAATCTGCAACAATTCGCCTTCGCTCATCTGCTTTACTGCTTCGGATACTATTTTTAACAGGTGAAAATCATTGTTGTCCAACGAAAGCAACAAACCTTTCGACAGCAGATAATCGCCTACCAAAACAGCAATCTTATTCTTCCATAAAGCATTGATGGAGAAGAAGCCGCGCCGCTGATAAGAATTATCCACCACATCATCATGCACCAAAGTAGCTGTATGCAAAAGTTCAACCAAAGCGGCACCGCGATGTGTAGATTCATTGATCCCTCCGCACAAACTAGCCGCGAAAAACACAAACATTGGCCTGATCTGCTTACCTTTACGCTTTACGATATAATGGGTAATCCGATCCAGCAGCGGAACCGAACTGTACATGGAAGCTTTGAATTTACTTTCAAAAACATCAATTTCAGCAGCTACAGGTTTTTTTATCTCGTCGATGCTGAGCATTTACAGCTTTAAAGGTTGAATCATAAATTGCTTCCAAAGATACTAATCCCTAAAATAAAAAAAACACAATAAGCAGGTTCCGTAGCAGAACGCTTATTGTGTTTTTAAGGTCGAAAAAAAGAAAAAATTATTCTTCTCCGCCCACTTTTAATTGGTCCGGCTCTTCGTGATATCCGGTTCCTTCCGTTTCAGGCTGAACGAAAGTTTCGTCTTCTTCACCCTGGTTGGTAGATGGAGATTTTACTTCTTCCAGTTGTTCTTCCGTTAAGTTAGTGCTCCCGCTAGTGTTTTCCCATGGCTTTTCGCCTTCTTGTTCTATCGTCATTGCTTTTGGTATTTCGTGTGTTGTTTCCGTTGCAGCGGAAGTGTCTCCGGCAGTGTCCTGCTCTTCATCGCCCAAAAAACCAGGCTCGTCATGCGTGCGGTTATTATCATCCGGCCGGCCCTGATCGTCCATGTCTCTGTAAACTTCGTCTATCGGATTGATCATTTTGCGTGTTGTTTAAGGTTATCAATTTTAGTGCGATAAAAGAAGCATTTAAAGCCCGGATTGTTTGTGTTGAAGCAGGAAAGAAATTGAACTGATTACAAACTTTCCAACATTTCTTTTAATACCGCTTGCGCCGCCCATTCGCGGTTTGCTGCTTCTTTTATCACGATAGAATTTGGTCCGTCCAGTATTTCTGCGGACAGTTCCAAATCGCGCCGGACGGGCAAACAGTGCATCACTTTAGCGTTATTGGTGTTTTTCAGTTTGTCGTTTGTCATCATCCAACCTTCGTTTCCGGGGATCACTTTGCCATAAGGCTCAAAAGCCGACCAGTTTTTTACGTAGATAAAATCAGCGTCCTGCAAAGCTTCTGTTTGATTATTGGTGATGGTTGCGCCTTGCGTAAATTCGGTAGAAAGCTCCAACCCGGCAGGATGCGTTAGGGTAAAATCAACATCTGCTTTGCACATCCATTCTGAAAAAGAATTAGGGACAGCTTGTGGCAATGCTTTTACATGTGGCGCCCAGGTCAAAACCACTTTTGGCCGGGGTTTGGTTCTGAGTTCTTCAATCGTAACCAAATCGGCCAGACTTTGCAGCGGATGCCGCGTTGCCGATTCTAAACTTACCACCGGAACGCCACACAATTCTACAAACTTGTTAAAGATCACTTCGCCATAATCTTCATCGCGGTCTTTCAATCCCGGAAAGGAGCGGAGGCCAAGAATATCTACATATTGCCCGATTACGGCCGCAGCTTCGCGGATATGTTCTACCGTTGTGCCGTCCATTTTTACGCCGTCGCGCAACTCCAAAGCCCAGCCTTCTTTGTCGATATTCAAAACCATCACGTTCATACCCAAATTCATGGCCGCTTTTTGCGTACTCATGCGTGTACGCAAACTTGGGTTGAGAAAAACCAAACCCAACGTTTTGTTCTTCCCCAAATGCTGAAAAGCGAAAGGATTTTTTTTGAGATTCAATGCTTCTTTTACCAGTGCATTTATATTGGAAACATCATTTACGGAGGAGAAGAGTTTCATTATTTTTAGTAGATACTAATATTATTCAATTGGCTTTTTCAAAAACTTGTTTGGATTGATCTTATCTGCTAAGTCAAATAATTTGTAGAAGGTAACTCCAGAGTTATTTTTAAATTCTATTTGTATTTTTAGATTCTCCAGTTCTTTTGCAATTCCACCTACGTTAGTTCTTTCATATCCTTTACATTCTTCGATCTTAATATAGTTAGCTTTTAATATAATGTCGTCTATATTAGATATTGGGATAAGAGAATTTAGTTCATCAATCTTGGCAAAACCTATATTATTAAGTACTTTAATTTTGGGATAATAAGCCATATAATTTGAGTTATTTCTAAGTCTTATTTTGTACTTATATTCTAATTCAAATATTTTTATTGCTTCACTTATATCTATCTCAAAGTTTTCATTAGGAATATTTTTATTGCTATATCCAAGCGGTTTACTACTACCTGGACTTGGAACAAATTCTAAATCGAGATTTGGTTTTTCATTCCACTTTTTAAAATAACCGGGAACTAAAACTAGTAAGATTGCCACAATTATTGATAATATCGCTAATGCTGTTCCCATTATTATAGATTACATCGAAGGATTAAACACCGCAACCGGCGCATTTTGCAAAGCCAGACTAAACGCTTCCAAAAAACGGTCAACATGTGCTTTAGTTAAATTCAAAGCAGGCAACAAACGGATGACATTCGGTTTGGCTTCTCCGGTAAAAATATGGTATTTAAATAAAAGTTCTGCTTTTACGTGCGCCAGAGTTTCCGGTAAATCAATACCAATCATCAAGCCACGGCCGCGTACTTCTTTTACCTGCTCAAATTTGTTGAGTTCTTCCATTAAATATGCGCCAACTTCGGCTGCATTTTGCATCAGGTTGTCTTGTTCCATCACTTCTAAAACCGCCAGTCCAGCAGCACAAGCCAAATGGTTGCCGCCAAAAGTAGTGCCCAGCATATAATAAACAGGTTTTATTTTAGGCGAAATAGAAATGCCGCCAATCGGGAAACCGTTGCCCATTCCTTTGGCCATGGTATAAATATCCGCATCAACACCGGCAAAATCATGCGAGTAAAATTTGCCCGTACGGCCATAACCGCATTGCACAGAATCGGCAATAAAAACAGCATTATAAGCATCACAAAGCGAACGGATTTTCTGTAAAAAGCTTTCTGAAGCAACCCTGATCCCGCCAACACCTTGAATGCCTTCAATGATAACCGAAGAAATTTCATGCTCCGCAAAAGCTTGTTCTAAAGCCGCTTCATCACTCCAGGGCAGAAAAATAACATTCTCCGTTTCATTAACCGGAGCCAAAATTTTAGGGTTATCGGTAACGGCAACCGCTAAAGAAGTACGGCCATGAAAAGATTTTTGGAACGCAATTACCTTCTTTTTGCCATTATAAAATGAAGCTAATTTCAAAGCATTTTCATTTGCTTCCGCACCTGAATTGCACAAAAACAATTGGTAACCTTCCCTTCCGGAAACTTTTCCCAACTTCTCTGCAAACTCTTTCTGGATAGGAATTTCAATGGAATTGCTGTAAAAACCAAGTTGGTGCAACTGGTCTTCCAATCGTTTTACATAATGCGGATGTGTATGGCCGATAGAAATTACCGCATGACCGCCATATAAATCCAAGTATTCCTGGCCTTGGTCGTCCCAAACCAAGCTTCCCTGGCCTTTTACAATGTTGATGTGATTAATAGGATAAACGTCGAATGGTTTCATGGTAATTTAGGTTTAGAAAGCGTTCGCTTTAAGTTTAAGTCCTGCTGTTTCTTCCAATCCAAACATCAAATTCATATTCTGTACCGCTTGTCCGGATGCACCTTTTAATAAGTTGTCCATGATGCTGACAACGAAAATCTTGTTGCCATGTTTTTTGATTTGCAGAAAGCATTTGTTGGTATTGACCACTTGTTTCAAATCAATATCACGGGTGGTAACATGCGTAAAAGGATGTTCGGCGTAAAAATCAACATATAATTTCAATGCTTCTTTTTCACTTAAATCACATTCTGTATAAATGGAAGCTAAAATTCCGCGTGTAAAACCACCACGATAAGGAATAAAATTAAGCTTGTTTTCATCACTTGGATAAATTGGAAAATCCGATTGCAACTGGTTTAGCGATTGGCTGATTTCTTTTAAATGCTGGTGGTTAAAAGCTTTGTAAACCGATAAATTATCATTTCGCCAGGTAAAATGCGAAGTAGGCGACAAGCTTTGCCCAGCTCCGGTTGAACCTGTTGTTGCCGAGATATGTACTTCTTTTAGCAGTATATTTTTTGCTGCCAAAGGAAGCAAGCCCAATTGGATGCAAGTTGCAAAGCAACCGGGATTGGCAATGTTTAATGCTTCTTTTATCGATGTTTTTTGGAGTTCAGGTAAACCATAAACAAACTGACGATCTCCTAATTTTGTATTTGCTGCTAACCTAAAATCCTGACTTAAATCAATGATTTTAATATGACCGGCGATTGAATTTTCTTCTAAAAATTTCTTTGCATCACCATGCCCAACACATAGAAACAAAACATCAATATTATCAAATAATCCACTGCTGAATTTTAATTCTGTATCTCCAAAAAGATCTGTATGAACTTCGTAAGTATAATTGCCGGCATTGCTTTTACTGTTGACAAAAGCAATTTCTACATTTGGATGGTTCAATAAAATCCGTAACATTTCGCCGCCGGTATAACCAGCGCCGCCAATAATTCCGGCTTTGATTTTATTCGACATTGATTCTGTCATTTTTGGAGGAAGGATTAGAATACAAGATAAATTCCAGATCGGCTTCACCCAAGTTGCTTATATAATGTTTTTGCCCTGCTTTAATTTCTATTCCTTGTCTTGAATTTAGAACTTCCTGTTTTCCATTTATAAAAAAAGTAGCGCGGCCAATTAAAATATAAAAAAATTGAGTGGCGTATTCGTGGTAATGCAACTTTTCGGAAGTATTTGGTGGCATCAACTCCTGTTTGATCGAAATTGTACCATCATCTATAAAAGTCCAACCGTGGCAATCATCGCCCCACTGATAATGTTCTATACAATCGGATTTTGAAAATACAGAATTTTCCATGCTTCTTTTATCCATTTACTTTGTGGTAGATTACAGTTTGATTACCAAAAATCTTTGAAAACCCTTTTACATCATCGCCTGTCCAGGTATTGTTCATTTCACCGTAGCTGCCAAATTTGTTCGACATTAAATCGTGTTCAGATTCAATTCCCAAAACCTGAAAACGGTAAGGATACAATTGTACAAACACTTTTCCGGAAACGTTTTGCTGTGTATCTGTTAAAAAAGCTTCGATGTTGCGCATCACCGGATCGTGGAACTGGCCTTCATGCAACCAGTTGCCATAAAATGTAGAGAGCTGGTCTTTCCAGCTCAACTGCCATTTGGTTAAAGTGTGTTTTTCTAAAGCATGGTGCGCTTTAATAATCACCATTGGCGCGGCAGCTTCAAAACCAACGCGGCCTTTGATGCCAATAATTGTATCGCCAACATGGATATCGCGGCCGATGGCGTAAGGCGAAGCAATTTCCTGCAATTTCTGGATGGCTTTGGTTGGATGATTGAAAGTCTCGTCATTTACCGCAATTAGTTCGCCTTGTTTAAATTCCAGCGTTACTTTTTCCGATCCTTCTTTTGTCAATTGCGTTGGCCAGGCATCATCAGGTAATCCTTCGTGCGAAGTCAGCGTTTCTTTGCCGCCGACAGAAGTTCCCCAAATACCTTTATTAATTGAGTATTTTGCTTTCTCGAAATTCATCTCTACGCCATGCTCTTTCAGGTATTTAATTTCTGCTTCGCGGCTTAGTTTTAAATCGCGGATTGGGGTGAGGATTTTTACTTCGGGAATAATAATGTTAAAAATCATATCAAACCGGACCTGGTCATTTCCGGCACCGGTGCTTCCATGAGCAACATAATTGGCACCGATTTTTTTAGCATACAAAGCAATTGCCGTAGCCTGACTAACACGTTCGGCACTTACAGAAAGCGGGTATGTGTTGTTTTTCAATACGTTACCATAAATCAAATAGCGGACACAGGTATTGTAAAAGTTTTCGGTTTCATCAACCACGGTATGGGAAACAACGCCGATTTTGTAAGCGCGCCGTTCAATATCGGCCAGTTCTTCTTCACTAAAACCACCGGTGTTTACAATGACAGAATGGACTTCCAAACCCAAATCCTGAGATAAATAAATACTGCAAAACGAAGTATCCAAACCTCCGCTAAAAGCTAAAACTACTTTTTCTTTCATGTTTAAATATCAGTTAGTTTGGTAATGCCCAAACCTAAAGTTTCAATTGTTTTGGTTGATTTTTTTAGCGCACTTTCTATGCGTTCCAGCAATGTTGCTTTATGGCTTAGCTTTTTCATTTTATCTTCAATCTCTTTTGCCTTTTCTTCGGGATCAAAAAGCATTGCCGTACACATGCAATTCTTGCGTTCTTTGCTCATCAAAATATCGTAGTTCACACAGCTTTTGCAGCCTTGCCAAAATGCTTCGTCCTGCGTTAGTTCAGAATAAGTTACCGGCTCGTAACCCAGTTCGGAGTTAATTTTCATTACAGCTAAACCTGTTGTTAAACCAAAAATTTTCGCATCCGGGTATTTTTTGCGGGAAAGTTTAAAAACCTGTTTCTTAATCGCTTTTGCCAAACCAACTTTTCTAAACTCTGGGTTCACAATCAAACCGGAATTGGCCACAAACTGGCCGTGGCTCCAGGTTTCGATATAACAAAAACCTGCCCAGGTGTCATCTTTATAAATAGCAATTACGGCTTTGCCTTCCAGCATTTTGTTGGCCACATATTCCGGCGAACGTGTAGCAATGCCGGTGCCGCGGGCTTTGGCAGATTCGGCCATTTCATCACAGATTTTGGGTGCATAATCTGCATGTTCGCCAGTAGCCACTTGAATTTTAAAATCTTGAATTGTCATGTGGGAAAAACAAAATTTCCGTTAAAATAAAAAGGATTTAAGAGCGGAGGGAACGTTTATAAAGCATCATATGTACTTTTTCCACCTCGATAATTAAAATAAAATCTAATTAATTCAAAGTCTGGAAATAAAAAACCGTCGTCGTGCTGATGAGAGGAAGCCGGTGGAAACCAAAACTAACGCACATGCTACTGGAGTAAATGCTGCTCGGACAGTAGGCATAAAAAAGCGTTGTTGTTTCATTATTTGTCTAATTTAAACTTGCTTAGAAAATGCTGCAATTATCGTATAAATTTTTTTATTATACTGTGTAGATTTTCAAAAGTTACATTACAGACAATTTTTTTACTAAGAAGTTTAATTCCTGGTGCCTGGAAATAATCAATAGAATGGATTAAAAATACTGCTAATTGTGAATAAGTCTGTGGATAAAATGTGGATAAGTTATATTTTTAAGTGCTAAATTAATTAGTAATTATGTGAATGAAAATGTTCAATCCAAATTTACTTACCAAGATAAATAGCCAGGACTATTTGCTTGTAATTACGCCGAGTGAAGAAATTATAGCAAACATCAGTGCTTTTAAAGATAAGGCCAAAGAGATGATTGGCTATTTTCATTCTTTTAATAGCAAAGCACATATCACTGTAAATCATTATTATGATAAAAAATCTTTGTTTATGGAGGAAAAGTTGACTTATTACGATCAGAAACTTCAGCAAGAAAAACCTGTAGCATTAAAGTTTTGTGGTTTTGATTATTTTGAACATCAAAATACTTATACCATTTATGCTAAAGTAGTATTGAATACTGAAGCAGAAGTAGCTTTTTCTAAATTTAAAAAGATACTCGGTTCGGGCGTGCCAAGCGTTCCGCATATAACGGTTGCCAGATCACTTTCTGCCGACAACTTCCAAATCTTATGGAAGTATTTTGAAAGCCTTCCGTTTGAAAGCTTCTTTTATGCAGATAAAATAGTTGTTTTAAAAACGCCAACGCACAGGCTTAATCATTTTCCGATGAAAATCGAAAAAGAACTCAAACTAAAAAATGCTGTTTAAATAATCTATTTTCAAAGCTGGCATAATCTAAAAAAAGTTCTACTTTTGTGGCGGGTAAGTCTTTTACGACCAGCTCCTTTTGAACTCCCCCAGGGTGGGAACACAGCAAGGGTAGAAGGTTGTAGCGGTGCGATAAAAGTAGCTTACCCACTTTTTTTTCAAACAACCTTTTTCTTTTTAAATTATATATGAGCCGGATGTTTTTCCGGCTTTTGTTTTTTACAGATTTTTTACCCATAAAAAAAGCATTGATTTTGCTGATGCTTCTTTTATCCCATTAAAATATATGTTCGATTTATTGATTATTGGTGGCGGCCCAATTGGTTTGGCTTGTGCACTGGAAGCCAAAAAAGCCGGTTTGAATTACCTGATCCTTGAAAAAGGGACGCTGGTGAACTCGCTTTATAATTATCCGTCTGGCATGACTTTTTTTTCTACTTCGGAGAAACTGGAAATCGGTAGCGTGCCTTTTGTTTCCAACAGCATCAAACCCACACGTGCAGAATCACTGGAATATTACCGCCGTGTGGCCACTTCCAATCAGCTAAATATCCATCTTTTTGAACCTGTTTTGAGCACTCAGCCTAAAAATGACGGCTATGAAGTGGTTACTAATAAAAGCGTTTATCAAACCCAAAAAATTATCATTGCCACCGGTTTTTACGATATTCCGGTGAAAATGAATATTCCGGGTGAGGATTTGTCAAAAGTTCGGCATTATTACAAAGACCCAAGTTTTTATACGATGCAAAAAGTGCTGGTGGTTGGGGCAAGTAATTCTTCGGTAGATGCTGCGCTGGAAACTTTTCGGAAAGGAGCGGAGGTAACGATGGTGATTCGTGGAGATGATATTAATGAGCGCGTAAAATATTGGGTTCGGCCGGATATTATGAACCGTATCAAAGAAGGGACGATCAAAGTTTATTACCATTCTGAGCTGGTTGCGGTTCGGGAATACGAAGCCGATATCCAAACGCCGGAAGGTTTGATAACGATTGCCAATGATTTTGTACTGGCTTTGACCGGTTATCAGCCTGATTTTGATTTCTTAAAAATGATGGGCCTTTCACTTTCTGCGGATGAAAAACTGCTGCCGGAATACAACCCGCAAACAATGGAAACCAACCAGAAAGGAATTTATCTGGCTGGCGTGGTTTGCGGCGGGATGAACACGCACCTGTGGTTTATTGAAAATTCCAGGGTTCATGCCGAACAAATTATTGCCGATATTTTACAAAAAAAAGTATTGGTTTGAAGCATATAATATAGTGTACTGTTTTTATGCCGATAAAAGAAGTATCAGGTAGAATCAGCAAAAAACGCTATATTTAGAAAATTTGTACCAGATACCAATACCAATCAACCTTTACAAGCCATTAACTTTTGACATTTACTGATTTTAACTTCGATCCAAAACTACAGGAAGGTTTGGACAGCATGGGTTTCCGCAAGCCAACGCCAATTCAGGAACAAGCCATCCCGATTATTTTAAACAAGCATGATCTGATTGCCTGTGCACAAACCGGCACCGGCAAAACTGCGGCTTACCTGTTACCGATCATGCACCAGATTTGCGTTTCGGAAGAAAAAAGTTTGGTCAATACTTTGATTTTGGCCCCAACGCGGGAGCTGGTTCAGCAAATTGACCAGCAAACGGAAGGTTTGGCTTATTTTACCGGCATCAGTTCCATATCGGTTTACGGTGGCGGCGACGGTGCCAGTTATGAGCAGCAACGCCGATCTTTGAATGAAGGCGTGGATATTATTATTGCAACTCCCGGAAGGTTGATCGCGCATTTAACCTCCGGCATAGTTAAATTGAGTCAGTTGCAGCATTTGATTTTGGATGAGGCAGACCGGATGCTGGACATGGGTTTTTATGATGATATTATTCGTATCATCAGTTATTTGCCTGCCAAAAGGCAAACGTTGTTATTTTCTGCTACAATGCCGGGCAAAATCCGTACGCTTTCGCAGAAAATTTTGAACCAGCCGGAACAGATCAATATTGCACTTTCCCAACCAGCAATCGGTATTTCCCAACAGGTTTACATGACTTTTGATCACCAGAAACTCCCGCTGATCAAAATGCTTTTGGCAGAAGGAAATTATGCCAGCACCATTGTTTTTGTATCAACCAAAGAAAAAGTAAAGCAACTGTACCAAACACTTTTCCGTGCCGGGCTGAAAGTGGAAGCTTTTCACTCTGATTTGGAGCAAGAGCAAAGGGAAAATATCCTGCGCGCGTTTAAAAGCAGGCAATTGCCGGTTTTGATAGGCACAGATGTTTTATCCAGAGGGATTGATGTAGAAGGAATTAGTTTGGTGATTAATTATGATGTGCCGCATGACCCGGAAGATTATATTCACCGCATCGGGCGCACGGCCAGGGCAGAAACCACCGGAACAGCAATTACTTTTATCAATGAAAAAGATCAGCGTAAATTTAGCCATATTGAAGCTTTGATCGGTAAAACAATTGAGCAGAAACCAATCCCGGAAGTTTTAGGTGAAGGACCAGTTTACCAGCCTGAGATCAGAAGACCATCCGGCCACAGAAAATCCTGGAGAAAAAAATAACATTTGATTCGTGCTTACACCTGCTTCTTTTATCAACCTAAAATTAGGTCGATAAAAGAAGTATGAGTTTTTTGTCATGCTTTTTATCAGTTTACAAAGAAATCTGAGCACCAAAATCTGCCAAAATACTGTTGTACCGAAAACGTTTTTAGTACAATAGTAGTCATAAACAGAAATTTGTATGTTTAATTAGTCGATTGTATCGGTAACATGTTTAATCATTTGATTAACATTTTTATTTTTCCGGCCGAAGTTTTCTACTTAAAAGTCAAACACTTAGCATTTCTTTACATTATTTAACATTTCAAATACTGTTTTTGGCAGCATTTTTTAGGTAAAAGAATGACTGTTTATACAACGACCTAATTTATAATGTCAACGTATAAGCCGAAATAATTAAAAATAACAACTAAAAAAATGAAATCAAAGATTACAAAGTTGGCTCTTACGTTGTCAGCCGTAGGATTATCAACATCATTGTTTGCTCAGAGCATGAACTCAGACACAACGAAACGTTTTGAAAAGAAAAGTTTTCGTACCTGGTCAATCGGGCTTAATGGTGGCATGTTAACACACTTTACACCATTTAACAACGCTTCAAATGGTGATTTCCGTACCCCGGAAGAAACTTGGGGCTATGGTGCTTATCTTAAAAAACAAATCTTACCAGCTTTTGGTATTCAGGCAGATTTTATGGCAGGTAAAGTACGAGGTTATCAGGCTAATTCGCTTCCTTCCCCAACTGTAGCTCAAAACAACAGTAGCTTTACTACCAATATTGAGTATGCAGGATCAGTAAGTGGTAATTTTACCATTGCCAATATGAGTTTGAACCACAAACGTTCTGCTCTATCTCCGTATTTTACAGCAGGTGCAGGCTATATGTCTTATAGCCCGAATGTACAAGGCGTTGCTGGTAACGAAGGTGGTTATTACCGCCAAAACTATTTTGTACCAGTTGGTGCAGGTTTAAAGTTTGGATTATCCAAAACGATCAATATAGATTTAGGTTACAATGTTTACTTTATGAAAACACCAACATTTGATGGTGTTCGTGGAGCCAACAATGACCGGTTTTCTTATGCACACGCTGGTTTAGAACTTTCATTAGGCAGAAAAAAATCTTCACAATTGGCTAATTACAGCCCAATTGCTGCTTTAAGAGAAGAAAGTGCTGCTGAAAGTGCTGAGTTAAAAAACATGTTAGCTACGTCTGAACAAAACAGACTAAGAGATCAACAAGCAGCACAAGCTCAATATAATAAAGATTTGGGTGATGATGATGCAGATGGTGTAGCAAACAAATTTGACAAATGCCCAGGAACACCTGCAGGTACTGCTGTGGATGGTTCAGGTTGTGCTTTGCCAGTCAACAAACCGGATGTTAAGGTTTATGTAACTGAAGAAGATAAAAAAGTAGTTAGAGATGCAATTTCTAATCTGGAATTTGATTTAGGTAAAGCAACCATTCGTGCTCATTCTTTACCAAGTTTGGATCGGGTTGCAGATTTATTGGTAACTAAAAACTTCAGTTTGAAGTTAGCCGGACACACAGATAATACAGGTTCTGCTGCGCTTAATTTAGCTTTATCTAAAGCTCGTGCAGAAGCCATCCGTCAATATTTAGTAAGCAAAGGTGCAAATGCATCACGTATAGAAGCAACTGGTTATGGTTCAACCCAACCAATTGCGACTAATAAAACAGCTGCCGGCCGTCAACAAAACCGTCGTGTAGAGTTTAGCTTGTTATAAACACAGGCTTAGTCAAATTAAAAAGGTGTACCAATATAGTTTGGTACACCTTTTTTGCTTTGTTAACTGAAATAATTGTCTAGATTTACTTTGAAAAAAAATTATATTAATTTAATAGCAAAGTTTAGATTTAATATAAGTATTTTTGAAATAGATATAAAATCAAATTAAAAAACAATAATGAACATTTTTGTAGGAAGCCTTCCATTTGCTTTGGAAGAAAGCAGGTTAAAAGAAGTTTTTGAAGCTTATGGTGAAGTATCATCAGTGAAAATTATTATTGATAAGTTTTCAGGAAGAAGTAAAGGATTTGGGTTTGTTGAAATGCCGGACGATGCAATGGCGCAGAAAGCAATTGATGAATTGAACGGTTCATCTGTTGAAGGACGCTCTATTGTGGTAAACAAATCTGAAGATAAAAGAGATGATTCCAGAAGAAGCTTTGGCGGTGGAAACAGTGGCGGCGGTGGCTATAAAGGTGGAAACAGTGGCGGCGGCGGTGGTTATGGCGGTGGCGGAAGCAGTCGTGGCGGCTATGGTGGTGGTAATAGTGGCGGTGGAAGCAGTCGCGGTGGTTATGATAAAGGTGGATACAAGGGTGGAAGCGGAGGCAGTAGCGGTGGATACAAAGGTGGTGGCCGTAAAGACGAATATTGAGAAGACAATTGTCATTGGTACAAATTGATTCAACTATTACCAAAAATATCGTAAGATTTAGGTATATAAAAACAGTATTTATTGTTTTTATATACCTTTTTTTATTTTATAATAGTACTCAAGTTTTTTTGCTTTCGATTTTTTATTTTCTGTAAAGTATTGACCGTGCATTTAGGATTTGTATGTTTGCAGAAGATTTAAAGTCTCAATTACAGAAATTGTAGTTTGCATATTCGAGAATCTATTTTAGTACAAGGCCCGTTCGTCTAGGGGTTAGGACGTTAGATTTTCATTCTAGAAACAGGGGTTCGATTCCCCTACGGGCTACTTCAGGTATAAGGTTATCAAAATTTATCTTTTCCTTTTTAAAACTTTTTAATTAGTTGTTAATCTCCAGGATGGGAGTCCTTAGCTTATTAAGGTAATGGATCCAAGATCTTGTAACGTCAAAATAAGTTTATAGAATACATCGAATTGATAGTTTATACTTTTTAAATGATATTTAGCAGATTTATAATACAGTTGAACATTCAAGTATTTTTTAAACTACAATATCTAACAACCCTTCTATCATTTTCATGTTCTCTGCCTTATCACGCATATCTGTAAGCTTTGCTTCTAATTGCCCTTAACGCTTTTTGCATTCTGATTCAATTGCCTTAAACTCTTCAATATAGATGTCCTTTAACGAATTGCATTTCTTCCTTATAGGGCGGAACGACACAATAATGTCGCAATAGATCAGGTTACGAATGATCCTTCCAAAAGTTATTTCTTCCACATTTTAAGTTATGTAAAAAGGCTCTATGTTTCTATAGTAGTATACCTCTAAACATCTTTTTTAGAGCATTGTAAGGATTGTGCATCTCTTTGTATAATAGTTTATCTGGAGAATCATCCCAAAATTGTCTTTCTTTTTTTAATTCATCCATAATTACAATTCTCATTTTAATAATAGAAATGCTGTTATTATAAAAAAAACAAATATGCTGCTTACAGAAGCTTTGAATTCAAATCATAAGAGCTGGTTTAAATTTTACTGAATTTATTTTCTATACTTCTTTTATCACCTAAAAAATGAGAAGCTTCTATACTTTTTTGCATTAGCGTAAAATACAAACACCAAATTTACATGCTTAAAAGAAGCATCCTAAATTATTTTGAATAAATTTTAAACAGGCTTTTAAGAAATAGTAGGCTTCCGAGGCCATTTTTTTCATCCTGGTAAACTTAATCACGAACTACATTGTATCGCCTTTTTTAAGTTTACTGTAATGACCGCTTAGCCAGCAGGTAGAAAGGAAATCATCCAATTAATATTATTTAAAAAGACTATATGATAATCGAAATTTTTTTAGATATTTAGAAAATTTATAATTTCTTTTGATCTTCAAAAGGCATATATTTAAATAGATCTTTAAAGCTACTACTTTAAAGATATATTTAATCAACAACTTTAATCAAAAAGATGACAAGAAATTTGAGAAATCAAAATTAATTACTGTAACTGTTAAACTAAACTTCATTTCTGACCAATATGAAAATTATTCTTTTAATCAGTATCACTTTAGCTTCTATGCTAATTCTTTTCCCTGTTTTTGTAATTCGTCATATTTATTATCGGGCACAAGGAAAATTCGTTCCTTATTAATATTAAGCCATGAGAATTATTCAACGACAGTCTTTTCAAAGATTGGAAATACAATTTAAATCAAATTATTACATTATAAAATAATTTTTGAAAAACAGATTATTTCTTTTATTAGCTTTAATAAATTAATTTCTAATTAATAATAAAAACTCAGATGTAAATATAAGAGCGTTTTTAAATTTTTATGATGAGGATTTATAATGCTTCTTTTAGGCCTGTAAATTCTGTTTTGAAATGTTGCCTTCAACAGAAAAAGTATAACAAACCGATGATTTTAAGGTGATAAAAGAAGTATGGAGAATAAGTTGAACAAAATTTAAACAAGCTTTTATTATGTTACAAACATTGTCTTTTCTTCGGATTAAATAAATATTAATAATCTTATAATTATAAAACGGAAAAAAATATTTTTTATAATGTGTATAACAATTATAGGTACTGTTCTCAAATGTATGATGACTATAAGAGCCGATAATGTTTTTTTAAACTACAAGCTTTATTTAACTGTAAAAACGAAAGAAAATCATTCTGATTTATCTGTTTTCTTAACCAAATTTAATCCATCATACATTTAAGAACACAACCCAATTATAAAAAAATGACATATTATGTTTTAAATGACGCAAAAATTGAACGCACAGTATTTAATTCATCTTCATTAATTTATTACAATCAATTTAAATTTTTACTGTTTTTTCCAACATAAACTTACTGTTTTTCATAATAAAATTTTATCGCTTGATTAAAAAATGATAACAACTGTTAAATTTTTAGATTATTCTCTTGCCACAAATCCATTAACATTTAAGTTTGATAGAAAAGATAAAGTTACAATAAACACTTTAAATCAATATTCTTATTGTATTGGCGAAAGGGATTTAGTATTTAAAGAAGCTTTAAAAGGTTCGGATATTTTACTTCCTGATGGAATTGGAATTGTTAAAGCATGCAGATATTTAACTGGTAACTTTGTAAAAAAGTTTGCTGGTGCGGATATGCATCAAAATTTATTAAAGCAGCTTAATCAGGAAAAAGGAAAGTGTTTTTATCTGGGTTCTTCTAAAAATACATTGAACAGAATAAGTATGCGAATTGCGAGAGAATACCCATTTATAAATGTAAACTATTATTCTCCTCCATATAAGTCAAATTTTGATGAAGATGACATCTCAGAAATGATTGAAAATATTAACATTTTCGAACCAGATGTTGTATTTATAGGATTGACAGCTCCCAAACAAGAAAAGTTATCGCATAGTTTTAAAGAAAAGTTAAATACAAGTGTAATTTGTTCTATCGGAGCTGTTTTCGATTTTTATGCAGAAACAGTATCTCGGCCTAGTAAATTTTGGGTTAATATGAACTTAGAATGGTTTATTCGATTGATAAAGGAACCCAGAAGAATGTGGAAACGGTACGTGTATTATGGGGCGGTATTTGCTTATTTAATTATTAAAAAGAAGACAATGATCGCAAAATATCATCTATAGATAGCGTATATAATCGATCCGAAAGATTGCATTTAATTACAGATGATTATTATTGTACTGATTCGTACAAATAGTTCAATTTAACTATTAATACCTTAATTTTTATATGAATAAAAAAATTATATGTTACGCTACTTGTTTGTTAATTATTTTATCATCTTGTGGTTCTTACAAAAACATTCCTTATTTCCAAGACTTAAACCATACAACACCTTCCTTAGAGCAAGTCAAAAATTTTTCTCCTCTTACCATACAACCCGCAGATATTTTAGGTATTAACGTAGCAAGTAGAAATCCAGAGTCTTCCGCTATTTTTAACTATAATCTAAACCGTGTAAATGGAAATATTTACGATACTTCTCCTGATAACCCTATTACCGGGTACTTGGTAGATCAAAAAGGTGATATACATCTCCCACTTATTGGAAATTTAAAAGCTGCTGGACTCACTACTTCCGAATTACGGGAAAACCTGAATCAACTACTGCTTACATATTATAAAGATCCTGTTGTAAACATTCGTATACTCAATTTCAAAATTTCTATTTTCGGGGATGTACAACGCCCTAATATTTATATTTTACAAAACGAACGGACTACCATCACCCAAGCATTAAGTTTAGCAGGTGATTTGAATATCACTGCAATGCGTAAAAACATTATATTGATTAGGGAGCAAAATGGTAAACGCAACTATATACCTATAGATCTTACTTCAAAAAAAGTTTTTGACTCTCCTTACTTTTATTTAAAGAACAATGATGAAATCTATGTGCAGCCAGATCGTACCAAATATGCCACGGTTGATCGTGGCTACCGTACTGCAACTTTAGTGCTTTCGGGGTTATCTATCATCGCAATTGTTCTTTCAAATATATACCGATAAATTCTTATGAGTACACAACAAGCTCAAACTTCTGCACCTCTCGACCCCGAAAGAACAGTTGAGTTTACTGATTTAAAAAGTATTTTAACCAGGCTTTTCTTTTATTGGCCTCTTTTTGTTCTTGGATTAGCAATATGTATTGCAGCAGCTTTTATTTATCTTAAAATAGCTAAGCCTGATTATGAGATAAAGGCTGCTTTAATTATTAAAGATGATAAAAAAAGTCCTAATCAACAGCAGTCTGCGTTTCAAGAAATCGATATGATCAATTCACAGAAGACTATTGAAAATGAAATGGAGGTTTTGAAATCTAAGCAACTTATTGGCCAAGTAATACAAGACTTACAGTTATGGGTGACTTACAAAACGAAAAAGGGATTTGTATCAGAAGACTTGTATAGTTCTTCTCCTGTTAAATTAGTTTTACTAGAACCAAGTGGAAATTACAAGCAAAGTATAATTAATATTATCGTAAAAAATAATAAATCTTTTTATGTAGCTGTACCGGGTGGAGATTCAAAAGAATTTAAATTTAACGAAACAATTAGCAATAGCTTTGGCAAATGGAAGTTAGAACCTACAGAAAATGTATCTCAATATAAAGGCACTACTATTGAACTTCAACTTAATGATCCAGAAATTTTAGCACTTCAATATCAAAGAGCAGTTGATATTAGTTTGGCAGATAAATTAGCTACCACTGTTATTTTAACCATAGATGACGATAATATCCAAAGAGGTAAAGATATTCTTAACCGGCTTATTGCAAACTATAATTTAACTATGTTAGCCGAAAAGAACCGGCAAACAAAACTTACCCTTGATTTTCTTGATCAAAGAATAGCTTTACTATCTAATGAGTTATCACAAGCAGAGGGAGGAATAGAACGGTTTAAAAGTAACAGAGGTATAACAGATATTAGCTCCGACTCAAAGGTAAACTTAGAAAACCAGCAGGCAAACGAAACCCGCCTAAATGAAGTAAATGTTCAACTGAGAGTGGTAGAAGGTATCGAAAAATATATCAATTCAGCTCAAAATGCCAGCAATGTTCCGGCAACGGTAGGGATTTCGGATCCTGCTTTAAGTAGTTTAATTGAAAAATTTTCACAGCTTCAATTACAACATGATCGCTTAGCGGCTACTACTCCGGAAACTAATCCTGACTTTGAATCGATAAACAGGCAAATTGCTACTACCCGATCTGCAATTAAAGAAAATGTTAATAATATAAAATTATCTTTACTCAACTCTAAAAACGAACTTCAATCTTTCAATTCTCATTTTGAATCTTCAATAAAAAGTATTCCAACTCAGGAACGTCAATACAATAGTATAAAAAGATTGCAGTCCAGTAAAGAAACTTTGTACACCTATTTACTCCAGAAAAGAGAAGAAGTAGCATTAAGCTTTGAATCTACTTTAACAGATGACCGTATAGTTGATCAAGCCTATTTTAATGCCCAAAAAGGACCCAAAAAACAATTAGCTCTTGCTATAGCTCTTATCTTGGGTCTCAGTTTACCTGCTGGTTTTATCTACGGTAAAAATAGTTTTAATAACAAAGTAATGTCTTTAAGTGATATAAGAAGTTCGGTCAAAATTCCTGTCATTGGGGAATTAACTTTTGAAAAATCTTCAAACCCAATTGTTGTCAGTGATAATAGTACCAATGAATTTAATGAACAATTTCGTGCTTTGCGTACTAAATTACTTTATTTAAATTATGAAGAAGGGCACGGAAGGGTTACTTTACTAACTTCAAGTGTTTTGGGTGAAGGAAAAAGCTTTGTGAGCAGTAATTTGGCTATTGCCATGGCCTTTGCTGGTAGAAAAACGGTTATTATCGAAATGGACTTTCATGAGCCTAAACTTGCACAAATATTTAAATTATCAAAAGACCATAAAGGTGTAAATGATTTCCTTAAAAATAATTCAGAACTTGAAGAAATCATACAAAACTCTGGGTTAGCTTCAAATTTAGATGTTATAAGCAGCGGATTGATAGTACCTAATCCTTCGGATTTATTAGAGAAAAAACAGTTGAAAACTTTACTTTCAATCTTAAGAATTCATTACGATGAAATTATAATTAACAGCCCAGCAGTGCATGTAGTTCCTGACGCTATGATTATCTCCCGTTTAACTGATCTAACCTTGTACATAATTAGGCAAGGATTCACAGAAAAAAAAGAACTGGGTTTTTTAAATGAACTTTTTTATCAAAAACAGTTAACAAACATACACCTGATTTTGAACGGAGTAGACAAAAATAAGTATGGTTATGGATAAGGCTTTTCTATAAGCAATTACAATAGTAATTGTTAAAATAATAAATATTAAGGAAAATATTTTTGATGATTTTTTAAACTACGAACTTGTTTAATTTATACTTGAAAAAACACAATACTTCTTTTAGCCTACAAAAATTGATTTTGGAGTTCCAATTTTACAAGAAAACACAGAAAGCTTTACTGTTTTTTACATGATAAAAGAAGCATTGAAAATAAGTTGAATAAAATTTAAACAGGCTCTAAGTAGTCAATACCAAAATTTGATGTAATATAAATGTTTGACAAATTAATTTACATTATACCGTTTGTAACTTTATTATTTTTTGCTTTTTATATTTTTTATAAAGGGAGTACAGTACAATCCTGTCTTCTTTTTATAATTTATTTGTTGCCTTTAATGGATTTAAGGATCACAAGAGAAGTTGATGGAGGTTTTAGAGTATTTCATGTAATATGTATTTACAGCTTTATTTTTCTTTTTAAGGATTTTACAACTATTAATTTAAAGAGTAAAAATGGTTTTTATTTTTTACTCTTTATTTTACTAATCATTATAATTTTAATAGGCGGACTCGCATCAGAGTTTCCGAACACAATATATCTTAGACTCTTTAAATTCTTACCAATTTTTATATATGGCAGATTGTTTTTAACTGAATGTTTTAAAAACCCATCATTTTATTACAAAGCCATAAAAGCTTTAAAAGTTACATATATTATAGCATTAATATTCCTGGGTTTACAAATGATTATCGGTTTAAATTTTACTATGTATCCTAATTTAGCAGGTAATACTATAGATTCCGAGTATAATTTAGTTAGATATCCTAGCTATTTCTTTGACTCACAAGGAAGTGGCCAATACTTTGCAATGGGCATTTTTTTCTTTTTATATATAGAAAAAGGTGAAAGTAATAGAACAATAATATTGAATCATTTAATTTTTCTAACCGGTATATTAGCTATTTATTTGGCTGGGAGCAGATCAGCAATCGGTGGTTTCGCTATAGCTTTAACTTTTGTATTTATTGTTGCTGGTAAAGTGTATCGTATTTACGGTAGCATTTTGTGTGTGTTAGGATTTTTGATTTTATCAAGTGTCAATTTAAACATTGGCGTATTTAAGAGGGCTGATAATTTATCTGAAGATTACAAGTTTCGTCATTCAATATGGGCAAAGGCGTATGAGATTTCTAATGAGCATCCATATTTGGGAATTGGATATGGAAATTATCAAGATTACACAATGAGACATGTTCAGGATCAATATTTAATAATTGGTGATAATGAGCTCATATATTTTGATCAGCCGGAGAATGGTTACTTAAAAATACTCGTTGAAGTTGGCTTTATCGGATTTGGTATTTTTGTATTATTCATAATAGTACCAATATTTAAAGGCTTAATTTTATTTATGAAAAATATTTATGATAATCAAGTTATATTTTTAATTGGCTCGGTTATAAGTTGGTTGATAGCATTTAATACCGTAAATTCATTTAATGACAGTAGGCTTTTGATTATGGTTACTAGTTTAATTATCTTAATTATATCTTGTCCAACTAAAAACACTGTTGATTTGGAAACTAAACTTACAAATAAAAATTTATAATACTAAAAGAAGAAAATACAAAAAAGTTATTATTTTCTGGACCATAAGAAATACCTAAGTTAAAATTTCCTTACCCTATCAAATATGTTTACGAACTATATAATCTTTTTTATTGTTAATTAATAACTTTTGATAAATAATGAGTTTAAAAAAAAATTTGCTTAGTAATTTTATTCTTACGGCATCTACATTTCTTTTTCCTTTAATAACAATACCGTATTTGACTAGAACTTTATCTACAGTTAGTATCGGAAGTGTTTTATACATTGACTCTTTTACTCAATACTTTATTTTAATTTCTACAATAGGAATACCATACTATGGTGTGCGAGAGGTAGCAAAATTAAAATTGGACCGACAAAAAATCTCTCAATTGGTAGTAGAATTAGCAATAATTCAATTTTTCTTATCGTGCGTCTTTTGCATGATATTCTTGGTTCTACCGTTTTTTTTAGGGAAACTTAACACTAATTTAAATTTAATTAAATTTGGATGTTTAACTATTGTTGCAAATTCATTTTTAATAGAATGGTTTTATCAAGGGATTGAAAATTTTACTTATATAACTGTTCGATCTATTGTGATAAAGTCCCTGAGTGTCCTCATGATTTTATTTCTAGTAGTTGCTAAAACAGACTCTAATATATATTATTTAATTCTTTCGTTAACTGTCTTAGCAAATGCTATTTTAAATTTTGGAAACTTTATAAATAAACATTTTGTTAGTTTTAAATATAGTTCTGAAATATTTAAACATTTACGACCTCTTTGGATACTATTTAGTATTAACATTTCAGTTAGTTTGTACACGATCATGGATACAATTATTTTGGGATCAATGACCACTCCACAACAAGTTAGTTACTATAACATTCCATTAAAAATAGTTAAAATATTTTGGAGTATTATGGGAAGTTTAGGTCTGGTTCTTATACCAAGAATGTCAACATTTTTTACTAATAACGATACAACAGCTATACAGGATTTAATGAAAAAATCTATAAGTATAGTATTATTATTCGGTATTCCGTTCTTTTTTATTGTTATGTTATTTTCAGAAGAAATACTTTTAATTATTTCAGGGAAACAATATTTGGAAGCAAAGGTTGCTTTACAAATCTTAGCAATTGTTCCGTTAATAATTGGTTTATGTAATGTTTTCGGAACACAATATTTATTAGCAATAGGTCAAGAAAAGAAGATATTTATTGCAACAATATTCGGATTTATAGGAAGCTTACTTCTTAATTTTTGTTTAATACCGTTTTTTGGTTTTATTGGCTCTGCTATAGCATGTGTTTTTGCTGAATCAATAGTTTGTGTATTGATTTTTAGATCAGCAAGAAAGACTATAAAAATTAATATAGACCGTAATTTATTGTCGTTAATAATAACAGGTTTAATTTTTTCTCTATCTTTTGAGCTAATTTTTCAGCATATTATAAATCAACTTTTTTTATTAGTGTTTACATGCTTAATTTATGTAATTTCATTTGGAGTGCTTCAAGTTCTTGTTTTTAAAAACGAGCTGATTAATTCGATTATTAAATTTAGACTAAATTGAATGCAAAATCAAAAGGTTAAATGAAGATTAATCTAATTTCAGCAGTAGGCGACCCTGAAAATCCAAAAACTTGGTCTGGAACTATTTATAATATATATCAAGAACTTAAGGCTAACAGTAATTTAGAAGAGGCTTATAGTACATTTGAAGAAGGTATTATTTTCAAGTTTTTTGTGAAGTGTTTAAATTTTTACTATAATACATACTTTAATAACAGTAAAAATCAAATGATGATAGGTATGCGTTATACCTATATACGGTTTTTAAGTGCTTATTATAATAGTATAGTTACAAATAAATCATCTTCAAAACACTTTTTACACTTTGGCACATTTGGTTTACCTTATATTAAAAAGTATAAAGATCAATTTCATTATTGCTTAATAGATGCTACTTGGAATATTTGGCAAAGCAATGCCACTAATATTGAATTAATAAGTGCAAAAGACAGAGAAGTTATTGAAAGGTTAGAAGTGAAGTCATTTAATAATGTTGATCATATTTTTTCTATCAGTGAATATGTGAAACATGATTTAATTAATTTTTATAAAATTTCTGAATCGAAAATTACTGTAGTTGGAACAGGAAGTGGTATCATTAAGCCTTTCTTTGGAATCAAAGACTATAAAAATAAAAAAATATTGTTCGTTGCAAAAGGCAGGTTTAAAGACAAAGGTGGTGAACTTGTATTAAAAGCTTTTGATTTACTTTTAGATAAACATCCAGACGTTGAATTGTCTATAGTAGGGCAAAATGATTACAAAGGTACTATTAACCATCCCAATATTAAAACCTATGGATTTATTCCCTTAAATGAGCTACAAAACCTTTTTAACTCTCACTCAATATTTTTAATGCCAGCTATAAATGAACCTTGGGGTTTAGTTTATATAGAAGCCATGCTGTGTCGGATGCCAATTATTGGAATCAATAAAAATAGTTTTCCAGAGTTATCAAATTATGGGAATTTAGGAATAGGTATTGATGAGCCAAATCCTTCAATTTTATCAAACAAAATAGATTTTTTACTCTCTAATCCACAAATAATTGAGCAAAAAGGATTACTTGCACAAGAATATGCTTTGAAAAACTATACTTGGAATAACGTTATTTTAAAAATCATATCTGTTGCCAATTATTTTGAAAAGCTAAATAAATTAACTTAAAATTGATGTGTTAACGCATCTTAAATTTATAATATGCAATTGAGAAGAATTTTACGATTCGGAAAACCTTTGAGGCTTTACTTATACAATTCTTTTTTTACAAAAATCCCTTTTAATGTAATACGTTTACCGATAGCAAAATGTTATATGCGAATTGGTTCTCAATCTAATGTTTGTACAAATGTTAAAATATTAAATAATGAACTTTCAAAGGATCAAATCGTAATCGGAAATAATTGCATTATTAATCCTGATTGTTTGTTAGACGGCAGAATTGGGAGAATAATAATAAAAGATAACGTAGATATTGCAAGAGGCACATGGATATTTACATTGGAACATGATCCGCATTCTGATTTTCATCACTCTAAACACGGAGATGTAATTATTGAAGAAAATGTTTGGGTTGCTTCACGGGTAATAATCTTACCTGGAGTCACAATTGGCAAAGGAAGTGTGATTGCTACAGGTGCAGTGGTAACAAAAGATATTCCGCCAATGTGTATTGCAGGTGGCATTCCTGCTAAAGTAATTGGCGAAAGAAGGTCTAAAACATTATATAAAAATAACTTTTTCCCTTATTTTTATACCTAAAGAATTAATTTTATATTATAAACTCCCTTTTTATTTATGAAAATTATTCTAATTAATACTTATCCAATGGATGCAGTATTTAAACTTTGGAAGCAGGGCTTACATCCAAGTCATCATTTGTGGGGAATAGTTGAGTTGCAAAAGAATAACAACTATGAGTTTATAATTTTACAACATGAAAAATATAAAGTTTTAAATTATATCGGTCGTTTATTTAAAATTAAATTTTTAGACCAACAAATCAGAGCATTATGGTTGTTAAGAAAATGCGATATGATTTATGCTCCTTATGCAGCAGCAAACACTAAGTTAATAATTATATTAAAGTTTCTAAAAATTGTTAAAAAACCAATTATAATTATCGTACATCAACCTTTGTTAAATATAAAATCAAATACTATAGTTAACTTTTTTATTAAAAAACTAATACTGCAATATGATTCAATAATATTTTTAAGTGACAAATTGAAAAATGATCTTATAGAAAGATTGGCAATTCCTTTTAAGGTATATCATCAAAAGTTTTTCAACTTAGATTGGGGTCCTGATACTAATTTCTATAAAACATATTTACCAGTTAAAGATCCAATTGATACAAAATTTGCTATAAGTGCAGGTAATACCGATAGAGACTTTGATACTCTAATTGAAGCTTTCAAATACATAAATTTCCCGCTTAAGATTTATTGTACAGAACACTCTTTACCAAAAATTAAAAACATTCCTAAAAATGTTGAAATAATTTCTAAGCATATATCTTACTTCGATTTATTAAAAGAATATGATAAAGCTAGGCTTGTATTAATCCCAATTACAAACAACCCTCTCGGAACACAAGGTTTGACTGGTATACTTGATGTTGTAGGAATGGGTAAACCTGTAATTATGACAAAAAATATGAATGTTGATTTAGATATTGATAAAGAAATAATTGGCATTTCTGTGAAACAAGGAAATGTTGAAGAATGGGTATCAGCAGTAAAATTAATTTTAAATGACTATGAATTGTTAACACTTATGAGTAAAAATTCTTTAGCGTTAGGTCGAAACAAATTTAATATGCTAATATTCTCAAACGAACTAGACAAAATATTTTCAGAAACTTATAAAAATTGGAAGAAATGAGTTATTTTGAAAGGCAAATTTCGTTCAAAATCGAACTTGTATTATAATCGAAAATAATCATACGATTAGTGTGAAGGCAGATAATTGCAGAGATAGTTAGTTTAAATAGAAAAGTATGTTAGATTGATACAATCGAACTATTAGTTATAAAGGGTAAGTAATTTATCACAATCTAAAACATCTTCAATATACTATATCTAGTTTTTAAAGTTTTTTTGTTATGAAAATATTTTTTTTATCAAGTACAAGCTTTTCAGATTGTGATATTAACATCATAAATTTACTTGCTAAAAAAACTGATATTACTTATGGGGTTTTTATTTCTGCCCAAAATAGTAATTACTCCAAAGAAGAATTGGAAAAATTATTAGAAAATAATATTGTATTTAAACCAATAATTACTAAATTTAGAAGAAGAGATCCAAGAAATATATCAACATTTTACAAGTTGATATTATTTATAAAAAGAGAGAAGTTTGATCTTATTTATATTAATGATTATGAAGATATCTATTTCATGCTTCTGTTCTTATCAACCGTCAATGTGAATAAAATAATTTTTGGATTACATGATGTTGTTAGTCATAGCGGTTGGAAAAGTAATATTATGTTAAAATTTACTAAAAATATATTTCTAAGTAAATTTAAATTTTTTTTAACTTTCTCTAAAGGACAAGAAACTATACTTAAAAAGAAGTTCCCTAAAGCAAAAGTTTTTGATATACCTTTAGCTTTAAAAGATTTCGGACCCAAAAAAAATATTGTTCCTAAATATGATGTAATTTCATTTTTATTTTTTGGCAATATAGAATCATACAAAGGGCTGGATATTTTATTAAAATCACTAAAAGAACTGTCTTCTAAATATAATAATTTTAGGCTAACTGTTGCGGGTAGATGCGCTGATTGGAATACTATTTATAAACCTCTTATTAAAAACAGTAATAAAATTATTGAAATCATACGGTTTATAGAAAATGATGAAATACCTGCAATTTTTTCAAATGCACACTACCTGATACTTCCTTACAAAGATGTTACCCAAAGCGGGCCTTTGATGATTGCTTATAATTATTCTGTTCCTGTAATTGCAAGTAAATTAGATAGTTTTAAGGAATTTATAAATGAAGGAGAATCAGGATATTTATTTGAAGTAAATAATCCAAAGGCTTTAGAACAAGTTTTAGAAGATGCAATTTTAAGAAGTGAAGAGGAATACAAAACTTTGCAAAAAAGTTTATCAACTTATGTTCAGCAAAACTTTTCGACAGAGAGTATAGTAACGAAATATATTGAAATGTTTGAAACAGTACAACAGTCCTTTATTCAATAATTAATATAGTTATTTTTAGATTAATAGAAATAGATCACACAAATTAAAAATGAATTTCTTTCAATTTATATTTCAGGATTGGAAAGCTAATACTACGAAGGGTAGAATCATAATGTTGCTTTTCAGAATTGCTAACTTTTGCTCAACAAAAAAAATATTTTTCTATTTAGGAATTCCATATCTATTTTTTTACAAGTTTTTAGTAGAGTGGATATTTTGCATAGAAATACCATACAATATAAAAGCAGGAAAGAATTTAGTTATCTACCATGGACAATGCTTAGTAATTGGAGGCGGTGTAATAATTGGAGAAAATTGTGTTCTTAGGCACTGCACTACAATTGGAAACAAGCAAACAAAAGAAGGAAAGTTTAGTTCTCCGCCTGTTCTTGGAAATAATGTTGATGTTGGAAGTAATGTTTGTATTATTGGAAATATTAAAATAATGGACAACGTAAAAATAGGAAGTGGGTCTGTTGTAATTAAAAATGTTTCCGGCAATTGTATTGTGGTTGGTAATCCTGGAATCGAAAAAAGAACAGAGTTCTTTAATTTTAATTAGTTGAATGACAGTTGGAAAACAACATATTAAGATGTAATCTAATATAG